>DXDR01000023.1 GCA_019115385.1 Candidatus Mediterraneibacter avicola | reverse complement strand
ATCGCAAAACATACGGAGTATAAAAATGCGTAACTGTTAATAACATACATGATGCATTGGCGATTTTAAATTGACTGAGATTGGCGTTTTTAATCCGACTCTGAATGGCGAAAATCGCCCGACGCTAACAGCAGATTTATCTTAGGGGGATAATTCTGCGGAAACTCAAGGATTTTTACTATTTACATTTGATGAATGTATATGTTATTCTATTTCGTATGAGCAAGAAACAGCCGGAATCTTTGCATATTTTTAAATGGTTTGAAAAAAGATAAAGGCAGACGGATCTGATAACAGTAAATGTGATTAAAAAACGGGATGTTAAATCATGGCAAAGAACGTAAGAAGACGCGGGATGAAACGCGCCAGAAGAAAAAGGGGTAACTGGTTTACACGTTTGAAAAACTGGCAGAAAGTGCTTGTGTGTTTTGCGGGAGTGCTTGTATGCCTGACTCTTGCCGCCGGAGGCTTTGTTGCGGCGAAGTGGAGTAAGATCGATACCCAGGAGATTGCGGCGGAAGATCTTATAATTAATCAGGAAGTAAAGCAGAATGCTGAATTGGATCTGGGAGAGGGCTATACGAATATAGCCCTTTTTGGCGTGGATTCCCGTGATGGCAATCTGGGAAAAGGAAACAGGACGGACTGTATTATTGTGGCCAGTCTGAATAATGAGACAAAGGAGATTAAAATGGTTTCGGTATACCGGGATACACTCCTTGATCTATCAGAAGGCACCTATCAGAAGTGCAATGCAGCCTACAGTTACGGCGGGCCGGTGCAGGCCATCAATATGCTGAACATGAACCTGGATCTGGATATTCAGGATTATGTGACGGTGGACTTCGGCGCGATCGCGGATGCCATTGATCTTCTGGGAGGCGTGGAGATCGATGTGAAAGAGGAAGAGGTGCAGTATCTCAATAAATTCCTCAATGAAACGGCGAATTCAGCAGGGAAAGAAGCACATCCTGTGACACAGAGCGGACTCCAGCTGCTGGATGGCACACAGGCTACCACATATGCAAGGATCCGTTCCACGGCCGGGGGAGACTTTACCCGTACAGAGCGGCAGCGCCTTGTGATCGAGAAGATGGTGGAAAAGGCAAAGACCACGGATCTGCTTACTATCAACAGTATAATCGACAAAGTATTCCCTCAGGTTTCGACCAGCCTTACCCTTGGCGAGATCATGAATTATGCGACGGCATACAGCGAGTATACACTTGCCGGAAATGAGGGCTTTCCCTTTGATAAAAGTACGGATACGGTTTCCGGTCTGGGGAGTATTGTGATCCCTCAGGATCTGGCATCTAATGTGACGAAACTCCATCAGTTTCTGTTCGGCACAGAGGGCTACACGCCGTCGTCCACTGTTCAGAAGCTGAGCAGCAATATCGCCTATACGGTCAGTTCTGCGGGCGGAAGCTCCGGTTCGGACAGCGGCCGAGACTACAGCAGCGGTTCAGGAAGTTCAGGCAGCAGAGGCCAGGGCAGCGGAAATGGAAACAGCAGCAATACCAATCCCGGTTCTTCGACGTCAGATGAAACGCCGGGCGGCGGACAGACACCGGGCGGCGGCGAGGGAACAGGCGGACAGGATACGCCGCCGGCACAGGAAAAACCGCCCGAGGGCAGTGGCTCAGGAGGCGGTGAAGAAACCGGAGACGGCAGCGGCGGCGGAAACGAAAATGGAGGAGAAAACGCCGGAGGCGGCTCCTCTGGGACTGATGATGGAACGGGAAGCACAGAAAGTTTGTAATCAATACATTATTCTGGACTTTTTCCCTTAAACCGTGTATGATAATAAACGAGTATATCTGACAGGAATGTGTCAGTTACGAAAGTAATTTATCACAAAAGAAGGGGTATTTACATGAAAGCATTGAAAAAAACAGCTGCAGCATTTCTTGCCTTATGTCTTATGATTCCCATGTTCAGCCTGACTGCTTTTGCGGCAAACGGAAGGCTGCTGTTTACGGATCCGTCTACAAAGGTGGGAGAAAACGTAAGTATTGACCTTGTGGTCCGCAGCCAGGGCGATTCGGTCGGGGATGTCAGTGTAACAATGAGTTATGATACGGCGGCTATTGAATTTGTCAGCGGAGACGGATTTGAGGCTGATGGTTCGGGAACACTGACTTATACTGGCACAGGCAGTAGCAGCGAACTCAGATCCACGGTTCAGTTCCGGGCGCTGACTGCAGGCGAGACAAAGATTACAGTGAGTGACAGTTCGGCAACTGTAGCTTCAGGAGATACGCTGAATCTGACGGAAGGAAGTTCTACGATTACGATCAATGCCGCAGATGACGGCACTACTTCTGTTGAGCCTTCAACCGCTTCGGGGACTGAGACTGCGGAGACTGCTACAGATATCGTTGTGACGGTCAACGGCGTAGATTACAATTTTTCGGAGGCGTTTACTTCAGCAGATATCCCGGTGGGCTACTATGAGGCGACCCAGACATTTAATGGAGGGGAACGCAAATTTGTCGCTAACGACGCGGGGGTTTATTTAGGATATCTTGTCGATTCCGCGGGAGCAGGCGCATTTTTCCTGTTCAATTCAGAGGATGCCACGTTCCAGCCGTATGTGGAACTGAGTATCTCCGGTACTACGTCTATCATTCCGCTGCCGGAGCCGGAAGGCATGACTATGCCGGAAGGATATCAGGAGGTGGGATTAAACCTTACCGGTCTTGACATGGAATACTCTACATGGTCAAATCCGGAGACAGGCAGATATTATCTGATCTACGCCTTAAATACGCGTACCGGAGAAAGGGGACTGTATCAGTATGATACAGAAGACGGAACATATCAGAGTTATACTCTTCCGGCGGAGACAGAGACAGAATCTTCTGGTTCCATACTTCCGGGAGGGGTAGGAAAATTTGTTGAGGAACATGCCGTGATCTTCCTGCTGGCAGCTGCGGCTGTGATCCTTCTTCTTCTGATTCTTATGATCATATTTGCAGTAAAACTGGTACACCGCAATCAGGAACTGGATGATCTTTATGACGAGTATGACATCCCCTTTGAAGATGAAGAGCCGGTGAAAGAGAAAAAAGCCGGAAAGCAGACGTCGTTAAAGGATGAAGAGGATGAATTTGACGACTACGCTGATGAAGATGATTATTATGACGACGAGTTTGACGACTATGACGACGAAGACGGCTACGGCGAAGAAGATGATTATGACAGCGATGAATTTGACGACGGCATTTATGATGACGAAGAAGACGATTATGAGGAAGAACCGGCCGTTCAGGAGCAGACAAGGAATATAAAGAAAACCAGAAAAGGCAGAAAGAAATCACAGGATGAAGATGATTATGAGATTGATTTCATAGATCTCTGATCGGACGAGTATGTGGAGAAGCACAGTTCACGTTTGGTGTCTGTGCTTCTTTTTCAAGATTTGTTAAATGAATGAACACAGTTTTATCACATTCCGGGATTATGATATAGCCATAAATTAAGAAAGGATCCGGCCACGGGGCCGGAGAAAGAAAGCAGGTAATTTTATGGAAAATCAATATAATTATTATAACCAGGATGGAATGAACGGAAATTATCAGTATGGAGGATATGAACCCGGTCCGCAGCCGGAACCGGAAAAGCCGGAAAAGAAAAAATCAGGACGGTCCGTCCCGAAAGCTGTGGCGGTCGGAGGGCTGGCTATCCTTTTCGGAGTTGTGTCCAGCGCGGTGTTCCTGGCTTCCAACATGGCGGGGACACGGCTGCTCGGCCTGAATAGTACGTCGTCGAATACTTCGGGCTCATCCAGGACGGTGAGCAATTCCACGCCGCTCTCCACAAGCAGCAGTGTCGTGACCTCGGATGTATCGGGTATTGTTGAAAATGTGATGCCTTCTATTGTATCTATCACGAGCATGACAGTGGAAGAGGTGCAGAGCTTCTTCGGCGGCACATACCAGCAGGAGACGGAAGGGGCAGGTACAGGAATCATTATCAGTCAGAGCGACTCTGAAATCCTCATTGTGACTAATAACCATGTAGTAGAGGGCAGCGACACCCTTACAGTAACCTTTAATGATGAGACGAGCGTTGAAGCCAGTATCAAAGGTACAAATGCTGATTATGATGTTGCGGTGATCGCAGTGCCGCTGGATGAAATCTCAGATGATACGCTGGATTCGATTTCAGTTGCCACACTCGGCGATTCTACAGAACTTCAGGTGGGAGAACCTGCCATCGCGATAGGAAATGCACTCGGATACGGACAGTCTGTTACAACCGGCGTGATCAGTGCGCTCAACCGGTCTGTCAGCACGACGGATACCCGGACCGGTCAGACGCAGGAAAGCAGTGTCAAACTGATACAGACGGACGCAGCCATTAACCCCGGAAACAGCGGCGGCGCTCTCGTCAACGCAAACGGAGAAGTGATCGGAATCAATTCCTCCAAGCTTGTCAGCGACAGTGTTGAGGGTGTTGGATATGCAATCCCGATCAGTGATGTAAAAGATCTTATTCAGCAGCTTATGAATCAGGAGACAAAAGAGAAGGTTGCGGAAGCAGACCAGGGAGCTCTTGGCATCAAAGGTATCAGCGTGTCAGATGCATTTTCACAGCAGCTGGAGATGCCGGAAGGTGTCTATGTGTCGGAGGTGATATCCGGCGGCGGCGCTGATGAGGCCGGTATGTCCAAGGGATGCATTATTACAGCCATTAATGGAACTACAGTTTCCAATATGGAGGCACTTCAGGAAGAACTGCAGTATTATGCCAAAGGAGAAAGCGTGGCGCTGACCATACAGGTGCCCCAGCCTGATGGAGAATATGAAGAGCAGACTCTTGATGTTACTCTGGGACAGAAATAACAACGGACAAAATGTCGATAAACAGATGAGTTTTTACAGCAGAAGAGGGAGCCGGACTGCCGGCCCCCTCTGTTTCATTTGTCAAATTCTGGATTAAAAGCGTAAAAATTCCTGCTGTCCAGTTTTTCCTGTACGATACGGAGGCTTTCGCCGAAACGCTGGTAATGTACGATCTCTCGCTCTCTTAAAAAGCGGATGGGTTCGCACACTTCAGGATCCTTGACAAGGCGCAGGATATTATCGTATGTTGTGCGGGCTTTCTGCTCTGCCGCCATGTCTTCATGCAGGTCGGTGACAGGATCGCCCTTTGACTGGAATACGGTTGCAGTCCACGGCGTGCCGCTTGCTGCCTGGGGCCAGAGGGCAAGTGTGTGATCCACATAATAAGGGCCGAAACCGGAGCGCTCGATTTCATCCGGGGTCAGATCCTTAGTGAGCTGATACACGATGGCACAAATCATTTCCATGTGGGCCAGCTCTTCCGTGCCGATATCAGTCAGTATCCCTGTCACTTCCTTATACGGCATAGTGTATCTCTGCGAGAGATATCTCATGGAAGCGGCCAGTTCTCCGTCAGGCCCGCCGAACTGCGAAATGATGATCTGTGCGATTTTAGGGTTTGTCTGCGTGATTTTTACCGGGTACTGCAGTCTTTTTTCATAATTCCACATAAATCAGCATCCTCCTTCCTGCCACGGCCATGGCTCGTTGATCCAGTTCCAGCGTTCGGTGCAGGAACGGTCTGCAGTATCAATGGTGAGAGGTCCGTATGCCGAAGCGTATTCTTTTAAGGCCTCGTTCCGTTTCTGACTCATTTCCTGAAAATATGAAAGTGCTTTCCTGTCGCAGGGGTGTGTGTCGAGATAAAGTTTTGCTTCATCTACAGCAAAGCTGACGTGGTTGATATAGGTCAGAAGTTCTCTGCGGTTTGCGGGTCTGTTCATCGGCACCGTCCTCCTTTCCAGAGAAATGGTTTGTCGAGTTCTCTGAAAATCGTGCCCTGCTGGAAGCCCTGGCACGGCTCATAGATTTCTTTCCATTGCTGCCAGGGGACATATGCCATAGCTAAAGGTTTTCCTTCGAGAAAATCATTGCGGGTATTCGGACATCCATCCATTTGCCTGCCGTCTGAAACAGGAGAAGAGGACGGCATGGACTGCCAGCGCGGACAGCGCATATTGTTCTGACAATTCGCCATTTTGGCTGCTCCTTTCATGTGTTTCCTTCCCCGAAAAGAGAAGGGATGATCTTCATAATTATAGTATGGATAAAAATAAAAAAATGTTCCGCTTTACATTTGGGAGAAAATTATATATAATGTATTAGTCAGCGGGGTGTGGCTCAGTTTGGTTAGAGCGCACGGCTGGGGGCCGTGAGGTCGCAGGTTCGAATCCTGTCACCCCGATTATCTTTGCAGGAGGGATCAGACCGGAGAGCAATTTGCCGGAAACTGGTTCCTTCTATATTTATATCGGAGTAAATTTTTCAGGGGATATGCCAGCGGAGGGGAAGCAGATGAGAAGCAGGACGGTGCAGCCCATCAAACGCCAGGGAAAGAAAGCGGGGCGCAGGAAAAACAATACACATAATTTTGGAGATACCCAGCCTATGGCCCCGGTCCGTCCGGACCGATTCAGAGACGGGACGGAAGGGGGAAGGATTGCGCGCCCGACAGGGCTGCGTACCGGCTACAGGGAATATCAGAAGGTGATCGACAGAAGAAGAGAAGTGCTCCGTGCGCCGAAACCGGCTCCGGATAAAGGCTCCGCCCGCCGGACAAAACCGGAAAGGCGCGGAACATCAGGCGGGGCGCTTCGGAGAGCATTGGGAAAAAGTGTTGCAAAAGGGCAGTATTTTGATTTTGATATGCTGCTTGTAATTGTATTTCTGATGTGTTTCGGTCTTGTGATGCTGTACAGTGCCAGTGCATATGAAGCGCAGGTGGATGTGCAGCTGCAGGATGACATGTATTATTTTTCAAAGCAGGCTCTGATCGGAGCCGCCGGCTTCGTACTGATGTTTCTTGTGTCCAGAATTGACTATCACATTTATGGGGCTTATGCATTTGAAATCTATATCCTGTCCATGATCCTGATGGCCCTGGTACAGTCCCCGCTTGGCGTGACTCTCAACGGGGCCAGGAGGTGGATCCGGCTTCCGGGCAATCTTACTCTCCAGCCTGCCGAGATCACAAAGATCGCAGTCATATTGTTTATTTCCTATGAATTGTGCCGGCTGGGGAAAAAAGCCTACAGTCTGGCCGGGATCATCAGGGTGCTGGTTTTTGGGGCCATAGCTGCCGGCGGCGTCCTGTATCTGACAGACAATCTCAGTACGGCGATCATTGTAATGGCGATCACATGTATCCTGATTTTTGTGATCCATCCGAAAACCAGGCCGTTTCTTATCATAATTGCCGTGTGCGCGGCGGCAGCGGCTGTTCTTATCGCTGTTCTGGCGTCCGTGGCGGCTGACAGCGACAATTTCAGGATTCAGAGGATCATCTCCTGGCTGAATCCCGAAGCAACTGCGGACGATGGAAGCTTTCAGGTGCTCCAGGGACTCTATGCGATCGGCAGCGGAGGATTTTTCGGCAAGGGACTTGGAAACAGCACGCAGAAGCTGGGCGTGATCCCTGAGGCTCAGAATGATATGATCCTTGTAGTCATTTGTGAAGAACTGGGCGTCTTTGGCGCAATTATTATTTTTGTGCTGTTCGGTCTTTTACTGTACCGGCTTATGTTTATCGCAAAGAATGCCCCGGATCTGTATGGCTCCCTGATCGCATCGGGAATATTTGCCCACATTGCACTTCAGGTCATATTTAACGTTGCGGTGGTGACGGGGCTTTTCCCCACTACTGGAATTACACTTCCCTTTATCAGCTACGGGGGAACAGCGATTCTGTTTTTGATGGCTGAGATGGGGATCGCGCTGGGAATATCCCGGAAAATAAAGTTGGAGTAACGGTTCGTTTATAAGGCAAGGGGCAGGCTGATTTTTATGCAGGCATAAATCAGTCTGCCCCTTGTCCTATGAGCGGAGCGTCAACATATGACTTGAAAGCGGCGGAGAATAAAGAAAAAACTCTTTTCTTCTCAGGGAAAGTATGGTATATTTGAATGTAGTATTTAAAACCACATATAGTGGAAATACAAAATATGCTTTACGGTTCCGGAGGATTCTTTATGAGTTATAAAATTATTGTTGACAGCTGCGGAGAACTTACAGATGAGATGAAAAAAAGCGGGCATTATAAAACCGCGTCTTTGAGTATGCAGGTAGACGGGACGGAAGTTGTGGATGATGAGACGTTTGATCAGGCCGGATTTTTAAAGCTTGTGGCAGAAAGCCCGCAGTGTCCGAAATCTTCCTGCCCTTCTCCCGAAGAATATATGTCCCTGTACTCCTGCGGGGCGGACAGGATCTATGTGGTGACTCTTTCATCTGAACTGAGCGGTTCCTATAACAGCGCAGAGCTGGGGCGCAAACTTTTCGTGGAAGAACAGGGGGAAAAACAGATTTATGTGTTCAATTCCAGGTCGGCGTCTGTGGGAGAGAGTTTGATCGCTCTGAAGATCCAGGAGTGCGAGGATAAGGGTATGGAGTTCACACAGGTAGTGGATTGCGTGGAAGCTTATATCAAGGGCCAGAATACCTACTTCGTCCTTGAAAATCTCGATACCCTGCGCAAAAACGGCCGCCTTACGGGAATCAAATCGCTGGTCGCCAGTGCGCTTAACATTAAGCCTGTAATGGGTTCAACACCCAGGGGAACGATATGCCAGCTCGGACAGGCCAGAGGGATGAAGAGGGCGCTGGATAAAATGGTCGATTATATTGTCAGAAATGCGGTAAATACAGAAGAAAAAATCCTTGCCATCGCCCACTGCAACTGTCCGGAGAGGGCAGAGCAGGTAAGAAAGATGCTGCTGGACAGAGTGAACGTGAAGTCGAGTTTTGTTGTCGATACAGCGGGAATCAGCACTATGTATGCAAATGACGGAGGAATTATAGTTGTACTCTGACCCGGGTTGTGGTAAACTGTCAATAGTGCAACGAAGGGAGCGATGAAAAATGAGCCAGGAAAAGGTGGATCGTTATAAAAAAGAGAAGGCGAACAGAAAGCAGATCATGCGCAAGCAGAAGATTATGAACGTTGTCCGCAAAGCGGTTCTTTCACTTGCGGCGCTTGCTTTGGTCGGCTGGCTGGGCTATTCGGCGTGGGATATATATGATTCTAATAAAGTAAGACCTGTTGCTGAAGTGAATTATGACGGAGTTACAGATTATCTGAACAGTCTGTCTGAGACCACGACAGAATAATAGAGCTGAACGCGTCGGAAGAAATCTTTCCACAGCTGTTTTAAGTGGCAGAATGTGGAGAGAAAAATAATTTAAAATTTGAAAACACAAGATATGGGGTGCAGGAAAAATCCTGCACCCCATATCTTTGTTTATGCCCGAAAATCCAGGCTTTTCAGGCCTTTTGGCAACTAAAAAAATATAAAAAAGGGGTTGAAAAAGGGGGAGTGGTGGTTTAAAATGGTGTCAAGTGGTAACAAGTGGTGGACAGTGGTATAAAGTGGGGAGCGATGTGGAGGCTCACATTAAGAGAAAGGGTTCCGGATGTTATTAGGAGAGTTCAATCACAGTATTGATGAAAAGGGCAGACTGATCATCCCGGCTAAATTAAGAGATGATCTGGGTGACAGTTTCGTGATATGTAACGGACTGGAAGGCTGTCTCTTTGTCTACTCTCAGGAAGAATGGAACAAATTCGTCGCTGAACTTGAAACCTTACCACGAATGAACAAGGATGCCAGAATCTTCAAGCGTTACTTCTTTGGAAGCGCTTCTGAAGGCAGTTTCGACAAGCAGGGGAGAGTTCTTGTCCCGCCTTCACTCCGCAAAGCAGCGCATTTGGAAAAAGACGTAGTCCTGGTGGGAGTTCAGGACCGCGTTGAAATCTGGGACAAATCTCTCTGGGAGGAGAGAAGCCAGGTGAGCGAAGAAGATCTGGATGCGATCGCAGAACGTATGGAATCTATTGGAATCCGTATCTGACAGGGAGGAGATCATGGCATTCGAACACACAACAGTTCTGCTGCATGAGACAGTGGACGGGCTTAACGTCAGACCTGACGGCATCTATGTAGATGCCACGCTTGGAGGCGGAGGACATGCCTTCGAAGTATGCAGGCGGTTGGGCAGTACGGGGAGATTAATAGGTATAGACCAGGACGCCGACGCCATAAAGGCAGCCGGGCAGCGCCTGGAAGGCTTCGGGGAGAAGGTCACGGTAATCAGGAGCAACTACCGTGATATGAAGCCAGAGCTCCATAAACTGGGCATTGACAGTGTGGACGGCATTACTCTTGATCTGGGGGTTTCGTCTTATCAGCTGGACACGGCGGACCGGGGGTTTTCCTACCGCATGGATGCACCGCTTGATATGCGGATGGATCAGAGGCAGAAGATGACGGCCAGAGATATTGTCAATGAGTACAGTGAAGTGGAACTTTTCCGCGTGATCCGCGACTACGGGGAAGACAGATTTGCAAAAAATATTGCAAAGCATATCGTAGCGGAGCGTGAGAAAGCGCCCATTGAAACGACAGGACAGCTAAATGAGATTATCCGGCACTCCATACCGATGAAGATCCAGAAGACCGGAGGGCACCCGTCAAAGCGGACTTTCCAGGCGATACGGATCGAGTTGAACCATGAATTGGAAGTGCTCAGAGATTCGCTGGACGATATGATCGATATGCTGAGTCCGGGGGGACGGATCTGTGTGATAACATTTCATTCACTGGAAGACAGGATTGTAAAAAGCGCATTTCGCAGAAATGAAAATCCATGTACCTGTCCGAGCCACTTTCCGGTCTGTGTCTGTGGGAAAGTATCAAAAGGGAAAGTGGTAACGAGGAAACCGATTCTTCCGTCGCCGGAGGAACAGGAATCCAACAGCCGTTCGAAAAGTGCAAAACTGCGCATTTTTGAACGGATCGTGTAACAATGTAAAGGGAGTATCTAAACATAGTCAGCACATACGGTCTCATTTCCCTCCAAAGCCCGGCAGAGGGCTGCGGATGGCGGTGAGACCATATGGCAGACACTTTGTTCCGAAGGGAAGGGGAGAGCCCGGAGGGACAGAACAAAAAAGAAAGGGGCTTCAGCAGATATGGCATCAGGCAGAACCAGCAGAAATTACAGACAGCATAATATGGCAGGACAGGAACGGTTTTATGTGTATGGGAATGCAGTGCGCAAGGCAGAGGCGGTACCGGTAAGAAGAAGGGAAATCCAGCCGGCTCAGCCGAAGAGGACGAGTAGCCAGGTGAGAAAGAACCGTAACCGTGCAATGAGCATCAATCCGGCTTATGCTGTATTTCTCGCAGCGGCGGCAGTGTGCGCGGTCATGCTCTGCATGATGTACCTGAAGCTTCAGTCTGACGTAATGAACCGTTCTGAAAACGTTACAGCGCTCCAGCAGGAGCTGGCAGACTTGACAGAAGCCAATGATACGGCTTATAATGCGGCTGCAGACTCCGTTAATCTGAAAGAGATCAAAGACCGGGCAATGAACGAGATGGGAATGGTTTATGCGTCGGAAGGCACTGTGATCGAGTATGACAGCCCTACCGGCAGTTATGTGAAGCAGTACAGTGACATTCCCAAAGACGGGATTCTTGCACAGTCAAAGGATGTATCGGAATAGGAATTTTATAAGATGGCTGGAAGAAGAAAAAAGAAAAGAAACAGATTTGAGTTTTTGACAAAACGATTTCCAATCAGGATGCAACGGAAGCTGGTAATGCTATTTATGGCAGTTATACTGGCTTTTGTTGTTCTTATAGGAAGGATCACCTACATTAACGTGACAAAAGGAAGCCGGTATACCAGGATCGTCCTGGATCAGCAGAATTATAACAGCCGCGTCCTGGCGTTTAAGCGCGGGGATATCGTGGACCGCAACGGAACCAGGCTGGCGACCAGCGAAAGGGTATACAATGTGATCCTCGACGTAAAGGTGATGACGGACAAAGAAGAATGTATCGAGCCCACAAAGGAAGTGCTCACGGAATGTTTTGGCATTGAGGGCAGCGAGATTGACGCTCTCATCGAAGAGAAGCCGGACAGCCAGTATGAGATACTGGCAACAGGGATAGACTATGAGACTGCGGGCAGATTTAATGAAATTGATGAGGATGACGAAAATTATCCGAATGTACAGGGAATCTGGCTGGAAGAGGATTTTGAGAGAACCTATCCTTATGGAAGTCTGGCAAGTGATGTGATCGGATTCACCTATGCCGGAAACCAGGGAGCGCTGGGCATTGAAAATGCATATAACAGCGTTCTGAATGGTACGGACGGGAGAGAATACGGGTATTTTGATTCTGAATCATCCATGGAGCGGACGGTGAAAGCCGCCAAAAACGGGAATACCGTCGTCTCTACTATAGATGTTACTCTCCAGGGGATCGTGGAGGAATGCATCCAGGAGTTTAACGCAGAACTTGCCAAAGACGGAGAACTGGGCAGTAAAAATACCGCAGTGATCATAATGGATCCCAATACCGGGGAAATCCTCGCGGAGGCATCCTATCCCGGTTTTGACCTGAACAATCCCAGAGACCTCTCCACTCTGTACACGGAGGAGGAGATCGCGGCCATGACGGATGAGGAAGAGCTGAACGCACTCAACAGTCTGTGGCGCAATTTCTGTGTGAGCGACGCATATGAGCCCGGATCCACGGCGAAGCCATTCACGCTGGCGGCAGGGCTGGAGACCGGCACACTTACCGGGGAGGAGAGCTATTATTGCGGCGGCGCCCTTGATGTGGCCGATTATACCATTAAATGTAATAATAAAAACGGACACGGACAGGAGACCACGCAGGATGCGATCGCATATTCCTGTAATGTGGCTCTGATGGAGATGGCAGAGAAGATCGGAGCAGAAAATTTCTGCAGATATCAGCATATCTTCGGGTTTGGGGAATATACAGGGATCGACCTGCCCGGAGAGGCGGCTACAGAGGCGCTTCTTTATCAGGCGGATAAAATGGGGGAGGTGGAACTGGCTACCAACTCCTTCGGACAGGGCTTCAATGTTACGATGACGCAGATGGTTTCTGCATTTTCTTCGCTGATCAACGGCGGATATTATTATGAGCCCCATGTGGTAAAGCAGATTCAGGATGAAAATGGCAATGTGATCGAGACAAAGGATCCGGTTCTTTTGCGGAAGACGGTGTCTGCCGAGACATCTGCGCAGCTGCGGGAGTATATGGGAGCCACAATGGACTATGGAACCGGGAAAGACGCCGGGGTAGAGGGATATGATATCGGCGCCAAGACCGGGACGGCGGAGAAGCTTCCCAGAGGAAACGGGAAATATCTTTTATCCTATCTCGGATATGCGCCTCAGAACAATCCCGAGATTGTGATCTATGTGGTGGTTGATGAGCCCAATGTGGAGAATCAGGATGACAGCTCACTTGTAAAAAAGCTGGCAAAGAGCATCATGGAAGAGGCGTTCCCCTACCTGGGGATCACGACGATCGAAGAGAGTGAACAGGCAGCGGCAGAGGCGGCAGCAGCGGCGGAGGCGGGAAAAGCGGTCTCCGACGAAGAATATACCGACTTCGATGAGGATTATGAGGATACATATGACAAGCCGGACGGAGAATATATTGATGAAAATTACGATCCGGATCTGGACGACTGGACAGGCGGCCAGTAATGTGTTTTGAGGGCCGTTCCGGCAGAGGATAAACACGTTTTCGGAATAACTCTGCAGAAGATGTAATAAGCTTTAACAACATCTTCTGCAGGGTTGTTTTTTTATGAAGAATAAAACATATAATAAAAAAAAGATGCTTATTGTATTTCTGTGCGCTGCGGCGATGATCTTCGGGCTCATCGGAAGGCTTGTGTATCTGATGATATTTGACGCAGAATATTATCAGAACCTGGCAGAATCGCTGCATGAAAGAGAAAGGGAGATCAAGGCTGCCCGGGGAGAAATTGTGGACAGGAACGGCGTAGTCCTTGCTACGAACAGAACAGTATGTACGATCTCAGTTATCCACAGCCAGGTGGAGGATCCTGAGACTGTGATCCGGGTGCTGTCCGGAGAACTTGAGATGGATGAGGCGGAAGTGAGAAAAAAAGTGGAAAAAGTATCCTCCATGGAGAAAATAAAGACAAATGTGGATAAAGAGACAGGGGACAGGATCCGGGACTATGATATGGCCGGGGTAAAGGTAGACGAGGACTACAAACGGTATTATCCTTATGACGATCTTGCATCTAAGGTACTTGGGTTTACAGGAGGAGACAATCAGGGGATTATTGGCCTTGAAGTGAAATATGAAGAATACCTGAAAGGGACTAACGGGACCATCCTGACGGTGACAGATGCCAGGGGGATCGAACTGGAGGGGGTGGCCGAGGACCGGATCGAGCCTGTGGCGGGAGAAACCCTTCAGATCAGCCTGGACTATAATATCCAGGAATACTGCGAACAGGCGGCGCTGAAAGTCCTGGAAGAGAAACAGGCGGACAGTGTGTCCATCCTGCTCATGAATCCTCAGAACGGAGAGATCTATGCCATGGTGAATGTGCCGGAATTTAATCTGAACGAACCCTTTGAATTGAATACGGGGACAGACAGTGAAACCCTTTCGGACGAGGAACTGCAGGACGAACTGAACAGGATGTGGAGAAACGGATGTATCAACGACACATATGAGCCCGGTTCCACTTTTAAGATCGTCACTGCCGCCGCGTGCCTGGAAGAGGGTGTGGTAAGCCTGGATGATACCTTTGTGTGTCCGGGGTACCGCATTGTGGAAGACCGTAAAATACGGTGCCATAAGGTAGGCGGACACGGGACGGAAACCTTTGTGGAAGGAATTCAGAATTCCTGCAACCCGGTGTTCATGGATATTGGTCTCCGGCTTGGCGGCGACCGGTTTTATGATTATTTTGAACAGTTCGGCCTTTTGAAGCTGACCGGGGTGGATCTGCCCGGAGAAGCAGGAACGATCATGCATAAAAGAGAGGACATAGGGACTGTGGAACTGGCCACAATGACGTTCGGACAGTCGTTCCAGATCACGCCCATTCAACTGGCTACAACGGCCAGCTCTATTGTAAACGGCGGCAGGAGGATCACGCCCCACCTGGGAATGGCGGTGCTGGACGACGAGGGACAGGTGATCGAAGAATTTGAGTATGAGGCGGAGCCCGGGATCGTGTCGGAAGAGACGTCGGAGACAATGCAGGTGCTCCTGGAGGGGGTCGTCTCGAAAGGATCCGGGAAAAACGCTTATATAGAGGGGTATTCAATCGGGGGAAAAACTGCCACGTCCCAGACTCTTCCCCGGAGCGCAAATAAATATATCTCCTCCTTTCTCGGCTTTGCTCCTGCGGATGATCCGCAGATCATCGGCATGGTAGTGATACATAATCCTCAGGGGGTGTATTACGGAGGCACGATCGCGGCGCCGGTTCTGCGCAGCATTTACGACAATGTACTTCCCTATCTCGGGATTGAAAAAAGTTAACTGATGGGTTATACTGTATAAGATGTTCTGGAAGAGGGGGTTCCCCTTTCGTGGAAACAAAAGAGATGAAGAGGTGGATTTATGAGCAGTCATATCGTGATCCCGGTGCTGATATCATTTGCTGTAAGCCTTGTGCTCGGCCCGGTTGTCATTCCTTTCCTGAGAAAATTAAAAATGAAGCAGACGGAGAGAGCAGAGGGAGTGCAGTCTCATCTGAAAAAAGCGGGTACGCCGACGATGGGAGGGATTATTATCCTTGCGTCTGTCATTATTACTTCGCTTTTTTACGTCAGGGACTATCCGGCGATCATCCCGGTCCTGTTTTTGACAGTTGCATTTGGTCTGATCGGATTTTTAGATGATTATCTCAAGGTGGTGCTGAAACGGTCGGACGGACTGCTGCCTATGCAGAAGATGGCTCTCCAGATCGTAGTGACTGCCATATTTGCCTATTATATTGTTGAAGTGGCGGATATCCCGCTCACGATGCTCGTTCCTTTTTCTGGCGGATACTATCTGGATATTGGCTGGGCGGCTGTGCCGGTCCTGTTTTTCGCCGTGATCGGCACAGTAAACGGAACAAACTTTACAGACGGACTGGATGGTCTTGCCTCCAGCGTGACTGTACTGGTCGCTACATTTTTTACCGTAGTTGCCATTGGGACGAAGAGCGGAGTGGAGCCGGTCACCTGTGCGGTTGTCGGCGCTCTTCTCGGATTTCTCCTGTTTAATGTATATCCGGCCAGCGTGTTTATGGGAGATACGGGTTCTCTTGCGCTTGGAGGATTTGTGGCAGGTACGGCATATATGATGCAGATGCCGCTGTTTATTATTATTGTAGGTTTTATTTATCTTGTGGAAGTGGCTTCTGTCATCATACAGGTAACATATTTTAAAAAGACGGGCGGAAAGAGGATTTTTAAAATGGCGCCTATACATCACCACTTTGAACTGTGCGGATGGTCCGAGACCCGGGTGGTGGCTGTATTTTCGATCATTACGGCGCTGCTCTGCCTGATCGCTTTGATGGGAGTGTAAATGATGGATATAAAGGAAAAAACTGTACTCGTGTTCGGCTCCGGCATCAGCGGAGAGGCTGCAGCAGGCCTTCTGCTCCGGGAAGGCGCTCAGGTGGTTTTGTATGACGGAAATGAAAAGCTGGATCTCACGGCGGTAGGAAAGCAGATCGCGGACAGTGTCCGGGATGTCCTGGACAGGCCAGAAGAAAACCTGCAGACAAGGAAGGGGGAATTTCCGGAAGAAATACTGGAAAAAATTTCCCTTGCGGTCATAAGCCCCGGTGTGCCGGCGGATCTTCCGGTCATAGAGAGGATGCGCAGGATGGATATCCCGGTGTGGGGAGAAATCGAACTGGCCTATATATATGGAAAGGGAGATGTCCTGGCTATTACCGGAACAAACGGAAAGACTACGACTACGGCTCTTCTGGGCGAGATCATGAAAAATTACAGAGAAAGCGTTTTTGTGGTCGGGAATATTGGGAATCCTTATACGAGCGTGGTTCCCCGGACGAGAGAGGATTCGGTGATCGTGGCTGAGATCAGCAGTTTCCAGCTGGAGACAGTGCACAGTTTCCGGCCGAAGGTAAGCGCGATCCTGAATATTACGCCGGATCATCTGAACCGTCATCATACAATGGAAGCGTATATTGAAGCAAAGGAGCGGATCGCAGAGAACCAGACGCAGGAAGACGTGTGCGTCCTTAATTATGAAGATGAAGTGCTCCGCAGTTTTGCAGGAAAGACGAATGCCCGGGTTCTATATTTCAGCAGCCGGCGTAGACTTAAAAGAGGACTGTATCTTGAAAACGGATGGATCGTCCTGGAAATGGAAGATAAAATTCCCCTCTGCAGTGTCGAGAGCCTGCATATTCTTGGCACACATAATTATGAGAATGTAATGGCTGCGGCGGCAATGGCCTATGCATACGGGGTGCCGGTGGATGTGATAAGAAAGACAGTATGTGAATTCCGGGGAGTGGAGCACAGGATTGAATTTGTGGCGGAAAAAAACGGAGTTGCCTTTTATAATGATTCAAAAGGGACCAATCCAGACGCGGCAATCCGCGGAATTCAGGCTATGAACCGCCCGACGGTGCTGATCGGAGGCGGATACGATAAAGATTCCACTTATGAAGAGTGGATCAATGCTTTTGAAGGAAAAGTGAAAAAGCTTGTCCTCTTGGGGGCTACCCGGGAGAAAATCGCAGATACTGCCAGAAGACTCGGGTTTGAGGATATCGTAATGGCAGACACTTTTGAGGAAGCTTTCGAAAAATGCGTGGAGTATTCCCGGCCGGGAGATGCGGTACTGCTGTCACCGGCGTGCGCAAGCTGGGGAATGTTTAAAAATTATGAGGAACGCGGAGATAAATTCAAAGAACTTGTAAATCAGCTTTAAGGAGTGGATTTATATTGGAGCGTTCCGGAAAGAAACGGAGATTTGACGATACGCTTCTCGTTGTTGTCCTGATTCTCGTGGGGATCGGTCTTGTGCTGCTCTACAGCACAAGCGCCTATAACGGCAGGGTAAAATTCCATGATTCTTTTTATTATCTGAAGAAGCAGGGATTTGCCACTCTGCTTGGCCTGCTCGGCATGACAGTGGTGGCGCGGATTGATTATCACAAGTGGATTCCCCTGGCCGTTCCGGGTTATCTGGCGGCTATTTTCCTTTCTGTAGCAGTTATGCTGTTTGGGGATGAATACAATGGGTCCAAAAGATGGCTGCATTTTGGACCCGTTTCTTTTCAGCCCTCGGAGTTTGCGAAAGTGGCGGTCATCCTCTTTCTCGCCTGTCTTGTAAGCAGAAACGTAAAGAGAATGGGGCGCTTCTCTACTCTTGTCCTGATGATCCTTCCGATCCTGCCCGTTGTGGCTCTTGTGGGCGCCAGCAATCTCAGCACAGCGATCATTATTCTGGGAATTGCTGTTGTGCTGATCTTCACGGCCAGTCCAAAGTACTCACAGTTCATATGGATGGGAACGGTAGCTGTGGCATTCATGGCCGTGTTTCTGGCTATGGAGAGTTATCGTCTGGAGAGGCTTGCCATCTGGCGCAATCCAGAAGAGTATGAGAAAGGCTATCAGACGCTGCAGGGTCTGTATGCCATAGGGAGCGGCGGACTGTTCGGCAGGGGACTGGGAAACAGCGTTCAGAAACTGGGGTTTCTTCCGGAGGCGCAGAATGACATGATCTTTTCGATCATATGTGAGGAACTTGGCCTTGTGGGAGCGTGTATCATCATTCTCCTGTTTCTGATCCTGATCTGGAGGTTCTTTGTGATCGCCACCCGGGCAAAAGACCTTCTGGGAGCGCTGATCGCCGGAGGCGCCATGGCTCATATGATGATCCAGGTGATCCTTAACATTGCGGTTGTGACAAATACGATACCCAATACAGGAATTACACTGCCTTTTATCAGTTACGGCGGGACCTCGGTCGTGTTTCTTCTCCTGGAAATGGGTCTTGTACTGAGCGTGTCCAGTCTGATAGAATAGGGCGTAAGGAGGAATTCGGATGAAAGAAAAAAAGCACAGAAAGAGGAGGATACTGCCCGTTGTGCTGGGAACGGCAGGAGGTATCGCAGCCGCAGCGCTGATCGTTGTTTTTGGCTTCCGCGCACGCTCCTTTGAGGTGGAAGGAAACGAGTACTACAGCGATAACTCTGTGGTCACCTGGATACAGAACGACGATCTGGCGAAAAATTCTCTTTACATCCTGATAAAATATAATCTGATGGACCCGGATGTTCCCGCCGCAGTGGATCATATGGAAATATCATTAAAAAATCCCTGGACCGTGCATGTGCAGGTAAAGGAAAAAAATATGATCGGCTATGTGGATTATGACGGAGCCTATCTGTACTTTGACCATGAAGGGACAGCCCTGGTTCGGACCAAGAAAGTGATGGAAGGGGTTCCCTATGTGGAGGGGCTCGTGTTTGACACTTCTGCGGTGAAGCTGGGAGATAATCTTCCGGTGGAGGACGACAGCATTTTTGAGAAGATCGTGGAAGTGTCCAAAGGGCTTGATAAGTACAGCCTTAAGCCGGACAGGCTCTCCTGTTCGGACGGCGGGATCCAGCTTGGCTTTGGAACAGTCCAGGTTCTGCTGGGGTCTGAAAACTATGACGAAAGACTGGCTCAGATCGACCCCATCCTTGAAAAGCTGCATGAAAAATATCCAGACACGCCAGGAACACTGCATCTGGAAAACTATGACGGTGCATCGGAGAATATTCCGTTTGTGCCGGACAAAGCATCGTAACGGTTCAGCTAAAAAATCAGAAAAATAAGAAAAATGTATTGATTATTTGCGAAAAAGACTTTATTATATACTTATTGAATTGGATTGTTCAATAAAAAGGGATGTATAAGAAATTAATAAGACGACAAAGGAGGAAATACTCTTGTTAGAAATTAAAACCAACGAATCGGAAGCAGCCGCAAGAATAATTGTTGTCGGAGTCGGCGGCGGCGGAAATAATGCCGTTAACCGGATGATTGACGAGCAGATCGCGGGTGTGGAATTTATTGCAGTGAATACAGATAAACAGGCGTTGCAGCTTTGTAAGGCACCGACACTGATGCAGATCGGTGAGAAGCTCACCAAAGGACTTGGCGCAGGGGCGCAGCCGGAGGTGGGAGAAAAGGCGGCAGAGGAAAGCTCCGAGGAGATTTCAGCGGCTCTCAAAGGCGCGGACATGGTGTTCGTGACCTGCGGCATGGGCGGCGGAACAGGTACGGGAGCGGCTCCGGTCATTGCACGGATCGCAAAAGAGCAGGGAGCGCTTACGGTCGGAGTTGTTACGAAACCGTTCCGTTTTGAATCCAAGACCAGAATGCAGAACGCTCTTGCAGGAATCGATAAACTGAAAGAGAATGTTGACACGATCATCGTGATACCGAATGATAAACTTCTGGAAGTGGTGGACAGGCGTACGACAATGCCTGAGGCTCTGAAAAAGGCAGATGAGGTTCTGCAGCAGGGTATCCAGGGAATCACTGACCTGATCAATGTTCCGTCACTGATCAACCTTGATTTTGCAGATATCCAGACGGTTATGAAGGACAAGGGTATTGCCCATATCGGTATTGGAGCGGGACGCGGCGACGACAAAGCGCTTGAGGCAGTCAAAGAGGCTGTTGCCAGCCCGCTGCTTGAGACAACGATCCAGGGAGCGTCTAATGTTATCGTCAATGTATCAGGAGATATCACCCTTATGGATGCATCGGACGCTGCGGATTATGTACAGGAACTGGCCGGAGAAGGCGCAAGCATCATTTTCGGTGCTATGTACGATGATGCAAAATCCGATGAATGTACGATCACAGTTATCGCTACAGGCTTACATAATGTAGGCGGCAGTGCGTCTAAACTGAAAGCAAGGCTGGAGGGGCAGAAGAAGGTAGGTTCTATTCTTCCGTCCGGTGAATCTCCGGTGAGAAGCCGGCTTGACAGCGAGGGAAGAACTGCTTCATCCCGGCCTCAGGGAGGCACTATGCCGACGCTGCAGCCCAGGACTCCGTCCAGCACCGTAAAAGAACAGTCTATAAAGATCCCGGATTTCTTTAAGAAATAATTTCAGGTTCAAAACAAAAATTTTATGCAGCCGCTGCAAATGCAGCGGCTGCATTTTTCTATGGGAAAGTTCTGCATTTCCTGTGAAATAAAAAAAGTAAAAAACGCAATTCAAAAATAGTATTCCCCAATTAAAACAGAATATGTATCAGCATAAATGTCGAAATATAATCTGCGCCATACGCCACCATCTGACAAATTTCCGACATGGAGAGAGTTATAATTTGCAATAGCAGTTCAGCCATAGTATGAATGGCATGGCTGAACTGTCAGTCTTAAAAAAGGCTTCCGGGAAGGAAACCGATTTCTTTCTTTGGAGACGGATACAAAGGAGAAAGAAGGTGGAGCATGTACTATGAACTGTACATAGATGTGTTTTTTCTGGAAAATTTTATGGCTGACAGTCTGCTTCTTCTGGCTGTGGGGCGGGCATTAAAATGCAGCCGGTCGTACGTACGGACTATTTTGGGCGGGATTTTAGGGAGTCTTCTTACCTGTCTGGTAATTACGGTCCCGTTTCCGGCAGTGGTAAAACTGCTCTTATTCCATGTCATTGTAAACAGTCTGATGATAATTGCAGGATTGGGGATAACCGGAGTGGGACAGTTTTTAAAAGCGTTTGTCCTGCTGTATTTGTCTGCTGTTGTCATGGGAGGAGCCGTACAGCTGTTCCGTCCGTATTTGAGATATGCGGCTTTTATTTATGCTGCATTTACGGCGGGATATGTCCTTTTTCTGACGCTCTGGAGGATGTCGGCGGCGACGGCGAGACAGGAGGAAACTCAGTTTCCGGTTACGCTGTATACAGGGGCAGAAGAAAGACAGGTCACCGCTCTGTGGGATACGGGGAACACTTTGACTGATCCGGTCACGGGGGATCCGGTCAGTATACTCGCCCCGGGGCTGGCTGAGGAGATCGGGCTTTGGGGAGGAACGGGGAAAGGGTTACGTTATATCCCTTTTCGCAGCGTGTCGGGCGACGGGGTCATGCCTGTATTCAGAGTGGAAAAAATGTGTATACACATGGAGGAGGACTGCTGGATCATGAATCCTCTCCTGGGAGTGGGCCAGGCAGAGATTTCCCTGGGGAAAACCTGTCAGATGATACTGAATCCGGGTGTGCTGTCCCGGTAAAAAATACAGAAACAGACTGGAAATAAAAGCAGGAGGATAACAGGATGGTTGTAAAAGTAGCTGTTCCGCAGCAGTTTAAACTGAGAGTCATACCCGATATCAGGAACCTGATATTCGGAGGCGGAAGAGAGATCCATTACATAGGAGGAACGGAAGTACTTCCGCCGCCTCTGGAGGGAAACAGGGAGACGGAGATGATACAGAGGCTGGGTACGGAAAATGATGAGGAGGCAAAAAAGACACTGATCGAGCATAATCTGCGCCTTGTGGTGTACATAGCAAAAAAATTTGACAATACAGGTGTAGGCGTTGAAGATCTGATCTCGATCGGTACGATCGGCCTGATCAAGGCGATCAATACCTTTAACCCTTCAAAAAAGATAAAGCTTGCGACTTATGCATCCCGGTGCATTGAAAATGAGATACTGATGTATCTGCGCAGAAACAGCAAGACAAAAATGGAGGTATCTATCGACGAGCCGCTCAATGTAGACTGGGACGGAAATGAACTGCTGCTCTCGGATATTCTCGGGACCGAGGAGGATACGATCTACCGGGATCTGGAAAACGAAGCAGAGCGCAGGCTTCTTGTACGTGCCCTGAATAAGCTTTCCGGCAGAGAAAAACTCATCGTGAGAATGCGGTTTGGGCTGGATAACCCGGAGGGGAGGGAAAAGACCCAAAAAGAGGTGGCTGACATTCTGGGAATATCCCAGTCTTATATTTCCAGGCTTGAGAAAAAGATCATGCAGAGGCTCAGGCGGGAAATGGTCAGATACGAATAGAGAGGGTGGATATTTCCTGTAAAAATGTTACAATAGAAGAAAATGAAAAGGGTTGGTGAGAAGCATGAAACTTACTTTTATCGGAGCAGCCCATGAAGTTACGGGAAGCTGCCATTTCCTTCAGGCAGCGGGGAAAAATATCCTGATCGACTGTGGTATGGAGCAGGGGCCGGATCTGTATGAAAATCCGGGCCTTCCTATACCGGAGCATACAGTCGACTATGTGTTTCTGACGCATGCCCATATTGACCATTCCGGTATGCTTCCCAGGCTTGTCAGGAGAGGCTTTAAAGGACAGATTTTTGCCACATTTGCTACGGCTGACCTGTGCAATATCATGCTGCGTGACAGCGCGCACATACAGGAATTTGAGGCGGAGTGGCGCAACAGGAAAGGAAAGAGAGCCGGCAGACCGGAATATGAGCCGGTATATACCATGCAGGACGCGCTGGATGCCATAGAACTGCTTGTTCCCTGCCAGTACGGTGAGACGATCCATATCTGTGACGGCATACAGATCCGCTTTACAGATGTGGGGCATCTGCTTGGTTCCGCCAGCATCGAAGTATGGGCCGAAGAAGACGGAACCACCAAGAAGCTTGTATTTTCAGGAGATGTGGGCAACCTGGACCAGCCGATCATCAAGGATCCGACTTACACAAGGTCAGCGGACTATGTGATCGTGGAGTCTACATACGGAAACCGTATCCATTCGGCGGAAAAGCCGGATTATATCGGAGAGTTTACACGGATCCTCAAAGAGACATTTGACCGGGGAGGCAATCTTGTTATTCCTTCCTTTGCCGTTGGCAGGACACAGGAAATGCTGTATTTTATCCGGGAGATCAAGGAAAAGAACCTTCTGAGCGAATATCCGGATTTTGACGTATATCTGGACAGCCCCCTGGCTATCGAGGCGACAAAGATCTTTACGCTGAACATGAAGGACTGCTTTGACGAGGAAGCTATGGCTCTGGTCAATGCGGGAATCAATCCGCTTGTTTTTCCGGGACTCCACACTTCAACTACCAGCGACGACTCAAAAATGATTAACTTTATTGAAAAGCCCAAAGTCATCATTTCCGCTTCCGGTATGTGTGATGCGGGCCGCATCCGCCACCATCTGAAACACAATCTCTGGAGGCCGGAGTGCACGATCCTGTTCGTGGGATATCAGGCCCAGGGAACTCTGGGGCGCAGACTGCTGGAGGGAGAAAAAAATATCAAGCTTTTCGGGGAGGAGATCGAAGTTCACGCCAGGATCGAGAGTCTGCACGGAGTCAGCGGACATGCGGACATGAACGGGCTCCTGAAATGGATCGGGGCGTTTGAGACGCCCCTGGAGAGAGTGTTTGTCGTACACGGTGAAGACACGGTGACAGATGAATTTGCAGACACGGTGGCGGACAGATTCGGCTGCCGCACATGGGCGCCGTATCCGGGATGTGAGGCAGATCTTCTGACCAATGAGATCATAAATGAGGGAGTGAAGATTCTGGCAAAGCCGAAAAAGGCAGCCAGGAAAAAATCGGACAGCGCTTTCGAACGGCTGGTCGCCGCCGGGAAAAGGCTGCTTGATATTATTTATAGAAACGAAGGCCTGTCCAACAGGGACAAAGCAAGATTTGAAAGTCAGATCAACAATCTGGCCGACAAATGGGACGAGTAGATTTGTCAAGGCCTAAAAGTTTATAAAATTTTCTTTCATCCAGAATATCTTTCTGTCTGAGTGAGAATCATTCTAATTAGAAAATGCTTAGGAGGATTCTTGCGATGATGGTGAATAAGGTTGAATTGTGCGGGGTAAATACATCCAAACTTCCGCTTTTGAAGGAGGAGGAGAAAGCAGAGCTGTTTCAGCGCATCCAGGCCGGTGATGAGGAGGCCAGGGAAAAATATATAAAGGGAAATCTGAGGCTTGTGCTCAGTGTGATCAAGCGTTTTGAAAACAGCAGCGAAAATGCGGACGACCTGTTTCAGATCGGATGCGTAGGATTGATGAAGGCGGTAGATCACTTTGATCCGGACAGGCTCGTGAAGTTTTCCACATATGCCGTGCCGATGATCATCGGTGAGATCAGGAGATATCTGAGGGACAACAGTTCGATCCGGGTCAGCCGTTCTCTGCGGGATACGGCATATAAAGCGATTTATGCCAGGGAAGGCTATGTGAGACAGCATATGAAGGAGCCTACCGTGCAGGAGATCGCGGATGAGATCGGGATATCGAAGGAGGACGTGGCGTTTGCTCTGGATGCCATACAGGTTCCCATGAGCCTTCACGAGCCTGTGTACAGCGATGGCGGAGACACGCTCTATGTGATGGATCAGGTGAGCGATAAGAAAAACAGGGAGGAGAACTGGGTGGAGGAGCTTTCCCTGGATGCGGCGATGGAACGGCTCAATGAGCGGGAACGGTACATTATTACGCTTCGTTTTTTTGAGGGAAAGACGCAGATGGAGGTGGCGGAACAGATCCGTATATCACAGGCCCAGGTGAGCAGGCTGGAAAAAAACGCGCTGAAGACCATGCGGAAATATCTGTTGGGCGAGTGACTGCGGCAATGGTGCGCCGGCAGACGGGCTGCTGCGGCTTATGCAAATTACGGCGGGGGATTGATATTTTTCATTCTTCATACTATGATTAAATCAGCGCCGGGTAAAACGGCGCTGTGACAATACGGACAGAGAAAGGAGCGCAGATATGTATAAAGCTTGTATATTTGACCTGGACGGCACTCTTACCGATACGCTGGATTCCCTTCTGTTTTCTGTCAATGAGATGATGAAAGAACTGGAACTTCCTGAGATCACGCGGGAACAGTGCAGGATGTATGTGGGGAACGGGGCGAAAGTGCTGGTCAGGAAAGCGCTGGAATCGGCCGGAGTCCGGGAAGAGGAGTATTTTGACAAGGCCTTTCGGACATTTCAGAGGATATTTGACCAAAACTGCACCTATCATGTGCGGCCGTATAAAGGGATCGTGTCTCTTCTTGCAGGACTGAAAGCGCAGGGAATGAAACTGGGAGTCCTCTCCAACAAGCCGGATCGTCAGGCGGTACATGTGGTGCAGGAGATTTTCGGGGACAGAGCCTTTGATCTTGTGCGGGGACAGAGAGAAGGAGTCCCGAGAAAACCGGATCCTGCAGCTTTGCTGGAAATGGCGGACAACCTGAAAGCCGGTCTCTCAGAAGTCATATATATCGGAGATTCCGAGGTTGACATAAAGACCGGACAGGCCGCCGGGGTAAAGACCATCCTGGTGTCATGGGGATTTCGAAGCACGGAGGATCTGATAAAGGCCGGAGCGGAACAGATTGTAGATTCAGTACAGGAAATTTTTGACATTACAAAGGAGGAGAGCGATGAGTGAATTCAGGGAAGAAGATCTGCTGGTTTTTCTGAGAGAACAGTCAAAGCTGTTTGACGAGCCGGTAGCGGAGACGCTTGAGGAGGCAGAGGCGTTTCTTGAAGACTGTATGGCAGTGATGACAGATTCGATCAAAGAAGTCAGGGAATATCTGGAAGAGGCCGGCGCAGATGTAAGCGGCATGACAGAGGAGGAACTGGAAGAAGCGTCGGAAGTATTTGCACTGTCCGGCGGAAGATATCTGATCGTGGAAGGGTAAAATAAAAAAGAAAAACGCAAAAGCCGCAGTTCACCGGACTGCGGCTTTTGCAACGGCATCTTTGATCGCATTAAGTATCATCTGCGATGTATATGGTGCGTCATCGGACAGGGCAATATCGTCAAGGGACTGCGTCTCGTAGACCTGTTCCGCAATATCCTCTATAGCCGGCTGGATGAGAGGGAACATGGCTGTTACGGTCTCATCCAGATTGGAAAACCGTATGGAGTTGATGCGGGATTCATCTACAGATACCTCCACCTCCAGATTCGTGTTGTTCAGAGTGAGAGTGGATGTGTAAATACCCGGAGTATACTGTTTTTCGGTGCCGGTGGTGTCCGTTCCCTTCCCGGGTCTGAACATAATGACCAGAAGAACGATCAGCAGTATGCCCAGTGCGGCGAAAATCGCAGTATAAATGATCTCTTTCATGTGCAGGACGATGATCTTTGTTCTGGAACCCATAGAATTACCTCCCGTTTCCGGCAGTCTGATTTTCGGCCTGCCGCTTGTTTTTATAAGTGTATGACCGAAAAATGGAAATTATTCACGTCTTTTGCGTGACAAACCCACGTCTATGGGGTAAAATAGACAGCGCTGAGAAAGGAATGATTCAAATGTTTATTATAGCGGGACTCGGAAACCCCTCGAAAAAATATGAGGGAACGAGGCACAATGCGGGGTTTGAGGTAATAGACCGTATTTCAGAAAAATATAATATATCCGTAGACACAAAAAAACATCTGGCCCTGACGGGAAAAGGTATTATTGAAAACCAGAAGGTGCTGCTTGTAAAACCTCAGACATATATGAACCTGAGCGGGGAGAGTATACGCAGCGCCATGGATTTTTATAAGGCCGATGCGGCCGGGGAACTGATCGTGATCTATGATGATGTGGCTCTGGCGCCGGGACAGCTCCGAATTCGGGAAAAAGGCAGCGCAGGCGGCCACAACGGTATGAAAAATATTATTGCCTGTCTGGGAACGCAGGAGTTTACGCGCATCCGGGTAGGTGTTGGAGAAAAACCGGACGGATATGACCTTGCAGACTATGTGCTTGGACATTTTACCAGAGCCGAGCGGGAGCAGATGGAAGAAGGATATGACAGGGCTGCGGATGCGGTCCGTCTGATCCTGTCCGGGGACACAGGCGCTGCGATGAGCATATATAACCGGAAGGTGGAATAGCAGTCTGGAAAGGAAAGAGAGGAACCATATGCAGGCTTTATTATCTCCGCTTTCAGAGCTTGCGGATTATCAGGAAATTATAAAAAATACAGGAAGGGAGCCTGGATTCATACAGATCGCGGGATGTGTGAACTCTCAGAAAACTCATCTGATGTATGCGCTGAGCGGTGGCCGGGAGTACCGGGTCATCGCTTTTTCCAGTGAGGAAAAGGCTAAGACAGCCTTTGAAGAATACCGCTTTCTGAGCGACGCTGTGTGTCTGTATCCGGCCAGGGATCTTCTGTTTTATCATGCGGATATCAAGGGGAAGCTGCTGACCAGCCGGCGGATGGATGTCCTCAGATCGCTGCTTGAAAAGAAAGAGGGAGAGGCTCTGACTGTGATCACTACAGTGGATGCATTTCTGGATGGGCTGCCGTCCCCCCGGGAGGTGGAGAGGAAGCGGATCCCCCTGGTAAACGGACAGACAGTTGACTTTGCCGGACTGCAGGCGCAGCTCGCGGAGATCGGATATGAGCGGGAGAGTCAGATCGAAGGCCCCGGACAGTTCGCAGTAAGGGGCGGTATCCTGGACGTATTTCCCCTGACGGAGGAGATGCCGGTGCGGATCGAGCTGTGGGGGGATGAGATTGATTCCATCCGCAGTTTTGATGTGGAGAGCCAGCGGTCTGTGGAAAATATGGAGAAGGTTGAGATTTATCCTGCTTCGGAAAACTGGACCGGGGATATGAAGACCGTTTCCTTTCTGGACTATTTTCCGGTGGAAAAAACGCTGCTTTTTCTGGATGAGCCGGTCCGCCTGGCCGAAAAGGCCGGGGAAGTGGAGACGGAGTACCTGCACAGCCGTCAGAACAGGGAGGAGGCAGGCCTGTCTCCGGAAGAAGGAGCCCTGGTGGTGTATCCGGTGGCAGAAATGATCGGGAAGATGAACCGGTATTCCGGGATCGCATGTACCACACTGGAGTCCAAATGCGGAGATTTCCGGATCAGCCGGACGTACAGTATCCAGACAAAGAGCGTCAATCCCTACAATAACAGTTTTGAGCTTCTGACCCGGGATCTGAAGCGCCTGAAGAGGAATGGGAGCCGCGTGGTGCTGCTGTCCGGTTCCAGGACCCGTGCAAAGAGGCTGGCAGAAGATCTGAGGGACTATGACCTGAGCAGTTTTTACAGCGAAGACATGGAACGCTGCGTCAATCCGGGAGAGATCATGGTTTCTTACGGTTATGTGGCGGAAGGGTATGAGTACCCTATGCTGAAATTTGTAGTTATTTCTGAAACAGATATCTTCGGGCGGAAGAAAAAGAAGAAACGCCGCAGGCGGTACGATGGACAGAAGATACAGGACTTTGCCGAACTCAGACCCGGGGATTATGTGGTCCATGAAAACCATGGCGTCGGCGTTTACCGGGGGATCGAGAAAGTTGAGGTAGACAAGGTCGTCAAGGATTATCTTAAAATTTCCTATGCTGACGGGGGCGTACTCTATATTCCGGTGGCTCAGATGGATCTGATCCAGAAATATTCCGGCGCGGACGGACGGAAGCCCAGGCTCAATAAGCTGGGAACCGCTCAGTGGAGCAGAACAAAAAGTCAGGTGAAAAAGGCTGTTCAGGCCGTGGCAAAAGATCTGGTAGAACTGTATGCCGTAAGACAGCAGTCCGAAGGATTCGTCTATGGACCGGATACTGTGTGGCAGCAGGAGTTTGAGGAGATGTTTCCTTTTGAGGAAACCGAGGATCAGATCCAGGCTATCACAGATACAAAGCGGGATATGGAGAGCACAAAGATCATGGACCGGCTGATCTGCGGGGATGTGGGATACGGTAAGACAGAGATTGCCATCCGCGCTGCATTTAAGGCTGTCCAGGAAGGGAAGCAGGTGGTCTATCTGGTTCCTACCACGATACTTGCCCAGCAGCACTATAATACATTTATCCAGAGGATGAAGGACTTCCCTGTGCGCATTGATCTGCTGTGCAGGTTCCGAAGCACGCTCCAGCAGAAGAAAACAGTGGAAGATCTGAAAAAGGGACTGGTGGATATTGTGATCGGGACGCACCGGGTGCTGTCCAAAGATGTGGGATATAAAGATCTGGGGCTTCTGATCATAGATGAGGAGCAGAGGTTTGGGGTTACTCACAAAGAAAAGATTAAAAAGCTCCGGGAAAATGTGGACGTGATGACGCTTACAGCCACGCCGATCCCCAGAACGCTCCATATGAGCCTGATCGGCATCCGGGACATGAGTGTACTGGAAGAGGCCCCTCAGGATCGTATGCCGATCCAGACCTATGTGCTGGAATACAATGACGAGATGGTAAGAGAGGCGATCGAGAGGGAACTTGCCCGGGGCGGACAGGTTTACTATGTGTATAACCGGGTCAGCGATATCGCGGATGTGGCGGGGAGGATCCAGCAGCTGATCCCCGGGGCGAATGTGGCGTATGCACACGGACAGATGAATGAAAGACAGCTGGAAGATATCATGTATGACTTTATCAGCGGAGACATTGATGTCCTTGTTTCGACGACGATCATAGAGACAGGGCTGGATATTCCCAATGCAAATACTATGATCATACAGGATGCAGACCGGTTTGGCCTGGCCCAGCTCTATCAGCTGCGGGGACGTGTCGGCCGGTCCAGCCGCATGGCCTATGCCTTTCTCTTATACCGCAGGGATAAGCTGTTAAAGGAAGTGGCGGAGAAGAGACTGGCTGCGATCCGGGAATTTACGGATCTGGGTTCGGGCATCAAGATCGCCATGCGCGACCTGGAGATCCGCGGCGCCGGAAATCTGCTTGGAGAGGCCCAGAGCGGGCACATGGAGGCAGTCGGATATGACCTGTACTGCAAGATGCTTGGAGAGGCTGTAAAAGAGCTCAAAGGCGGGGAGACGGAGGAAATTTACACAACGGTTATGGATCTGAATGTAGATGCATATATTCCCCAGTCCTATATTAAAAATGAATTCCAGAAACTGGATATTTATAAGAGGATCGCAGCCATTGAGACGGAGGAAGAGATGGATGATATGATGGAGGAGCTGATAGACAGGTTCGGGGATATCCCGAAAAAGGTCCAGCAGCTGCTTCACATTGCCCTGCTCAAAGGGCTGGCACATTCCGCCTATGTGACCGCAGTGGAACAAAAGGGAGAGAGCATCCGGTTTACCATGTATGAGCGGGCGAAGATCGACCCCCAGAAGATCCCGGGACTTCTGAAAGCCTATGGAAACGCCCTGGCATTCCGGGCGGAAGAGCCTCCTTATTTCCTGTATGAGAAGAAAAACAGGAGCGGAAAGGAGAGCGGGGCGGATATCCTGGAGACGATCCGCAAGGTACTGGAAGATATAAGAGGTCTGTGTTTCTGATAAAAAAATCCGGGATTTGAGTGAGAACCCTGCGCAGATGCCGAAATGAGAAGGGGCATACAGCGCTTTGGAAGACAGTGCAGCCGTCAGCTGTGGTTGACCTCTGCGCTGTTTTTTTGTATAATTTTCTTGTTGCAAAGTTGATGATTGTGTTCTCGTTTTGAAGGAGAGAAATATACGGATGGATAGTGGTGGGACGGATATACAGATACTATTGGTAATTGTGATCATTATTGCCGCCATAGCGGCGATCGTCTGGCTGCTTGCGCGGGATAAAGAAGACAGGGATGTCTATGAAGAGCCGGAAAAAGACAGTCATGTAATGCCGGGAGCGGACAAAGAGACAGAAACAGGCCGGGCATCCGGCACGGCGAAAAAATCCGGAGAAAGACCGTCTGGAGACGCCGCAAAAAAGGATGCAGGCCTGGCATATGGCCGCGGTATGGCAAAGGGAACGAAAAAGCAGGCAGAGACAGAGGAAAAAGAATGGGAATCTGTTATCATATATTCCTATTACGGGAGAAAAGATATTTGGCGCTGTGCATACTGCGACGGAGAAAATTTGTGCTCTGATACCGTGTGCCATGTGTGCGGGAAGAAAAAAGCGGAGTGAGTGAAAGAAGGGAGGAAGAAGCAGTGATATGTAAATATTGCGGCAGTCCCCTGAAAGCCGGGGAAACGATGTGCGGAAACTGCGGGAGAAAGCAGGACAGTATGGTGCAGATGGAGGGATTTGACGAAACTCTGTACGCGGGAGAAAACCTGGTTGGAAACAGAGTGCCAGACGGCGGACCGCAGAGATATGACGGGGGATGGATCCTCACGGAACAGGAATGGGGCAGGCTCGTCCATTCTGTACAGGAGGAGCGGAGGAAATACAGGGCGTCCCGGAGAAAGACGTTTTTGTGCATGCTTATTGTCGTTGTGATAAATCTTGTCCTCCTTCTGACGTGTATATGGCTGAATTTCAGGTTGGCCGGGCTGGAAAAATCCGTACAGGAAACTATCAGCGTCCAGGAAGAGCAGCAGAAAGACGAAAGCGGCACGCGGGATGAGAATGTAGAGGGAACCCCGGAGAGCCAGAAAGATCAGACCGGCGGCGAAGAAAACGGACAGAAAGATCTGCCGCAGATGCAGCAGGACGGAAGCCAAAGTGATGGGGAAGCAGAGCAGATATAAAAAAGCGGGCAGATAACGGAGATTCATAAAATGCAGAAAAGAAATAATTTCTTAGACAAAATGGATCAGTTCTTTGTGGTCCACGGAGAAAAGATCCCCGGAAAAGGAGAAGACAGTTTTCTGCTGTCTGTAAATGAGAGAGCGGGCCTTGCAGCCGTATTTGACGGGTGCGGGGGAAGCGGGGCAAGAGTATATAAGGATCTGGGCGGAAAGACAGGGGCCTATATTGCGGCCAGAGTGCTTTCTGATACCATGTGCGGCTGGTTTGAGGACAGCTGGGATGAAGATGAAAGGGTTTACAGAATTTCAGATGTCTCATTAAAGAAGGCTATTGATGCGAGACTTTCCGGCCTCAGGCAGAAAAGTGGCGCGGGAACTGTGCTTAAAGGCAGTATGACAAAGGAATTCCCGTCCACTCTGGCGGCTGCGGTCCTGTGCGAAAACGAGAATGGAGTGCTGGCGGATTTCCTGTGGAGCGGTGATTCCAGAGTGTATATTCTGGACAGTCAGGGGTTGAAGCAGGTTTCTGTGGATGATCTTCCGGTTACTGACGCAATGGAGAACTTACGTGAGGATGCCGGAATGAATAATGTAGTGTCTGCTTCCCATCCCTATCATATTAATGTGAAAAAAATAAGGATTGAGCATCCGTGTATAATAATGGCGGCCACAGACGGATGTTTCGGTTATCTGAAGTCCCCTATGGAATTTGAAAAGCTCCTTCTGGACACGCTGTTGGCTGGTGAAAGTATTGTGCAGTGGCAGAACGCGCTGGATGAGAGATTCAGAGATGTGGCGGGAGATGACTATACGATGAGCCTCATAAGCATCGGATACGGCAGCTTCCATAAAATGAGAGAATCTTTTGAGTACAGGTTTGAGTATCTGCAGCGGGTATATCCCCTGGGACCAGATACGACTGAACAGGAGCTTTTCCGGCAGTGGTCGGAATACCGGCACGGCTATGAACTGTATCAGAAGAGGGATGAGGCATGAAGACGATAAACGGCTATGAGCTGGAAGCTGATCTGACGGCAGATAACAGTGGTTTTTCAAAGTGGGGCTTTGCACGAAAAAACGGAAAAACATATTTTATAAAAGAATTTCTGTCCCCGGTATACCCTGTTTATGCAGAACTTCTTACAGAAGAAGTGGTAGAGCGCAAAAAGAAGCTGTGCAGCCAGTACGAAGAGAAAATGAAAAAGCTGTATACAACGGTTAATAATTGTTCAGATGGAAACCTGGTCCGGATCGATCAGTTTTTCCGGTACGGCAGCAAGTATTATATTACAACAGAAAAAATAGAATCTGTGGACAGAGAGTTGGTCTACAGCCAGCCGCTGAGTGTAAAAATACGGCTTTGCCGTGTCCTGCTCCACACGGTGCTTGAACTGCACAGGCAGGGAATCGTGCACAGTGATATTAAAGAAGATAATATTTTGTATAAGAGGCTGGATTCCGGGGCGATAACTGCAAAATTGATTGATTTTGACAGCTGTTTCAGGGAGGATGCCCCGCCCTCGGACGTTGAGGAGATCCATGGTGATATGTGGTATATGGCTCCGGAAGTGTTCCGAATCATTGCAGAAGAAAAGGGGAAACCGGATTCGGCTATGGATGTGTTTGCCCTGGGACTCGTTTTTCATCAGATCCTGACAGGAAAACAGGTGGGATTTGATGTGGATAAGTATTCTTATCCGTTTGAAGCGCTGCTAAACGGCGATACATTACATTGTGATTCTTCGGTTCCGGAAAAGCTGAGGCCGATGCTGACAGGGATGCTGCAAAAGGATCCGGAAAAAAGAATAAGGCTGGAAGATGCCTGGCTGTTTTTCGAGAAAAAGCAGGAGAAGACAAAGACGCAGCGGAGCGTCTCAGCAGGAGATTTTCGTAAGGATGCGGAGAAAGAATCAGAGCAGGATATGAAATCTGAGCGGGAAAATCTTCCGGAAGGAGACAACAGGCCGGATGGAGCGGCACGGCCCTCGAAACTGATTTTTGGAAGAGGGATCAGACCAGAGGACAGGAAGGATACATTCGACCAGTTTTTTCAGAAAACCGGTGATTTATAAAAAATAGAGAGGACAGAGGAGGAACTAAAATGAGTGATCTGACGACAATGAAGTACAATGTGGACATGGTATTCTGTATTGACGCGACGGGGAGCATGTCTCCCGTTATTGATACGGTGAAGCAGAATGCCCTCAATTTCTATGATGATGTGATCAAGGTTATGAATGAAAAGCAAAAAAGTATTGACCGTCTCAGGATCCGCGTCATCGCGTTCCGGGATTATCTGGCGGATGGTGACCGGGCTATGTTTGCCACAAACTTCTTTGAACTTCCGGCCCAGGCAAAGGAGTTTGAGACATGCGTGAAGAGCATCACGGCAAAAGGCGGCGGAGATGAGCCGGAGGACGGCCTGGAGGCTCTTGCCTACGCGATCAAGTCGGACTGGAGCAAAGAAGGGACAAAGAGGAGAAATGTTATCGTTGTGTGGACAGACGCTTCAACCCATGAAATCGGATTTGGAAAGACAGCGCCGAATTATCCCAAGGGAATGCCCCAGACTTTTGCAGAACTGACCGGATGGTGGGGAGACGAACAGACAGAGACGTTTATCTCGAATTCAGGAAAGCGGCTGGTGCTCTTTTCCCCACAGAAGCCGTACTGGGAACAGATCACAAATACTTGGAACAATGTAATACATTACCCGTCTACAGCGGGAAGAGGTCTGGAAGAATATACATACCGCGAGATTGTAGATGCAATCTGCAACAGTTTCTAGGGAGGTGGAAATATGCTGAGATTTTGTGGGAAATGTGGACGAAGGATACCGGAAGGAGGCGGATTCTGTCCGGCCTGCGGAGCTCCGGTAAGGCCCTGGACGGCAGAAGATGAGAATGCATGGGCCGGACGGGCAGGAGGGACGGCTCCGGGGGCAGGGTATGGCACGGCTCCGGGGGCAGAGTATGGCACGGCTCCAGGGACGGCTCCGGGGGCAGGATATGGGACGGCTCCAGGGACAGTTCCGGGGGCAGGGTATGGCACGGCTCCAGGGACAGTTCCGGCAGGGCCATCACCGGAAACACCAAAGGTAGTAGTAAAGACCAAAGAAGATACACCCGAGTTTGAACACTATTTCAACACTCCGGGTGATCTGTAATGCGAGGAGGGAAAAAGATGTTTTGCAGAAACTGTGGAAAACCAATTTTTGACGGAGACGATTTTTGCACGTTTTGCGGCGCGAAAGCTCAGGGCGGTACAGGCGGCCCGCAGACGGGCCGTATGGATTCAGGAGAGATGCCCGGACCGGGAAAAATGAACAATGGGGGAAATCCGGGAATGAACGGGACCGGCTCCCGCCCGTATGCAGCTCCGGCACCGGCACGGAAAAAGCCGGGCAATAAAACGCCGGTCTTTATTGCCATCGGAGTGGCGGCTGTACTGTTAGTCGGAGGCATTGCAGGATTTTTCATTTATACATCTAATGATTATAAAAGGCCGATCAAGACTCTGGTAAAAGGGATAGAAAAGGCAGACGGAGAAAAGATACTTTCTGCCATGCATCCTGATATGGTCTCTGTAATGATGGAACAAGAAGGAATGAGCCGGAAAGAGGCCGCTTCCCAGATGGAAACGTTTCTTGGCATGTCCGATCTTGTGGGCGGCGTTAAGATAGATTATGATATAACCAGCGCGGAAAATATGAGCGATGAGGACATTGATTATCTGGAAGAATTATATGAAGAAGAAGGGCTTGATCTTGATATAGATGCGGCAAAAACTCTGCAAGTCGAGATGAGCGCTACGGTTGCGGGCATGGAAGACAGCAACGAAATGTCGATGACCGTAATAAAGGCAGATGGTAAATGGTACTGGGCGCCTTGATCCTTGCCGTTCACACCTGAACCTTGATCTGAATATCCGGTAACAGTTCAGCCCGCGCCATTCGGAAAACCGCACTGCGTGCTTACTGCGGCTGGCGCCGCCATTTTCCTCATAGACTGGCGCTCAGCACATCTGCACATCAGGAGACGGATTCTTATGCAAGCATAAATCCGTCTCCTGATGACAGATGGCTGAATTGTTACAATATTCGTGACTGTTTTGTGTTTTCTACTTGTTAGGAACAAAAAAACGCGTTATAATATACCAGTATGTGCGGACACAAAACAGAGTTATGTCCGGCGCCGGAAAAGGGGTCAGATGAAGGGTAAGGGATCCGCGGCGTGAGAAGAGGAGGCTTATACATGATACGATTAAGAAAAAGAGCTGCAGTAGCTGCAGCTGCAGCAGCACTGGCTGCAACGGCGGTTACGGGCTGCAGCGGCTCTCTGGATACAGAAGCGGTAGTTATGACAGTGGGCGGGGAAGAGGTTACTCTGGGAGTTGCCAATTTTTATGCCAGAATGACCCAGGCCCAGTATGAATCATACTATCTCAGTATGATGAGCGGAATGACAGCGGAGGATATGTGGAATCAGGAATATGACGGGGAAACAACGGAAGAGACTACAAAGGACGGACTTCTGGAGAGCCTGCAGAATATGTATCTGATTTCCCAGCACGCTGAGGAGTATGGGGTCAGTCTCACAGAGGAAGAGCAGGATGCGATCAGCGATGCGGCAAAGAAGTTTGACGAGGATAATACAGACGAGGCAAAAGAAGCCGTGTCCGGCTATAAGAAAGACATTGAAAAATATCTGGAACTTGTAACGATCCAGACGAAGATGGAAGAGCCGATGAAAGCGGGAGTTGACGAGGAGGTTTCTGATGAAGAAGCTGCGCAGAAAGCGATGAATTATGTATTCTTCGCTTATACAACGACTGACTCTTCAGGGACTTCCGTGGAACTTTCCGATGAAGAGAAGGAGTCTTTAAAGGCAACCGCGCAGGACGTTTCCGACCGTGTGACAAATGGAGAAGATATGTCTTCTGTTGCCCAGGAAGCAGGCGCAGAGGTTCAGACAGCAACTTTTGATTCAGAAAGCGCGACTTATGATGCCGACCTGATCGCCGCTGCAGATGCGCTGGCTGAAGTAGGAGATGTGACAGGTGTTGTTGAGACTGACGGAGGTGTCTATGTGGCGCAGCTTACAAGTCTGCTTGACCGCGACGCCACGGATGCAAAGAAGACGGAAATCATAGAGGAGAGAAAGCAGGAGCAGTATGATTCTCTTCTTGAAGAGTGGAAAGATGCCGCAGAGATTGAAGTCAACGAGAAAAACTGGAATAAGATAGACTTTATCGACCAGGGAGTGACCATTATTACCGGTGAGGAAGAAGATACTGCGGATACTGCCGGAGATGACGGCACATCAACCGACGACAGCACAGTGGATGACGGCTCTTCTGCAGATACAGGCACGACAGAAGACGGAACGTCTGACGGCGCTGCGTCTGGAGACGCCACAGCCGAGTAGAAAGATCTGTAGGGAAAAAGAGGATTACGGGCGCCTGCTCCGCAGGGAACGGCCCGGATCATAGTAACAGGCTGCCAAATTGATTTTCTTCAATTTGGCAGCCTGTTTTTAGCTGTCCATATATTTGTAGAGCGTAAATTTTGATATGCCCAGCAGGGAAGCTACCCTGTCTCCTGATTTGGTGATCAAAAAAGCGCCTGCGTCATTGAGATATTTGACAATATGGATTTTTTCTTCCTTTGTCATCAGCGCTACGGGCTTTCTGACCTCGGCGAGCGCCTGCTCGATCAATAAATCAAGAAGCTCGCTGACGCTGTGGGTGATCTGGGGCGCGCTTTCAGCTTTTTCTTCCTGTTTCTTTTCTTCTCCTGTCAGGAGAAGCGTGCAGAGCACATCGCTTGCGGCAGTCAGTACGGATATGTCGTAATTAATGGAAAAGATGTAGGCCAGGCTGCCGTCAGGCTGCTTAATATAAAGGGTGCTTGATTTTAAGATCCGGCCGTCTTCGGTGCGCGTGAGATAGGCCAGACGGTCATGCAGTCTGGACGGATCGGTGTTCAGGGCCTCAAAGACGACTCGGGAGCCGCTTCCACCTTCTTTCCTGCGGGTGACATGTCCGTTTTCAATATGGATAATCGTGTTTTCCAGCCCCTTAGTCACATCATGTATCACAATTTCACAATTTTTCCCGAAATGGGCTGACAGTCCTCTGGCGAACTGGATCAGCAGATTTTTAAGATCGTTCATAAATACCTTCCTGTATATCGTTTATCTGAAGCGTAGGCGTATTGCGCCTTGTATACCTACACTATAGAGAGTAATTGAATTATAGCATAAAACAGGCGAACAGTCTTTATCTAAAAGAAGTTAAGACGGCTTAAAAAAGATTAGGGCGTTCGATTGTATTTAGCTATATTTGGTGTTAATATAAAAATCAGAACAGAAAAGCGGATGAAAACAGTATAGATAACCGTCATAAAACTGGCGGGAGTTCGATTCGCGGATGCGTTTCTAACTGTGGCCCGTATAAATGAAAAAGGAGGCAGGCCGTATGAAAAAGCTGATCAAAAATGGAACGATCGTTACAGAATCACAGGTTTTTCAGGGGGATATCCTGATAGAGGGCGAAAAGATAAAAGAAATCGGGGAAGGCCTTGATGCAGGAGATGCGGAAGTGTTAGACGCTTCCGGGAAATATGTGTTCCCCGGAGCGGTGGATGTACATACGCATATGGACCTTCAGGCCGGAAAACACAGGGCAGTGGACGATTTTTATGACGGGACGGTCGCGGCAGCCTGCGGCGGAACTACGACGATTGTTGATCATATGGCTTTTGGGCCGGAAGGATGCAGCCTTTGGCACCAGGTGAACGAATACCACCGTCTGGCGGACGGCAAGGCGGTCATTGATTATGGATTCCACGGAGTGATCCAGCATGTGGACGACAGGGTTCTGAAGGAAATGAATGAGATTGCCGGGAAGGAAGGTATAACAAGCTTTAAGGTGTATATGACCTATGATTTTATGCTCAGAGACGGCGAACTTTACCGGGTGCTCTGTCAGGCGAAAGAGGATGGCCTTGTAATCGCAGTACATTGTGAAAATGACGGCGTGATCAATTATCTTCGGAAGAAATATGTGGAAGAAGGCCGCACGCAGCCGAAATATCATCCATTAAGCCGTCCGGCCCGCTGCGAGGCAGAGGCGGTTGACAGGATGCTCCATCTGGCGGCAATGGCGGGGGATGCGCCTCTGTATATTGTTCATCTGTCAAGCCGGGAAGGCCTGCTGGAAGTGATGAAGGCAAAAACTTCCGGACAGAGAAATTTTGCGGTGGAAACCTGCACCCAGTATCTGACGCTGACAGACGAAATGTATCAGGATGACAAGGAAGGACTGAAGGCCGTTATGTCTCCTCCGCTGCGTAAAAAAGAAGACCAGGAGGCTTTATGGCAGGCGCTGTCTGACGGTGTGCTTGACGTAGTGGCGACGGATCACTGTCCGTTTAATTATAGGATTGAAAAGCAGGCCGGAGCCCATGATTTTACCGTATGTCCGAATGGAGCACCGGGTGTGGAGGAACGCCTCAGGGTCATGTACTCGGAAGGGGTTGTAAAAAAACGAATAACGCTTTCCCAGCTTGTAAAATACCTCTGTACAGAGCCGTGCCGGATGTACGGCCTGTATCCGCGGAAAGGCACACTGCTTCCGGGAAGCGATGCGGATCTGGTTATTTTTGATCCGGATAAAGAGAGGGTCCTGACCCAAAGGGATATGCACAGCGCCGTGGACTATACCTGCTATGAGGGCATGGCAGTAAAAGGAGATATTGATCTTGTCATGCAGAGAGGGAAAGTGATCGTAAAAGACAATGAATTCCTCGGGACGAGAGGAGACGGAAGATATTTGAAGCGGGCAAAGAGTGTCCTGGCAAAGTGACAATGTTTGGCTCCAGCTTGCAAAAAGCGCCGCAGATCTGTTTCTATCAGGCAGGTCTGCGGCGCTTTTTGCGGGCTGGTTTTTAGATGTATTCCAGTTTTTCAAAATAATGCATCAGAATATCGGCGCAGTTTTCCACGCCCAGTTCACTCGTGTCCATTATCATGTGGTAATCGTTTACATCACCCCATGTTTTTCCTGTATGTTCATAATAGTAAGAAGCTCTTTCTTCGTCTGTACGCTCCACTTTTTCTTTGGCATCATCATAGCTGAGATCGTCTTTATCCATAATCCTGTGAATGCGGTCTTCTTTGTCGGCGCAGACGAAGATGTTCAGCACATTCATCCGGTCTTTGAGAATATCAGACGCGCACCGTCCCAGAATAATACACGGTTTTTCTGCAAGCTTACGGATCGCCTCAGCCTCACTTTCATACATATGGTCGTGGATCTGCTCTTCGATGTATGCCTTATCGTATACAGGAATATCAAGCCTCTCAGAAAGCTCTTTTGCAATAATGCTTGCCCCTGTTCCGAACCGGCGGCTCATAGTGATAACTAATTTCATAAGAACTCCTCCTTTGTAGACAAAAATGTAGGCTGTTTCCTATTATAGCACTTCTTTTCTGTTTTGTCTTGCCTGTGTTTATCTTTCTGTTACAATATGATTATGTACAGTTTGCACCGTACCAGAAAAAGAGGTGTGTACTGTCTAAAACTAATGATGTGAAAACAGAGAGGAGAACAATAAAGATGTTGTTTGTATGCTATCCAAAGTGCAGTACATGCATGAAAGCAAAAAAGTGGCTGGATGAAAAATGAATAGAATATGAGATGCGGGATATCAGACAGGATAATCCTAATTTTACGGAGTTGAAAGAATGGTGGGAAAAGAGCGGTCTTCCGCTGAAAAAATTTTTCAATACGAGCGGGAATCTTTATAAAAGCATGAGTCTGAAGGAGCGTCTTCCTGAAATGACGGAAGAAGAGCAGATCCGGCTCCTGGCAACGGATGGAATGCTTGTGAAAAGGCCGATCCTTGTGACAGATACTGCTGTCTTGACCGGGTTCAGAGAAAAAGATTGGGAGGCGCTCCTGGGATAAAAGATACCTGAGAGAAGCCCTGGTTACTGAAACCTGTATTTTTAAACCTGAAAATTTCCCAGAGCTGAGTTATGAGCACAACACTGGGGAATTTTCTTCCGGCAGCCCTGTTATTAACTTTTGTTTCATGTTAGAATAGCATCAGTATACAAAGGGTAACACTGATACCAGGGATGATTCAGACGCTGGAATATTTCAAACAATGTTGAAACGGCGGGTAAGCCGCTGACAGATGGAGGAGAAAATGGCAGGTATAGAGTACAGCGCTCAGCGTGTTATAGATGAGGTGGAAAAGGCTGTTGTAGGGAAAAGAGAAATCCTCTCAAAGATTATGACGGCGATTCTCGCCGGGGGACATATATTGATAGAGGATATACCGGGGACGGGAAAGACGACCATGGCCCTTGCATTTTCAAAAGCGATGGGCCTGAAAGCCCGGAGAGTGCAGTTTACGCCGGATGTGCTTCCGGCCGATCTGACAGGATTTAATATTTACCAGAAGGAGACAGGAAAATTTGTCTATCAGCCGGGAGCAGTTATGTGCAACATCCTGCTGGCTGACGAGATCAACAGAACGTCTCCGAAGACACAGTCTGCCCTGCTGGAAGTGATGGAGGAACAGCAGGTTACAGTGGATGGGGTGACGCGCCGGACCGGGCAGCCTTTTATTGTAATTGCCACTGAAAATCCGGCCGGGTCTGCGGGAACGCAGCTGCTCCCGGAATCCCAGCTGGATCGGTTTATGATCTGTGTCAGCATGGGATATCCTACTGTTGAGGAAGAGATGGAGATCATGCGCAGAAGCCGGGAGGATGACCGGACGGCAGGGATCCGTCCCATTCTTGATGCACCGGCTCTCCTGGAAATGATGGGTGGGGCGAAAGAGATATTTATGCATGAGAGGATCAGCAGGTATATTGCGGAACTGGCCAAGGCAACCAGAGAGGATCCCTGGACAGAACTCGGATTAAGCCCCAGGGGAACGGTGGCGCTGACGGCGATGTCAAAGGCATGTGCATATTTGAAAGGGCGGGCTTATGTGATCCCATCCGATGTGGAGGAGGTATTTCCATGTGTGGTATCCCATAGGCTTATATTAAATATGAAAGCAAAGGTGGGTCACATAAAGGTTGAGGAGGTCGTCCGGCAGATCCTTGAAAATACCGAGAAGCCGGCGTTGAGAACAAGGCGGTAGAGAGATGGTCAGAAGAACAGCAGGGTATTTGGCGGTGCTTCTCGTCACGGCATACCTGTTTTTTATGTATAATGATACGGTGCTTTCCGGCATTTTGGTATTTGTTCTCCTTTATCCGGTACTCTCCGGGATCTATCTTGCGGCGGCGGGAAGAAAAGTGATTCCCGGCCTTCACAGAGTGCCCCCTCTCGGGGAATCGGGAAAGCAGATAAAGGCAGGTATTTCTGTAAAAAATATATCCGGCTGCATGAGCCTTCGATATGAATTCCTGCTGACAGTCGGAAATAAAGGGGGAGAGAAGCGCAGGAAAAAACGGCTGCGCGGCGTGCTGCCTCCGGCAGGGGAGGAGACGCTGTGGTGCCGTTTTGAGACTGAATACTGCGGGATCGTGGAGATATGCCTGGAGAATGTGAAGATCTATGATCTTCTTGGCATATTTTACAGAAAGACCAGGTGGGGCAGAACGGCTCAGATCAAGGTGATGCCGGAATTCAGGCTTATGCCGCTGGAAGTCAGCCGCAGGACGAGAGAGTTTCAGGCAGAAGCCCAGGAGTTTTCCCAGCAGAGAAGGGGAGACGACCCGTCTGAAATTTATCAGATCCGGGAATATAGGGAGAAAGATTCCCTGAAAGATATCCATTGGAAGCTGAGTGCAAGGGAAGAGCAGCTGATGGTAAAAGAGCGCAGTTTTCCTCTGGGATGCGTGGTGCTTATCTATATTGATTATCGAAAAGAGCAGCAGTCAGAGGCCGGATTTTCAAAGCTTCTTGAAAATGTGGCTTCACTTTCTGTTACTCTGGCTGAAGAAAAAGTGATCCATATGGCCGCCTGGTATGAGGAGAAAAACGAAAGAATTGTCAGATGGCGCGTGGCGGATGAAGAGGACGCCTGCGATATGGTATGGAACCTTATGGAAATACAACCCTGCCGGGACGCGGAAAAAGCGAGGATCTGTTATGAAGATGCGTTTCGCGGCCAGGAATTTGCCGGCGTTGTGACAGTTGAAGGAACCGGGATGATGAAAAAGGACGGACAGCCTTTCGATTTCCTGAGACTGTAACTCCGGCGATGCGGCAGGCCCTGACACAGGCCCGTGTGCGTTGGGCGGGCTGGAAAAGGAGAGACAGAGATGAAAAACCGTGGTTCGGGAATTAAAATATACCGGGCTGAACCGGAAGGAAGACGGGGGAACAGAGGTGTGCTCCCGCTTTTCTGCCTTCAGTCAGCAGTTATATGTTTTCTCATGGCCGTATGGTGGAATGCCTTTTTGTCGGTGTTCTGGCTGCCTTTCGACCGGGTCTGGCTGTATGGGGGAAATTGTGCTCTGACAGTCCTTTTGAGCTGGGCCGGCAAAAAATTCCGGGGAAAGGCCGTGGCTGTTTCACTGGCTGCGGCCGCGCTGCTTTTGTGGGTTTCCAGGGAGACTGTTCTTGAATTATATGAATGGATGATACAGAATTATCCGTCAATGTTTTTTGAATATGCAGAAGGCGAGGCGGCTTTCAGCCGGGTCGCGGTGCTGGCAGGCGTTCCGGTTCTTGACCTTTTACTGGCTGTGCAGAGAAAAGGGAGGGGGAAAGGATGTGCCGGGCTTGTCCTTGCAGCTCCCTTTTTTGCTGCCGCTGCTGCCGGATATTTTCAGCCGGTGCTGCCCGCATGGCTTTTGATCGTTGGGGCGGCGGTGTATTTTGTCTCCACAGATACGGGAACGGGCGGAAAGGCCAGAAACAAAAGCGGTTATATGTGGATGCGCATGGCGCTGTCGGTCCTGACTTTATCTGTGGTGGCTTTAGTTTCCTTTCAGGCAGGGAAACTTCTGGATAGTGAGAGAGGCGTGGAAGGCGGATATTATCTGCGGACCCGCGCCGCTATTCAGTCAGAGGTGATCGGCGGAGTGCGTGACTTGCTGGAGGAAAGAACCCGGGAGGAGCAGCCGCAGGAGCCTTCGAATGAGGAAAGTGTCCGGCCGGAGCAGGACAACATGGCGCAGGACAGTCAGACGATGGAAAATCCAGAAGGAGGAAACGGGGAAGAAACTCCGTTTCTGCCTGCGGACAGCGGGATGGATGATCTGGGCAGTCTGGCCTATTTTCAGCCCGCATCCGGGCAGCTATCCACATTTGTGACCGGGGAGCGGCCGCAGGATACCGTATATGTGGCGGAGAGGTGGGGGATCACGTATGACGATAATTCCTGGAGCGGTCCGGCTCGGTGGGAGGGCGACGCTGATACTTTGGAGAGCCTGGAAGAGTGCCGGCTTTATCCTCTGGAACTTGCAGATACACTTGAGAGTCTGTGCGCCGGATGGAATGGCGGGGGAAATGGCTCTTTGCAGGAAGTAAGTTCAGAGATCAGCAGAGAACTCTCTGAGCGGGCCGTGTACGATACCAGACCGGGGGCCACGCCTGCAGGAAAAGATTTTGTAGAGTATTTTCTTTTGGAAAATCAGAAAGGATTCTGTGTTCATTTTGCTACAGCCGCTACATTGATGTACCGGTACTGTGGTTATACATCCAGGTATGCAGAAGGGTATGCGATTCCGGCCTCAGCCTTTCACCAGAATGAGTCCGGCGAATATGAGGCTGAGATCACGGGGAGCATGGGCCATGCATGGTGTCAGGTGTACAATGAGCAGACAGCCACCTGGACGGATATGGAGCATACGCCTCCTGCGCCGGAAGGAGAGGCCGGACAGCCTCCGGCAACGGATTCTGTCAGAGAACGATCCCTTCATCCGTCTTCGGAACGCAGCGGCAGGCTGTTTGGCTTCCTGCCGGTGTGGGTGGCTGCAGTATTCGGCATCGCTGCAGTGGGAACAATTCTTTTTTTCCTACAGGCGGCGGTACGTTCTGCCCGAAGAAAGCAGCAGTTTCACAGAAAAAGCGGCGGTGAGGGTATCAGGAGAATGTATGGGGCTGTCCTTGAAACTGCCCGGTTTCAGGGGATGGAAGTTCAAGAAGCTTTGGGCGAAAACACGGCGGAGCAGCTGGCGGGAGAATATCCCGAACTGAAAAAAGAAGAATGGGAATGGATGTACAGCTGCGTGATGGAAAGTATGTTTTATCACCTTGATGACGAAAAAAAGGCATGGGAGCAGATGAAGGGATTATATACACGCTTCAGGAAGGCTGCTTACAAGCGCATGAAGAGAAGGGAAAGATGGCGGTATAGGTATGTGTGCTGCCTGGGATAGAGACAGCGTGAAAATATACGGGAATTACGCTGCCTTCAGTTGAAAGAGAGGAAAATCTTATGATACGTAAATTTGAGAAGAAAGACAGAAAAATCTATATGGAAATGGCGCGGGAATTTTATCATTCCGATGCAGTTCTCGAACCAGTCCCGGATATCCATTTTGAAAAAACAGCTGAAGAAGCGCTGCGGCCGGGCGGTTTTACTAAAATCTATATATTAGAATATGATAATATCCCTGTGGGATACGGGCTGACAGTAAAAAACTTCTCACAGGAGACCGGCGGGATTCAGGCATGGATCGAGGAAATTTATATCAGGGAAGCATATCGGTCGAAAGGACTCGGAAAAGAGTTTTTTACTTATATAGAAGAAAATAAAGAGGACGATGTCATCCGTCTGCGCCTTGAGGTAGAAGAAGATAATACACGAGCCATAGAGTTTTATAAAAAAATGGGTTATAAAGAATTGGAATATATTCAGATGATCAAAGATTTCTAGGTGTTTTTCAAAAGGGGCCTGACCCCTTTTGAAAAAATGTATACAAGTATGCAAATGGGATCGATTTCTTTGATTCTACCATTGCAAGAGGCGTATGAATGATGCTATAATTCATAGTAGCGTTTTTTTGCCTTTTAGGCAGGAACAAGAATTGTGAGTAGGTGACTGATTTGAAGAATAAGATCAAACGTTTTGCCAAAGGAGATTTCCATATTCCGCAGCCGGATATTATTTTCCCTGAGACGCGGATCGTCATGCGTGTGGGGGAGGGGGAAAAATTCAGAGGGAGTTTTTCTCTTCAGAATCAGGGCGAGGGTACCATCCGCGGCCTTGTATACCCGTCTTCTTACCGTGTGGTATGTGACGAGCAGGGGTTTGACGGCAATCCTGTGAATATCTATTATACATATGACGGTACGGGGCTTGTGCCGGGACATGTGGAACACGGAAAGTTTACGATTGTCTGCAACGGCGGAGAGTATGACATCGCTTTTACAGCGATCATTGAAAAACCATTTGTAATGACAAGTTATGGAAAGGTGCAGAGTCTGGAAGACTTTAAGAAACTTTCTTTCCGGGATGCGGCCGAGGCTGTTAAACTGTTCCGTTCCAGAGATTTTTATGAAATCCTGAAATATGAGGACAGGCGGATACAGGCTCTTTATGACAATATGCGCAAGTGGGAGCTGGATCAGCATGCCCTGGAGGAATTTCTTGTCGGCTGCAAACAGAAGGAAAAGATATTCCTTACTCTGGAGGAGGAGAGCCGGGCGTTTATCTCTCTTTCCGAAGCGCGCAAAGAGACGTTTACGATCAAAAAGAATACATGGGGGTATCTGGAGATCGACGTGCGCACGGAGGGGGATTTCCTTTATGTGGAACATACGCGGATCACTACAGAGGAGTTTATCGGCAATTCATACAGGCTTGAATATTTTATTACACTGGAAAAACTTCACAGAGGAAGCAATTTTGGCAGGATCATACTGGAGACGCCCTATGAGACACTGACATATGAAATTGTCGTAGAGAAGGATATTAACAGGGAAGAGGATCGCCGCGCCAATGACAGGGAGTTCACGGGCATTGTCAAAAATTACCTGAAATATGAAAGCGGAAAGACGGATCTGAATCTGTGGGTGGATGAAGCGGTCAAGAGGATCAGCCATCTCCGCGATGTGGATCCGAAAAATGAGCTGTATCTGCTGGTGCATGCTCATATTTGTCTGCTCGGCAAGAGAATGGATGAGGCAAAATGGCTGCTGGAGTCCTATAATTATAACAGGTTTGCTATCGGAAGAGACGTGGAACTCAGTTCCTACTATCTCTATCTTACCACGCTGCTGAGCAATGACACGATCGGTCAGCGCCGCGTTGCGGAAGAACTGTCAAAATCTTTTATGAAGCACCCGGACAGCTGGAAGATCCTCTGCATGCTCGTGGAGGTGGACTCTGAATACAAGATATACAGCGAGAGACTGCGGGCTCTGGAAAAGCAGTTTTATGAGGATAAATCCCGCAGTGTGTGGTTTTATCTTCAGGCATTCCGATGCTTTCGGGATAAAAGTTCTTCACTTAAAAAACTTGGCATGTTTGAGATAAGAGTTTTGCTCTTCGCAGTAAAGCATAAACTCATGACCCGGGAGCTGGCTCTTTATACGGCAAATCTGGCCAGCCAGATGAAGGTATTTGACAGGCATTTGTATGATGTGCTCGTACAGTCTTACGGCATGTATAAAGAGTCTATGATCCTTACGGCGATCTGCACGCTCCTGATCAAGGGAAACTGTGTGGAGAGCCAGTATTTTAAATGGTATCAGAAGGCAGTGGAATCCGAGCTTAAGATCGCCCAGCTCTATGAATATTATATGGCTGCAGTGATACCTGACCGTTTCCGTAAATCTCTGCCCAGATCGGTATACCTGTATTTTATGCACGGCAATTCACTGAATTACCAGAAATGCGCATTCCTATACGCAAATCTTATTACATATGAGGATGAGACAAGTGAGATTTACGCGCATTACAGGGATGAGATGGAAGCATTTGCATGGAATCAGCTGGACAGGAGAAATATAGATGAGCAGCTGAGGATCATCTACAAAAGATTTATCTCTGAGTCCCAGATGAACCCTGACAGGATAAAAGCGCTGTATGATATCTGCCATGCATATCAGATCACAACGAAAGTGCCGGATATGAAATATATCCATGTGATCGCGGAGGACGGAACGATCACGCAAAAGGCTCCCTATACCGAAAACGGCGCCAGAGTATTCCTTTACGCAAAGACAGACAGGCTTGTGTGGGAGGCAAAGGATGGAAAACATTATACAGACACCATTCCTTATGAGAGCAAAAGGCTGTTTTATGAGCTTCGGTACATGGACATGTGCAGGAAGTTCATTAACGGGCTGCGCCGGAACCGGGAGGAGGAAGACGCCCAGGAACTGACGCTGGAACTGGTGAGGGAGCGAGGACTTGAAAATTACAAAGAAGAGGAGATATTCAGTCTCTGCAGCAGGACGATCAGGGAAAATAATTATGAAAACGATGATTTCCTTACCTATGTATGTTTCGACCTGTTTCTGAAACAGCAGTATGACAAGGTGATCCTCACCTATCTGGCCAATTATTACTGCGGCGCTACGCTCGACATGAAGCTGCTGTGGAGAGAGGCCAGGGATTATGAAGTCCACACGCACAAGCTGGCGGAGCGTATTCTTACGCAGATGCTGTTTTCCGAGGAATTGTTCCAGGAGGCTCAGATCTTTGAACAGTACTATGCGGAGGGGGCGTACTTCCGCCTGCAGCAGGCATATCTGGCCTACGTGTCCAGAGAGTATGTGGTGGAATCCAGAAAGATCGGGCGGAGTGTGATCGACATCATCTGCCGGGAATATGAAAAAGGGGAGGATACCATAGATATCTGCAAAATTGCAGTTCTGAAATATTATGCAGAGAAAGAGTATAGTTCCCAGACCCGCAGGACGCTGAAGAAATTTCTTCAGGAGTTGTGCGGCAAACAGATTTATTTCCCGTTCTTCCTGTCTTATGAAAAAGACTGGCTTATAGAGCTTCAGCTCTGGGACAAGACTCTGATCGAGTACAAGGGACAGAAAGGCAGCAGGGTCATGCTTTACTATCAGCTTCAGAAAGGCGGGCTGGAGCAGGCAGACTATTCAACAGAGGTGCTGACCCCTATGTATGAAAATCTTTATGTGAAAAAATTTGTCCTGTTTGCCAATGAAAAGCTGAAATACTATTTTAAAGAAACAATAGACGGAAATTCCTACCGCAGCGATAAAGAGACGTGCGTGCGCGAGGCGGAGCCGGGAGAGCAGGGCAGATTTGGAAGGCTCAACGATATCCTCATCGAAAAGGATGAACAGGACCGGAAGAGAAAAATGAAAGAGTATGCGCTGGAAGACGCATGCGCGGCACGAATATTTGTACAGTATTAAGGAGGATGTCTTCTCATGGGGCAGGGAAGTATAATTGGATATGAGATAAATG
>DXDR01000022.1 GCA_019115385.1 Candidatus Mediterraneibacter avicola | reverse complement strand
CAATCTCCATAGGTTTTCCAGCTGATCGTCCGCGAATTGGTACAATTGGAAAGAATCACATTCAGAGCAGTTCAGTTTTACTCAGAACTGCTCTTTTTCTCGCTCTGAATCTGATACTTTCCTAAAGAATTTTATCACATTTGCATCCATGACGTATTATTTCAGGGACTATATGCTGATCATATCCGGCATTCTGAATGTGCTGATCGGCATTATGCTGCTTGTCATGCCCATTCAGCTGACAGTGCAGGTAGTCACATTTATGCTGGCCTTTCTGCTGATCTTTAACGGAGCAGAAAAACTGTCCTTTGCCTCACGGCTCAGATATTTCCGCATTCCCCACGCAGGAACCCTGACTTTCAGCGGAATCCTCAACATCATACTTGCAGTAGTGTTTTTGCTCCTCCCGTTTATCTCGGCTCTGGCGCTGAACTATATTCTGTGCGCATATCTGGTGCTTACGGGGATCGCGCTTCTAGTCGAAGCGGCCGGGATGCGGAAAATTGATTTATAACAAATGATTAAAAACGGCCGGCGCGCTGTACTGATGATAATGCCAGTACGGCGCGCCGGCCGTTTTTACTATACCTTGCTATATACCACACTCATGTCTGATTTCCCGGGAACATCTTTCCTGTGATAATTTTCTCCATCTGAATGACCAGTTTCTCTTCATCCAGATGAGGTTTCCCCACATACTGCAGCAGAACTCCCACCATTCCGCTGGCGTAAAATCTCAGCATCACTTCCAGATCATCCACACTGACCGAAATATCCTTGCCTTTTCCCCTGGCCAGCTCCGCCAGATAAATCATAACGGCTTCTGTAAGCATGGCCTCTATCTGAACCCACCTGCGGGAATACAGAAGCTTTTTCAGTTTCGTCTTGTGCTGCCTGACAAAGGCCACATATGCGGTCAGAGCTCCTATGGGATCCTCGGCCTCCAGACTGCGCTGTGCAAGTTCCTGCGTGGACCGCCGGAACGTCCAGTCCAGTACATCCATGATATCCCGAAAATGATAGTAAAATGTCTGCCGGGAGATGTGACACTCCCCGATCAGTTTCGTCACTGTGATCTTATCAATATCTTCCTTTTCAAGCATCTTGGAAAAGGTATCTGCAATCACTAATTTCATGTCTTCTCTCATAAGGACTCCTTTTCACAAACACAGCATGATCTTGTAGTCAAAATATATTGCTATTTTATTACATCTTTTTTTCAAAAACAAGCCGATTTTCTCTTTTAAAGGGTGCGCATTTATCTGTTTTTGCCAAAGCGGCCTGTTTATTCTGCCTGCGGCGGACGACGACGCGCAGGCCTTACAGTATTTTGCCCGGCAGTTCCGGGTCAGCAAAGAGAAGATATCAAATCGCCTGACTGTCAGCGGGATAAGTAAGCAGGGAGGACCGCCGTCCCATCTGGAACGGCCAGTCCTCCCTGCCATATAAACGATTATAAACATTAATATTTTCTTCGCCTGCGATAGGCAATAATTCCAGTCACAGCACATCCAGAAGCCGCCAGTATCGGAATCCACAGCATCATACTGCTGTCATCGCCGGTACGGGGACTGGCGCTTTTATCTGCGCTGTCTTTCTCACCGGCAGAAACTGCCGGCTTATAATCCGGGTCGGAAGCGCCGCAGGCCGTACAAGTCCCGTTCTTGTAGCTGTGGGCAAGCTTCGGAATTATCTCGCCCTTTTCAAGAACCTCACCGCAGTCCTTGCAGACCTTATCCCCGGTATAGCCTTCGGACGTACAGGTGGCTTCTTTCGCTTCGGTCTTTACTGTCTTATGTCCAAGCGCCGAACCTGTTTTTACCCGGGTGTCGTTCTCATCGCAGCGGTCACATTTTGCCGTTTCCGTTCCGTCTGCCGTACAGGTAGCGTCATTGTTATATACATAGTCTGTGAAGCTGTGATCCAACGGCTCGATGACCCGCCAGGTGTCGATATCTGCGATTTCCTTTGTGCACGCCTCATCCTCAAAGAACTTGCCGCAGCCGCTGCAGCTGTAATACTCCCTGCTTCCCTTTTCAGTGCAGGTGGCCGCTTTGCCCTCTATCTTAACGGGTGAATGCCCCACTGTTACATTGCATACCGCGGTTTTCTGGCCCACATCCGTCGTGACTGTGATCGTTGCTGTTCCTTCTTTTAGGGCCTTTATGTTGCCGTTTACATCAACCATGACCACATCAGGATCGCTGGATGTCCAGGTGACGCCCTGTTCTTCGTCAGGCACCTGTGCGCCGCCTGCACCATGGAAAGTGGGTTCCAGCTTCAGTGTTTCCCCGACTGTCATAGACGCGCTGTCCTGATTCAGGGAAACGGATTCCAGCACGGGCTGATAAATCTCATAATAGCCCGGATGATCCTTGCTCTCCACGACAGGGGTATAGCTGTTGATATTGCAGGCGGGGCGAACGGATTCCCGATATCCCGGACTGATCCTGTCATCAATTCTTCCTGTAGCCATACTAACAATACTGTTTTGATATCCATAGGTAGCATAAAGGGATCTGAGCCACCAGTTGCCGCTTAGTACTTTAGGACCACGGGTTGTTCTTGTCTCGCTTTCTATCTGCGTATCATCAAAATATTCCAGTTTTACTCCTTCGTCATCCCTCATATGGTTCCAACCCCAAGGATCAGTAGTCTTGTTGCATCCGACTTCCTGCAGGGACAGCAGAAAGAATTTGTCTGTCAGGTTCTCTATTTTATTACCACCGGGAGCATAAGTACACTTGTATGTCGTGTCTAATACATATGGTAACTCCTCGGCGGAAAGATAGGAGGGGAATGTATCCTGCAGCCAATGTCTTACATCGGAAGTCCTGTAATTATAATTATCCTTCGCATCGCTTTCGCTAAATGCCATGACCCTTAAAGTAAATTCACTGAGCAGGGTGGTTCCCCCATTTTTATAGACATCGCTCTGATCGACTATGATCCATGACAGGCTGTTCCCCGTCTCAGAATATAATTCTTCTCCGGCGCTGTCAGAGGCAAGCGAGGATCCCATAATGATCTTTGCCCCCACCGGAAGCCTTCCTGCCGTACTGACTCCTCCGCTTGCCGGATAAACCTTGAGTGGCAGAAAAGCCGTCTGTCCTTCATAGCTTATCTCGATCTGCGTGGTATCTTCCCCGATCACCTCCGGAGAACAGGTATATCCCGTCACTTCTTCCGTGCTGCCGTCGTCATAGGAGGCGGTCACTGTCATACCTGCGGGGTCAAAGTTCTCGCCGACCTTATAGTCGGTCTTGTCCGGCATCCTGGTCACTTCGATGCCTGTAAGCGCCCGTTCTTCCGTAGCGGGAAAGACCTTCGTGACAGTCGCCGTGTTGCCGGAAACGGATACCGATACGTTCTCTTCATTGAGTGTTGCCTCAAATCCGTCGTCAAAGGCATAGCCCTCCGGCGCGGTCAGTGTGATGACCGCTGTGTAGACCTGGCTGACTTTTGCCTTGCCTGTCACCGGACTGCCGGAAGCGGTGTCTCCTTCATACCATTCCACAGCCGCCCTGATCTCATCCGACGTGTCCTCCGATGTGACTGTGACAGAAGTAGCCAGCTCCTGGTTTTTCACAGGTGCGTCCAGGCTTAAGGCTGCCATCTCTATGTAGCTTGAGATCACAGTGACCGGAACCTCAGCGGTAAAGCCGTTATAAGTCACCGTGACTGCCGTGGTATCCTCTTCCATCTTCTCGGGAGATACCGTGTAGCCTGTCACTTCTTCCGTGGTGCCGTCGTCATAGACAGCGGTCACCGTCATGCCGGAAGGATCAAAGCTGTCGCCCACATCATAGGCAGTCTTGTCCGGCATTTTTGTCACTTCGATACCTGTAAGGCTGCGCTCTTCCGTAGCAGGGAATACTTTTGTGATGGTCGCCCCGCCAAGGGAGACGGATACCTGTACATCCTCTCCGTTGAGGGCTGCCGTAAATCCGTCGTCGAACACATAGCCCTCCGGCAGAGTCAGCGTGATGGCCGCCATGTATGTCTGACCGCCTTTCGCACTGCCTGTCACCGGCCCGCCTGCCATACTGTCTCCCTCATACCATTCCACAGCCGCTTCGACCATATCAGGCGTAACTGTGACAGAGGCATCCAGTTCCCGGCTTTTTACCGGCGCGTCAAGGCTAAGGTCAGCGCTGCTGACAGGTTTGGCGCTTACAGTGACCGGGATGTCCGCGGTAAAACCGTTGTAAGCGACCGTGACAACAGTGGTGTCCGCCGCCATCTCCCCGGGAGATACGGTATAGCCCGTCACGTTCTCTGATGAGCCGTCGTCGTAATGGGCTGTGACCACCATGCCGTCGGGATCAAACCTGTCCCCGGTGTAGTAATCCTTCTTATCAGGCGGGGTGGTGATCTCGATACCGGAGAGAGCTTTCGCCTCCGTGGGATTGAAGCTGACTTTCAGCGTAAACTGGGTTGCCGTCGCGGATCCCTCCTGTTGAAAGCTTGTCATGTCTTTACCGGTAACGCTCATGGTAAATCCGCCTGGTGTTGTATTAAACGTATATCCATCATCGGTTTTGATCGTCACGTACGCCACGTATTCCTGACCGGCTTTTGCGGTCGTGCCTACATTGACCGGAGTCCCTGTTGTTTTATCACTGCCCTCATACCACTGCACAGAGGCGGATATATAGGGCGTATCTACCGAGACGTCAGGCAATGGCTGGTTTTTTACCGGGCCGTTCAGCGTTGCGTGAGCGCTTGAAAGCACATTTGCATCGTCTATTGCTGTGGTGATCTCCCCATATACCACTGGAGACGCATTGTGGGTGGGCGTCTCTTTTATATACCAATAGATGTAGTATTTTGTATTTGGAGTCAGACCTGTAAATTCACCGGTTTCCTGCCACTCGTCTGCAGAGGGAGCGTCCGTATCTGCCGGCTTGCAGGCATATGCATACCCGGAAACCGTTTCGATGCGGATGCTGTCCTTCGTGATGCTCAGGACCTTCACCGTTGTAGCTGCAGTGGCATCTGCTTTTGCGACAGTCCCTGAAGTCCTGGCGGTGAGAGAATCCTCATATCCTTCAGCTCCCACCGTGACTTTGATGATCTTTCCCACATCCTCCGCCTCAGACGGCGTGTAAGTCCTGTCGTTGGCGCCGGAAATCGGCGTATCGTCCCGGTACCACTGATAAGTGAGCGACGCGCCGGATGGAGTGTCTTCCGTTACCGCCGTCAGCGTCTCACCGATCTTCGGCGTGCCGGTGACGCTTACCGTACCATATATATAAGTCTTGTCCGGATCCAGGTTCAGGATAGAATCGGGATAGATTATCTGCACATCATCGGCGCTGTAGGTAAACTTGAAGGGCTTTCCGTTTTTGTCTGTAAAATTGTATCCGCCGCTGACACTGCCTGACTCAGGGGACGCCATAAAATAGTGATCCGGATACCCTGACCATTCTTCATCGCAGTTCATCACATCAACCATATAGTTTTTGCCGTTGTATCTCACGATATTCCACATGTGTCCGCCGGATATGTCGGAGCCTTCTATCATTCCTGTGACAGAATAAACCTGAGTATTGTTAAAAGTGGACAGATCGCACAGGTACTGGAACGCCTTGCAATACCCCTCGCCCACCACCTTTGTATCCGGATCCTGATCGAACACATACAGAAGCTGGAACGGATCTCCGTAGTATGTGTCATACAGCGGATTGTCCGGATCGCTGGCTATGTCACTTGCTTCCTGGTTATATGCGGTGAGTTCACAGATGATGTCTTTATAGGCTTTCAGTTTCTCATAGTCGGATTTATCCTTATTGTTCTCCACGATCTGCTTCGCGTACGCGACGATCCCTTCCGCTCTTTCAGCCGCCTGCGGGCTGAGATAATACTTGTTCTCCACCAGCCCCTCCGGGTCAGTGCCCTGATAGGTCTCATATACCGAAATCTTGTACTGCAGCGCGGAAATGCTGGCAGTGGTACTGTCCACAGAGTAATCGACACCCGTTGTAAAACCACTCATTTTATCATACCAGTACATATGGTATGGCAGATCCAGCACAAGACAGCTGAATATCTTTTTTGCATTGATATTCTCATCAATGTAGTCACTAACCGCCTGTTTGACCGCGTCCTCGCCTGTGCCATTCTCCAGCGGGACCTGGATTGACAGACCGGTAACCCAAAACTGCATCCGTCCGCCTGTTACCGCCTGCTGCTCAATAATAGACTTTAACTGGGTATAAATCTGCCGTTCCGTCTCGTTGAGATAGCCCATGGTGCTGCCCACGGAGCCGGTGCCCTCCGCCGCCCATGTGGTGACGGGAAACGCGGTCAGCACCATCAGCAAGCTGAGCAGAAGGGCCATAAATCGTTTTTTCATTATTTTTTTCCCTCCCTTGATTCTTTCTTTTTATTTCGTTCCCGGTATCTGATGCACAACACAGTGATAACGACGGCCGCGGTAAAGGAAACTACCCCTACCAGCACATAACCGCCCGCGCCCTCATGCAGCAGGATAGAGCCGTACATGGAAAGTGCGGCGGTGTGCCCGAAGCCTGCAAACATTCCAATCGTTCCTGCAAGGGAAACAGCCAGGACCAGGCACAGGAGAGACAGAACGTGAAGAACGCGCTTCTCCCGCCAGCGCTGCTGCTTTTGGCGCACTCTGCTTTTCACCAGTCCGACACGGGTTGCCGTATCATACATCGTCATTGACCTCCTTCCCCAAAATCGTCTCTAAAAAGCCTCTTACTTATATAGGTACAAAAAATCCGAAAAACTCTCACCTGAAAATCGATTTTTTTGAAAAAATTCCCCGGCGCAAATCACCGGAAGTGCCAAAAGGCACATTCCGGGATTGCAAGCATCCGCCAAGGTCTCGGGCAAGCCCGGACTTTGGCTCGTCGCCAATACAAAAAGAGCCGCCAAATGGCGGCTCAACGCTCGTTTTTTGTTCAGTTTTCCGTCTGCCCTGGAAACGCTGCAAGAAGTTTTCCTGCAGCCTTTCCCAATGCCACAGCCAGCACAGGCAGGGCGTAGGCAACATACTGCACCCACCCGCCGCAGGCGATCAAAAGGTTATAAATACCGTGGAAGATCACAGCGGTTCCCAGCAGGCCGCAGGTTCCGGCCACTTTCAGCCATCCCTGCCGCCACACATACATAAGCCCATAGGCCAGAATGGCTCCGCAGACGATGTGCATGGCTCCCGTTCCAGATCCCCGTATCAGCAGGAAGCTCAGGTTCTCTGCCCCGTGCTGTATCAGGTAGCAGATGTTTTCAAAGGTGGCAAATCCGGCTGCAACCGTAAAAACAGCGGGGCGTATCTTCTCCGGCTCCGGCTCGAACACCAGAAGATAAAAGAGCAGGGGCAGAAGCTTGATGACTTCTTCCACCACCGGAGCGATCTCCACTGTAGCGTTAAACGCGGCAGCGCCGTAGAGGGCTGCAAAAAATGTGTTCACATAGGCTGAAACCAGGCAGGCTCCCATGCCCGCAAAGGCAAGAAGGAAAAAGCGAAGATACTTCCTCCCCATGCAGAAAGCAGCCACAAGGAGCGGGGCAGCAATGCAAACAAATATATTTTCAATATAGGTCATGTGTGCACCGCCTTTCTCACTGCCGGGAACAGTGCAAAAAGCGAAGCGGTCACAGCAAAGTCAAACCAAAAGTAGGGGTTTGTCAGTGTGTCGCTCACCCAGGGATAGCTGGAGAGCCACAGGCAGTTTTCCAGAACGATATAACCTATCATTACAAAATGGAAAAACCGCTTGCCGCAATCCGGCTCCGGCTGCTTGCTTTGCCAGGCAAGGCCCCGTATGGCAAACCAGAGCATGGCGGCCATCAGAGTGCCGACGATCAGGTTATACAGTGCGTCGCCTATACTGATAAAGTACGCCGTCAATGGTATTTCAATCACCACAGCGAGCCACGGCGCCCGGCTCCGTAATGTGCGTTCTTCTTTGTCCGCAAGACTGTTTTGCAGCAGAAGCAGAAAGAGAAAGCAGCTTATCCACCCGATGTCCGACACATAGAATAAAGGCGGGGTATCCGTAACAAGAATCGTATAAAGCAGCCAATAGAGCAGGCCGAGCCCGAAACAGCCGTAAAAACAGCAGAGCAGGAAATAAGGCTGCCTGCGGCTCCGCAGATAGAATACCCCGGACAGGACACAGCCGTACAGGGAGGCCAGTAATTGCGTCAGGTTGTCAATGAATTCTACCATCGCCGTCCCCCGTTTCCTCATCCTTTTTCTGAAAGGCTTTGAGCTTAAAGCATAGAACGGTCACACACACGCCCAGCACAAATGCCAAAAGTCCGATGATGATATATCCTGCGGCGGCGCTGCCGCTGAAAATGCCCGCCGCCGTTTCATATCCGCTGTAATCCCCTGCGATCAGTTTTTCTGAAATACCGGGCATGGCAAAGGACACGCCCACAATCACGGCAAGGCAGGCCGCCACCGAGGACAGGACTGCAATACGGTTTCTCCGCAGCCGCTTCTGCCGCTCGATCTGCGCCGCGCGCCGTTTAACAGCGACTACACGTTCCTCAGTACTCCGCATTGGTGATCCCCTCCTTTTCCAAAAGTTCCCGCAGGCTTTGTTTGCCGCGATAGACCATGTTCGTGATCTGCTTTATATTTTTCCCCATGACCTGGGCAGCTTCCGCATAGCTCAATTCTTCAAAATATGTCAGATACAGGGCTTCCCGGTAGGCCGTGTGCAGCCTCCCCATGCAAAGGTGGAGAATACGGCTGCGCTCACGGTTCTTCACCACTTCCTCAATCAGTGTTTCCGTCTCCGGCTCCGCTGTCATATCCTCCAGACTGAACACGGCGCGCCGCCTGCTTTTATGCCGCAGCGCCATGTGGCGGGCGGCTTTGTAGAGATAGGCTCTAAGCCCGCCGTCCCGGATATGGGGACGCTTTGCCAGCAGATAGGAAAAGGCCTCGATCATCAGATCCTCAGCTTCATGGATATCACCCAGATAGCCGTCTATGTACAGGGTCAGAGCGTCGCCGTATTTTTCCATCAGTTCCGACAACCCCGCCTCATCGCCGTCCAGATAGCGGCGGTAAAGTTCCTCATCCGTCATTTTCTCCGTCTCCTCAATCCCGCGCTGCCTTTCAAGAGAAGGTAACGTCAGTGTACAAGGGGCAGCACGCTCCAAACCGCGTAATTTCAGTGATTTTCTGTGTTATCCTCAATCGGCGTACGTCCAGTACTCCTCTGTCGTCTGCCTTGAAAATCACTGAAATTCCTGCGGTTGGAGTCTTTGAGTCGTGAAGGTGCTGATTTGGGCTCCTTCAAGGCACTTGATCGACGCATACAGAGACGTACGCGGAGGGAAAGTAACGCAGAAGCAGCCCAAATCAGTCCTTCAACGACCGCATTGTCCCCTTGTACACTGACGCTATGCTTATATCACAGGCAATAGCAAGGATCCCCCTGTCAAAATCTTCAGGTACATATATCTTATCAGCGTATATTATATGCGAATGTCCGCAGATTTTCAACTATATGTAACCTATCAGACAATACAGCCTGCCGCCGCCGAGCACACCATAAAAAGCTCTATGTGAATAACTATTCACATAGAGCTTTCTCGTATCCCATCCGCCTGGCACAGGCGGCATTCTGGTTATACACCTTTATGCCCCTTTGCCTTCCCCTGCGGACTCTTTTTATCCTTTGACCCTTCCTGACTATCAGCCTTCAATGGCAATGGTCTTCTTCGTCTCGACTGCTTTCGCATCTTTCTTCGGGATGCTCAGTCTCAGAATACCATCTTCAAATTTTGCTTTGATATCTTCCTGGGTCAACGCGTCGCCTACATAGAAGCTTCTCTGCATTGCGCCCGCGTAACGCTCTTTGCGGATGTATTTGCCTTTCTTGTCCTGCTCGTCCTTATCCAGTCCCTTTGCAGCGGAAATGGTCAGATAGCCGTTTTCAAGTTCTACATTAATCTCATCTTTCTTAAATCCCGGAAGATCTACATCCAGTTCGTATCCTTCATCATGCTCCCGGATATCCGTCTTCATCATGTTTTTTGCATGTTTGCCATACAGCGGATTCTTTCTTCCCCAGAACTCTCTCTCAAACGGGAAATCCATCCAGTCGTCATCAAATAAGTTTTCTCCAAAAATACTCGGCATTAACATAAGTCATTTCTCCTTTCATAATTGAAACAATAGAAATAAGTTTTATATGAGCCGTTCTCACGGCTGCCATCAGCACTCTTGAAGTTGTCTCAAGTGTTGTGAGCGAATACAACTCGGGAATCAGAAAATTCACCCGGAACCTTCTACCTGCCGGCTTGTCAGTTCCTTTTGTTCCTCTTCCTTTGTTCTAGTTGTAATATAGCACCTTTTGTTAGCACTGTAAAGAGTCGAGTGCTAATTTTTTTAAATTTTTTCTGAAATTTCTTTTTTCCATCTTATAAGTATCATGGGCACCTGGAAAGACAGCATAGCAATCCATCCCACAAAATTAGACCATGCAAGGCACTCAAATCCACCGCCCAGAATATGGATCATAATCCACGCGGCAAGAAATCGGACCGCCATATTCAATACTGTGCTGACCAGTGTCACCTTCAGATCTCCCAGTCCCCGAAAGAATCCCTGTATCACATTTGTTGCCGAGGGCATGAAATACATAAACGCAATCAGCTGAAGATAAGACATGCCCAGACTGATGACTTCCTCTGAACCGTCGCTGACAAAGAGCTCCATAATCTGCCGGGAGAAGACAAATACCAGCACGGCGATTACTGTTGTATACACAGCCTGCAGGATGAGCGAACTTAAAAATCCCTTTTTCATCCTGGCAATTTTCCCCGCTCCTTTGTTCTGCGCCATAAATGTAGTGGCCGCATGGGCGATATTCCCCTGAGGCGTCATGGCAAAATCATCCACCCGGTTGATGGCCGTAAAAGCCGCGATAAACGCCACGCCCTGTACATTTACCACAGTCTGCACACAGATCTTGCCCAACTGTATGCACATCTGCTGCAGTGCGCTTGTTATGCCGTAGGTAAATGTTCTCCACAGTATGGGAACGTCAAAAATCCTCCATTTTTCCCCAAGACAGAGAAGGGGTACTTCTTTCTTTATATAAATCATGCAGCACATGCAGCACAGCCCTTCACTCAGAACTGTGGCCACCGCGCTCCCCGGCACGCCCCATTTCAGGGCAACTACAAAAAACAGATCCAGCACGATATTGAGAAATGCGCTGATAATCAGGAAATACAACGGCGCTTTACTGTCCCCCAACGCCCGCAGAGTATTGGAAAAAAAGTTGTAAACAAATGTAAAGATCAGCCCTGTAAATACAATCCTCAGATAGACTCCGGCCGGCCCCATAATATCAGCCGGAACCTGCAGAAGAATCAACAGCGGATGAGCGAAAATAACCAGCAACGCGGCAATCACAATGGAAAATGCCAATCCGCCCAGCAGGGTCGTACTGATCTGCCGTTCCAGATGGCCGTACTTCTTTGCGCCGTACTGGGTACTCATCAGAATTCCTGCGCCCATGCACATGCCGCTGATAAAAAGAATCACCATGTTCATAACCGGTCCTGCGGTTCCCACTGCGGCCAGCGCGTCATCTCCCACAAACTTTCCCACGATCACAGAATCCGCCGCATTGTATGTAAGCTGAAACAGATTGCCCAGCACAAGCGGTATGGTAAATTCCGTCAGCTGGGGGATGATCCGTCCCTCTGTCATATCTGTTGTCATTGCCAATCCTTCCCTTCAGATGAACATTATACCACCATCTGAAGAGCCGGGAACAAGATCGCGCAAAAATTTTTCTGAAACCATTCTGAAGGGTTATTTTGCTATACATGGATATAATAATGCTTATCATGCGTGTGAATGGCTTCTGTCCCGGTCAAAACCGAAAAAGGTCCGGCACATCTGTGCCGGACCCATATCTTATGCATCAATGCCTGAAGATTACAATTATCCTTCTATCGCGATGGTCTTCTTCGTCTCAACAGCCTGCGCGTCCTTTTTCGGAATGCTCAATTTCAGGATACCATCCTCAAATTTCGCCTTAATGTCTTCCTGTGTTACGTCATCGCCCACATAGAAGCTTCTCTGCATTGTGCCTGCATAACGCTCTCTGCGGATGTATTTGCCCTTCTTATCCTGCTCATCATTGCTTGCGCCTTTTGTGGCGGAGATGGTAAGATAGCCATTTTCCAGTTCTGCTTTGATCTCGTCTTTCTTAAATCCCGGAAGATCAATATCAAGTTCATAACCCGCGTCATGCTCACGGATATCTGTCTTCATCAGATTCTTCGTGTTTTTCTTATATGCAGGATTCTGTCTTCCCCAGAACTCTCTCTCAAACGGGAAATCCATCCAGTCATCATCAAACAAATTCTCTCCAAAAATACTCGGCATCAACATAAGTCATATCTCCTTTCATAAAAGGAACAATCGGAATAACACTTTGTTTTTCTGGTTCCTTTCCTTTGTTCTAGTTGTAATATAGCACTTGTTGTTAGCACTGTCAAGTGGTGAGTGCTAACAATTTTTATATTTTTTTGCAAACCCTGTAAAATCAATGGTTTGCAAGCATTTTCCACTCTTAAAATTGTCATTTTTCTTAGGTTTGACACCAATTTGACACCAATTTTTTCTTTTCTGGTGTCAGAAGTTCACTGCCATACTATCCAGCTTTGCTATCTCGTTTTCAATCCTTGCCCTGTCGCCCAAGTGGTTATACACTTCCAT
>DXDR01000021.1 GCA_019115385.1 Candidatus Mediterraneibacter avicola | reverse complement strand
AAGAGGAGTCCCCCGCCGCCATGTTTCCGACGATCCGGTAAAAGGGAGTCTTTTTAAAATCTCTGATCTCCCTCTCCCTCCTGACCACCATGCCCAGCACGCAGGTCATCACTCTTCCCACGGAAATCACCGAATATTTTGTATGGAGATAGGAAGAAATGCTTCCGCCATATTTCAGGGTGAGCAGGCGGGAAAAATTAATTCCCATCAGGTAGTCTTCCTTTGCCCTTAAGTATGCGGATTCGCTAAGATTATCGTATGCCGAAAGGTCTTTTGCCTCCCGGATACCCCGCAATATCTCCTCCTCGGTCTGGGAGTCGATCCACACCCGCAGACGCTTCTTCCCTTTTACATGGGCCTCCTGCTCCACCAGGCGGTAAATATACTCCCCCTCCCTTCCAGAGTCGGTGCACACATAGATCGTATCTACGTCCTCCCGGTTGAGAAGCGAGCTTACGATCCTGAACTGCTTCGCCACGCCGGGGATAACCTCATACTTGAACTCTTTCGGGATAAACGGCAGCGTTTCCATACTCCAGCGTTTCAGTGCCGGGTCATACTCCTCTGGATAGCTCATGGTCACAAGATGGCCTACGCACCAGGTAATGACAGCCTCATCAGATTCCATGTACCCGTCTCTTCTCTTTGCGCTTATTTTCAGAGCCTTCGCAAACTCCATCGCCACACTGGGCTTTTCCGCAATGTATAATGCTTTTCCCATATAATGTAAATTCCTGTTCTGCCTTTCTCTTATCTGCCTGTCCGAAAGCGGTACATCGTCCGCGTATCATACTTTTCCCCGGCTTTGCACACCGGTCCGGGGAAGTTGTCGTGGTGGATGGCATCCGGATAAAAATGGGTCTCCAGACACACGGCGTCTCTGCTGTTATAGCATGCCCCGCCTTTTCCTCTGCTCCCTCCAAGGAAGTTTGCCGTATACATCTGCACGCCCGGGCGGTCTGTATATGTATCCATTACAATCCCGCTTTGATCCGCTGCCAGTTCCGCTACTTTCACAAACTTTCCTTCTGTTTTTAACAGCCAGTTGTGATCATACCCTTCCCCCAGCCTGAGCGGCTCATAATCGGAATCGATCTCCGCACCCAGCACACGGCCGGACCGGAAATCCATCGGCGTGCCGTCCACCGGGCGGATCTCTCCGGTTGGAATCGCCTCGTCATCCGCCGGTGTAAAAAAATCAGAATCCATTGTCAGGGTATGCCCCAACGCCGTGCCGCTGCCCTGGCCGTTCAGGTTGAAATAGCTGTGGTTTGTCATATTGATGATCGTATCCTGATCTGGAACAGCCTCATAATGGACTGTGATCCCGTTTTCCTCATCCAGAGTATAGGTCACCTGCATATCCACATTTCCCGGATATCCCTGATCTCCATCAGGGCTGTGAAGGACAAAGGTCACATGATCGTCCCCTCTGTCTGTCACTGTCCACAGACGCTTGAACCAGAGATCCGGTCCGCTGTGGAGGCTGTTCCCCTTTTCATTTTTTGCCAGCTGATATGTCACGCCGTTCAGCTGGAACTCGGCTCCTGCGATCCGGTTCGCGCTCCTTCCCACAGACGCGCCGAAGCACTCTGTTCCGTTCTCATAGCCGGACACATCGTCAAAGCCAAGCACCACGTCCAGCAGACTTCCGTTTTTATCCGGCGCCAGCAGGTTCACCAGAGCCGCGCCATAATCAGTCACCGCTGCGGTCACGCCTTTCTCGTTTTCCATAATGTACAGATGAGCCTTTTCACCATTTTTCAGAGTTCCAAAGTCTCTGACTGTGAGCTGTTTCATGTTTTCTCCTCCTGCTCTTTATTCTTTTCTTCCAAACCTCCCGAATATCCTGCTCAAAAGTGATGATTTCTCCTTTTTTCTGGTATGAGCCGCAGGCCTTCTCGCATTCATGGCCTCTTTCATGAACGTCTCCTGCGCGTTTACGGGCTTTTCTCCTGCCGGCTTCTTTCTGTATGTTCCGTCGCTTGCCATCTCCCGCGCCTTCACATTATCTGAAAGCATGATCTTCAGATCATGGATCAGACGTCTGCGGATCGTCTCATCATAAATCGGGCATGCCACTTCCACACGGTTTTCCGTATTGCGGGTCATCATGTCCGCCGAGCCGATATACACCTTTGCATTGGATCCGCTCCCGAATACAAATACCCTGGGATGTTCCAGATATCTTCCCACAATACTGGTCACATGGAGATTATCTGTCTTCCCGGGAATCCCCGGAAGAATGCAGCAGATGCCTCTGACGATCAGCTGGATCTTCACTCCCGCCTGGGATGCCTGGGCTGTCTTGCGAATGAAATCCATGTCCGTTACAGAGTTCATCTTCATCAGGATCCGTCCCTCTTTGCCTTTGGAAATCTCCTCGTCCATGAGCTGAAGTACTTTCTGCTTCAGACTCGTGGGGGATACGATCAGATGATCGTACGCTCCGTCCAGGTTTCCAATAGACATATTTTTAAAAAAGACCGCCGCATCCTCTCCGATTTCCTGGCTGGATGTGATCAGAGAGTAATCGGTGTACATCTTTGCCGTCTTTTCATTGTAATTTCCGGTTCCAATCTGGGTGATGTACCGGATCTCATTTTTATTCCGGTATGTAATAAGGCAGATCTTGGAGTGAACTTTGTAGTTTTCAAATCCATAAATGACGCGGCATCCCGCCTCCTCCATACGCTCGGACCAGTCGATATTGTTCTGCTCGTCAAATCTGGCCCTCAGTTCGATCAGAACAGTCACCTCTTTGCCGTTTTCCGCCGCGGCGCACAGGTACTCCACAAGACGGGCTTTCTTTGCCAGACGGTAGATTGTGATCCGGATCGTCATCACATCCGGATCTGTGGACGCCTCTTTGATCATCTGAAGGAATGGTTCCATACTTTCATAAGGATATGAGAGAAGGACGTCTTTCTTTTTCACCTGCTCCATCACGCTGCCCTCGGAAAGCATGGCTGAAGGCTGGGGAATAAACGGAGAGTCTGTGAGTGCTTTCTTCATAGACTCCGGCACTTTATCTGCGATATTAAATATAAATCCCAGCTTCATGGGCATTTTTGTCCGAAAGATGCATTCCGGGGTAATGGAAAACTTTTCACAGAAAAATTTTTCCATCTCCTTGCCCAGAGGGTTTGCCGCCTCCAGACGGACTACCGCCATTCTCCTTCTCTTGTGAAGCGTCTCCTGCATGACAAGCCGGAAATCTTCATTGTCTGCCATCAGTTCGTCGTTTGGAGCGATATCTGCATTTCTTGTCACACAGATATAATTTTTATCCGACACCTGATACTGGTCGAACACAAGCTCAAGATACTCCAGGATCACCTTTTCCATGCGGATATACCGGATATCATGTCCTGGCAGGAACAGCACATCTGAGATGTACTGGGGAACCGGCACTACGCCCAGCATGGTCTTATTTCCCTGCTTCAGGTTCGCCACCACGTAGATTTCCTTGTTCAGAAGGTGGGGAAAAGGATGGTTCACATCTACGATCTGCGGAGAGAGGACCGGGAGCACCTGTTCTTTAAAATATTTTTTCACATATTTCTTTTCCTGCTGCTCCAGCTCTTTAAATCCGAGTCCGCATACCCCGTAGGGATGAAGCTGCTTTTTAATCTCCGCATAAGTCTTATCCCGTTCCTTATACAAGGGCGCCACGGCCTTATAAATGGCTGCGAGCTGCTCCTTTGCCGTCATCCCGGAACGGATGTCCTGTTTCGTATTGTCCGCCGCGGCCATATCGTACAGACTCCCTACACGGATCATAAAAAACTCATCCAGATTGCTGGTAAATATGGCTACAAACTTCATCCGCTCCATAAGCGGAACGCTCTCGTCCCGTGCTTCTTCCAGCACTCTCTGGTTAAAGCGGAGCCAGGACAGTTCTCTGTTCTGCGTATAATCCAGATTTTCCGGCCTGCTCATTGCGTCTCCCCCTTCCTATTTTTCCAGATACTCCATCAGGTCGTCAAATTTTCTCTCCATCAGTTTGTATCCGTGCTCATAAAATGCATGGAGAGTTTCTGTATTCCTCTCCAGCCGGGACACCGGCTTGACCTGCGGGCGGATCACAAATATTTTTCCCTGCTTTTCAAGCTGGTCCAGGTAATTCATTGTCTTATTGTACTCAAAACTCCTGCGGAAAATGGTGCGGATCAGTTCCGGGTATGACCGGTATGCTTTCCGGTAAATCCTCTGCATTCCCCTGGAAATCGTTTTTTTCCGGTAGCCCGCATTCTTCGTGAGCACGACCACGATTTTTTCATTTTCCATATTTTCCGCTCTCTGGATGGGTACTGAGTCTGCAAGCCCTCCGTCCAAATAAGGCACACCGTCCACGTTTACGATGGGCGTCAGAAGGGGCATACTGCAGGAAGCCCGGCAGATCTTCATCAGGCGGTCTTTGTCTTTCCTCTCTGTCATATACTCCGCCTTGCCGGTCAGACAGTTGGTTGTCACAATCTCGCACTCTATCTCAGAATTAAAATATGTGTCAAAGTCGAAAGGATAGATTTCATAGACATATTTGTCAAAGATCATGTCCATATTCATCACACTTTTTTCCTTCACAAAATCCCGGATACCGTAGTAATAGCCCAGGTCCTTTTCTTTGGGGATCATACAGTTTCTGGTCCTGCCCGGCTGCTTTGACACATACCCCACCGCGTTGCAGGATCCTGCCGACACGCCGATCACATGGGATGTATAAATATCCTTTTCCATCAGAAGATCGAGAACTCCTGATGTAAAAACACCTCTGGTCGCACCGCCCTCCAGAACCATCGTCGCCTTTTTTATACTCATAATCTTCCCTCGCTTCCATACTTTACCGTCGTCCCGCCGGACTCCGACACTGCTATTATATACTGTTTTTCTTCCAACGGGAACCGTAAGTTTCATTTTTATATAAGTTCGCACTTGTGCCTTGCCTTTTGCCGCTGTCCCATGTTAATATAGGCGGTGGAAATCGGCCTGTTTTCTGCCGTCCGGGAAATTTCTTTCTATTTTCCGGTCTTTTTTCAGAGACAGGTCAGTCATCAGATTCAGAAAGTAAGGAGATCACAGATGATTAGTGCAAATAATGTAACGTTGCGCGTTGGAAAAAAAGCGCTTTTTGAAGATGTCAACATCAAGTTTACCGAGGGAAACTGCTACGGTCTGATCGGGGCCAACGGAGCCGGCAAGTCAACTTTTCTTAAGATCCTGTCCGGACAGCTGGAGCCGACCAAAGGTGATATCGTCATCACGCCCGGAGAGCGTCTTTCTTTCCTGCAGCAGGATCAGTATAAATATGATGAGTTTATCGTCCTGGACACAGTAATCATGGGAAATGCCCGCCTCTATGAGATTATGAAGGAAAAAGAAGTTATCTACGCCAAAGAAGACTTTACCGACGAGGACGGGATCCGGGCAAGTGAACTGGAAGCGGAATTTGCCACCATGAACGGCTGGGAAGCAGAGTCCGACGCCGCGTCTCTCTTAAACGGACTGGGCATCGACACAGAACTTCACGGAAAATATGTAAAGGAGCTGACCGGCCCGGAAAAGGTGAAAGTGCTCCTGGCGCAGGCTCTTTTCGGCAACCCGGATATCCTGCTTTTGGATGAGCCTACCAACCACCTGGATCTGGACGCCATCGCATGGCTGGAGGAATTTCTCATCAACTTCGACAACACAGTCATTGTTGTGTCCCATGACCGGTATTTTCTCAATAAAGTCTGCACACAGATCGCGGACATTGACTACGGAAAAATCCAGCTCTACGCCGGAAACTACGATTTCTGGTACGAGTCCAGCCAGCTTCTGATCCGCCAGATGAAAGAAGCGAACAAGAAAAAGGAAGAAAAAATCAAAGAGCTGCAGGAGTTTATTTCCCGCTTCAGCGCCAATGCTTCCAAATCCAAGCAGGCCACATCAAGGAAGCGGGCCCTGGAAAAAATCCAGCTGGAAGAGATCAAGCCATCCAGCCGCAAGTACCCATATATTGATTTTCGTCCGAACCGGGAAATCGGCAACGAAGTCCTTACTGTGGAGGGAATCTCCAAAACCATCGACGGGGAAAAAGTACTGGACAATATCAGCTTCACCCTGGGACATGACGATAAGGTCGCTTTCGTGGGCGGCAACGAGCTTGCAAAAACCACACTATTTAAAATTCTGATCGGCGAGATGGAACCGGATGAAGGCACTTACAAGTGGGGCGTCACCACATCTCAGGCGTATTTTCCGAAAGATTTCGGCGGAGAATTTGACAGCGACTACAACATTACAGAATGGCTCACTCAATACTCTGAGGAAAAGGATGTCACCTATGTGCGCGGTTTCCTGGGAAGGATGCTCTTTTCCGGGGAAGACGGCGTAAAAAAACTGAGAGTTCTCTCCGGAGGAGAAAAAGTCCGGTGCCTGCTCTCTAAAATGATGATTTCCGGCGCCAACGTCCTGATCCTGGATGAGCCCACCAATCACCTGGACATGGAGGCTATCACTGCGCTGAACAATGGAATGATCAAATTTCCCGGAGTGATCCTTTTCAGCTCCAGAGACCACCAGATCGTCCAGACAACGGCTAACCGTATCATGGAAATTGTGCCGGGCGGCCAGCTGATCGACAAGATCACGACCTACGACGAATATCTGGAAAGTGACGAAATGGCAAGAAAACGCCAGACATATTCCGTACAGACGGAAGAAAACGATTAAAATCGGGGACGTAGTAAAACTGGATTTTACTACGTCCCCGATTAAGTTTTACCCTGTCCCTTATAATAAATCACGCCTTCTTTTTTTATCGTGGGATTTCCGTCCACAACCTCCACGACCGAAACTGCACAGTTCGGGGGGACTTTATCCTTCCAGAACCTGCCGACGGACAGATTGCCCTTGATTCTGTTGAGCAGGGCGGTCATAGCCGCTCCGTGGGTGGATATGAGGATGGCTTTATCCTGCAGTTCTTCTTTTTGGCACAGCCACTGCAGGAACTCCCCGGTTCTTTCATACAGATGGGAGACGGTCTCACCGTCGTTTGGGGGGATGTAATTTGCCGTGTCTGTAAAAAATCGGTTGAATTCTACGCTTTCGGGATCTTGATCTTCTCCCCCGCAGTGCATTCCCTCATAGCTTCCGAAAGAGAATTCTTCAATCCGGGGATCCATGATCAGTGGAATCTTCCTGTCTCCAAGTATGATCTGCGCGGTCTCTTTTGCTCTCGAGAGAGGGCTCGTGTATGCCAGGTCGATCTGCAGCTTCTTCATTCCCTCCGCCGTCTCCCGGGCAAGATGCCGTCCGTGATCATTCAGAGGGATGTCCGTGCGCCCCTGGACCTTGTGCGTCTTGTTCCAGTCCGTCTCACCGTGCCTTATAATATATAATATCACAAGTATCAGCTCCTTTTATTCTGGATAATTCAACCGGCAATCCTGGATATCCGTAAGCACATCCGTCAAAAATTTCTGCGCCAGATATCTGGACATGGGAAGATTCATATCCAAATAGTTTCCACAGTCCCTGGCACATGCTCCCGGAATCTCTCCCTCATAAGAAGCGATAAACGAAAACATCTCCTGCATCAGGGGCACGATGTCGGCGGATGTATAATCTCCTGCCAGCAGAAGATAGAATCCCGTCCTGCAGCCCATGGGTCCAAAGTATACGACCCGGTCTTTATACTGTCCATGATTTCTCAGAAATGTAGCGCCCAGGTGTTCGATCGTATGAACTTCCGCCGTATTCATGACCGGTTCATCGTTTGGGCTTGTCATGCGGATATCAAAAGTGGTGATCACAGTATCGCTGATTTTATCCTTTCTGGACACATAGATTCCCGGCACAAGCCGGATATGATCCACTGTGAAACTCGCAATTTTATTCATCTCCATTTTTTTGAATCCTCCGTTTTTTCTTCAATACTTCTCTTCTGATATACCGAAAGGCACTGTCTTCTCCCTGCTCTGCCAGCATAAAAAGCAGTCTTTCCAGCAATTCTCTGGTCTCCCGGTGCATCAGGCTGCCCGCTTTTCCCTGGAGATAGTAATTCAGAGGCGCGCTGTCCGTATAACTGTCGCCCATATACACCCTGCTGGCGGCAATCCGGTCCATAAACATCTCGACCACATAGCGGACAGGCATCTTCATTCCGGTAAGGCTTCCACTGCCGTCCAGGCTATAATCAATCCAGTACTCGTAATGATGTCTGTTCCTTCCCTTGTGGTGCAGCCAGGCGGTGGAGCATCCTCTCTCCTCCCGCTCCGCATTATTCGGGCTTCTGTTTCCCTGATAATATCTGCATCCCACCCGGAACTCTGTCCAGCTGTATTTGGACAGATCATGGAGGAGGCCCTGGCGGTACAGCCCCACCCGGAAGCAATATCTCATTACGAGCAGCTTATGCCTTGTGATCGTGCAAAAGTGGCGCACCGCCTTCATTGCCATCCCCGCTTTCTGCCGGTTTCTTTTTAGACCCCGGATCAGCTTTCCGTTCCGGGCTGCCCGCCGTCTTCCCTTCAGATTTTCTGGCTGATCCAACAGATGATCTGCGGCTTTTCGGAGTCTCTTCCGTTTTTTTGCTTACGAGCAGCGCAATACTGCGCTCTTCCAGTTCTATATTCTTCTGCTCCACAGACAACTCCGGCGTTTCCAGTACGCCCCGGCGGGTATCTGCCGCCAGATACCACTTCCTTCCCTTTCCGGGAGACGGGAGGGCATAACTGTGGGGGATCCAGTGCATATTGTAGGCAATAAAGCATGCCTCGTCCTCCAGCTCCACGCCGCAGTAAAGCACACCCAGCTGACGGCTGGACACTTCTGCTTTCACCTGCCAGGCACTTTCCCCGTGATAAGAAACATCCGGCATACCGCAGGCTGTTCTGTCCATGCCGTTTAATTCTTCCGCCCTGTGCATACAGAGATGATTTTTCCGGAATGCGATCAGTTCTTTTACATAACGGAACAGGGAATCGTCGCTTTTTAGCCGGTTCCAGTTTACCCAGCCTGTCTCATTGTCCTGGCAGTACACATTGTTGTTTCCCTTCTGGCTGTTAAAAAACTCGTCGCCGGCCAGTATACACGGGGTTCCCTGTGCTGTCAGGAGAAGCTGGAATGCATTTCTTACCTGTTTTCGGCGCAGTTCCACAACCGCTTTTTTTCTGCTGGGTCCTTCCGCTCCGCAGTTCCAGCTGTAATTATAGTCCGGCCCGTCTGTATTATTTTCCCCGTTTTCTTCATTATGTTTGCATTCATAGGACACAAGATCCCAGAGGGTAAAGCCTGTATGTGTGGTAATGTAATTGCACGCGCCGTCGTACGCGGAATTATGCTTCAGCGCCCAGATCACATCATTCACCATATTTTCGTCTCCCTTCAGGAAACGCCGCATCACATTCTGGAAACCGTCCTCTCTTTGCATCAGCTTAATATCTTTCAGAAGAGGATCTTCTTTTAACAATTCCCAGGAAACCGTATAGGGATTTACGACAAAACCATCCACATGGTATTCCAGCATATAAAATCTGAGACACTCCAGCGCTGTCTGGCTGGGGACTCCCGGAGCAAAAGGCATTTCAAGAACAACTTCGATTCCCGCCTTGTGGCATTCTTTGATCATATCTTTTAACTCTCTCACCGCGCTTTTCCCCGCAGCATACGCTTCCTTGGGTGCAAAATAATAGGCCGGCCCATATCCCCAGTAATTGATTTTCGTCCCCTTGCATTCATCAAATTCATAGACCGGCATACACTGGATCTGGTTTATCCCCAGATCTTTCAGATAGGGAAGTTTCTCGATCACGCCTCTGTAAGTCCCTTTGTGAGGCACTCGTGAAGAACTGTGTTTTGTAAACCCTCTTACATGGAAAGTGTAGGCTGTGACCTGATTCCACGGAATATGGAGTCTCTCGTCTCCCTCCCAGTCATAATCCCGGGATATAAGCTTCCCTCTGACCTGATGTTTCTGGACGTCCCGGCTGCGGCCGAACACTTCTCTTCCCGCAAGTTCTTTGACATAAGGATCAACGCAGATTTTTTCTGCAATTTTAAAATTATATTCATAATCAGAGCCGTCCAGACCTTCAACGGCCAGGAACCTGACTTCGCCAATCCCCTCCTCTTCCGGCATCTCAAAGCTGCATTGTGGGGATTCCTCCCCTTTTCGGTACAGCAAAAG
>DXDR01000020.1 GCA_019115385.1 Candidatus Mediterraneibacter avicola | reverse complement strand
CGCGCCCTGCAGATACCGCCCCTTTATCCTGATCTGTGAAACGCATCTCAAACCTTCCGTCCCTGTGTTCCAGCACCAGCTCTTCTCCGAGCACGGCACGGAATTTATTTTCACGAACTTCCCTCACGGTCAGATCATATACCTCACAGTCTTTCACCTCGAAGGCGTCTGAACCCGGGCGCATATGTTCTGTCCTGACGCGGCGCTCTCTTTCTTCAAGCTCCCTTACCGGGCGCTGGCGTACGATTCCGTCTTTCACATAGACCTCGCGGGGGAACGTGAAGCAGTGCTGCCACCCATCTCTGATGGTCGGGTTCGTATACTCCTCGCAGTCCGGCATTCCCATCCATCCGATCTGGATGCGCCTTCCGTCTTCTGTCTCAAAACTCTGCGGGGCGTAATAATCAAATCCATAGTCCCACAGCCTGTATCCTGACAGCCTGTACTCGTCAAGGATATTTCCCTCTACAAGGAAATATCCGGACTGATACACATTTCTGTCCTCCCACTCGCCGCCTTTGAGTCCCTGCACGGAGGCTGACAGGATCTTCATTCCGCCTGTCTCATAATAATCCGGACATTCCCACATATATCCAAAAGGATCTTCCGCCTCAACACGGTTATGCAGCTCCCAGTTGATCCTGTCTGACGACCGGAAGATCAGCGCCTGTCCTGTATCGTCCTTTGTACGCGCCCCCTGTATCATATAGTAGCTGCCCTGGTGTTTCCATACTTTAGGGTCTCTGACATGAAGGGTCAGGTCCGCCGGATAATCTGTGTTCCTCATAAGCTCCGTCTTTGATCCGAAAGTTTGCCCATCCCGGCTCGTCACCAGGATAGTGTTTGACTCTCTCCCTGAATTTATATAATCATAGTCCCCTCTGTCTTCCAGCTTGACATTTCCTGTATAATACAGATACATCTCACCGTCCTCAATGAATGCGGAACCGGAATACACGCCATGACAGTCAAACGGCTGGTCCGGATACAGCGCCGCGCCCTGATATTCCCAGTCGATCATATCTTTGCTCGTACAGTGCCCCCACATCTTGACTCCGCCCTCCGCGTCAAAAGGAGAGTACTGGAAAAATGCATGATACTTTTCCCGGAACCGGCAGAGTCCGTTCGGGTCATTAAGCCATCCCACAGGGGGTATCAGATGGATCCTCTGGCGGAAACGACCGTCTGCGTCCGCTGATTTTTCCGCATTTTCTGTAAGTCTTATCAAATCCCTGGTCAATGCGTTCATTCTTCTTCTCCTAAAGTTTCTGATCTATTTTTTCAGTTTCATAATTACCATATTATTTTTCACAGGTCCCGGCTCCGTCTTAAGCACTTCGGAATACTGGTCTGCATTCGTCAGGATGACCATGGTCGTTGCCGGGTATCCTGCTTCCCGGATCGTATCCAGATCCGCTTCGATCAGCACGTCGCCTGCATGGATCTGGTCGCCGTCCGCCACTTTTCTCTTAAATCCTTTTCCACCGAGTTTTACAGTATCCACGCCGATATGGATCAGGAGTTCTCCTCCGCTCTTTGTGGCAATGCATACCGCATGCCCGGTATCAAACACATTGATCACCGTTCCATCGCAGGGGGCCGTGATCTTGCCATCTTCCGGTTCCACCGCCACAGTTGTCCCCAGCATCTCGGAGGCAAAGGTCTCATCGCTGACTTCTGAGAGGGGGAGGATCCTGCCGTTTACCGGGCTGTTGACCCCTTCCTCTGAGGGCGCCTGTTTCTCCGCAGGCTGTGCTGCTCCGTCTTCCGCACCTGACACTGACCTGTCTGCTGACTCTGGCGCTTTTCCGCCTTCAATGCCCATGGTCTCTGCTTTTGGCTTCTGATCCTTATAGACGATGAAGGAGACCACAAACGCAACGCCTACGGCAATGGCCATCTCGATCACATACTGCACCGGCTGTTCAAGGCAGAGCAGGATGCCGAAAATTCCTGTCACACCCGTCCCCTTCGCTCCGAGATGTACGAGAGAAGCATACAGCGCTCCGCATCCGCCGCCGATACATCCTGCGATAAAGGGTTTAAAGAATCTTAAGTTCACACCGAAGATAGCCGGTTCCGTGATTCCCATAAACGCGCTCAACGAGGACGGAAGCGCCAGTGATTTTATCTTTTTGTCTTTTGATTTGAGCGCTACCGCCAATGCTGCCGCTCCCTGCGCCACATTGGCCGCGCTTGCCAATGGGAGCCAGTATGTCACGCCGTACTGGGCGATCTGCCCGATATCGATGGCTGTATACATCTGATGGATGCCGGTCACCACGGTCGGGGCATACAGCCCTCCCATGATGAGGCTTCCGATGCCGAGCGGAAGGGTGAGCAGCCATTGGATTCCGCCGAGCACCGCGTTCTCAGCCCACACAAAGACCGGGCCTATAATGGAAAGCGTGAGATACCCGGTGACAAACACGCTTACCAGAGGCGTCACAAAGAGATCCAGTACCTCCGGGACGATCTTGTGCAGTTTCTTCTCGATCACTGAGAGCACCCACACCGCGATGACAACCGGGATAACGTGTCCCTGGTATCCCACCATATCAATGTCATAGAGTCCGAAGAATACGGACTGCGTCTGCTGCACGCCCTCTGTCGCCACGGTATACGCATTCTGCAATGACGGATTGATCATGATCATACCGATGACCGCGCCCAGATACGGATTTGCTCCGAACGCCTTCGCCGCTGAGAAAGCGATCAAAATCTGCAGAAATGTGTATGCGGTGTTGCTGAACAGATTGGCGAATACATAGATCGAACTGCTCGTGTCCATGCTGATAAAACCGTTGTTGATCATGAAGTCCAGGGAGTTCATGATACCCATGAGGAATCCGCTTGCCACGATCGCGGGAATGATCGGAACAAAGATATCGCCCAGAAGCTTGATCGCCCTCATGAAGATGTTCTGCTTCTGCGCGGCCGCCTCTTTTGCCTCGGCCTTGCTGCTTGCCGTGATCCCCGCGATAGAAATGAACTCATCGAATACCTTGTTCACCGTGCCTGTTCCGAGTATGATCTGGAGCTGTCCTGACGCCTCAAACACTCCCTTCACTCCGTCAATGTTCTCGATCGCTTCTTTATTCGCCCTGCTGTTGTCCGCGATGACGAGGCGGAGCCTTGTCGCACAATGGGCAGCGGATACGATATTCGCGCTTCCGCCGACTTGATCCAGGATGTCTTGTGCAGATTTCCTGTAATCCATATTACCTCTCTTTCCCTTTATATAAAAGCAATTTTATTTTTTTAAATCGATTTTTTATGAAATCGATTTCATATATTTGTATAAATCATAAGAAAAAAAATGCCATTTGTAAAGATGGCATTTTTACTGATATTTAATATAAGTTTTTGTGCACTATTTCTGTTATCCCTCATATTCCTTTTCTTCGCTGCTGTCACCGTCCACCAGACGGAACCCGAGTTTCATCTCGACCGGGATCTTCTCTCCCCTCTCGATCACGTCCAACAGGAGCTCCGCGCTTCGGATCCCGCTTGTTTTATATCCAAAATGCACGGTCGGTATGCCGCCGGCGGCTGCTTTCAGCATCTGATTGTCTCCAAAGCCTGTGACTGTAACCTTCCGGGGACTGTCGGTTCCTCCTCTTCTCTTCTCCATGGCATGGAGCGCTTTTATCGCACCTGCTGCGATGGTGTCCGTGGCACAGGAAATGACGTCAATGTCTTTTTTCTCCTCCAGAAGAGACATTGCGGCGCTGTAGCCGGAATCGGTCCGGAACTCTGAAATGCGCACATACTCCTCTTCCAGTTCCGCCCCTCCGGCTTTCATGCCGGCGCGAAACCCATCCTCTCTTGCCGCCCCGGCAGCCTTGTCCTCTCTCGTGACTCCGATATACGCCACATGACTGCGGCTCAGGGACACTGCCAGCCTGCCCATGGCCTTGCCCGCTCCGTAATCGTCATGATAGATGCAGTTGGCGTATTTCGTGTACTGTCCTGTCACCACGATGGGAACCTGTGCATTCTTAAGGAATTTTCTGTGCTCGCCGGTGATCATGGTCCCGATCAGGATGATGCCGTCCACAGGATATTTTTCAAACAGATACAGGTATTCGATTTCCTTGCGGGCGTCGTTATCCGTGCTGGCTAACAGCATCTGATATCCTCTTGCTGAAAGTACTTTTCCGATCCCTTCTGTGATTCGGCTGATACTTTCGGAATTGATCTTCGGAACGACCACCCCGATCAGGCTGGCGCGCTTTGTCCTCAGTGTCCTTGCCTGTGCGGATGGGTGGTATCCTGTCTCGTCGATTACTTTTTTTATCTGTGCCCGCTTCTCTTCGCTGACGTAGCCGCCGTTTAAATACCTTGATACGGCGGCGCTGGATACGCCGGCGAGCCGGGAGATCTCTTTGATAGTCATGTTGGTCTACCGGTTTCCTTCTCTTTTAAATTATACATTGATATGCATTGCTTCGGTTAGCATGCTCGAAAAGCAAGCATTCATATACCTGTATTATAAATCTGGTGGAAATTACTTACAAGAAGTATGTTTCGTTTTTCTTACATTTTTCAGTCGAATAGTGTCATCGCTTATGCCTTCCCTGCAGGAAACCGTTTTCTTCTATGACGCTCCATGCATACAGAAAAAACACCGGAAACCTTATTTCTAAAGTTTCCGGCGTCTCTCATCTCCGTCGATAAGAGGATTCGAACCTCCGACCTACCGCTTAGGAGGCGGTCGCTCTATCCTGCTGAGCTATATCGACATATATTACAGTTGTGTCCTGGCCAGACACAACTAATAATATACCATGTTTTTTCTGTTTTCTCAACCCTTTTTGCTCGGTTCATCGAAGTTCTGCATTTTGTTCGGTTCATGGAAGTTCTGTAATTCTGGAACTGATACTCCGGAAACCGTATCCTAGAAGTTGATGTACCCCTGCAGCCATATGGTTCCCTTAAATCTGCGGCCGATCTCCGGCTCGCCCATCACTTCCTCCGCGGGGACACACACATCGAACTGCATTTCATTTACATTCAGTTTCATCTGATAGAGCTCCGCTCCGGTCATTGCGTTCGTTCTGTGCCTTACCGCCAGTATCTCCCCCATGATAGAATACAGATCACACTCCACGCCATATGGCATGAAATAGGTGTCCACGATAGAAAACACATCTTCATTTGCCAGCCGGCGCGACACCTGCGAATAAATGTCAATGTCGTCCAGAGTCAGCGTCTCTATCGCTGTCTGATCTCCGTTCCTGGCCGCGTTAAGAAGCATTTTTCTGTTGTCAGAAGCCTCCTGATCGCTTTTCAGCTGCCTTTCATCCTTTATGACCGGGAGGAGGATCATCCCTGACAACGCCAGACCGGATAAAGTGACCGATGTAGTGGTATCTGACGCAAATCCCGCCTGCCGCTCCCTCATATACTCGATCCCATTCTGAAGGGTGAATATAAGGCTGATGCCAATCTTGGAATCCTCGCACATACCGACATACTGTTCTTTTTCTATTTTGCGTTCTACAGCGATCTCCGCGTAGGTGCTGATGCCGCTGCCTTCAAAATAGGGGAAATAGTAATCCGGCTGAAAATTATCCCCATCGTCCAGTGCGCCGCACAGCGAGACACCGATACATTGACCGTATTCTTTTCTCAGCTCACAGAAGTCCTCTCCGGGCCGGTAAGAGACGATGGTCTGATGCGTAAAGCCCGCTTCTACGTCTTCTATTAGCTCTTTTAAGTCGTTTCTCGTCTTGATATTATCAAATCCGACTGCTTTCAAATATTGATGCATCTGCTTTTATATCCTCAGTTATTTATTAGAAATGATCCTGTCATTGCCGCCCATATAGGGTCTTAATGCCTCGGGAATCCTGACAGATCCGTCCGCCTCAAGATTATTTTCCAGAAACGCGATAAGCATCCTCGGCGGCGCTACCACTGTATTATTCAACGTATGCGCAAAGTAGCTGCCGTTCTCGCCTTTTACCCGGATACCGAGTCTTCTTGCCTGTGCATCTCCCAAATTGGAGCAGCTTCCTACTTCAAAATATTTTTTCTGCCGCGGCGACCATGCCTCTACATCAACGGATTTTACCTTCAGGTCAGCAAGGTCTCCTGAACAGCACTCCAGTGTCCTTACCGGAATATCCATGGACCGGAAAAGATCCACTGTATTTTCCCACAGCTTGTCGTACCATTCCATACTATCTTCCGGTTTACATACAACGATCATTTCCTGCTTCTCAAACTGGTGGATCCTGTACACTCCTCTTTCTTCGATACCATGCGCTCCCTTTTCCTTCCGGAAACATGGGGAATAGCTTGTCAGAGTCTGAGGGAGCTGATCTTCCGTGAGCTGTGTGTTGATAAATTTTCCGATCATGGAGTGCTCGCTCGTACCGATCAGATACAGGTCCTCCCCTTCGATCTTATACATCATTGCATCCATTTCGGCGAAGCTCATGACGCCTGTCACCACATTGCTGCGGATCATAAACGGAGGAACACAATATGTGAATCCTCTGTTTATCATGAAATCTCTCGCATATGCGATCACAGCGGAATGGAGGCGCGCGATATCTCCCATGAGATAATAAAATCCGTTTCCTGCGACCTTTCTCGCGCTGTCGAGATCGATCCCATTGAAAGACTCCATGATTTCCGTGTGGTATGGGATCTCAAAGTCCGGTACCACAGGCTCCCCAAACCTCTCAAGCTCTACGTTCTCGCTGTCATCTTTTCCGATCGGCACAGAGGGATCAATAATATTGGGGATTGTCATCATGATCTTTTTGATCTTTTCTTCCACATCCTTTTCTTCTACGGATAATTCATCGATGCGGCCAGCGCTCTCCGCCACCTTCTTCTTAAGCGCTTCCGCTTCCTCCAGCTTTTTCTGAGCCATCATTGCTCCGATCTGCTTGGACGCCTTGTTTTTTTCAGCCCGCAACGCTTCCACTTCCTGCTTGATCTCACGGTTTCTCTTGTCCAGCCCGATCACTTCATCTACAAGGGGAAGTTTATCATCCTGGAATTTATTTTTGATATTCTGTTTTACTACTTCCGGGTTGCTTCTTAAAAATTTGATATCTAACACTTTTTTATCCTCTCATTCTCTTTATTTTTCTACATCTTTTATATCATATTCTTCCTGATACATCGTTTTTTCAAGGCACTGTCTTTCTTCCTCGGAGAGTTCGATATAGCTCTGGCCCCTTACGATTTCTTTGATATAAGTATAGCAGCCTTCTCTGCTGTGCATTGCGTTGAATATCCATCCATTGTCATTCTCATCCAGCATAGCCAGGGCAAAACTCAGATTGCCTCCCATTTCATGAAATGCATCGTACTTTACAATACCACATTTCTGATAATGACGCTCCATCTTTTTTCTGATATCTTCGATTTCTTTTTCATTTACTTTTACGAGCGCAGAGATTTCGTCCAGCTCCTCGAACTTTTTTAAAATATTCTTTTCAATGCTTTTCCCATTTTTGCCGCGCATAAAAACTGAATATGTTTTCTGCAGCCTTTTGTATTTATCATTTAAGATCACTAACAGTACGATCAATATGATCTGCATGATAAACAGGACAATAAATACATAAAACGGATCTATGCCTAAATTTTCTAATATTCCGTTCATTTGCTGTGCATCTCCTTTTAATTATATATCTCCCCCGCGTTGATCCATATCATTTTTTAAGCGAATTTATTTTTGTCCGAACGTGTTTTATCCGGCTTTACTTTGTTCGGATTGACATGATCAGATCATAGATTCTTTCCAGTTCTTCCTCTGAATAATATTCTATCTCTATTTTCCCCTTTCCATTCGCCTTTGGATTCACGCTCACTTTCGTCCCGATAATATTTTTCATCTGTTCTTCCAGATTATCATATACAAACACATGTTCGATTTTTGCTTTTTTAGTCTCTTTTTTCGGGTTTTTCAAAGCTTTGACCAGCTTTTCTATTTCCCTTACACTGAGCTTTTCATCGAATATTTTGTTTGCAAGCACATATTGCTGTTCTTCATCATCAATTGCCAGAAGAGCTCTTGCGTGTCCCGTACTGATCATATCATCAACTATCATCTGCTGGACCCGGTCACTCAGTTTCAGAAGTCTCATAGAATTAGTGACGGCAGTTCTGCTCTTAGATACTCTTTCGGCAACTTCATCCTGTTTCAGGTTGAATTCTTCCAGAAGGCGTTTATAAGCCATCGCCTCTTCAATAGGATTCAGGTTTTCCCTCTGGATATTTTCTATAAGAGAAATCTCAACAATTTCCTGATCCGTATAATTTTTTACGATGATGGGAACTTCCTTCAACCCTGCCAGTTTTGCAGCTCTCCACCTGCGTTCGCCGGCTATGATTTCATAATAATCCTTCTTTTGCTGTACGAGAAGAGGCTGAAGGATACCAAACTGCTTAATAGAATCAGCCAGCTCCATAAGAGCGTCTTCATCAAAATCTTTTCTCGGCTGTTCCCGGTTAGGCTCAACCTCGTTGATTTTAACCTTGATTTCACCTGTTTTATTTGTATTTTCTTCTTTTTTAGTTCTGCTCTCACTTTTTTCTGAAGCCGCTGGTTTTACTTTTTTATCCGGGATCAAACTGTCCAGTCCCTTTCCCAGTCCATTTCTTTTCACTGCCATATTTAATCTTCTCCTTTATTGATAACTTCTTCCGCCAACAGCATATAACTCTCTGCGCCTGTTGATTTTGGATCATACAGATTGATCGGCATTCCGTAGCTCGGCGCCTCTGCCAGTCTGATGTTTCTGGGAATTATCGTCTTGTATATGTTTTGGTTCAGATTATCCTTTACATTTTCCACTACCTGTAATGACAAATTGGTCCTGGCATCATACATGGTAAACACTACGCCTTCTATCTCAAGATCAGGATTCAGTCTTTCCTGAACAAGCTCGATCGTATGTATCAGCTGGCTCAAGCCTTCCAGCGCATAATACTCACACTGGATCGGAACAAGAACTGAATCGGCAGTTGTCATCGCATTTATTGTAAGCATACTTAGCGCCGGAGGACAGTCGATTACGATAAAATCATAATTATCCTTGATCTTTTCAACTTCACTCCTGAGAATATATTCCTTATTTTCAACACCGATCAATTCTATCTCTGCCGCTGAAAGATTAATGTTCGAAGGAAGTACGTCAAGATTTTCCAATGCTTCTTTACAAATACATTCTTCTATTCCGGCATTTCCTATAATAAGATCATAAACCGTATTCTGCACCTCATCCTTATCTACTCCCAATCCGCTCGTCATGTTTCCCTGAGGATCCATATCGAGCGCCAGTACCTTCTTATCCATACTCGCAAGGGATGCGGAAAGATTAATGGCAGTTGTAGTCTTTCCAACTCCTCCTTTTTGATTGGCAATCGCAATGATTCTCCCCATTTTTGTCTCCTCACAAAACCTCTTTTTCAGATACTTTTCTATTATATCACTTTTCTTTTTATTAATCTATACAATGTTTCACATGAAACATGTTTTTTCACATAAAATATATTTTTCAATGTTTCATGTGAAACATTTTCTTCTTTTATGATTTTCATATTCCATACAAAACATTTTTCTCTGTTTACGCTTTAATGTTTCACATGAAACATTATATATTTATTGACTGCTAAGATTTTTCCTCTGTAGGTTTGTCAAACATATGTTACACCATGCTGAATAAATTCCTTCAGGATAGTCTGTGGAGC
>DXDR01000019.1 GCA_019115385.1 Candidatus Mediterraneibacter avicola | reverse complement strand
CTGCAGTTTTTCCAATAATTTTGTTCGTAATAAATTCACGCATTCCCTGCCTTTCTTTTATTTATTCATCATTTCAATGAATTCATCTTCCGATATGATCGGAATTCCCAGTTCCCTGGCCTTCCGGTTTTTGGAAGAACCGGAAGTCAGATCATTGTTGATGAGATAGTTTGTCTTCGAAGTAACGCTTCCTGTCACCTTACCTCCTCTCTTTTCTATCTCTTCCTTCACTTCACCCCTGTTGGCAAAGTGGTTTACAGTTCCCGTGATCACAAAGTTCACTCCGCTGAAGATCTGCCCGCCCGCATCGGTCTCCTCCTGCGGAATGCGGACCTCCTTGAGCAGCCGAAGAAACACATCCCGGTGTCCTTCGTCTGCAAAATAACCCACAAACGTCCCGGCGATCACGCCGCCAACGCCGGAAATCTCACTGAGTTCCTCCTCCGTCGCATTTAAAATTTTTTCAGGATCCTGATCCAGAGCCCGGCAGATCACCCTTGCATTTGCCGTCCCGATATTGGGAATACCCAGACTGTAGATCAGTCTCGGCATTGTGGTATTTCTGGCATTCTCTATACTGTTTTGAAGATTAACGTATGATTTTTCTCCAAATCCGTCCATGTTTTTAATCTGGTCTTCGTATCTGTCCAGATGAAAGATGTCTGTATAGTCCTTAATGTAGCCGTGCTGGATAAATTTTTCCAGTGTTGCCTCCGACAGTCCCTCGATATTCATAGCGTCCCGGCTGACAAATAAGGTAAAGGACTTCACATGTTTCGCCTGGCACTGTGGATTTGTGCAATACAGTGTCTTTGTGTCGTTATCCATATGGATTTTCGTTTTGCCGCCGCACACGGGACAGGCCTTCGGGATATCCTTCACGCCGCTCCTTGTCAGATTGCGGGCGATCTGGGGAATGATCATATTGGCCTTATACACCTCGATCTGATCCCCCACTCCCAGCTCCAGTTCCTCCATGATACTGATGTTATGGACGCTGGCACGGCTCACCGTAGTCCCTTCCAGCTCCACCGGCTCAAAGATGGCGACAGGGTTGATAAGCCCGGTCCGGGAAGGACTCCACTCGATCTCAAGCAGAGTCGTCTTCCTGATCTCATCGGCCCATTTAAAAGCAAAGGAATCCCGGGGGAACTTTGCAGTTGTACCGAGGGACTCTCCATAAGCAATATCGTCATAGACCAGCACCAGCCCGTCAGAAGGTATCTCGTTTTTCTCTATATGCCGCGCGAACCACTCCACTTCCTGTTCAATGGTGTCCGCCGTGACCGGATGATTTTCCACCACGTCAAATCCCTGATCAGACAGCCATTTCATCTGATACAGCCGTGAATTTTGAAAATCCACTCCCTCCGCACGCACCAGTGTAAATGCATAAAATTTGACGTTTCTTTTCGCTGTCACCTCATTGTTGAGCTGCCGCACAGAACCGCTGCACAAATTTCTCGGATTTTTATATCGGGCGTCCACATCCTCGATCTCTTCATTGATCTTTTCAAAATCCCGGTAGGAGATTACTGCCTCGCCCCGCAGGATCAACTCCCCCTGATACGGGATCCGGCAGGGCAGGTTCTGAAAAACTCTGGCATTATTTGTAATGACTTCACCCACCTCTCCGTTTCCTCTCGTAACTGCTTTCTGAAGTTCCCCGTCCCGATAAGTCAGCACGATGGTCAGGCCGTCCAGCTTCCATGATATCACCGCTTTCTGTTCTCCCAGAAATTCTTTCAGCCGCCCCACTTCCTTTGTCTTATCCAAAGACAGCATGGGCCGCTCATGCCGCTCCTTGGGCAGTTCGCTCAGCACCTCATACCCCACGTTTACCGTGGGGCTTGACGCCAGAGTGGTGCCCAGTTCCTTCTCCAGGCCCTGCAGTTCATCGTAAAGCCTGTCATACTCATAATTGCTGATGATCTCTGTATCTTCCTGCTCATATGCGCGCCTTGCCCGGTTCAAAAACTCCACCAGCTCCCGCATGCGCTTCATCTTCTCCTCCATAATCTCCTCCTGTCTGATGGCTCTTTTTTGTCTTACTCTGTCCTGGTCCGGCCGGTATCATACCGTTCCGCCCGCCCTGGCACTGTGCTGGAGGAATCCTTGATCATCTCATAAAGTTCCTCCAGTTCCTGATCGGTCAGTTTTCTGTACGCGCCTTCTTTCAGGCCATCCAGATGAATATTCATCACCCGAATCCTGACAAGATCTTTCACTTCATATCCCAGCGCCTGACACATCCGCCGGATCTGCCGGTTCAGCCCCTGTGTCAGTATAATGGAAAATGTATACTTTCCGATTTTTTTTACTGTACAGGGGCGGGTCACTGTGTCCAGTATGGGAACCCCCGCTGCCATCCTGTTGATGAATTCAGGCGTGATCTCATGGTCAACGGTCACTCTGTATTCTTTTTCATGCCGGTTGGCCCCGCGCATCATCCGGTTGATGATATCCCCATTGTTTGTCATCAGCAGAAGCCCGCGTGAATCCTTGTCAAGACGTCCGATATATGTCACCCGGATGGGATAGTTAAGGAACCTTACAATACTGTTCCTCTCTCGTTTCTCCTCGGTACATACGATTCCCTTCGGCTTGTTTACCGCCAGAACAACCATGTCATCCTGTTTTGAGACGGTTTTCCTTCCCACCTTTACCACCTGGCCGGGCATAATGCGCATCCCGGTCTGCGCAGGCTGCCCGTCCACGGTTACCTTCCCGCTTTCAATGAGGCGGTCAGCCTCTCTCCTTGAGCAGACTCCCGCCTCACTTAAGTACTTATTGAGCCTTACCGGCTCTCTCTTCTGTATAAATTCATCTCTTATCCTGTTACTCACCTGAAAACACTCCACTGATATAATTGTCTGTAAAAAATGTATTCCCGCTGTACAGTATGAGCACATCTGTAATACGGTATGTGTCCATGATCTCATCCATCGTATTTGTACAGTACCGGGGATCTACAACAATGATCTCCCTGTAGAAAGGAGTCAGGAACTGGACAAAGCAGTCAGCGAAAGAGTCCTTTACCAGCAAGAGCCTGTCGCTGCTCGTAGACACAGTTTTAATATCTGTGACAGCACAATCTTCGCCCAGAAAAACGTCGTACTGGTCTTTTGTCTCAAGTTTTGAAGAATCATAAAGAGAAGTTGTTTTTCTCGCTTCGTCCACATAAGTTACCGTCACGTCGCTGTCTCCGACTGTCGGTACATAAATATCGATCTGTTCCTCTTCATCCAGAAAAACGCCGCTCTTTGAAGCCAGGTTCCCGTTAAAATCATTAGATACCGCATAGGATACAAAATCATCCGACACATCCTCCTCTATCCCGAGTACAGGAGCCGCTTCCTGAAATACATAAAATGCTCCCAGTGACGTCCAGCGGCAGTCCGTTTTATAATATATTTTTTCTGACCGGTGCCGGTTCAATACTGACACTGCATCAATCCAGTTTACAGAATCCCCCATTTCGTTCTTTACCATGCTGATCAGCTGGCTCTGATCCTCCACCGCCGCAAAGAGTGGCAGACTTTCACTCAGCACACAGGCTGCATCTGGCACCAGCGCCATTGATACCGGTATGTCCGCATGTCGTTCCCTGAATCCTTTTAAAGCTTCAAGATTTTCAGACATCTGTCCCTGATCGGGAACCGAAATATCCTCAAAAAGCTGCCCGTCTTTTCCGATATAGACGCCGTTCTCCATCCTGCTGCCCCCCAGCCGGCTCAGAGATACCTTTATACTGCGCCAGATATCCCGTCCTGCAAACTGGTCGCTGGCATAATTTTCATATTCCTCCATAAACGCACCGCCGGTCATATTGCTCAGGGTGATCCCCGGCCGTGAGGCAAGTTTTCTGTTCTCTTTCTCCGACATCGTTCTGTCCGGCACGAGAAGATTTACTGCCAGGAACAAAAGCAGTACTCCCGGAAACAACAGCCCCAGCAGGCCGTCCGCAGGACTGTTTGATCTCTTTTTGTTTTTCATTGCTTCACCTAAAATCTAAAATATAAAAATGGATCCAATGTATCAGTTACCAGAAACGCCACGGAGACAAAAAATACCGCCATATATACAGCGGTCTCCACTGCCGCCCTTACTTTTTTGTTTGAAGATATGCCGGCGATCCTCTGAAACAGCCTCATACCCGCTGTCGAAGAGCACAGAACTGCAAGCACGTACAACAGCCAGTGGGATATCAGAAGGAAGCCCGCCTGAGCGTCCACAATTCCTGCACCCGCCCCGATCATGGCAGACAGATAACGCAGAGAATACCCCAGGCTCGGGCTGAAGAAAAACACCCAGCCCACAAGAACGAGTATCCCGGTATAGACCCGGGCTGCAGCTTTGGGGATCTCATCCAGAAACACGCCCCACACATACTTTTCCATGACAAGGATAACACCGTAATACACGCCCCAGGCGATAAAATTCCACGCTCCTCCGTGCCACATACCTGTCAGCAGCCACACTACCATAATATTGAAAATATTTCTGGATACAGAGCACTGATTTCCTCCAAGAGGGATATAAACATATTCCCGGAACCATGAACTCAGGGAAATGTGCCATCTTCTCCAAAAATCTGTGACACTTACCGCCGTATAGGGATGATCAAAATTTTCTCTGAACTCAAACCCAAACATTTTTCCAAGGCCCACAGCCATATCCGAATATCCGCTGAAATCAAAATAAATCTGAAATGCAAAAGAAATACAGCCGATCCATGCCGTCAGAGCCGACAGGCTCGCCGCCGGGCTGGCGGAAATCTGCTCAAATACAGCTCCGGCCGCACCTGCCAGGACTGCCTTTTTGGCAAGTCCCACAATAAACCGCCTGCTTCCCTGTCCGATCTTTTTTACGGACATTTTCCTTGACACCAACTGGCGTTCCATATCCGCGTACCGTACCACAGGCCCTGCGATCAGCTTGGGGAACATACAGAGATACAGAGCAAAATTTATAAAATTTTTCTGCGGCCGGGCCTTTCCTCTGTAAATATCCACAATATAGGATATGGCCTGAAATGTATAGAAAGAAATTCCGATCGGAAGGGGCAGCTCCCGATATGGGATCTCTATGGAAAAGATTTCTTCCGCCGTATTCAGAAGAAAGCTGTAATATTTGAAAAACCCCAGAATAAGAACATTGACGGCAACGGCAAAAACGACGCACATCTTCGCTCTCCGCGGATTATCTTCTCCTGCCTCCAGTTCTCTGCCGCAGAAATAGTTGAAGCAGACCGACAGGAGCAAAAGAATCACATAGACAGGCTCGCCCCAGGCATAGAACAGAATGCTGGCGATGAGAAGGACGATATTTTTCCCTTTTGCGGGTATAAGATAATACACTGCCAGCACAACCGGCAGAAAGAAAAACAAAAATGTAATACTACTAAATAGCATATGCGCTTCCTCTCTACTGTACTCTGTTTACAGACTGTCTGCAAACGCCTGATGATACCGGCCTGATTCGGAAGAAACGGAAAAGAAAATGTATCTCCCATTTACAGTCTGTCTGGCCTCTTCCAGGAGTTTTACCTGGTCCGGGGCTTTTTCCTCAAAATCTCCGATCTGCTTTTCTACACGCGCCTCCAGGGCGTCCGTCACCTGCCGGATCTGGCTGTCGCTTTCCACACAGATCAGAAGAACCTCTTCCGCTGAAATGCCGGATTCAGAGGCATAATAACACACTCCGGCATAGTCTGAACTGTTCAGCCCGAAATTGCGCTTCAGCATCAGACCGCTCTGTTCAGCAAGCCTTCCCTTATCAACAGCCTGGTCTACCGCCCCGCTCACTTTTTCAAAACTCACCTTGCTCTCGCCGATAAACAACATGAGCCACACGATATAGCCTGCAGTCAGAATAAAAATCACATATTTTGCAGCGGCAAATCTTCTTTCGGTCGTCATAATGCAGCCACCTCCGCCATATGTTCAGCCCAGACCGTATAGAACGACATCTGGAAATGAATTCCGTCCTCTTCGTAGTACTGGTCTTCCACAATGTCTGTGTTATCGATAAATCCCACTCTCCGGCTGTCGCACAGTTCTTCCAGGGCGTTGTTATACTGCTCCGTCTGTCCAAGCTCCGGTTCGCTTTCCAGCGCTTTTTCCTGGACGGGGAAAATGGAATTCACAAAAATATGTGCGTTCGGGAGTTCTTCCTGAAGCGTATCCAAAAATGTTCCGTACTGTTCTGTAAACGCATCGATCCCCCCGTCTTCCGCCGTCACATCCCGGATGCCCAGTGAAAGGAACAGGATCTGCGGGCTCATAGCCTTTGCCCTTTCAATCAGGCTTTCTGGGTGTCCCAGACGCGCATCTGACTCGGCGATAACACTCGATGCATTCAGTATATCATATTCGGAAAATCCTGCAGCTATAGAATCTCCCAGCACAACAGCGTTGGAAAAGCGCTCCTTAATACTTTTCTCAGCAGTGTCCGCGCCCTCCTGGGATTCAAGCCGGCTGATCTTTTCCTCGACGGCCGCCACATCCTCCAATTCTGCATTTTTTATATATTCCACTCCCTCTGAAGTGTCTGCTCTGTCCGCAGTGATGCGCCGGATTCCCTGAATCAGAAGAACAGCTGCCAAAAGTACGGCCCCAGCGCATATTCCGATCAAAATGTTTCTCTGTGTCCGTCTTTTCATTTTCTTCATAATATATCAATCATACTTTCTTTATATGTAAAAGTCAACGCGGCGTCCTCCGCCGCGCAAGCGTGGTACAAATGTGCCAATTATAATTATACACGAAATACTCTTTTCTGAAAAGAAATTGTTCTTTTTCCGATACCCTCCTTTTCCTTTATATGGTATCATATTTTTGTCAGTCCGGAACATGCGGCCGGACAGGACAAATATTTACGGAGGATCACAGAATGGTATCACTTGCACTGACTGACGTTAAAGCTTTTATGTCGCATCTCCTCCTGTCTGGGACATTTGACAGTTTTTCCTTTATCGAGGGGGAGATCGTAACCTTTAATACATTTAAGATCGACGGGTATATCCAGAAAGATTTTTTCGACACCGGGGCTGAACTCCCCGCATATTCACCGTGGAAAAATCTAAGGGAATACTGCTTTTCCATTATCAGAGGAAAGCGCACTCCCTTAAGCTTTCGCCTGGTATTCAGCCTGTCCCCGTCAAACACAGAACGCCTTATTGCACAGAATACTCCCGCCCTTCATCCAGAAGACGTGCAGGGGCTCTATCTGAATATCCGTTACGACGGGAAACATCTTTCCTGTATAACCGGAACTTCATTTAAAACATTTACAATGGACAAATCCCTGGAGCACGCCTGGGATGAAATGGTGGAAAAGTTTCTGAAACAGAAGAAAATAGAATATATCAGAGAATAATGCAGAGGGAATCCAGAATTGTGCGTGAGAGGGGACGCGGTTTGGGATCCACATAATTATGGCTGATGCAGATCCGCTATTTCCCCCATATCCGGCAGCCATATTTCCGAAGCATCTACCCTGTTTTGCGTATCTGTTTCCTGTCCGGCCAGGGTTGACGGGATCTCTCCTTTTAACTGTTTTCCCACACTCTCTGCCCTCAGCAGGCAGAATTTCACAAAAGTTTCCACGCCGGTCAGATATTCTTCATATGAACAGAACGCTGTGGGGTCTTTCTCCACATACGGCGCGATCATCTTTGTCACTTCAGCGACTTTTTTCTCAAAATATCCGTTTTCAAAATATTCATGGATAAGATAATCAAAATATTCATGGTACAGGGCAAAGTATTCTTCCGTCTTCATCAGATTATGATACAGGGGGCGGTTCATCATAATCGCTCCCGGGCCCGGTGTATCTACAGGATAATTCACATAAAGTTCTGCATCATTTACAGGATCAGGCATCCCCAGAGAATATGTGGCAAACGCAAGATTGTAGTCCCAGGGCAGAATGCTGAGAACACCGTCTTCCTCATAGAGAAAATAGTTGTGTCCTGTCCGTCCCAGGTAACTGTCAAGATTAACGACAAATACCTGAACCGTAAAATATCTGAGAACTTCATCCACATTCACAGCGGATTCTACTTCCGTCCCTTCTGCCTCCGAAAGAATTTTCAGGGCCTGCATCACGCGCTCCTGGTCAGATTCATCGCAGTCAAATTTTGCATTTCGGAAAATATTGTCATAATCGTCAGGATTATCTGTCGTATATTTCAGAGCCACATCATTGTTTTCGTCTTCCAGCGAACGGTAATCCGGTTTATACAGTCTGCCGTAATCCACGCCGAAATTCCGGCGGGCAAATGCTTCCTCCGGTTCTTCGACAGCCAGAAACAGTCCCCAGTCTTCTTCATTTACCGTCACCCAGACATAACTGCACAGTGGAGACGGAACTTCCATAAAATCCATCATGTCATAAGCAATATAGTTTTTCAGATACGAATTATCCTGAAATGAAGAATCCAGGGACATTTTATCCAGACCATAGTATGTATTCCCATCCTGAAAATGATCGAACTCTATTTTCAGGCTGTATCTTTCAAGCCCGTATTCTTCCACAAGCCTGAGGGAATTATTCCCTTTGGCCCGCAGACCGACGGAAGGGAAAAGTTCCCCGTCAATCCGCACGTCGCATTCAATATACTCTTCTTCCGGCGCCATTTTGATAAACGCATCCCAGTCTCTGACCCGGAGATCAATATGATGAACATAACTGTCGTCAAAGAGCCTCTCCGAGTATTCCGGCGCAGAGGATACCGGGGTGATCCCAAGTTTCTCACCCGTCAGAAACACTGCTGCCACGATACACGCTGCCGCAGCCGCCGCGATACAGATCCAGTCAATACGTCTGTGTTTCAGCATACCTGTCACCCCATATAGTCTCCGTTATAAGAGACAAGAACTACATTGCTGATTCCTTCAATCTGAGACAGGGCATTCACAAATGAAGATTCGCCTTCTCTAAAGCGCACTTCATAATTCAGTTCAATACATCCCGGAGAGACTGCTTTACTTTTCAGAGAAAGAGCCTTCACCTGTTCCTTTATATATGCCTCTGCCTCTTTTTCTTTCTCTTCTGTCTCACAGTGTACTACCAGAATGTATGGCCGCTCGATGTTTTTCCGTCCGGAAAAAATCAAAAGGACGAGCCCGATAAATATGCTTCCAAAAACCGCCAGCGGTATAAAACCTGCCGCCAGAACAATCCCCACCGCAATACTCCAGAAGAGAAACGCGATATCCATCGGTTCCTTGATCGCTGTCCTGAAACGCACGATCGAGAGTGCGCCGACCATACCAAGAGAAAGCACTACATTGCTTGTCACAGCCAGAATAAGAAGCGTAGTGATCAGCGTAAGCGCTACAAGCGTGGCTCCAAAAGCAGCAGAATACATCAGTCCGCAATAGCTTTTTTTGTAAATATAGAAGATAAAAAGTCCCATTGCGAAGGACAGAATAAGAGCTGCCGCCATATCCAGAACAGAAATGGCCGTTACATTCTCCAAAAAACCCGACTTAAAAATATCCTGAAATGTCATAGTTTTCACCCTTTCTTTCTGTATTCAAAAACGACGTCCGCGTTTCTGCACACCGCATATTTTGAATATGCCCCTGTTTTTCTGTCAGGTGTCTGTACCGCCATCCTGACAATATCAGGAAGAAAGGCATCATATTTCACTTCAAGGACCGTGCTCTCTGATGCCGGTTTTATCGTGTTGTGCCGCGGCTTCAAAAATGTTCCGCACGAAATGTCCGTGGAGAGTTTTCTGTCCAGCGTAACCCGGACATTTCCCGGTTTAAATATATATGCTTCCCGCTCATAGCGTACAATCGTACGGGGGCTTAAAAGCTCTCCCCTCATTTTACTGTACAGTTCAACCATAAGCGCATCTCCGCTTTCGAGAAGAAAATTGATATGACCGTTTAACAGGCTGACAGCCTGCTCGTATGTAAGACGGGCGCTGCGCTTAGAACAAAGCCCGCCTTTTTTTATTTTCTTCTCCAGCCTGAGAAATTCCGGAGCATCGCCATAATAGCGGATACGAAACTTTTCTCTTTCGTTCACTCCATGTATTTTCTGAAGAAAAGCTTTATCTTCCGGAGTATCAAAATAAAGGCTGTTTACCCAATATGTACCGTCCGGTCCGGCATGGCTGTCCCTTTGGAACAGCCTGCCCAGCCGCTCTGATACAATCCTGTCCTCTGCCGGAGTAATCAGATGCTTGAGCTCATGCCGGAAGGCGAGAGGAGTTTTTTCAATCATCATAACCGGAATCTCCGTCATATCCGGAATCTCCACTGTCGCCGTAACCCGAATTTCCATCGTCATACCCGGAATCTCCGCTGCCGCCGTAACCGGAATCCCCATCATATCCAGAATCTCCTGACGGAGCAGGCTGCGGGGCGGATGGAGCAGGCTGCGGAGTTGACGGAGCGGGGTTCGCCGTCTGGCCGCCGCCGTAATCGGTCACGCCGTCACTGTTTGTGCCGTAATCAGTGTCATTATAATCCGTAACTCCATCGCTTCCCGAACCATAGTCTGTATTTCCGCTGTTGTTTCCAGCTGGATTGCCCGAAGTGTCCGCAGGCGTCTGGACATAATCGGTCACCCCGTCGCTGCTTGTTCCGTAATCCGTATCTCCATAATCGGTTATGCCGTCGTTGTCCGGGCCGTAATCCGTATCTCCATAATCCGTCCATCCATAGGCGCTTTCTCCGTTTACTGCGACCGGCGTGTTGATCTGCTCTGCGCTTGTATACTTCTGGATCTCCATTACAATACGATTCAGAAAATCATCCTGCGGAAGAACAGAGCCTTCCTCGATCTCCAGGGTGATCTGATGCGGTTCTCCTTCGGTTTCCTCTACAAAGTATCCCGCTTCATTTATTCTGGCGACCAGTTCACCAATTACCAGCCGGCATTCTCTTCCTTCGAAGCCCTCATAATCCGTGACCACTTTTTCGCCGTCATCGTTGCGTCCTTCAATTTTTGTTACCATCCCATCCGCGTCATAAAATACTGCGATCTCAGGATTTACTTTTATTGAGATCACACCGCCCTGTTCTTCCATCCGAATCTGTGCGTCAGCGCCGGACTGCGCGGGCTTCGTCTCCCTGCTCCCGCATCCTGCGATCAGTCCGCCGCCCAGGGAAAGAGCCAATACAGCTGCAAGAGTTACCATTAACTTTTTCTTCGTCATAATTCATCCACTCCTTTTTCTTCTGAATTTTGTTTCGTCTTTTGATGTAGTATACGGAAGCAAAATCTGAAAACCGGGGTCGAAATTATTTTATTTTTTTATTTATTGTTTTTATTATAATGTAGCTCTGCATTTCCTGTCTCTTTATTTACATTCTTTTTACCTGAATCTAACATTTATTTAATGTCTGATAACTATACTGAAAGCGCGATTTTCTGTTTTCAGACCCCGAAAATATTTCTTCTTTTTCGTATACTCTTAACAGGAGGGAAATTCAATGAACGGTGGCCATGAGCTTGTAGAACAGGTATATGCGGCAAAAACGGATACGGAAGCGGCTGACAGTCTCATCCGCCAATATATGGGGTTCATACGGGCCGAGACTGCAAAATATATCCATCGCGCTCCCATAGAAGGCCAGGACGAAGAATTAAGCATTGTGCTGCTGGCCTTTTATGAAGCAATTCTCGGATATGAAAAAACCCGCGGAGCATTTCTTGCCTATGCTTCAAGGGGAATCCGCAGTCGTCTTATCGACTATTACCGCAAAGAAAAGAAGCACGCAAAAGTAACTTCCCTTCACGAGCCCGTGCAGGATGACGAGAGTGATACCTTGAAAATTGATCATCTTGAACATCCGGAGAATGAAATTGAAAAGAGTCACCGCAGAAGCGCTACCCAGGATGAAATCAGGGAATATGAAAACCAGCTTATGGAATTTGGGATCTCCTTTTCGGACGTTGCGGATAACTGCCCCCGGCAGGAACGCACACTTCAGGCATGCAGACAGGTACTGGCCGCGGCGCGGGAAAATCCCGGGCTGCTGGATGAACTGCTCCGCACAAAAAAGCTTCCCATGACGGCGCTTTCAAACATCTCAAAAACCGACAGAAAGACAATGGAACGGCACAGAAAATATCTGATCGCCATCCTGCTTGCCTTTACAAACGGCTATGAAATCATCCGGGGCCATCTGTACCACCTTTCGGGAAATCAGAGAAATTCTGATACATAACAGAAACGGAGCTGAAAATGAAGAAGGATACAAATTATCTGATTGTAAAAACATACAGCGCCTACGCAGTTGCACTGGACAGCAGCGGCCGGTTTATCAAAACGGCGAATCCCGGGTATGAAGTGGGAGATATTACGGATAAGATCATCCCGCTTATCTACCCGCAGGATAAAAAAAGACGCAGAAATACCGTTATACGTCTGGCTGCGGGTCTGGCCGCCTGTATCTGTCTGTGTGCGTTCGGAATATATGAATATCAGTACATGTTCATAGAATACGGAAGTCTCCGCATGCAGATCAATCCGGAGGTGGAGATCTCTCTGAGCCGTTCAGGACGCGTGCTCGATATCGAGGGCGAAAATGCAGACGGCAGAGACCTTCTGGAAAATTACAGTTATAAAGGCAAAGACAAAGAAACCGTTGTAGACGAACTGACAGATCTGGCAATAGAACAGAACTATCTTGCAGACGGAGGAAGGATCGCCATCTCCGCAGACTCCCGGAGCGACGCCTGGTCCGAAAGGATAGAGGCCGAGATTTTGGAGGAATTAAACAGACATCTGAAGGATCAGGGCATTGCAGTAGAAATTACGATCGGTCCGATGGAACCTGCAGATGAAAAAGAGACACTTCAGGTTCCACAGAGTGTTACGATCCCGATTCCCCAAATACCTGAACAGACTCCTGACCCCGGTTCGGATTATGAACCTGACGGAAATGGCGGATCGGCGGATACCGCTTCTCCTTCCGCCCCTGCTTCTGCCGTTCCCTCTCAGCCTCCGGCGGCGTCTCAGCCTGATTCGGGGTATGGCGGCGGAGACAGTTCGTACGACAGCGACAGCTCATATGACAGTGACGACGACAGCTCATATAACAGTAACGGTGATGACAGCTCATATGACGACAACGACTGATTATAAAATATGGATTCCTGAGACAAGTGTCAGCTGACAGTCATTTCAGGAATCCATATTATTATCCCTTTATTTTTCCGGCATAAACTTAAGGAGCGCAGCCGCTACATTTGACATGGGCATGGTCTGGAGCCACACTCTTCCCGGACCTGTCACTACGGTATTGAACACGCCTTCCCCGCCGAATACCATATTTTTCAGTCCCGGAACGGAACGGACGTCTATACTGCAGGTTCCATCCATTGCCGCCAGATAGCCGGTGTCTACCACAATCTCCTGACCGGGCTGCAGATTATATTCTACAATGTGTCCGTCAAATTCGAGAAACGCGGTCCCGTAACCGGACAGTCTCTGCATGATAAAGCCCTCGCCTCCAAAGAAGCCCGAACCCAGCTTTTTCTGAAAGAACACCGACAGTTCCACGCCGGCCTCCGCCGCCAGGAATCCGGATTTCTGTACGATCATTTCCCGCCCCGGTCCAATCTGGCAGTCCATAATCTTTCCCGGGAAACTGGAGGCAAAAGCAATCATCCCGTTTCCTCCCATTGCAGTATACCGGTTCTGGAAAATTGCTTCCCCTGCAAACATTCTTCCCAGCGCTTTTCCAACTCCTCCGTTTGAAGTCGTCTCCATTTTCATATTGGGGGACATCCAGCTCATAGAACCCCGCTCTGTGATCATCATTTCACCGTTTTCCAGATAGCAGATCACTACCGGAAGAGTTTCGCCCTGAATCTCATATCTCATCCTTATATCCTCCTCATATTTTTTCAGCGCCTGCGCAGCGCGCATCCTTTTCTCCATCATAGCACAAGAACACCGGCAAAGGAACTTCTCTGCCGGTGTTTTTTCTTTTTTTACATACAGCTTACATTTCTCCTGCAGGAGATCCTTCCCGCCGTTCCTCCCACGGTATCTCTGTCTTTGGCAGCGTAATATCCGCTTTAAACAGATCTGCTTCTGTAGAAATCTTCAGCGTGCCGTGCTGCAGTTCCACGAAACTTTTGGCAATCGCAAGCCCCAGCCCGGAGCCTTCGGTATTTCTGGAGGAATCGCCCCGTACGAAACGGTCTGTTATCTCATCTGTATTGAAATTGAGTTCATCTGCGGAAACATTTTTCATGGAAATCCGGACCTCATCTTCCAGTTCTTCCATCTCAATATAAACTCTTGTATGAGGCATGGCGTATTTTGTGATATTGACGATCAGATTCTCAAAAATCCTGTACGTCTTCTGGCTGTCCAGCCACATGATCAGCTTATGTTCCGGCAGCTTCCAGCGGAACTCCAGATTGGCGCTTTTTATTTTGCTGTCATTCTCCAGCCCTACCTGCTTGAGCAGATCCACGATATCCACCTTCATAAAATGCATGGTCACGCTTTTGCTGGCCGCCTTGCTGATTTCAAACAGATCTTCGATCAGCACCTTCAGCCTGAGAGATTTTCGCTCCAGAACCTCTATATATTCTTTTCGCTTCTCCTCGTCTTTTTCATTTTTCAGAAGATCGATATAAGTGATGATCGCTGTAAGCGGCGTGCGCAGATCGTGTGAGACGTTTGTCACAAGTTCTGTTTTCATGCGCTCATTTTTCACTTCCTCATCTACCGCCTTCTTGAATCCCGTCTGGATCTTCTTCAGTTCTTCTTTCACAGGATTAAAAAGACCCATATCTCCTTCAATGGGGACGTCCAGCCGCCCGTTTGCCAGCTGGTTTGTGGACTGCAGGAGCAGACCATACTTTTTCTGAAGGTCGCCCATATATTTCCGCAGGAATAAAAACAGAAACACTGAATACAGGATCAAAGCAAATATTCCATAAAACCAGAAGCAGCTGATTATGACAAGGATCACAAAGTTGACAAGCACCAGCTTCAGAAGCTTGCGGTTTGTTTTGCTGCGGAAATCCATATGCAGCAGAGCGTCATACTGTTTCTGGAAAAACTCTCTGATCTCTTTCGCAAAGCTGCTGTCCCCTTTGATCCAGCGGATCACTCTGACAGTAAGGGTTCTCTCCTGCCAGTACGCCCGCCTCATTGTGAAAATGCACCGCAGACATGTAAAGCCCCAGAAAGTCAGAGCCGCAACCGCCATCCATACCAGGAAATTCACGGCAATATCTGCAACTGTATTCAGCGTATGGACCGGAGTCCGTATCAGACCGTCTTTTATCGTATGATAAACCATAGAGCCGCAGGCATCCACACAGCCAAATGCGATGAAAATTCCTAATAATGCAGCTTCAAATGGCGCCCGGAAGATTTTCCCCTGCCGCTCACCTACCGCCTTAACAAACGGCAGCAGAAGAGCCGCTGCGGCTATCACCAGAAAGAATATCATAAACCGGGAATTAAAATCTGTGTACACGATATCCCATGCGCCGGGCTCAGGATAATCTATGGTCAACATATATTCCGTCAGAGACTCCTGCGTCATCCCATAGATGATCGTAACATTCTCAATACTTTCTCCATCCATGTAATAGTAATCGCTGCCTACACTTGCCAGAAATTCATTTTCCAGCTCATACTCCTCCTCAGGAGTCAGCGCAGAACCGGAAACCCGGATTCCGGAGATATCTCCTCCGCCTGAAAACGTGTATTCCGCACGGAATGCATAATAATCCGTCTCCTCATCCTTAAGTCTTTCCGCTCTCTTGGAATCAACACCATTGGTCAGAAGCTCCCCTTCTTCATCAAACACTGCGCAGTCCATATACTTTCTGAGAAGCCCAAAGGCATAGTACTCTTCCTGCATATCCAGCACGTCTGCACCGCCGGATCTCTCCTTATCCATAATATAATTTCCTGCGGTCAGATTGTCGCTCATTGACGCGATCACTTCTTCCTCGTCAGCCCGCGGCGGAACATAAGTATCCAGTTCATCGCTGGTCCACCAGTAGGTCAGCATCATCCCCATAGAACACAGTACCAGTACCAGAACAATAATCAATCTGCCGATATTACGGCTGTTTTTCAATTTTGTATCCAACTCCCCACACCACCTTTAAATATTTTGGATTTTTTGGATCAATTTCAATTTTCTCACGAATATTTCTCACATGCACCATAATTGTATCCGTGTTGATCGCCTTCTCCTGCCATACTCTTTCGTAAATCTCCTCAGAAGAAAACACTCGCCCCGGATTTTTCGCCAGAAGTAAAAGGATCTTGTACTCTATGGGCGTTACCTTTACCGGTACGCCGTCCACACTGACTTCCACCGTATCTTCATTGATCTCCAGCCCGCCGATCACATGCACATTTTCCTTCGGAGCCAGCTTTTCCAGAAACTTCCGGTAACGCCTGAGTTGGGAATTCACCCTTGCCATCAGTTCCATCGGCGTAAACGGCTTTGTCACATAATCATCCGCGCCGATATTCAGCCCGGTAATTTTATCCACCTCCTCAGATTTGGCAGACAGCATGATCACCGGGAAATCATACTTCTCTCTCAACTTCATAGTCATCCGTATGCCATCCATACGCGGCATCATAATATCCACAATGGCAAGATGGATTTCCTCCCGCTCAATGATCTCCAGCCCCTCAACGCCGTCCGCAGCCTGAAACACCTTATATCCCTGGCTCTGCAGATAAATCTGAACACCTTCCCTGATTTCCTTATCATCTTCCACGATCAAAATGTGATTTGTTTCCATAATTTCTCCTTTTTCAGACAATTCTTCCAAAAGGGGTCAGACCCCTTTTCGTTCCGTTTTCTGACGATTCATTCAAAAGGGGACTGACCCCTTTTAAACTACGATTGTAGAGGATTTTTCTTTATTGCGCAAGTCCGGCGCTTTTTAGTCTATGCTCCAATTTATACTCCTCCTTGTGTGAAAAATGTTATAGCCGGTTCGCCGAAGAAGTAGCCTGCTCCTACAAAGGCCAGATTCCACAGGAATACTCCTCCCGCGGAGCTGAGCGTATATTTTCTGAAGTCCATTTTTATCATACCAGCCGGTATGGAAATCAGGGTGCGTGCCACGGGAATTAATTTGCTTATGAAGACTCCGATGCTTCCCTTTTTTCTCAGGTACTCCATTTTTTCTTCAACAGCTGCCTGATGGCCGGGGAACTTTTTGAAATAGAATCCCATCACTTTTGTTCCTCCCAGCCTGCCCAGTAAATAAAGCGCCCAGCTGCCTGTAAGTCCTGCCGCAAGGGTTATGACCATAACAAGAGGAAAACTGATCTCTCCTCTCGCAGCCCATATCCCGGACAGCGGCATGATCACCCCGGCTGGAAATCCCGGCAGATTCAGATATTCAAGGAATACGATAAGATAAATAAAGAAAGCTCCGTATTTTAAAAAATAATCTGTCAGTTCCTGTATATTCATCTTTTGTACCTCCTTGACTGTTTACAGGATAAAACAGAAATCTAAAGGGAGATTCTATAAGAATCAAAAGATATTCTAAAGATTCCTGAAAAAAGAAGGGGATGCGCATCTGCTTTCCGCATCCCCTTCTTTTTTATTCTTTGTTCGGTTCCTATTCTTCGTTTCTTTTCCTAATAGCCTTTTAAATCTGATTGGCCGAATATCCATTTAGCAGAGTATATTTACTTGTACATCTCCTCCTTCGGCAGATAGACCGCACCGGTGACCGTACCATCCTCATTGAGTGTAAACGTGACAATTTTCAGGGATTCAACGCCTCTCTCATCATGATAATACCGGATGCGGACAGACATTCCCGGTTTTCCGTCCGGGAATTCTCTCTCCCGGTTCATAATGCCTGCAAGATGCTCTCCATCCTCCGCCGTATATTCATATATTACATCATCTTCATCAGCGCCGATCACCTGCACTGACTCTTCGATCCGCTCTGCATACTGGTCAATGCTGTCCGGCGTAACCTTTTCCATAAATGCCTCTGCCTCTTTGCTTCCCAGGGCATACGCATCCTCTTCGGAACCCTCTTCTGCGCTCTCTCCTGAATTTCTCTCGAAAGCTTCCAGATACTCTTCCGCAGCCTCCGTATCTGCCAGCGCAGGATCCAATGGAAGCTCGAAAAGAGCATTCACTCCGCCATAATCCTCCGAACGGCTGATTTCACCTGTTTTCTGATCAAAAATGTAAGCATCCTCATTATATAAGTCACCGTCTGCCACGCAAAGATAAACCGTCCTGTCGGCAAAAATTTCTATATTTGCGCACTCGGTCAGCCGATACAGTACGCCGTCCTGAACGAATTCCGTATATACGCCGTCCATGGATATAATATTAACCAGAGCCGGATTGCAGCCTTCGATCAGCGGAGAGACAAAAAACCGCATATCACCATAGGCATCATCTGACAGATTCTCCGGCATACCGACTCCGTCCGTTCTGCTGACCGCACTGACAATATAAGTGCGGTCAGCCAGAATTTCTCCATTCTTTTCCGTAATACACTCCGCGATATTTTTCCCGGACGTCATTCCCAGAAGTGTAACATCATACTCTGAAAAATGCTGGGTCTCATTAATCTCAAGCGCGCCTTCTCCTGTAAACGCCTGCGCGAGCTTGTTGTCGCCTCTTTCCTCTGCCACCTGTTTCGGTGTCAGCAATCTGTAGGCCGCATATACGACACCTGTCCCCGCCGTCAGTGCGAGCACAAGAGAAAACACCAGTCCCGGAATCCATTTTCTTTTTTCTCTTTTCATCTCTTCCGTCTCCTTCACCCGATTCAGAATTTTCTGATTCAGCCGGAAATCCGGCTGTTCCTTCGGGGCCAGAGCCTGTTTTAAAACATGATCCAGTCTGTCACTCATTTAACATATACTCCAGTTCTCTTTTCAAAATCCTTCTCGCCTGATGCAGCCTGCTTTTTACCGTTCCCCTGGGAATATGCAGTATCCCCGCAATCTGCTCCACACTTCTCTCTTCCATATAAAAGAGCAGAACGGTTACTTTCATTTTGTCAGGCAGCCTGTCCACAGCGTTTCTAACTTCCTTTTGCATTTCTTTCTTCATCATCCTGCTTTCCGGCGAATCGTCCCCGTTTTCCTGCAGGTGCGTCTCTGCCTCTGCATATCCGGCCTGCTGTATATCTGCGATCCGTTTCCGCCAGGCAGCCTTCCTCCGCTGGTTTTTCCAGAGGAGGACCGCTATGGACAAAAGATAGCTTTTCGGATTTTCTTCCGCGTCAAGCACTTTCTGCTTTTCCACAGCTCTCAAAAATGTTTCCTGATACAGATCGTCCGCCTCCTGCCTGCTGCCCGTAAGGCAGCAGCAGAAAGAGTAAATATCCGCACCATATTCTGCTATGCACTGTTCCAGTTCAAGATCTGTCATAAACCTTCTCCTGTAAGACGTCTCAGGGAGTGTTCCGCCCCTTCACTGCTATATTGTAATAAAGAGCGGAAAGGTTCATTACTTTTGATACGACATAATCGATGTCACAGGTTCCATTGACACTTTATCGATATCTGCTCCCGCAACATATTCGCCGTTTTCGTAGATGGATATAGGTACGACTGTCATTCCTGCACCCTCCCAGTAATATTCCTCGCCAATCTCGAATTCCACTACGGCGTCTTCCGGCACTCCGAGGCGCTCGCGTATAAGCATCTGATCTGCTTCTGTCAGGGTAAATGTATCATCAGAGGGAGCTTCCCCCGGATCAGCTTCTGTCTGAATATCCCCGGGTCTGCTGTAGTAAAAAATATCCCCCGCTTCCTGAAATCTGTTGATGCTGTCCCCTGACATATATTCCATCTCCAGCATTTCGTCCTCTATTGCGATACGATAGGTGCATTCCCAGTCTATCCTCTCACCGCTCACCTGATCTTCCTCAAATGTCATATGGAGCATATCTCCCTCTACAGTATATGTCCCGTCCGAGAGAAGAGCCGCGTCGCTCTGCTCCCACCCGGCCATATACTCTGCCTGTCCATTTGTTTCAAAGTCCAGAGTCATAATATAATTTTCACCTGAGTCCTGTACATGGGCTTCCCATTTTCCCTCGAGCAGCTCCAGGATTTCTTCCTCTTCTTCTCTGGTATCAGTTTCTTCCGGTATATTCGCAGGAGACTCTTCTTTTTCTTTTTGTGAATTATGGTAAATCACCACCCCCGCACCGCCGCCGACAGCGCCCAGCGCCAGAATGCCGATGAGAACTTTAACCGCAACTCCTTTGCCGACTGCACCCGCCGCGATCCCGGCAGTCCCTGCGGCTCCTGCCGCTGCTCCTGATGCGGCTGCTGTCCCCGCGCTTCCTGCTCCTGATGCCGCTCGCGCCGCTGATGCAGTTCCTGCACTGCCGGATGCTTCCGCCCCTGGACCGACGGACGGATCAGCAAACGGCGAAAGGGTTCCGCAAGCCTGGAGGACAGAAGATAACACCCCTGGATCCGGCACAGGAGACGCCTGAACCTCCCAGCTTCTGAACAGGAAAAGCAAAAACGGAATCGGTGCAAGGCCGTAAAGTTTTGTTCCCTGCTTTTCCAGTAGTCTGACCGCAGCTTCAATATTTTTCCTGCCGTGCAGCAGCCTGGACTTTACAGTATTTTCATTGACGCCAAGTTCGGCGGCAATATTTTTCACTGTCATCTGCTCATAATAGTACATCACAATAACCGCTCTGTGATCCGGGCTAAGACCGTCAAGGATCTCTCCCATGATCCGGGCCGTTTCATTCCGATCGATCACTGCCTCCGGCAGGCTGCATATTCTGTCGTCAGGAATATCCACCGTACCTTCCGAATCATAGGACATCTCTGAAAACACTGCCGGTTTTCTTTTCCTCAGCCAGTCCACCGCCCCATTGTGAATGATGCGTTTCATCCAGGCCCTGAATTTATCGGGTTCTCTTAGCTGATGCAGATTACGGAATGCCTTGACATAAGAGTCCTGCAGGATATCCATAACCACATCCTCGTCTTTGATAAGAACTGCGGCTGTTTTGTAGGCAGCACTACAGGTACGTCTGTATAATTCTGAAAGAGCCTCCTGTTCCCCCGCCTGTGCGCGCAGCAGCAGTTCTGCGGAAAATCCCTGTTCTTCTCCGCACCCGGAGCAAAATCTTGCATTGTCCGGCAATTCCTTTCCACAGTTAAAACACTTCATATTTTCCCCTTCCTGTCTTTTCCTTTGTTATCATAATCCTGTCAGTCCGGCTTATTTGCCCGTCCACCGCTTTTCCTGCATAAATCCTGCTTTATTATACCAGAAATCCGATGCAAAAATCATTTTATTGCAAAGTTACTGTCACAAGATCATAGTTGACCCTGATCTCGCTGAGGCATTCGCTGTCTGCCTGTTCGAGAGATGTATAAGAGTAGTCCGGCAGTGTCACAGAAATTGTATTTGTATCTATCTCCCCCGTCTTTGTTTCTATCACATTTTTTACTATAGCATAACCCATCGCCGTCTCATTATCTCCCAGCCTTATCCCGCCAGGAAGTGTAGCGTGAATATAGTAGGGCACGATCAGAAGATTATATTCTTCCCGGTTTTCCTTCATCCTGCTTGTAGCCAGATATGCTTCCGGCCCATAGGTTATCCCTTCAAAGGACAATACATCATGCTGAGTGAAGCGGTAACTGTCCTGTCCGTCCATTATGAAAAATACGCCGTCCAGTTCGTCTGTCAGTTCCTGGTCGCAGTAAGGCTGTATCTGCTGCCACATGCCGGGTTTCAGTTCATTGGATATATATCTGTCCATATTTCCGGCCGTTATGACTGCCGTATCCTCTTTAAGGACATACCCTTCCTTTTCCAAATCGTCCGTCAGGCTGGCCGTGACCGTAATGGCATCCCCGTTTTTTATGTTTTCTTCTTTGTCCACACTGTATTTTACCTTCGACAGAGGATCCCCGGATGGAAGATGATTTTCAACGGAAATACGCCCGAAGGGATCACGTCCCGAAAAAGAAAGCTCTATCCCCTCATCTGTATTAAAAACTTTGCTGTCAAACGGGTCCAGTTCAACTCTTTCTTTCAGCCCTTCCACTTCAAATGTTTTTTCTGTCTCTCCTTTTATTTTCAGATCGCAGTCTTTCGCACCGTCCTTGTCGTACGAGATCGTCACAGTCACTTCGTCTCCGATTTCCAGGCCCTCTGTCTTGTCCAGTTCACAGGTTATTGTATTTTCAAATTCCACCAGTTTCCCTATGTCTTCTAACGTCTCTTCTATCTCTTCCGCCGTCGGATCCTTCTTTTCATCGGACAGCTGCTCATAAATATCCATTTCCATAGCGGACGCATCAAAATGAACTTCTGCTTTCCCCTCTCCGTCAAGCCCGCTGAAATCAACACTCACATAATCTGTCATCTCAATTTCCGCCTTGCTCCCGCATCCAGACAGCGCCATCATCGCCGCCCCGGCTGCCAGCCCTGCGATCAAATACTTTCTAATCTTCATCTTACTTTTCCTCCGTTCTTTTTTGTTCCTGATCCCCTGCATTTTCTTCTTTTCTTTTGAGATCAGATAATACAATTTTCAGTATCCGCTGCAGAAGTTCTTTTGCCGTTCTGCAGTCCAACTGCTTTTGTTCCGCATATGCTTTAATCAGTGCCTGAATCTCTGTATTTTTCACGCCTCCTTCACTCCTTTTGTATATAAGACGTAAAAAAACTGCTGAAGGTTTAAAAAAATAATCAGTTATTAAAGAAATAAATTGTATAAATTTACTGTGTTGACATTTAAAGGATTATAAGATAAAATTTTTTTAATCAGAAAAACAGATTGCACTCTGTAAATTAAAGAAAAATTCTATGATGAGAAGGAGTAAGAGACGAGTCCTTACCTGCAGAGAGCTGCCGGCGGTGCAAGACAGCGGAAGACCGATTCTGAAAATCATCTCTGAGAATGGAAACTGAAGACTGATTTGTAAGTTTCCACGGGTGTTTCCCGTTACAGGAACCGCGTATGTTGGTGCGCAGTATTCGTACTTGTTTGCAAAAACAGGGTGGTTGCGGAATTTCAAAGGTCCGTCCCTATTTGGGGCGGACCTTTTTTCGCAGGGAAATACAAAGCCGGCATATGACACCATAAAAGAAAGGATGAAGGAACATGAGTAACCACACAGAAATCAGATGGCATGGCCGGGGCGGCCAGGGCGCCAAAACTGCCGCTCTGCTCCTTGCGGATGTGGCATTCCAGACAGGCAAATATGTACAGGGCTTTCCAGAATACGGCCCGGAGCGTATGGGTGCGCCGATCACTGCCTATAACCGGATCAGCGATACGGTGATCCGCGCCCATTCCAACATCTATGATCCCCAGTATGTTGTGGTCGTAGACGAGTCTCTTCTGGAAACAGTGGACGTGACCAGCGGCCTGAAAGAAGACGGGGCGATCCTGATAAATACCGATCGCCCAAAGGAAGAAATCATTCCGCACCTGAAAGGCTATAGAGGCAGCGTGTATACCATTGACGCCAAAAAGATATCCATGGCAGCCCTGGGAAAATATTTCCCGAACACGCCGCTGCTCGCAGCGATCGTAAAGGTGGCTCAGATTATGGAGAAGGACACATTTCTCAGAGAAATGAGAGCTTCCTTCCACCACAAATTTGCAAATAAGCCGGAAGTAATCGAAGGGAATATGAAAGCCCTTGAAATGGCGTTTGAGGAGGTGCACTAATGGCAACAGATATCAGCAGGCTGGGATTAAAAACAAAATGGCAGGATCTGACGGAAGGTATGATCATTGCGGGAGCGGGAACCTCCGAAGATTTTCCGACAGGAGAATGGAGCAGCGTCAAGCCGGTATTTATCGAGGAAAAATGCAAACAATGTCTGCTCTGTGTTCCGGTATGTCCGGACAGCTGCATTCCTGTCCGCGACAAAAAAAGAGCAGAATTCGACTATAACCACTGCAAGGGATGCGGCATCTGCGTGAAGGCATGTCCCTTCGGGGCAATTACAATGGAAGGGGTGAACTAAAATGGCAAAGAGAGATCGTTTATCAGGAAATGAAGCCGTAGCTATCGCGCTTCGTCAGATTAACCCGGATGTATTCCCGGCTTTTCCCATTACCCCGTCCACAGAGATTCCCCAGTACTTTGCTTCTTTTGCGGCAAACGGAGAAGTGGATACGGAATTTATTCCGGTAGAGAGTGAGCACAGTTCCATGAGCGCGGCCATCGGGGCGTCGGCGGCAGGCGCCCGGGCGCTGACGGCAACCTCTTCCTGCGGCCTGGCATATATGTGGGAGGAGCTTTACATTGCTGCGTCCAACCGGCTTCCTCTGGCGCTGGCTCTGGTAAACCGCGCCCTTTCGGGACCGATCAATATCAACTGTGATCACTCGGACAGCATGGGAGCCCGCGATTCCGGATGGATTCAGATGTACGCAGAGAATAATCAGGAAGCCTATGACAATATGGTTCAGGCATTCCGCATCTCGGAACACAAGGATGTAAAACTTCCCATCATGATCTGTCAGGACGGATTTATTACCAGCCATGCTGTCGAGAATATCGAACTGCTGGAAGATAACGAGGTCAGATCCTTTGTAGGTGAATACGAACCGGAAAACTACCTTCTTAATCCCGAGTGCCCAATGGCTGTAGGTCCTTATTCCGTAACCGATTATTATATGGAAGCAAAAAGGAATCAGGCTGAGGGCATGAGGCACGTAGAACAGGTGGTACTGGATGTGGCGAAAGAATTTGCAGAACTCTCCGGCAGAGAATACGGTCTTTTTGAAGCATACCGGCTGGACGACGCCGAACGGGCTGTGGTGATGATCGGCTCGGCAGCAGGAACTACAAAGGACGCCATTGACAGGCTGCGGGAAAAAGGAGAAAAAGTCGGTCTTTTAAAAATCCGTCTCTACCGTCCCTTCCCGGCCGAAGCAATCGCAGACGCGCTGAAAAATGTGAAAGCCATTGCTGTTATGGACCGTGCAGAGGGATATACCAATCACGGCGGCCCGCTGGGAGCAGACGTAATGGCAGCTCTTTTCCGGGCAAGAAGCACAGCCCTGGCTACTAATATCATATACGGTCTTGGCGGACGGGATGTGCGCGTGGAAGATATGGAGCAGGTATTTGAGGATCTGCAGGTAATGATCGATCAGGATGACGCCGGCGAGACATATCGCTATATGGGACTCAGAGAGTAAGGAGGGACGCAGAAGATGGCTTATAATTTTAAAGAAACAATGAATAAACCGGAGCGTCTGGCTCCGGGTCACAGAATGTGTGCAGGGTGCGGCGGAACCATTGCGGTAAGAAACGTGCTCCGCGGGCTCCACGAAGGGGACCACGCAGTGATCGGAAATGCCACGGGATGTCTGGAGGTCTCAACATTTACCTATCCTTACACTTCCTGGCAGGACAGCTACATACACAACGCCTTTGAAAATGCAGGGGCAACCTTGAGCGGCGTGGAAGGCGCGTACAAAGCGCTGAAGCGGAAAGGAAAACTGGACGCCACATACAAATTCATTACCTTTGGCGGCGACGGCGGGACCTACGATATCGGTCTGCAGTCACTCTCAGGCGCCATGGAGCGCAATCATGACATGGTGTATGTATGTTACGACAATGGGGCCTACATGAATACGGGAATCCAGCGGTCGTCGGCAACGCCTATTTACGCGGATACAACAACCACGCCGGTTGGTTCCCAGAGCAACGGCAAACCCCAGAACCGGAAAGATCTGGCGTCCATTATCGCAGCTCATGACATCCCCTATGTGGCACAGACTACATTTGTGCAGAACTTCAAGGATCTGCATATCAAGTCAGAGAAAGCGATCTACACGCCCGGAGCCGCTTTTCTGAATATTATGGCTCCCTGTCCGCGGGGATGGAGATATAATACTCCTGATATTATGGAAATCTGCAAACTCGGCGTAGAGACATGCTACTGGCCGCTGTTTGAGGTAGTGGAAGGAAAATGGATACTCAACTATGAGCCGAAAAACAAAAAACCGATCGAGGAATTTTTAAGACCTCAGGGCAGATTCAAACATCTGTTTAAAAAGGGCAATGAATATCTTCTGGAGGCATTCCAGAAAGAAGTGGACAGAAGATGGGAAGAACTTCTCTTCCGCTGTTCCAGATAAATCAATATCAGAACAAGGCGGTTTCCGGTCTGAAAGGAGCATTTCGGTTCAGGAACCGCCTTTCATTTGCAGTAAATATCATTGGACAGTATTTTTCTGATTGCGTTGGGAGCATATAAGAGATCATCCATTCTGCCGTTATACTCCTAGTAGATTTCCGCTTTGTTTTCTGGGTGAAAAGCAAAATGCGGATAAGCCGTGCCAAAGCTCTTTAAATGCAGCGGCACTGCAGTTTTCTAAAGTATCTTTTCCAGTCTGTTCTGTCATAGAGTAATTTGAAATAATAGTTAGAAATTGTTTTGCTGGCTATAGAACCGTACCAGCAATGCATCTGTCGCCAAAACCGCCTGCATAAGTATGAAATGATTTCAAACACGATACAAATCACGGTAGTGTAAAAAACTTTGTGGCTTTGGTAAAAAATGGCTCCTTTTTGGTAAGAATTACAGATATGACAATTCTTATCGAAAAGGAGTTTATTTATGGCAGTAGCAAAAGACCAAATCCGACAGATTA
>DXDR01000098.1 GCA_019115385.1 Candidatus Mediterraneibacter avicola | reverse complement strand
CTGCCTGCACAAGCCCTTCTGTCCGGGTATCAATGGATGATGTAGCCTCATCCAGGATCAGTACCGGCGGATCTGCTACCGCCGCCCGGGCAATCGCAAGAAGCTGTCTCTGCCCCTGGCTTAAGTTGCTTTCATCTCCGGTGAGCACCGTCTGATAGCCGTCCGGGTTCTCCTTTGCAATGACAGAAGACTTTGACAACTTTCTGTCCGTCCATCATCTCCTCAATAAATCCGTCTACATTTCCCAGGTCTCTCTGCTGTTTCTGGAAGTATTTGCCGGACAGCCCGGAGAATACGGTGGTTACTCTCAGCATGACAAGAGCCATAACAAGCGTGACAATGGTCAGCGGTATATTCAGCACGATCATGGAAATGAACGTAGCCACCAGCGTCGCCGCAGAATTGATGATCTGCGGAATGCTCTGGCTGAACAGCTGTCTCAGTGTATCCACGTCATTGGTATACACAGACATGATATCCCCGTGCGCATGGGTATCGAAATATTTGATCGGCAGAGACTCCATATTAGCGAACAGCTCATCCCTGAATTTCTTCATAGTTCCCTGACTGACATTTACCATAATCCTGTTATACGCATACGAAGCCGCGATACCAATGATATAAAATACTACAATCCCTGACAGAGCCTGCGCCAGCGGAGTGAAGTCAGGATTTTCCGAATTCAGCAGCGGCACAATGTAATCGTCCACCAGCGACTGTACGAACAGCATCCCCTGCATGGTGGCAAAAGCGCCGATCACAATACAAACCACTACAACAAGAAATGAAAATTTATAATTCTTCACCATGTATGCCAGAAGACGTTTCAGGACATACATAGATGCCGCTTTCCTTTTCTCTTTCATCTTACAATCTCCTTTCTGTTTCTTGACTGCCTGTTCAGGCTGCATGATCAAAGTCTCCGCCGCCCTGGGTCTGTGACTCATAAATATCGCGGTAAATCTCGTTATTTTCCAGCAGATGCTCGTGAGTGTCAAATCCATTGATCTTTCCATCATCCAGCACAAGGATGCGGTCCGCCTCCTCCACACTTGAGACTCTCTGCGCAATAATGATCTTGGTCGTTCCCGGGATCACCTGCCGGAGCGCCTCTCTGATCTTCGCATCCGTCGCAGTATCAACCGCACTTGTAGAGTCGTCCAGGATAAGTACCTTGGGTTTCTTTAAAAGCGCTCTCGCAATACACAGTCTCTGCTTCTGTCCTCCCGATACATTGCTTCCGCCCCGCTCGATCCACGTGTTATATTTATCCGGCAGCCGCTCAATAAATTTCGATGCGCACGCCGCCCTGCAGGCCGCCTCACATTCCTCCTCCGATGCATTTTCATTGCCCCAGCGCAGGTTGTCGAGAATTGTCCCAGAGAACAGGACATTCTTCTGAAGCACAACCGAGACTTCGTTTCTCAGCACTTCCATATCGTACTCTTTCACATCTCTTCCGCCGACTTTCACGGTTCCTGCAGATGCGTCGTAGAGACGGCTGATCAGATTCACCAGACTGGATTTGCCGCATCCGGTGCCGCCGATGATCCCTATGGTCTCGCCGGAACGGATATGCAGGTCGATATCTTCCAGCGTATCCTCGCCGCTGCCATGTTTATATGCAAAACTCACATGGTCAAAATCAATGCTTCCATCTGCAACTTCCGTTATGGGATCCGCCGGGTCATGGAGTTCCGGCTTCTCATTTAAAACTTCAGAGATACGGCGGATACTTGCCGCGCTCATCGTCACCATGACAAAGATCATAGACAGCATCATAAGCGACATCATAACGGACATAATGTAGCTGAACAGCGAAGTGATATCCCCGGTGCTCATGCTCCCCGCCACGATATACTGTGCTCCGAACCAGGAAACCGCCGTGATGCATCCGTAGACCACAAGCATCATCACCGGGTTATTGACTGCCAGAAGACTCTCCGCCTTCACGAACAGACGGTAAAGATGTTCCGCCGCCTTACGGAATTTTTTATTTTCATGATCTTCCCGGACGTATGCCTTTACCACGCGGATAGCTGTGACATTTTCCTGTACGCTGGCGTTCAGATCGTCATACCGGTCGAAAACCTCCTGGAACACTCCGGTCGCTTTTTTCATGATAACTGCCAGGATCACCGCCAGGAAACACAAAGCTGCCAGGAACACAAGGCTCAGGCTGCGATTGATCAGAAAGCACATGATCATACTGAAAAGCAGCATCAGCGGCGCTCTCACCGCGATACGGATAATCATCTGAAATGCATTCTGCACATTGGTCACGTCCGTCGTCATTCTTGTAACAAGGCCTGCCGTGCTGAATTTATCAATATTCGAAAAAGAGTAATCCTGCACGCGGACATACATACTTTCTCTTAAATTACAGGCGAATCCCGAAGATGCGCTGGCTGCATATTTTCCCGCCATCGCACCTGAGAACAGGCTGACAAGCGCCATTACCAGCATCAGGATGCCATACTTGATTATAGCTGACATATTGGACTGTTCCAGCCCGTTGTCAATGATCAGCGCAGTGATAAATGGGAGCAGCACTTCCATGATAACTTCCAGTGTCGTAAATCCCATCGTAAGGAAGGTGTCCTTTTTATACTGTTTCAGTTGTACCAAAACTGTCTTCATACTGTAACCTCCTGTCTCTTTATTTCTCTGTTTTCCTTCTCCATTTTTTTCAACTGTGTGAGAATCTTCTGTTCCAGCTCCCACAGTTCTTCCCTCTCTTTCCGGCCAAGAGCGCTGCAGATCTGCGCCTCCATGCGGTCCGCTCTCTGTAGGAATTCATTTCCCTGAACTATGAGTTTTTCCGTTGGGACGATCCTCTTCTTTCTCACATCCCCGGGACTCTCCTGAAAACACAGATACCCTTTTTCTCTCAGTTTTTTCACCAGGACGGACAGCGTTGCCTTAGATACCCCAATCTCACGGCACATTTCTGTAATGTATGTCCCCTTCGGGTGATGCCGCAGAATATATACCATGAAGTACACCTGCGTGCCGCTCATATCATGTCTCTCCAGGCATCTTTTCAGCTGCGCTTCCATGTCCAGATTAATCTTCTTCATCAGAAATATCAGTTCTTCCGCCTGAAACTCCTCTGCCATCTCTGCTGTGCACCTCCGTATCTTTTCCCGATCGTTTTGTCACGAACAGTTTGTCTCCTTACCGTCTGTCCATAAGAGATTCTATCTCGAAATTTCTTGAATGTGAAATTCAAATATGTTATTATCTATAAAGAACTTTTATAAATATTCATTTATTTTTTTGTTTAATAGCGTCGGTGGCAAAGGAAGAATCCAGACCATACAGGAGGGATCATTATGAATACGATACAGCTGGAATGTTTTGTCGCAGTGGCGGAACATCTGAATTTCTCAAGGGCGTCCGAAGCGCTCCGCATCACCCAGCCCGCAGTGAGCCATCAGATCCACTCGCTGGAGGATGAACTGAACGTAAAATTATTTAAGCGGACAAGTAAAAACGTCTCACTCACACAGGAAGGAATTCAATTCCTTCCTGATGCGGAACTGATCCTGAAAACCGCCCTGTCCGCTAAGGAACGTCTGGGAAATCATGAGCGGTTCATTCCCTTTGAACTGGGATGTCATAACCATATGGAACTGAACCTGCTGCCCCCTCTTCTGAAAAAACTGTCGGAGGATTTTCCTCTGCTGCGCCCGAATATCCGTCTCGTCCCCTTCCCCTCTCTCCTGGGCCTGATTGAAAATAAACAGATTCATGCCGCTTTTGGCATAAAAGAGGAGCAGAAAAAGTCCTCTCTTTATTTCAGAGAACTCTGTTCTGCTCCCGTCGCCTGCATCTGTCATCCTGACCATCCGCTGGCACAATATGAAACCCTGACCCAAAAGCATCTGTCAGGAAATTTTATCGCCTGCTCCCCACGGCAGATCGCAGATCCTATCTTCACCATGCAGAACAGTATCATTGGAAAACTGCGCCCTGAGCAGTGCTTTTTTGCCGACAATATGGAAAGCGCCATGACTATGGTCAGAGCGCAGATGGGATACACTTTGTACCCTGATATCACACCGGCAAGAGAACCGGATGTAAAATATATCCGAATCACAGATCTGCCGGTACTGTCCTTCGGAGTATATTACCGGTATGACGACGATCACCCGGTACTGAGGCGGTTTCTCCACCTGTGTGCCAGTAATTTCACTTCTCATCACAGCCGGATCACAAACACCGGCTGAGGCGGATCATTTTTCCGGTTATAGTAGCTGCACGCGATCACCAGCCATCTGGCCGGATCCAGTTCTTTCAGGTATTCCATCAGCGCATTTTTCTCCTCATATCCCGTATCTCCGCCGCTGTAGATGCACAGGCTCATCACTCCGCCCGGCTTCAGAATATCCAGGCTCTGCCTCACTCCCTCCAGGCTCGTTTCCGCCCGTGTAGAAAGCGCGTGATCGCCTCCCGGCAGATAACCGAAATTAAAAACGATGGCATCCGCCGCCTCCCGCACATACTCTGCCATATGTTCATGTCCGGCACAGTATATCGCCGCCCTTTCCTCATATCCGGCACGTTTCAGTCTCTCCTTCGTATGCTGCACCGCCTGTTTCTGTATATCAAAAGCATATACCTTTCCCGATGGGCCCGCCATCCGGCAAAGATACTCCGTATCATGGCCGTTGCCACAGGTAGCGTCAATGCATACGCTGCCTTCCCTGATATAATCCGCCAGAAAGCGATGGCAGAATGCCGTGATCTGATAGTTTTTCTTATTCCCGCCTGTCATCTTCTCCGCTCCTCTGCATTTTGATCTTCCATATTTCACTGTATTTTAATTTCATACATCAGACTATCACATTTCACCAAAAGAAAAAAGGAAAATCAGCCGGCGGCACTCTGTATTCCCTCACCTTCCAGCGCCCCTTTTCTTATACAAAACCAAATCTATCTATTATGAGGATGGCTTGCTTCCCACAGTTTATCTGCCGTCGGTTTCCAGTTTTCTGCATATGGCACGCACCGGTCGCACAGGTCATCTACCTTCTCCGGGTCCTGATAATCTGTATTCACTGCTCCAGTCTCCTTTACCAGATTTCTCAGGCGTTCCGGGTTTTCCAGCATCGGACACGGGCGCAGATGGTTGCCGTTGAACGGCTGGTTGTCGTGGTATGCCTGGAAAATCGGGCTTCTCAGCGCGTCCAGAAGGGAGCAGTCATGGATATTTACATTGGAATAATGGATAAATACACATGGCTCCACATCGCCTTTGGCATTAATGTGAAGATATCTTCTGCCGCCTGCGATACAGCCGCCCACATACTCGCCGTCATTCTGAAAGTCCATACCGAAGATCGGTTTCGTCTCACGGAAATGCCGGATACGATGGTACATCTCTTCCCTCTGTTCCGGTGTGGGCAGAAGTTCTGTTACGGCGCCGTGCCCTACCGGCATGTAATGGAAATACCATACAAACAGCGCGCCGCTTTCAATCATCATATCATAAAATGCCTCGCTGCTGACATCCTCAAAGTTTTGGCTGGTGTAGCACACCGAGATTCCAAACGGAAGCTTATGCTCTTTCATCAATTCCATTGCGCGGCGCACTTTGTAGTATACTCCCTCGCCGCGCCGTCCGTCGTTGGCTTTCTCAAATCCTTCCAGACTGATGGCCGGGACAAAGTTTTTCACTCGCAGCATTTCCCGGCAGAACTCCTCGTCGATCATAGTTCCATTTGTAAATGCAAGGAACTCACAGTCTGGATGCATCTCACAGATTTTAAAGATATCTTTTTTTCGCACGGTGGGCTCGCCTCCTGTGTAAATGTACATATACGTGCCCAGTTCTTTTCCCTGACGGACAATAGAATCTATGTCCTCCAGACTCAGGTTAAACTGATGTCCGTACTCCGCGGCCCAGCACCCTGTACAGTTCAGATTGCACGCTGTAGTCGGGTCGAGCAGGATTGCCCAGGGAATGTTGCAGTTGTATTTTTTCGCCATCTCGTCCTGCGTTGCGCTTCCCTTCAGGCTGGCATTTGTAATAAAGTTCTGGAAAAACGCCCGGCGCACGCCCGGATCCAGCTCGTAGAGCCGTAAGATAAGCTGATACCAGTTATTTTTCTTTTCAATAGCCCCGCGAATCGCATTTCTCTGGCTTACATACCAGTCCTTCGGCATAAGCCGGTCCACAAATGACATCAGCTTCGGAATATTTTCCTCCGGATTGCCTTCAAGATATTTAAGCGCCTGATTTACTGTAAACTCCTGCATGGTTTCTTTAATTGACTTTCCCATTTGTAATTCCGCCTTTCTTTTCTTCTGTACAAATTCTATTTGCTGTCTATGTCAATTATCACAGAACAAAAACACGGAACGTCTGTCCCTCTGTCCTGTATATCTATAACAAAGGTTATATCATGCATTTAATATCTGCATGAATTCCTCTCCTGTGATCGTTTCTTTCTCGTAGAGGTAATCCGCCAGCTCGTCCAGCTTGGTCCTGTTTTCAGCCAGGATCTTCGACGCTTTCTCATGCTGTTTTTTTACAAGCTCTACGACCTGACGGTCGATCTCTGTCTGTGTTTCCGCAGAACAGCTCAAAGAAGTGTCTCCGCCCAGGTACTGGTTCGTCACTGTCTCCATTGCCACCATATCAAAATCCCTGCTCATTCCGTAGCGGGTGATCATGGAGCGGGCAAGCTTCGTGGCCTGCTCAATATCATTCGAGGCGCCTGTGGATGCAGAGTTGAAAACAAGTTCCTCCGCCGCTCTTCCTCCGGTCAGGGTGGCGATCTTGTTCTCCAGTTCTTCCTGGCTCATCAGATAATGATTGCCCTCTTCCACCTGCATGGTATATCCCAGTGCGCCTGAGGTACGTGGAACGATCGTAATTTTCTGCACCGGTGCGGAATTGCTCTGTTTTGCCGCCACAAGTGCGTGCCCGATCTCATGGTATGCAACCACTTTTTTCTCCTGATCAGTAAGGATGGCATTTTTCTTCTGGTATCCTGCAATAACTACTTCAATACTTTCTTCCAGATCCGCCTGGGTCACAAACCGCCGGTTCTCTCTTACTGCCCGGAGTGCAGCCTCATTGATGATATTGGCGAGTTCTGCGCCGGAAGCTCCCGAGGCCATACGTGCGATGCCGGCAAAATCCACGCTTTCATCCAGCTTTACTTTCTTCGCATGAACTTTCAGGATTTCCTCACGGCCTTTCAGATCCGGCAGTTCTACCGGAACTCTCCGGTCAAATCTTCCTGGCCTTGTAAGCGCCGGGTCAAGTGACTCTGGACGGTTTGTCGCCGCAAGTATGATGACTCCATTATTTGTCTCAAATCCATCCATCTCTGTGAGCAGCTGATTCAGCGTCTGCTCGCGCTCATCATTTCCGCCTGCACGGCCGTCCCTTTTCTGGCCGATGGCGTCAATCTCGTCGATAAATACGATGCAGGGCGCCTTCTCCTTTGCCTGCTTAAACAGATCACGTACTTTTGATGCTCCCATACCTACAAACATCTCTACAAATTCGGAACCTGACATAGAAAAGAACGGAACATTTGCTTCTCCGGCCACGGCTTTCGCCAGCATGGTCTTACCTGTTCCCGGAGGCCCTACCAGAAGGATCCCCTTGGGCACGGCCGCCCCGACTTCTCTGTACTTTCCAGGATTGTGCAGATAATCTACGATTTCTGCAAGGCTTTCTTTTGCCTCGTCTTCTCCGGCCACATCAGTAAACTTTATGCCCTCGGAAGATTTGACATATACTTTTGCATTGCTCCTGCCCGTACCGAATATCATAGAATTCTGCCCTCCGGCCTTCTTCATCAGTTTCCTGGACATGTACTGGCCGATAGCGATAAAAATCACAACCGGAAGGATCCATGACAGAAGAATCGATAGAATCGGAGACATCTGCTCCAGAATCTGCCCGGAAAATTTTGCTCCTGAGTCGTACAGCCGCTGCGTCAGGTCAGGATCCTCAACCATTCCTGTCTTGTAAATAGCGCTGCCTTCTTTGTCCGTAAAAACAATCTCATTGTCTTCCTGATTGATCTCAACCTGTCCGATATCTTTTTCCTCGGTCATTTCAATAAATCTGTCATATCCGACTTCTGTTATGCGCTGCTCTGCTGCCCAGGGCATCAGCAGAAAATTGAATATCATCAAAACAACAAGAACAATCACATAATAATAAATCAGCGGTTTTTTGGGTTTTTTAACTTCCTGCATTCTGTGTTTTCTCCTTTCTTCTTTCTTCTAATCTATATATCTCTCATATCCTTCAGCGGCGCCGCTTTCACTTTCCGGGCTCTTCTGGCTGTCCAGCGCCGTCAGGGCTGAGATCAGCGCCTGCTGCATAGCAAGGGTGGCAAAATCCATGGCAAACTCCGCATACAGCATATCCGCTTCCTTTTCGTCTTCCCGGGGGCTGCTGTCCTGGGAATGAATATCTTTTATAAGCTGCTTTTTCATACCGTCCCCCATTTTATGTCTGTAATCCAGCTGAGCCTGAACCAGACTGGTCACGGCGCCGGAGCGGCAGGTTCTGGCCTTTTCCTCCAGCAGCAGAGTATTTTCCTTATATTCTTCTCTGGCCTTTTTCAATTCTGAATGGATCTTTTCCCTGCCGCCTTCTTCGCAGATCCGGATCCTGCACTGCAGTTTTCCATACTGCTCTTCCATCTCATACAACTTAACAGCAAATACACTTTCATCGATATTCATGGAAAGATATCCTCCTTTCCGCCGTTTTATAGGATTTACATTTTTTATATATCAGATAATTTTTTTGAATGCGACTCTCAATTTTTAAATTTTGTCCTGACAGACTGCTTAAATTGTAAGAAATGCTGACAGTTTTTAAATAGTGTAAAGACAGAGTGGGAAAATTATAAGTGGCGGAAGTACAGTCTGTCAGCTATATTGAAATTACCGGAAGACAGCAGCCACATACTGTATCCGTAAGCTGGATCCGGTATTGAGAACAGGAAATAGAAGTTTCAACGTATACTGCTTAATAACAGATAGGAGAGATGACATATGAGATGGTTTGATTCAGATTTTGATTATGTACAGGAAATGATCGATTCATGGAACAGAGGAAGAAAAAAGGTTCGTACAGCATATTTTATAATTGGCGCCGTACTGCTCATCGCGGGTATCCTGACCGCTGTATTCCCGGTCGGAATATTTGCGGTAATTCAGTATCTGGCCGCGGCTGCCATCATTGGTGTCGGAATATATCATTGTACCAAGTCGCTGGCGCGACGGCTAGTGCAAGGTACATAATTCCGCTACTTTTCCGAAAAAAATAGCAGTTTTTGTATTTATGTTGTATTGTTAAGTTACCACGCCAAACAAACACATAAACCGCC
>DXDR01000097.1 GCA_019115385.1 Candidatus Mediterraneibacter avicola | reverse complement strand
ATCAAACTCTCGTTAAAAATGTTTGTTCCAAGTTCAGAACTAACTACTAGCTAATTCTTCCCTTTTTACTGTGTTTGGTTCCGCTTCGACCGCTCCTCAGCTCGAAACAAAGTTTCTCGCGCGGTCTCCGCTGTTCGAAAAATTTTCTCTTAAAGAAATTTTCAAGGGTTGTTGTCTATTGTTCAGTTATCAAGGTTCCTGCCGTTCTCTCAAGCGACAGCTTTAATAGTTTATCAAAACTCTTTCGCTTTGTCAAGAACTTTTTCTACTTTCCCTCACGGGTCAGCTTAAATATATTACCACTTTTCACTGCCATATGTCAACCATTTTTTACAAGTTTTTTCAACTCTTTTTTCCGGCCTTCCCCGACAATGATCTATGGTATTTCAGAATGATATCATCCACAACGCCACCCTTTTATACTTATCCGGCGCTTGCAGTTTTACCGGTTTCAGGAAAAACAAAAACTACTGGTTATCTTCCAGTAGTTTCTGGATAATATCAAACGGAGAAGGAGGGATTTGAACCCTCGCGCCGCTACTAACGACCTACTCCCTTTCCAGGGGAGCCCCTTCGGCCAGCTTGGGTACTTCTCCATAAAGCGGAGAGGGTGGGATTCGAACCCACGCGCCCTTTCGGACAAACGGTTTTCAAGACCGCCTCGTTATGACCACTTCGATACCTCTCCATCTCTCGCTTTAAAGCGAGTTCAATTACAGCGCCGCTTTTTGCGACGCTGTTTATTCTATCACATATGCAAAACCTGTGTCAATACATTTTTTACATTTTATGACTTAAAAAACCTTCTCCAATGACCAGATCTTCTGGAGTTGTTATTTTGATGTTTTCATAGGTTCCATGAAACAATTTTACAGGATAATGGAGCATCTGCTCTACGACCATGGCGTCATCGGTCACTTCTATGTCTTCTTGCTGCATCAGCAGAGAATATGCCTCTGTCAGAAGATTCACCTCAAATACCTGGGGCGTCTGGATAAGCCACAATGTATTCCTGTCAGGTGTATCTTTTACAAATCCATCTTTGTCCGTGATTTTGATCGTGTCCTTTACGGGCATACCGGCCGCACAGGCTTTATGTTTCCGGACGCACTGATACGCTCTGGCTATGATCATTTCATCAACAAACGGCCGGGCACCATCATGGATAAACACATAGCCTTCCCGCCGGACTGTTTGCAATCCATTCCAGACGGAATGATATCTTTCTGCGCCTCCGCACACAACCTGGCTCACCTTATCAAATCCGTACCGTTCCACAATATTTGTCCTGCAGTATTCTTCTTCGCCTGCTCCTGTGACAAGGACGATCTCATCTATATACTTTGAGCGCTGAAATGCATTCAGAGAATAAAACAGCACCGGCTTCCCACCCATTAACAGATACTGTTTATGTACTTTTGTTCCCATTCTCCTGCCGCTTCCGGCTGCCAGCACAACAGCCGTACAATACTCTTTCTCCAAACTCCTACCTCTCTCCCAGTTTAAGATTTGGAACCGCGTTCAAATCCCATCCATGCCGTGTCCCGGCCAGAAACTCATAGTAACCTGCCGCACCGATCATGGCCGCATTATCCGTGCAGTAAACCGGCGAAGGATAAAAAAACCGGATTTCCCGTTCTTCACATGCATTTTTCATCGCCGCACGCAGCGCTGTATTGGATGCCACGCCTCCGGCAATGGCAAATTTATATATGCCAAGGTTTTCGGCAGCTTTCATAGAGTTTTCCACAAGGACATCTACGACCGCTTTCTGAAACGATGCTGCTATATCCGCAGGATCATAATTTTCTCCTTTCATTTTACATCCGTTTATATAATTGAGCACCGCTGATTTAAGCCCGCTGAAACTGAAATCATATTCAGCTCCTTCGATATGGGCTTTCGGGAAATGAACTGCGTCGGGGTTACCCTCTTTCGCAAGCCGGTCTATCTTCGGCCCGCCGGGATATCCCAGGCCGATTGCTCTGGCCACTTTATCGTAGGCCTCCCCTGCTGCATCATCCCTCGTTCTTCCAAGGATTTCATATTCCCCATATTCCCTTACACGAACCAGATGAGTGTGCCCTCCCGATGCTACAAGGCAGAGAAACGGCGGTTCCAGATCTGGATGTTCAATATAATTTGCAGAAATATGCCCCTCGATATGATGCACGCCCACAAGAGGGAGCTTCCTGGCATACGCGATCGCCTTTGCCTCTGCAACGCCTACAAGCAGCGCTCCTACAAGGCCGGGACCATATGTCACAGCGACTGCATCAATATCGTCCAGGGTGGTTTCCGCTTCCTTAAGCGCCTCCTCTATCACCTGATTGATCTTTTCAATGTGCTTCCTGGATGCGATTTCCGGCACCACTCCGCCGTAAAGCTTATGGAGATCGATCTGTGACGAAATAATGTTAGACAGCACTTCTCTGCCATTATGGACAACTGCAGCCGCAGTTTCATCGCACGAAGTCTCAATCGCCAGTATATTGATATCTCTGATTTCTTTCATCTTATATTATACCTCGTTGTCTTCAAATGTCAGTTCCGTTGTCATACCGTCTTTACCGGCTCTGGCCGCCGGAAATATCCTGCGCACATCATCCATGTACTGCTCCGGACGGATAAGAGAGGGGCTGTAATGTGTCAGCCACATTTCTTTTACCTTTGCGTCTTTTGCCAGCGCCGCAGCCTCGTAAAATGTCATATGCTTATACTCGACCGCTTTTGCAGCCTTCTCCTTTTCCCCATACATACCCTCACAGATAAAGAGATCGGATCCGGCTGCATTTCTTCGAATAGAGTCCGTGGGCCTCGTATCCGTAGTATATGTCAATTTGATTCCCTTGCGAGGCGGGCCAAGCACCATATCCGGCGTAAACACTCTGCCTCCGTCTTCTATTGTCACTCCTGACTGGAGCCTGCTCCAGTACTGCAGCGGAATATCCTGTTCCCTGGCCCGGGCCGGGTCAAATTTCCCTGCCCGGTCAATCTCAAGCGTATAACCATAACAAAGAACATTATGATTTACGCGAAAGGCTTTCAGACGATATCCGTTCATTTCAAAGGTCTGCTCTGCACCCGTGATCTCTCTGTACACGATCGGAAAAGGAAGTTCCGGTGCGATCACCCGGAGACATCCCACTACCCGTTCCAGTCCTTTTGGCCCGATCATCGTCAGCGGCTCTGTCCGGTCAGCATTTCCCATCGTCAACAGAAGTCCGGGAAGTCCGCTGATATGGTCGCCGTGATAATGCGTAAAACAGATCACATCAACCGGCTTAAAGCTCCAGCCTTTTTCTTTCATCGCGATCTGGGTTCCCTCCCCGCAGTCGATCAACAGGCTGCTGCCGTTAAAGCGGGTCAGCAGCGCCGTCAGATAACGGTGCGGGAGCGGCATCATGCCTCCGCTTCCCAGCAAACAAACATCTAACATACAATACCTCTGCTCTATTCTTCTATCCCGGCAGGTATCTCAAAAGAACGAAGCAGTTCATCATAACAGGATTCACACAGATCAAAGCTGTGCCGTTCCCCGTCTTTTTCAGAAAAATAGCCCCATTCATAATCCACGCTGAATACCCCCTCCCGGGGATATCCGTTTACTGCCTGAATTTCCCTGCCGCATTTATTACAAATAATTTTTTTGATTTCTTTTGTTTCTTTTGTCTGATACTGGCGCATACATTTTCCTCCTGTGTCCAAAGGCGTTGCCGCCGTTTTTCTACGCCCAAACTATAGCATGAACACCGGATAATTCCTAGTGGGAACTTCTGCCGAAACTGCAAAACAATTTCCAGAAAAGGAAACATACCTGTCCCTGTCCTGTCCCTGCATCCAGACTGGCGGAAAGCTCACCGCCTGATTTATACGCCCTCCCCGACACGCCTGCTCATCAGTATAGCATCCTCCTGCGGTTCTTCATAAAAGCGCTGGCGAATGCCGTCTTCCCTGAATCCGAACGACTCATACAACCCTCTCGCAGCCGTATTGCTTCCTCTCACGTCAAGAAGAATCCTTTGTATATCCTGTTCGACGCATATTTTTTCCAATTCTCTCAACAGCGCAAGACCCGTCCCCTGTCTCTGGAATTCTTTCGCCACTCCGATCCGGGCGATCTCTGCTTCTTCCCCTGAACTGTAGGCCAGCAGATATCCTGCTGTGCGGCCTGCTTTTTCAGCAAGGAGGCATATTGTCCCCGGCTGCTGCCAGGTTCCAAGAACAGATTTTTCACTCCACGCGTCCGAAAAGAGCTGGTGCTCCATTTCAGCCACAGCCGCGGCATCTTCCATTGTCATCTTTCTGACTTCAGGAGCCGCGTTTTTTTCGCGCTCCGCCCGCTCCCGTTCTGCCTGCGACACTCTTAAATATTCCGGTTTATGCTCTGCCGCCGTTTCATATCTTCCCCTCTTATAATACCGGATACCGAGAGCCCCCACCACGGCTGCCCGCTGCCGATTCATATAGGAAGGCGCAAACGAATAAGGAACCTTCAGCCCTTCCGCCAGCATTTCTCTGTATACAGGCACGCCGTCTCCCAGGAAAACAACCGGTCGTCCGTAGTTGTTAAGCCTGCGGATCAGATCACTGACCGGAGCGGCCATCTGCATTTTCAACGTCCGAAAAACATATTCTTGTTCATTGCCGGCTTTCTTTTCAGAATCTTTCACAGAAAAAGTGTATACTCCCGTATATACCTGATTTCTTCTGGCGTCCATGATCGGACAGATGATATCCGTGCAGCCGTACATGCCATACGCCAGGGCATCAACTGTCGGCACATGGATCAGCGGCTTTCCCAATGCAAGTCCCAGCCCCTTTGCTGTCGCCGATCCAATCCTGAGTCCGGTAAAAGAACCCGGTCCGCCTGCCACAGCAATAGCATCCACGGAGGAAATATCCATGTTGATCATCTCCGCCATATCACTGATCATTGGCAGAAGCGTCTGGGAATGTGTTTTTTTATAATCGACCGTATATTCTGTAATTGTCCGGTCGTCCTCCACCAGCGCTGCGGTAGCCGTCATGCCCGAGCTGTCTATTGCTAAAACTATCATACTAATTCCTTTCTGCTGCCTGTGTGATTTATCCATACCCCTGCCAGTATTCTGCGCGCAAAAGCGCTGCCGCAGAATCAGATGGTTTCCCACCCCTTTCCGCAGCAGCACCGCCGCATCATCCATCCAGTTCGTGAATTGTAATTTTTCTGTAATCAAACCCCTGTTCCAGATCTTTTTCTATAAGAACTTCCGTTCTCTTTTCAGGCAGGATTTCTTCTATCAAATCCGCCCACTCGATCAGGGATACCCCGTCTCCCATTATATAGTCATCAAATCCTACTTCATCCATTTCCTCTACGTCGCCAATGCGATAAACATCAAAATGATAAAACGGGAGACGCCCTTCATCATATACCTGAACGATCGTAAATGTAGGACTGCTGACCGGCTCCACAATTCCAAGCCCCCTGGCGAGCCCCTGTGTAAACACTGTTTTTCCTACTCCGAGATCTCCCGTGAGAGTAAACACCTGACCTGCAGCAGCCTTCTGTCCCAGGCGCATCCCCACACGGAATGTTTCTTCCGGGCTTTTTGTTTCTATAATCATACAGGTTCTCCCTCTTTCTCTTTGCCGTCCGCCGGGATTAATGATGGAACAGACGGATTCCTGTAAACGCCATTGCCATGCCGTACTTATTGCAGGTCTGAATTACATTGTCATCCCTTACCGATCCTCCCGGCTGCGCGATATATTTTACGCCGCTCTTGTGCGCGCGCTCGATATTATCCCCGAACGGGAAAAATGCATCTGATCCGAGAGCCACGTCTGTCATTTTATCCAGCCACTCTCTTTTCTCCTCGCGCGTAAATACTTCCGGTTTCTCAATGAAGGTGTTCTCCCACACACCGTCCGCGAGAATATCCATATATTCTTCCCCAATATAAAGATCAATGGCATTGTCCCGGTCTGCTCTGCCGATTCCCTCGCGGAACTTCAGCCCCAGCACCTTCGGGCTCTGGCGCAGCCACCAGTTGTCCGCCTTCTGTCCTGCCAGACGGGTACAGTGGATTCTTGACTGCTGCCCTGCTCCGATTCCGATCGCCTGTCCGTCTTTCACATAGCACACCGAGTTGGACTGAGTATATTTCAGAGTGATCATTGCAATAGCAAGATCAACCTTTGCAGCATCTGGGATCTCTTTATTCTCTGTAACTACATTGGAGAAAAAATCTTTCCCGATGTTCAGTTCATTTCTGCCCTGCTCAAAAGTAATTCCAAACACCTCTTTGTGCTCCAGAGCTGCCGGCACATAGTTTTGATCGATCTGAATGATATTGTAATTTCCTTTTTTCTTCTGTTTGAGAAGTTCCAGCGCTTCCGGCTCATATCCCGGAGCGATCACGCCGTCGGATACCTCTCTCTTGATCAGACGCGCCGTATCTACGTCGCACACATCGGACAGGGCGATGAAATCGCCGAAGGATGACATTCTGTCCGCCCCTCTGGCTCTTGCATAGGCGCTTGCGAGAGGAGAGAGTTCTCCCAGATCATCCACCCAGTAAATCTTTGCAAGTGTTTCTGACAGCGGAAGTCCCACCGCTGCGCCGGCCGGTGATACATGTTTAAAAGACGTCGCCGCCGGAAGTCCTGTAGCTTTTTTCAGTTCACTTACAAGCTGCCAGCCGTTAAATGCATCCAGAAAGTTAATATATCCCGGTCTGCCGCACAATACCTGGATCGGCAGATCACTTCCGTCGCTCATATATATCTTTGATGGTTTCTGATTGGGGTTGCATCCGTATTTCAGTTCTAATTCTTTCATCTTTACCTCCAGCGCCGCACTCAGAAGCGGCATGAATCAAAGGAACAGCATTTGCATCTGCTCCGGCTTCTGCATATCATTATTTCAATTCTGTCTTTACTTATTTTTGTTTACGATCCTTGTCTCATATTTTCCCGTCTCTATATCAATATAGCGGACAAAGAGAGAGACTTTATTGTCTTCGTTCAGGCTGTTCCACAAAAGTTCTGTAAAACTGTCCATATCGTCCATAATACCGATCAGCTTCGGCTCCCCTTCAAAGCTGGGGAGCGGATCTCCGTCGCACATATAAGTATGGATAAAGCGTCCCTCTCCCGCAGCAGGATTCTCATATGCAAACGTGTATCTGCTGCATCCTTCCGGTCTGCCGTTATCACTTTTTAAAATGGACATAGCATAATTATACGCTCCGTTTTCAATATGCATGATACCAGAAATACGCGGCGTATAATTCGGTTCGTCAGGCTCAAACTCACGGCTGCGCAGCGACTGCTCAAAAGTAAGCTGTTTATCCATCCCCTCGTAAATCGTATCCGTCTGATCCCCGTTTGTCACGATCGTCTTATTGCCCAGTACACGCACCGGCGCGTAGATGATCAGACTCGGGTCTGTCAGTTTGGACGGATCAAATGCCTGTGTACGGATCCCCTCTCCATCCTCCACAAAGATGCGGTTGCGGCTGTTCTCACTGCGCCCCATAATAAAATACGCTGTAACAGCCTTTTCCCCATCTGGCGTTCTGCCGATAATGATCCCTCTTCCGGGATAGGAATTGTTTTTTAATTCTTCTTCGATAGACAGCTTCTTCATCTTACTGCGTCTCCTTTCCGTTTTTGTCATCTTCTTGTATTTCACGCCGCTTTTTCCCGTCAGGATTTTCCACCTCTTCCTTCTCCGGCTGCGGCTCGATCTGCAGTTCTACTCTGATAATCCGGTTATCCTTTACTTCCATAACCGTAAATACAAGATTTTCCTCCCTGATCACATCTCTGTCCTCTTTTGCCGGAATATGGCCCAGTTGTTCGATCAGATAACCGGAAAGCGTATCATAATTTTCCGTTTCCAGCTTCAGCCCCAGTTCCTCATTCAGGTCTTCGATCAGGATGCCTCCATCCAGGATATATTCGGTCTCGCTGACCGCCTGGATTTCAGGGGTTACCTCCTCATACTCTTCATTTATGTCTCCCATGATTTCCTCGACAAGATCTTCGATCGTCACGATCCCGGAAAATCCACCATATTCATCTACCAGGATTGCCATGTGGTGCCTTTCTGCCTGCATGGTGCGGAACAACTCGTCCGCCTCTTTTGTTTCCGGCACAAAGTACGGCTTGTGCAGCATTTCCCGTATATTGATCTTATCAAGGCCGGACTTTCTCAGTTCGATCATCACGTCTTTTACATGCAGCACTCCGATAATATTGTCTATACTCTCCTCATAAACAGGGATTCTGTTATGCCTTGTCTCCAGGATTTCGTCTATGAGTTCTTCAAACGGCTCTTCAATATCAATGGTCACTACCTCGCGCCTTGGAACCATGATCTCCCGGGCTGTTCTGTCGTCAAATGCAAACACCGAGTCGATCATTTCCCTTTCCTCGTCGTCAAAAGTGCCGCTCTCATTTCCCATTTTCAAAAGGGCTTTTATCTCCTCTTCTGTGACGGCTTCTTCCTGGTCTTCTGTCTTCATCCCCAAAAGCTTGAGCACCAGCTTTGTCGATACAGAAAGCAGTTTAATAAACGGCGATAGAAAAATGGAAACATAATGGATCGGCATTACTGTCATCATACTGAATGCCTCGGCCTTCTGGAGAGCGATCCTCTTCGGCACCAGTTCGCCGAACACCAGGTTAAAAAACATCAGTATCAGCGTCACGCCGTTGTGCGCGATCTGCTGGCTGTAGGGAATGTCGGCTTGTCTCAGCCACTGTGCCAGTACTGGCGATATCCCCGCCGCTGCGGATGCAGATGAATAGAATCCGGCAAATGTGATAGCCACCTGAATCGTAGAAAGAAATTTTGTAGAATCGTCAAAAAGCTTCTCGATTATCTTTGCCTTTTTGTTGCCTTCCTGAGCCTGGCTTCGGATCCGGTTCTTGTTCACCGACACGACCGCCATCTCAGCTCCGGCAAAATAGGCGTTCATGAGAGTAAAAAACAATAAAAGCAGCAGGTCAAATAAAATTGAGTTCCCCGCAGGGTCTGCGTCCATAAAAAATAACTCCTCCTAAATAAAATATTCAGGAGAAGTATATCACGCGCTCAGTTTTTTCGCAATACGTGTTCCTCAATAAACTGCGTCATCTGGCCCGCTGGAATTCCTAAAACAAAAGAAAACTCACTGTACAGAGCATGTTCAAGAAGCAGCTGATATTTCCGGTCAACACTGGTTATGCTTCCTCTGCTTTTTGTCCTGTTGTATGTTGTCTTAAGAACTTTCACCCAGTTTTCGGGACAATAATCCGCAATACAGTCTTTATATTCCTGCTCGCGAAGCTTTTCATTTTTCACTTTCAGCACTTCGATATCCTGCATCCGTTCGATCAGGCTCAGCGCCTCTTCTCTGCTGACAGGCTTGCGGATATTCGATTCGTCGTCAGTAGGCACATACGCTCTGTCCCGCTCGTCTTCGACAGATTGGAGCGTATAGTATTTTTTCTTCCTGTCAGCAAAAGAAAAATCCAGCGTGCCAATATCTTCTACCTTATACAGGCCCCTGCATTTGTAAACAACCGCATCTCCTCTTCTGAGCATCTTATTCCTCCTTTTTCTTTTCCAAAACACTCTTCCACACTTGCTCTTATAGTATAAGTATAGCCAAAGAAAGACCGGTACAACGCTGTAACGGCCTTTTTCTGCGGTCTTACCTGATTTATTTTAACACAATTCGGGTTATAGGGTAAGATATTTTGACAATTTTCAATTATTTTCGTAAGTATTGCTAATTGACAGCACCTTATTTTTGTACATTTTTCTTACTGGGCTTTGATCTTTGCGGCCCTTGCACCTGTCAATCAAGCGTTGAACTTCTGCACACACATTCTTCAGGTTTTATCAGTCCGTCCGCCGCGCTTTTCCGCTGTTCTTCCTGCTGAGGCCGGAAATCAATACGCCCTGTTTCTGCATCCATGCCGTCCACGATGGCAAGGGACTCCAGCTGGAACCCCAGGTTTCTTATGATCCTTCCGCCTGACTGGAAACCTTTTTCTATTGCGATCCCGATTCCTTCAACCGTGGCGCCGGCCGCCTGAACGATCTGGATCAGCCCCTGGAGAGCGCATCCGTTTGCCAGGAAATCATCAATGATCAGCACATGATCTTCCTCGGTAAGAAATTTCTTCCCTACGATCACATGATTGATGCACTTATGTGTAAAGGACTCTACCTCTGCCACATATACTTCGCCGTCAAGATTGATACTCTGAGACTTTTTCGCAAACACGACAGGCACGTGAAAATGCTGGGCCACCACACATGCAATGCCGATTCCCGAGGCCTCGATCGTGAGTATCTTGTTGATTGGCTTTCCTTCAAATCTCCGCTTAAACTCCGCTCCCATCTGATCCATCAGTTCAATATCCATCTGGTGGTTCAGAAAGCTGTCCACTTTAAGCACATTTCCCTCTTTTACAACCCCGTCCTTTACAATTCTTTCCTCCAGAAAATTCATTTTTATACCTCTTCCTTTTCTTTTGTATCTTCTTCCTCCTGCTCAAAAACAGTAAAAACCCTTCTGAGCAGGTAAGAATTAACCCATGCGATCAGCGACACTCCGAAAATGAACCACAAAGGCAGCGCCATCATGAGCATCATGGTATTCCACAACGACGCAAGCACCGCAATGACCAGAACCGCCACCATTATAAATGTATATGGCAGCTTTGCCACGGTAAGAATAATGGCATTTTTAAATGTCGCTGAAATACTGTTTTCATAGCGCGCTGTCAGCGGGAATACATAGATGATCACAGACAGCAGAAGAAACCCCAGAAGCAGAAATATGATCCGGAACACATCGCTGATCCCCTGGCCCATCAGCCCTGACACTCTATAATCGATCCACCAGACCGCGCCAAGCGCAGCCACGATCAGCCAGATGATCGTACTCTGTTTAAAATTTTCCTTAAACGCCTTAAAAAACCCCCGGAAAATATATCCCTCTTCATTTCTCACCATCTTCAGCATAACCGTATACAGAGCTGTGGTGGACGCCCCGATCGTGACGATCGGTATAGAACATATCACCCACAGAACATTCAGGCAGATCATATCGCAGATCTTGCTCAGCGCCCGGGTTATAACATTATCCATCAGATTAAATCTCATAACAAAACATCTCACCTTTATCCCCAAGTATTTCTTTCAGTATATCACTGAAAGATACAGAAATAAAGCACGAATTGGCTTTGCCGGCAGAGCGTGGAAACATCAGGTTCCATCCCTCAGCAGATATTCAGAAGCGACAGCGGCTTTTCCGGCAATAAAGTAGACATTCCCGCCTATGTGCTATATAATAAATTTCGGAGTGTTTTGGCGGAATATTCCGGCTTGCACCGTCTGTATGACGGGTAATTTGCACAGAACCGGGCAACAACCGCCGACATACATATTACATAATCAAAAGGAGGAATTGATGATGTTTTGTTCGAAATGTGGAAGCCAGATTCCGGAAGGGGCCGCCTTCTGTCCTAACTGCGGGCAGACTGTGGGAAACCGGCCGGAAAATGGAAATCCATCTTCGTTCGGGAATCAGCAGAATACCGGAGCGTATCAGCCGGGCGGACAGTATCAGAGCGGCCCGGGCCAGCCATATCCGGCGGGATCGTCAGGCACGGCGGCGGGTTCCGGGAACCGGAAGAAAATTATAGCCGCTGTAATAGCAGTCCTTGCTGTTGCGGTCATCGTGATTGTTCTTGTTATCAATCTTTTTGGAGGCGACGGATATTCAAGTTATAAGAAATTAATAAAGGATTGTACAGAGGCGTTCGTCGAGGGAGATGGCGCTAAGGTAATAGACGCTTTGCCGGAGGAAGTTCTTGAGTTGTATCCTATAATGAACGAAGGTTTTCTTCAGGATGTTCGCGAAGAACTTTCCTCGTTTCCGGAAAGTTTCAATCCCGACAATGAAAAATGGGATTACAGCTATAAGATTGTTGATGAAAAAAACATTTCTCGGGCTGAACTGAAGGAAGGGATCGACTCTATGATGGAGACCGAACTGCCCTCAGAGTTCGAGGATGATAAGGACGCACAGCAGGCTCTGGAAGATTTCCGGGAAATGGCTTCAGAGATAGAGAACGTCAAAGAGATAGAGACTGAAGTCACTGTAGAAATCGGGGATGAACCAACGAAATTTTCCATGGCCTTCACTGTTGCGGAAATAGACGGCGAATGGTATCTCTTTGAAATTCCTGCTGCAAATTATGCCGAATAAGAAACACATGTAGAAATATAATGCAAAAGCATCGGATATAAACACTTTCCCGCGGACATATCCGATGCTTTTCTATATGCCGGACTGCATGAAAAAAAGCGGGTGATGGGAATCGAACCCACGTATCCAGCTTGGAAGGCTGGTGTTCTACCATTGAACTACACCCGCGTCATCTCTGACACGAGTGTTATAATACCATACGCAGCAAAGGAATGCAAGTATTTTTTAATCGGGAGGAATATATTTTATGAACATTTCCCAGATCACAAAGCTTCAGGCTCTAAAAAAACATCTGAAAACTTTTCAAAAAAATCATCCAAAATTCCAGCACTTTTTAGGCGCTGTATACAGAGATGCCCTGGAGGAAGGGACAATTATAGAAATAAATGTCACATCCCCAAAAGGGAAAAACTATGTGACTAATCTGAAACTCAGACAAGACGATCTGAATTTTTTAAATGCACTACAGCAGTTAAACCAGTGATATGTCAAAATACCGAAAATTGTATCTTTACTGCTCAGTTCCTGCCTCAACATAGTTTTCTTCCAGCCTGAAATGATTTTTACGGTATGCAAGGATTCCCTCTTTCTGCATACGGGATAATTCTGCCGAAAGGGCGCTGCGGTCGACCAGCAGATAATCTGCCATCTGCTGGCGGTTAAACGGAATATCAAATTCACAGCTTCTTCTTTTCACCGCTTCGCAGAGCAGCTGTTAAGAAAGCACTTCAGGACAGCGGGAAATTTATCCCCTGGCAGGTGACAACAATTACTATAGACGGAAATATCCTTTAAATTTCTGCAAAACGGAACCTTTCACCGGAGGCGCTGCCATATCGGCAGCCTCTTATGAAAGGTTCCGTTTCTCTTTACAGGATTTTCTTCTCTTTTCTGCGTTCCGTCCCAAACAAAAATGTTGTTTTGTTCTCAGCCTTCAGAAATTCCTGTTTGAAATATCTTGCGCTGCGCAGCGTATCTGAAAGCATGATCCGCCAGGTTCTCACTCTTGTGGACAGCCCCGGTTTTCCCAGCGCCTCTTCCATACTGTGCTCATCCAAATATATCTGATACTGAGTTACAACCCAGCAGATGAGAAGAAAGGTGAACGCCATTAAAAATGTTACAATAAAAACGTCTGTCATAATATCCTCTCCTCTCTGTTCTATATGTTATAATTTTAGAACATTTGAACAGGATAGTCAATATTTTCAGACTTTTTATTTTATATAATTACTTTGTCAGCATTTTTGTTTTTATTTCACTCCCACTCTTTTACAAATATCGAAAAGACAACATCTGTCACAGTGAGGCTTTGTTCTTGCTGTACAGATATCCCGCCCGTGATAGACAAGTCTGTGGCAGAAATCACTGCCTTCCTCCGGAGGAATAATCTTCCAGAGAGCCATCTCCACTTTCTTCGGCTCTTTGATCCCGTCCACCAGTCCCATGCGGTTAACAAGACGTATACAGTGAGTGTCCGTCACGATCGCAGGTTTTCCAAATACATCACCCATGATAAGATTCGCACTCTTCCGGCCTACTCCGGGCAGTTTCAGGAGCGCGTCAAAATCGTCCGGCACCTTTCCGTCATATTCATCCCGGAGAATCTTCATACAGGCGCTGATATCTCTCGCCTTACTCCGGCCGAGACCACACGGCCTGACAATTTCCTCAATATCATCCACATCTGCCTGAGCAAGCGCATTGACATCAGGATACTTCTCATACAGCCCCTCCACAACCACATTAACCCTGGCGTCTGTACACTGTGCCGCAAGCCTGACGCTTACAAGCAGCTTCCATGCCTGGTCATAATCCAGTGTACATCCCGCGTCAGGATATTCTTCTTTGAGGCGCCCGATGATTTCCAGCGCACGCTGTTTTTTCGTCATTTGTTCTCTCCTTTTGTATGTCTTGCCCGCCGACCGCCGTCCCGGTATATAAAATTATTGTTTCCCGTTTATTATTTTTTTCAACTCTTCCAGAGCTTCTTTAAATTTCTCGGACGCTGCGGCAGGATTTCTTCTCAATAATCCTGCAATACGCAGATAACGCCTGTCGGAACGGTCCTTCAGCTTCTGGAATTCACGCAGGATACTTTCCCTGATTTCTGTAAGCTCCTGTCTCCAGTTTTCGGTCGGAATACCGTTGCTTCTTTGCGGAACGCTCCCTTTCATCACCGACTCAATCTTTGCAGAAAGTTCCTCCATCTGCCGGCCAAGCAGCTGTTTTGCAGACTTTATCCTCTCCAGATAATCCGCTTTCCCCGACAGTTTCCGTTCCGCTGTCTTTCTGGCGCGGAATCCGAAATCTTCTGCCGCTCCCGCCGCTGTCAGTTTCAGTTTAGCCTGCAGCCTGTGAATCTGTGTTTTACTCCTCTCCAACTGTGCAAGAAGCTGCTTCATATCCAGCGCTTCTCTGAAGGACAGCGCAAAATCCGCCATCGCTCCTGCCGACAGAATACAGGCAGCAGCCGTCGCCGCTCCGTCCGGGATCATAAGCACCGCCCTTTCCACAGGCGGATGAATGACTTTTACCAGCAGTACGGAAAAGCATCCCCAGCAGAGTGAGGCCATAAGGCAGATATAACCTTTCAAATTGAACTTTTGTCTGCTGTAATCCCAGTATTTTACACGGAACAGTCTTTCCATAACAGCGCCGGTAATATATTCCAGAATCGTAGCGCCGGCCATTCCCATACAGAAAACCAGGACAGCGTCATCCCGCACCGCTATTGTACACACCAGAACTGCGACCGCCCCTGAACCATAGAGAGGAAGAAACGGTCCGTGCATAAACCCCCGGTTTACCAGACGCCGCTCTTTTACAGATACATAGCAGCACTCCCAGATCCATCCGACAAAACTATATATAAAGAAAAAGAGTATCCACTGTGGAAAATAGTATGTCTGCATCCCCTGTCACATCCCCGCCTGTTCTTTACAGACTATTTTTCTCGGTTCCTTTTTTCGATATCCATGATCATGTCCACTCTTCTCTGATGTCTGCCGCCCTCAAACTCTGTGCTAAGCCACGTGTCGACAATCATTTTTGCCAGTTCCGCACCTACGACTCTGGCTCCCAGCGCAAGAATATTGCAGTTATTATGGGCTCTGGACATCTTCGCCGTAAAAGGCTCGCTGCATACAACCGCACGGATTCCCTCAACTTTGTTTGCCGCAAGAGAAATACCGAGTCCTGTGCCGCAGATCAGGATCCCTTTTTCAACTTCTCCTGCCGCTACGGCGCGCGCTACTTTCTCCCCGTATATGGGATAATCGCAGCTTTCCGTCGAATTTGTCCCAAAATCCACGATCTCATATCCCTTTTCCTTTAAAAAACCAATAATTTCTGCCTTCAGTTCCAGTGCTGAGTGATCGTTTCCTATACCGATCTTCATATTTCACTACCTCCGTATCCTGGCCATCCCCGCCCGTTCCCGGCTGTCCATGCTGCAAAATACCGGGCGGTCCGGTCTTATTTTCAATCCGCGCCTTTTAGACGAAACAGGAGCGGTTTCTCTGTGAAATATCATAACAAATTCCGCTTCTTAACGCAATACAAGCAGCTCTTTTATGCAAGCAGCTCTTTTATCATTTTTGTCACAGCTGCAGGATCTGCTTTTCCCTTCAGAGACCGCATGGACTGTCCCATAAGCGCGCCGAAGGCTTTCTGCTTTCCGCCTTTGTAATCCGCCACCGCCTGGGGATTATCTGCAAGAACCTTTTCTACGACTTCCCTTATTGCTCCTTCATCGCTTACCGTTCTGAGTCCCTGCTCTTCTACATACTCCTCCGGATCCACGTCGTCGGCAAAAATCTTTTCGAACACTTTTTTTGCTACAGAACTGCTGATCGTCCCCGCGTCGGCAAGGTCAATAAGCTTTGCCAGATTCTCAGGCGAAAATGACAGTTCTTCAGGCTCCATCCCCCTGTCCTTCATCAGACGGAACGTCTCTCCCATGATCCAGTTTGAAACTTTTTTCGGCTTCCCGCACAGCTCTGCTGTTTTTTCAAAAAGGTCAGCAACCTTTTTAGACTCAGTGATCAGTTCTGCATCATATTGGGGTATATCAAATTCCCTTCTGTACCTTTCCAGCTTTTCCGGGCGAAGCTCCGGCTGTCTCGCCTTCACTGCTTTTATCCACTCGTCCGAGATTACGATGGGAACCAGATCCGGTTCCGGGAAATACCGGTAATCCTGAGCGTCTTCCTTTGACCTCATGGCATAAGAGCTTTCTTTATTATCATCCCAGCGGCGGGTTTCCTGGACGACCTCCTTTCCCGCCTCCAGGATCTCGATCTGACGCGCCCGCTCCCCCTCGATGGCATGGGCAATGGCTTTAAATGAGTTCAGGTTCTTCATCTCGGTTCTCGTGCCCAGCTTATCTGTTCCCGCTTTGCGGACAGACAGGTTCACATCCGCACGCATGGAGCCCTCCTGAAGTTTGCAGTCTGACACTCCAAGATACTGGGCGATCATCCTGAGTTTCTCCAGATATGCAATGACTTCATCAGCGGAGCGCATATCCGGCTCAGATACGATCTCCACCAGAGGGACGCCGCTTCGGTTGTAGTCCACAAGGGAAGTATCGTCCCACTCATCATGAACCAGCTTCCCCGCATCTTCCTCCATATGCATCTCATGGATACGGACTTTCTTTTCTCCTGCCGGCGTCTCGATCTCCACATATCCGTCTCTTGCAATAGGCAGATACAGCTGGGAAATCTGATAATTCTGTGGGTTGTCGGGATAAAAATAGTTCTTGCGGTCAAACTTGCACACCTGCGTGATCTTACAGTTTGCAGCAAGCCCCAGAGCCATCGCATACTCTACCACCTGTTTATTCAGTACCGGGAGGGAGCCCGGCATACCCGTACACACCGGGCAGGTATGCGTATTTGGCGCGCTGCCGAATTCTGTACTGCAGCCGCAGAAAATCTTGGTCTTTGTGGCAAGCTCAATGTGGACTTCCAGTCCGATCACGGTTTCATACTGTCCTGACATGATCAGCGCACCTCCTTTCCAGATGCTGAAGCACCTTCCGCGTTCTGCCCGATCCTTTTTTCGCCGGGTATGATATCCTTTATCACAGCCATCTTTTCATGCCGTTTTCCTGTGGCGCATTCGTAGGTATATGCCGCCCGGAGCAGCTTCTTTTCCTCAAATGCATTTCCGATAAGCTGCATGCCGATGGGAAGTCCGTTGGAGTCTTTTCCCACAGGTATACTTATTCCCGGCAGGCCGGCCAGATTTACAGAAATAGTATAAATATCTCCCAGATACATTTTAAGCGGATCGCTCAGGCTGTCCCCGAGCTTTGGCGCCGTTGTAGGAGCCGCAGGCCCGAGAATAATATCGTAAGTTTCAAACGCCCGGTCAAATTCCTGCTTGATGAGAGCCTTTGTCCGCAGCGCTTTCAGATAATACGCGTCATAATATCCCGAGCTAAGGACAAAGGATCCCAGCATGATACGCCGCTTTACCTCGGCGCCAAAGCCCTCGGATCTTGTTTTTTTGTACATGTTATGCAGTCCTTCGTATCCGTCTGCCCGAAAGCCGTATTTCACGCCGTCAAACCGCTCCAGATTGGAACTCGCCTCTGCTGCCGCAATGGTATAATATGCAGGAATAGCATATTTTACCAGCCCCAGGTCAAACGTTTCCACTGCCGCCCCTTTTTCTTCCAGCACTTTCGCCGCCTCATAGACCGCAGTGCGCACTTCCGGATCAAGGCCTTCTCCCATGTAGTCTTTGGGGATTCCGATTTTAAGCCCCTTCACATCATTTACAAGAGCTGCCATGAAATCACAGTCGTCTCTCTGAACAGATGTGCTGTCCTTTAAGTCATAAGACGACACGGCCTCAAGAAACGCCGCGCAGTCGGACACATCTTTCGTGATCGGTCCGATCTGGTCAAGGGAAGAGCCATAGGCGATCAATCCGTATCGGGAAACGGTTCCGTAGGTCGGCTTTAACCCTACCACGCCGCAGAAGGAACTGGGCTGTCTGATAGAGCCGCCCGTGTCGGAGCCCAGAGCGCCGAAGCATTCTCCCGCCGCTACCGCCGCGCAGGAACCGCCCGAAGAGCCGCCCGGCACATGAGCCGTGTTGTGGGGATTTTTTGTGGGGCCATAGTAAGACGTCTCTGTAGTGCTTCCCATGGCAAATTCATCCATGTTTGTTTTCCCGATGATCACCACGCCTGCCTTTTTCATGTTCTCCACCGCCTGGGCCGTATATGTGGGTTTAAAATTGGAAAGCATCCTGGAACTGCATGTGGTAAGTTCTCCTTTGATGCACATATTGTCCTTTATCGCCACTGGGACTCCCGCCAGCGGCCCTGTCAGTTCTCCTGAATCAATCCTTTTCTGTACCGCCTCAGCCTGCCTGTACACGCTTTCCTCATCTATGGTTACATAACTGTTTATTGCCGGCTCCACGTCTTTCGCCCGCCGGAGCGCCGCTTCCGCAGCCTCTCTCACCGTAATCCTGCCGGCTTTTATTTTCTCTGACAGCTCTAACGCTGTAAGTTCTAATATTTCCATCATTTATGCCGCCTTTCTGCCATCTGTATTTGCCCGTCCGCCGCTTGACGGACGGGCTGGCATCTGATTTATCCGATCGTCCTGGGAACCTCAAAACTGTCCTCTTTCCTCTGCGGCGCATTTGCCAGCGTATCTTCTCTTCCGTCGCTGTTTGTCACCACATCTTCCCGGAATACATTGTGCACGGGAAATACATGTGACATCGGTTCCACGCCTGATGTATCCAGTTCATTTAGGGTGTCAATATAGTCCAGCATTTTTTCCATATCTGCCTTGGCCGCTTCCTTTTCCTCATCTGACAGTTCCAGTTTTGCCAGTATACCCACATATTCGATTGTCTCGTCTGATATTTTATTTGCCATATCTGTTTCTCCTCTCTGTCTGATACCCGCGCCGCCAAACCGCCCGGCAGGCTGACGCTACGGTTCCAGTCTGCTCATATCTCTCGGGAAAAGTGTCGTCTCCCGGACATTGTCGTCTCCGGTCAGTTTCATGGTCAGACGCTCGAGGCCGATTCCCAGTCCTCCGTGAGGCGGCATTCCATACCGGAAAGCGCTCAGGTACTGTTCCATGCCTTCCTCCGTCATCCCTCTCTGGCCCATTTTTTCAAGAAGCATATGATAATCATGTATGCGCTGTCCCCCTGTAGTAATCTCCATTCCCCGGAACAGGAGGTCAAAACTCAGCGTGTATGTGGGATCCTCCGGGTCGTCCATCGCATAAAACGGACGTTTTTTAGAGGGATAGTGGGTTACAAAGACAAAATCTGCTCCCCACTTTTCTTTCGCGTATCTGCTGATCAACGTTTCCTCTTCCGGCTCCAGATCATAGGGGCTGCGTATCTTTCGTCCATATTCTTCTGCTACTGCGCGCTTGATCTCATCGAAGCGTACTGCGGGAATCTCCTCCGTCTTCGGAAGCTGAATTCCCAGAATGCGGATTTCCTCTGCATATTCTTTTTCCAGAAGAGCCATTGTATACTGCAGATACCCGGTTTCCATAGCCATGATATCTTCAAAGCTCTCAATATATCCCATCTCAAAATCAAGACTTGTATATTCGTTCAAATGACGCTTTGTATTGTGTTTCTCCGCCCGGAATACAGGCGCTGTCTCAAACACTCTGTCAAAAACGCCCACCATCATCTGTTTATAAAACTGAGGGCTCTGCTGAAGTACCGCAGGTCTGTGAAAATAATCCAGACGGAACAGGTTCGCTCCGCCCTCCGCGCTCTTCGCGCCAATCTTCGGCGTATGGATCTCCGTAAATCCTTTGCCGTACAGAAAATCCCTGAATCCTCTCACAAGCCCTTCCTGAATGCGGAATCTTGCCCGCTCCCGGAGATTTCTAAGAGAGATGGGACGGTAATTCAGTTTTGCCTCAAGAGAAGTGTTCAGCTTCCACTTTGCGACCGGCAAAGGCATCGGTGCTGCCGGTTCGCTTAAAATACGAATGCCTTTTAAGCGGATTTCAATTCCATGGGGTGCTTTTTCAGACTCCGCCACAATCCCTTCCGCTTCTACCGCTGCTGCCTCTTTTACATCTTTCAGTTCGAACCCTGACACTCCTTTTTCATATACGCATTGTATAAGGCCGTCACGTCTGCGCAGGATCAGAAACGCCACTGTCCCCATATCACGGATCGTGTGGACGGCTCCGCTGACCTTTACTTTCCGGCCTCTGACTTCTTCTGCGAGTAATTCGGCGAGTTCCAGACATTCAGATTTTTTTACTCCTTTTACCAGTTCCATTTTCTGTCTCCTTTCCCCTGATATACCGCACTTTTGCGGCATAACGGAATACCTTTACGGTATCAGATGCTTTTCCCCGGGGCTTTTTGTTTTTTACAACAAAAAGCCCCGGGATACTTAAGTATCCCGGGACGGAAATTATCAAGATAAAATCCGCGGTACCACCCGCATTGAACCCTGCACTAAGACTCAGAAAAGCCTCGCCAAGCGGCTTTTGGATGTTTTTGCTCTCCTCAAGTGCTTTCGGTTCCTCTCTTTGCATGTAACGTATGCTCCACGTACCGCCCTACTCAGGTTCAGGCGGTCAGCTCCCAAGTGTTCCCTTAGCTCCCTCCGCTGTCCGGCGCTCTCAGTCGGTGACGCCAACTTCCTGTCAGTTTCTGGAAACCAGAGTCTTGTTCATTGCCTTTTTCTATTTTAACACTTTAGTTTGTTAAAATATGTTACTAATGATATCACACTGATTTGTGAATTGCAAGAACTTTTTGCAGGATTTGCATTCCAATCCTGCAAAATTCTGGATCACAGAACCGGCTTTCCTGTAATAAAACACCTCAGTTCAGTTGTCCTTCCACAGTCTCCAACGCTTTTTCCAGCTGATTATCTGCTTCCGGATCATTTTCATCATATTCATACTCTACTTCCACATCCGGCGTCACCCCTGTACCGTTGATACTTCTGCCGCTGGGGGTATAATATTCTGCGATCGTCAGTTTCAGATATGTCCCGTCTCCCAGTCCGATCAGCTGCTGGACAACACCTTTTCCGTAAGTTGTTGTTCCCACGATCGTCCCGATCCCATAATCCTGGATCGCCCCGGAAAATATTTCCGATGCGCTGGCGCTGTTTCCGTTCACCAGTACGGCCAAAGGCTTTTTGAATTCATGGGCGCCGTCACAGGTTATTTCCTCCGTATTCCCTTCTTTATCCTTTGTCGACATGATCGGACCCTCTGGGAGAAGAAGCTTCAGCATATCGGTAACTGTTTCCACATTCCCGCCCGGATTGTTTCTCACATCAATGACAAGTCCCTTCATGTCCTGAGATTCCAGATCATTCAATGCTGTGCTGAACTGTTCATATGTCACCTCGTCGAATTCACTGACTGAAATATAGCCGATCTGCCCCTCCATCATTTCATACTCTACAGTCTGCACCTCGATCGTGTCGCGGACAGCGGTCAGCTCTACCTCTTCTCCGTCTCTGAGCACGGTAAGATCAACTTCTGTTCCTTTCTCTCCTTTTACATATGACACGACCGTATTCAGATTTTCCCCTTGAATATCTTTTCCATCTACTCTCAGGAGAATATCGCCGGCCTTCATTCCGGCTTTGTCTGCAGGCGAGTCTTCATAAATATTCACTGCTGTGACAGTCCCGTCCGCTCCCTGACTCATAGTCACGCCGATTCCGCTGAATTCTCCGCTTGTCGACTCAAGGAGCGCCTGAGATTCTTCTTCATCATAATATTCGGTATAGGGATCCCCCAGAGCCTCTGCATAGCCCGAATAGATTCCTTCCACCAGAGCATCACTGTCAATTTCGTCACCATAGAGATAGTATCGGTCTATCAGAGCATCTATTGTATCCAGTTTTTTCTCTGCATCAGCTTTTGAAATGCTTTCAGATCCAAATCCCCCGGAAAAGGATCCCAAAATGCTGCGTGTGCCCCATATGCACACCGCGATGAGAGCGGCGGCCGCCAGCCCGGCCACAACGCCCTTCCCAAAATCTCTGTTTGTTTTTGCTTTTCCTTCCGCCCTCTCGTTTTCCCGGTCTGTTTTATCTTTAAAATCCATGTTCTGCCTCCGCCTTCATTTTTCGTCAGAAAAGGACAAAGCAGAACATTCATTCCACTTTGTCCTCCCTCTAGTCTGTATCATCTATTGTACCCGGTTACAAATATTTATCAGGGTTTACTGGGACTCCATTTTCCTCTACCTGAAAATGCAGATGGGGTCCGGTAGAATTTCCGGTACTTCCAACCCAGCCGATCTGCTGCCCCTTCTCAACATGCTGTCCAGCACTGACACAGATTGAAACATGGTGCATATATTTTGTCACCAAGCCATTTCCGTGGCTGATAGCAACATAATTCCCCGCACTATTACTGTATGTGGCGGCAATTACTGTCCCCGACGCCGCCGCATATGTAGGAGTTCCAGTTGGCGCCGCATAGTCATTGCCTGTGTGCGGACGCGAACTAAAAGAACGAATTTCGCCAAAATAACTTGACTGATATGTCATACCCGGACACGGATGAGTAAAATACCCGTTTCCACTTACAACGTTTCCTGTATAACTTCCCGAAAAATTACCGCCTGATTGACGCTGTTCTTCCTGACGGCGTTTCGCATCATCGATCAGCGTCTGGACTTCCGCCAGTTCTTCCTCGTTGTCGGCAAGTTCCGCCTCGACCTCTGCCTGCTTGTCGATCAATTCATTCCTCAGCGCATCCAGCTCTTCATATTCCAGCTCCAGGGCCGCTTCCTTGTCCTCGATCTCCTGTACCGTTTCCTGGTATTTGATCAGTTCTGCCCTGTCATATTCCGAAAGCTGTGCCACATATTCTGCGTTATTCAGAAAATCGCCTATGCTGCTGCTCTGTGCCAAAACCTCAAAGAACTGCACTCCGCCAGTTTCATACATATACTTTATGCGGATTTTCATGCTTTCATACTGTTCACTTTCATCCGCTTTCGCCTGGATCAGATCATTTTCCGCAGTTTCTATCTCTGCTTCCTTCGTCTCCAGTTTTTCCTGCATTTCATTGATTTCACTGACAATACTGTCAAGTTCCTGCTCCGCCGCTTCTTTCTGCTCCTGAAGTTCTTTCTGCCTCTGCTGGGCCTCCTCAAGAGTTTCAGCATTTGCACTGAAAGCAACGCCTGCGCACATAGTAAACGAAAGCAGCACACCCACTAATTTTCTCATTCGCCTTTTCACCGGATCTCTATTATCCTCCTCTTCCCTATACTCGCTATACTTTAAGATGCTTGCGCACCGTGAAGAAGCTTCCAAGGAATCCAATACCAATTCCCATGATAATTCCGATTGGCAGAAGATATCTGTATACTGCCGTTACCGGAAGGAAATCTATAATATTCTGAAGGATACTGAATCGGGTCATAACGTATTCCACTGCTTTCTCGTAAAGGAAATACAGCAGAACGAGCGGAATAGCCGCTCCAAATATACCGATGATAAGTCCTTCTAAAACAAACGGTGAACGGACGACAAAATCTTTTGCGCCAATATACTTCATAATCGCGATTTCTTCTTTACGCACCGTAATTCCCATTGTTACAGTGTTGCTGATCAGGAAGATTGAAACGCCAAGCAGGATAACAATAATTGCTATAGAAACATAGGCTACCAGCATATTCACGCTGGACAGAGTGTTTGCAACTACATCTGATTTATTAACTTCACGAACGCCGTCCAACCCCTGCGCAAACTCGACCAGCTCTTTCTGCGTAGATGAAAGAGAACGGCTCCTTGCGATCAGATTTTCGCTGTCTTCAGAGGTCTCCATGTAGACTTCATAGTTATCTGAACTTGCCAGAGGATTATCGTCCTTAAATCCTTCCGCCAGTTCCGGGTTATCTCCAAAGTACTGCTTCTGGAATTCTTCCCACGCCTCTTCTGCAGACACGTAATTAACTCTGGCTACGCCCTCATGGTTCTCCAGTTCGTTTCCAATTTCCTCTTTCTGCTCCTCTGTGGCGTCCTCCTCAAAGAATACAGTTATGGCGACGCCTTCCTCGGCTGTTTTTATAATATACTGAAAATTTACGATAATCGCAAAAAATAATCCAAACAGGAAGATACAAGCTGACATCGTCGCAATGGATGCGAGAGAAAACATCTTGTTCCTCCAGATATTTTTAACACCTTGTTTTCCAACGTATCCTAATGTACTAATCCTCATCTATATACCCACCTTTTTGTTCATCACTAACGATTACGCCCTGTTTCATCGTAATAACGCGTTCGTTCATCTCGTTTACGATCTCCTGGTTGTGTGTAACAACAAGAACCGTTGTTCCTCTTTCATTTGCCTCTTTCAGAAGGCTCATGATCTCCCAGGAGTTTGTAGGATCCAGGTTTCCTGTGGGCTCGTCGGCCAGCAATATGGCAGGTTCATTTACAATCGCCCTTGCAATCGCAACCCGCTGCTGCTCGCCGCCTGACAATTCCTTTGGGAATGATTTATATTTCTGGGCAAGCCCAACCAGAGAAAGAGCCGCCGGCACCTTCTTTTTAATAACTCTGGTCGGCGTCTCCGTCACGCGGAGTGCAAAGGCAATATTTTCATAGATATTTCTGTCTTTCAGGAGTCTGAAGTCCTGGAAGACAACCCCCAATCCTCTTCTGTACTTTGCAATATGCCGATGTTTCATCCGATTCAGATTCTGTCCGTTTACAATGATCGTCCCCTCTGTCGGGTTCAGTTCCTTCATGATCAGACGGATCAGCGTGGATTTACCTGAGCCGCTGTCCCCGACGATGAAAACGAACTCTCCCCGTTCAATCTTCACGGACACTCCGTTAAGGGCCGCATGCCCTTTGGAATATTCCTTCGTCACATTTCTTAATTCAATCATATGTTCCTCCTAATTACTCATACTCCTGCTCTTCCCGCACATGAAATTCAATATTCCATTGACTCCATATACTTCATGTATTTTACCACCATAAGAGCGATCTTGAATGTGATTGCATCTTCAAACACACGGAGATCCAGTCCTGTACTCTTCTGAAGTTTGTCCAGCCTGTATACAAGAGTATTCCTGTGAATATAAAGCTGTCTGGATGTCTCTGATACATTGAGGCTGTTCTCAAAAAACTTGTTAATAGTCGTCAATGTCTCCTCGTCAATGTCATCCGGAGATTTCCCCTCAAAAATCTCTTTGATAAACATCTTGCACAGCGGAATGGGAAGCTGATAGATCAGCCGTCCTATTCCGAGCGTTGTAAATGCTACGATATCTTTTTCATCAAAGAAAATCTTGCCCACATCAAGCGCAAGTTTTGCCTCTTTGTAGGATTTGGAAACCTCTTTGATGTCATTGACGATCGTGCCGTACGCAATCCGGATCTGCTCTTCCCCCACCTCGCTGTGGAGCGTATCCAGCATGTCCTTCGCCATCTTCTCAAGTTCTCTGTTTCCATCCTTATCCGTAAGTTCTTTTACAACGATAATATTTTTCTCATCGACGGCCGTAATAAAATCCTTGGATTTGCCTCCGAGAAGCCCTCTCACATTCTCAAGAGCGGCATTGTCTTTTTCGTGCGATGTCTCAATAATAAAGATAACACGTTTTACTTCTGTGTCAATATGTAATTTTTTTGCACGATTATAAATATCTACCAGAAGGAGATTGTCCAGAAGAAGATTTTTGATAAAATTATCTTTATCAAACCGCTCCTTGTACGCCACCAGAAGGCTCTGTATCTGAAAAGCGGCAATTTTCCCCAGCATGTATACATCCTCGCTCTCACCGTCTGCAAGGAGTACATATTCCAGCCTCTGCTCGTCAAATATCTTAAAGAACTGACAGCCCTGGATCACCTGGCTGTCTGCCGGCGACTCGACAAATGACAGCACCGCCTCGCTATAATCGCTGGATGCGTCAAATGTAGCGGCCAGTTCCTTTCCCTCCGTATCAAGTACACAGAAATCGATCCTGGAGATTCCTTTCAATCCCTCTATGGTATTCTGCAGTATCTGATTTGAAATCATACCTTTTCTCCTCCACTCCTTCGAGTTATCTCATGTACATTTTTCACAAATTTTCACCCGTAAAAACATTTCCGTTCACATACTCATGTACTATATTAATGCAAAACAGCAAAAAAAGAAAGAGGAAATCCATTTTTTTTATGCATTTCCTCAAATCTTTTACAAAAAATTCATAAATCTAATCTTATACATTGTTCACAAAGCGCTGCAGACACTCAATCTTCTTCATTCATCCCTGTTCTGCCGCTCTACTCTGTACCAGAACATTTTTTTCAGAAGAAAATGCTTCGCTCTGTCCCCCAGGCTCCGCCTGTCGTACTGCTGCCGGAAGACCGTGCCGCAGCCCAGCCATACTCTGGCATTAAGCAGCGCTTTGTTTCTGGATATGAACTCCTCCTGATAGGGCGTGTGGAGAACAGACAGAATACAATCCGTTTCTGTACCGTTAATATCATTGATCACATTTTCTTCTCTGGCTTCCTGTGGATCCAGAACAGATCGTCCGCTAAATCTGATGCCGCGGTTTCTTCTTCTAAGTATATCCTCGGTTTTAGCCAACTCTTCCTCAGTCTCAGCAAGCACATAGATCTTCTTATGATTTTTTTGAATATATTTGATAAACAGCTTCAAAAAAGTCCCCTCATCCGTCTCTTTAAAAATTGTCCTGTCCGAGACGTCCGCTGCTCTTAGGATCTCGGATTCTCCCGGGATCAGCATCTCTGACTCTCCCGCTTTTTCTTTCCAGCGTTCATCATCCCGGCACTCCATCAGAGCACTCATAGACATGATCTCTATCGTATCGAGAGAATCGCTGTCAAAAAACTGCATGGCCTGTATCATAGCAGATTTCGCGGTGATACAGTCCAGCTCCAGATCCAGTATATTTATCTTTTCTTCCATAACAAATCACCCATCATCTTCCCTGGCCGTACAATTGTACCAAAGAGAACGGGTTTTGTAAAGATGTGGTCAGGCATCCTTTCTTTCCCTTTTCTTTTTCGTCACCATGCCTCCGATCCGGCCCGTCTCCTTTGAAGTAAGCGATTTCCATCCATACTCAAGAACCTTGTCGAGCAGACCAAGCTCCGCGGCGATCTCATATTTTGCCATCTCAGACGGTTCCAGATTATTCAGGTCGATCTTTTTCTCTTTCTTCTTTGCCACAATACCCCTTCTTTCCGTTTTTCAGGAGTATTGCCGAAAAAATGTCAGAATATTCACCTCAAAAGGGGTCAGACCCCTTTTGAACAAGTTGTCAGAATATTCACCCAAAACTTTCTAGAACAATTTATCAAATCTTTCCATGGCTTCTTTTGTTTTTTCGTGTGTTCCGAATGATGTCAGCCGGAAATGGTTTTTCCCGTTTACGCCGAACCCTGCACCCGGTGTGCCGACTACCTGGATATTTTCCAGCAGGTAGTCAAAGAGTTCCCATGACTCCATACCGTTCGGGCATTTGAACCAGATATACGGTGAATTCACACCTCCTGTAAACGGAATATTCTTTTTTCTGAGAGTTTCTGCGATCACCCTGGCGTTTTCCATATAGTAGGAAATATTTTCCATGCACTCTTTCATTCCCTGCTCTGTGAATACCTGTGCGGCCGCGTATTGAATGATATACGGAGTTCCGTTAAATTTTGTGGACTGTCTTCTGTTCCACATATCGCGCAGGCTTAACTGCCGTCCATCGGATGCGGTATATACCAGTTGTTTCGGTACGACCGTATAGGAGAAACGTGTTCCTGTAAACCCTGCTGTTTTGGAAAGGGAGCAGAATTCAATCGCACATTTTTCCGCGCCTTCCACTGCATAGATACTGCGCGGCAGCTCCGGCTCAGAGATAAAAGCCTCATAGGCCGAATCAAATAAGATCACCGCTTCATTTTTCAATGCGTAGTCCACCCATGCTCTCAACTGTTCTTTGTTGTAGCAGGCTCCGGTGGGGTTGTTCGGGGAGCACAGATAAATCACATCCGCTTTCACGGAATCGTCCGGCATGGGAAGAAAATTATTTTCCTCTGTCCCGTTCATATACACGATCTGTTTTCCATCCATTGTGTTTGTGTCTACATAAACCGGATAGACCGGATCCGGCACAAGGATCACATTATCTTTTGCAAACAGTTCTGTGATATTTCCCGTATCGCTCTTGGCTCCATCGGAAATAAATATCGCCTCCGGATCCACACTGATCCCGTTTCTCCTATAATAGTCTGCAACTGCTTCCCTGACAAAGGCATATCCCTGCTCCGGCCCGTACCCTCGAAATGTTTCTGGAACCGCCTGCTCATCCACTGCTTTATGAAGCCCCTCGACGGCGCTTTTGGTCAGCGGACGCGTCACGTCTCCAATTCCCAGCCGAATGATATCCCCGGCTTTTTCAGGATGGCTCTCCTCGTATGCTTTTACTCTGCGGGCAATCTCTGCAAACAGATAGCTGTCCTGTACATTCAGATAATTTTCATTTAATTTTGGCATTTTTATCTTCCTTTCTGCATAACGCTGCACGATGCAACGCTGTTTTATACACCAGAAAAAAGCGGGTGGGCTCTGCCATGCCGCCCCATTGCAGCAAGACAGGGCTCCGCCGGCCCGCTTTTTTGTCTGTAGTATTTATATTAACAGAAAACCGTCATTTTTTAAAGCGTCTAAACTAAATTCCCGGAAAAAACATCAACAGTCTGCGCCCCGGCGAAATGGATCAGCTGTACAGAAACATCTCGCTGATGCAGCAGTCCTCCATGCTGCCCCCGCTCACGTCTGTTATGGTCACTTTGCATTCATCTGCAAGGATTGTTTCGCCGAAATCGATGTAAATCATATTGTCCAGCATATTTCCTCCGTCAAAAGATACATCACTGCGGGAAAAACTATAATTAAAAGTCCGGCCGCCGCACTCGACCCGGATCATGGCCGGCGCGCAGTTCTTGTCGTACAGGTCTTTACTTTTTGTATATCCGGGCAGTATGGCCAGTCCGCTTACCGGCTCTTCTGTCTCGCCGGTATACAGCAGAGTCTCGTTTGTCCCGTCCCCCGGCGCTCCTTCCGACCAGCAGGTAGACGTATCCAGATCGGTCAGATTATTTACTTCATAATTGTATCCCTGCATCACAAGCACTGAGGAAGCCGAAATATCAAAATCCATCATATAAACCTCTTCTCCATCCTTGAAAAGTCCGGTTGGCGTCCCCCGATACTGCCGTACCGCATCTGTACTGCCGCCTCCGTCGGCCGTCTGTCCTTCCCGGCTGCTTTCTGCGCCTTCCCCGATCTGCATACCCGGATCCTCCTCTGCTTCCAAAACGTCATCCCGGCTGCTGTCGTCCTCTTTCTGCACCTCTTCCTCCGCAGTCTTTTCTGACGTTTCTTTCTCCTGCCCGCCGGGAAGCACAAACAGAAAAACAGCTGCAGCAGCCGCGATCAGAAGCACTGCGGCGACCGACACTGCAGCGATCACTTTCCCTCTGCCGCCTGAATTTCCCGGCCGCTGTCTTTCCGTTCCGCCGCTGTTACTGTAAACCGGGAGTTCTCCCTGTTCCGGCACTCTTGCTCCGCACTTCTGGCAGAAGCGGTCCTCTTCGTTTAACTGATTTCCACAATTTTCACAAAACATATCCTATCCTCCCTGACTTTATCTCTGCAGCAGCTTTACCGCCGCAAATACTACTATGATGCAGTGCGCTACAAACATCACGGGCACACCGACCACAAATTTTGCTTTTCTTGTCTTATGCCGGAACATGAGCATAGCAGCCAGTGCTCCCAGGGAGCCGCCGGCCAGCGACAGAAGCAGCAGAGTCCGTTCCGGGATGCGCCACTTCCCTGATTTTGCTCTCCCTTTGTCCAGCCCATATGCGATCCATGTGACCAGATTAATTGCCGTCAGATAATATCCAAGAAATCTCATACCATGATCTCCTCTCCCAGAGTAAATGAATAAATGATCTTCTCCTTCACCGGTTTCTCCGTAAGCTGTTCCAGCGCCTGTGCATAATAGTCCAGCTGCGCGTGATACTTTTCCTTCAGCTCCTCAGCCGTTCTGACTTTGTCCGTCTTGTAGTCCAGCACCACCAGCCCGTCCGTCTCTTCGAAATACACGTCGATGATCCCCTGTACCAGTATGGTCTCTCCCGACCGGTCGTCCGGGTAGATCTCTTCGGACGGCACACTAAGAACAAAGGGCTGTTCCCGAAACAGTTTTTTTAGCCGGGCAGCCGCTGCCATACGCTGCCCGCTTTCACATTCCAGGAAATGAAGGATATCCTGCGGACGGATGCAGCCTGCCATCTCTGCTGTCAGCTTTCCTGCGTCTGCATACTCCTGCACAGTCAGTCTTAGTTTTTCCGCGTCGTATGTACCGGTGAAATCAAGCAGTTCCAGCAATTTGTGGTATGCGCTTCCCCTGGATGCACCGGTCAGCGCCTCTTCCTCCGCCAGAAAACGGGGAATCAACGGAACCACATCCGGTTCCCGGTACATTTCCTCTCCGGCCTCTTCCCTGAGCGCTGTTCTTTTTTTCAGCTCAGAAACCGTAAATTTCAGCTTCATCTGCCCCTCTGCCGTCCATGGATACCGGTACTCCATCTGTTTTTTCAGCCGGTCCGCATACTCCGGCGCATGACGCCTGGAACAGTCCCAGTTTTCCAGCGCATCCCGGGCAAGAATATCCGCGGTCCTTTCCGCCGCTCTCTCTTCCCGAAGTTCATCCGCCGTAACAATACGCACATCCACCGGACAGTTCTGCCTGATTTTTCCGTCTTCCCCGGAAAATACAGCGGGCAGGATCCAGTCCAGATAGGTCCTGGCTCCCTCCAGGCGGTACAGCTCAATCCGATCTGGCCTCATTCCCTCCGTCCCTGTTCCGGGATTCAGACAGTCATTCTGCAGCAGCGCTTCTGTCTGCACCGTATCCGGGAGTTCACAGACACCTGTCAGGATCAGTTTTTCTTTTGCCCTCGTCATGGCAACATAGAGCACACGCATCTCCTCCGCCAGCGTTTCCAGGGCCGCCTCTTCCTGAATCATTTTCTTAAGAAATGCCGGCGCTTTTGTCCTCTGCTCCAGATCGATCACATCCAGCCCGGCTCCCAGTTCCGGGTGGAGGATCACACTCCCTCGCACGTCCTGCATGTTGAACTGTTTTCCCATACCGGCTGCGATCACGATAGGGAACTCCAGACCTTTGCTTTTATGGATGCTCATGATCCGCACCGTATCGGCCTGTTCATCCAGGATCCCTGCCTCGCCGTAGTCCACATCATACTTCCTGAGCTGTTCAATATAGCGGATAAAATTAAACAGCCCCTTGTAACTCGTTCCCTCAAAGGCCGCCGCCTTTTCTGAAAGCATTTCCACATTCGCCTTCCTCTGTGCGCCCCCCGGCATAGCGCTGATATATGCGCCGTATCCGGTCTGTCCAATAATCTCATCCAGCAGTTCATGTATCGGCGTATAAGGCACCTTTCGCCGGAAATACGCCAGCTGCCCATAAAACAACGCCAGCTTTTCCCGTTCTTTCTCATCCCCCTCCGTAATCTCCTCTTCTGCATACCGCGCCGCCGCGTCGTAGAATGGAAGATTTGGAAACGCCAGCCTGATCCTGGCCAGATCCCTGGCATCCAGCCCGCCAAAAGGGGAGGTCAGCACAGCTGCCAGCGGGAGATCCTGCCGGGCGTTGTCCAGGAGCCTGAGATAATCAAGCAGTACGCTTACCTCATACGTTTCAAAATACCCTTCCCTGCTCACAGAATAGGCCGGGATCCCCTCCTCTGCCAGCACAGATGTAAAGCTTTCCGCCCACCCCTTTATGCTCCGGGTAAGGATCACGATGTCCCGGTACTGCACCTTTCTGTATACACCGGCTGCGCGGTCGTACACGCCCGCCGTGTCCATCAGTTCTTTTATCCGCCGGGCAGCCATCCGGGCCTCCGCCTTTTTCACATCCCCGGCGCCGTCCGCCCCCCGCAGTCCCGCTTCTTCTTTATCCATCAGCAAAAGTTCCGTCCGGTCCGAAAAAATATTTCTTGCCTCCTCCGGCAGTACCGGAAAATCTGCTCCCGGATAAAGCGCCGCGTTATCATCATATTCAATCCCTCCGAACTGGCGCTGCATCAACTGGAAAAACAGGAAATTTACACTGTCCAGCACCTCCGGGCGGCTCCGGAAATTCCTGTGAAGATCCACTCTCTGGCATGCGCTGTCCTCCTGGGTGTAGGTATCATATTTCTCCATGAACAGCTCCGGCCTGGAAAGGCGGAACCGATAGATGCTCTGTTTCACATCGCCTACCATAAAAATATTATTCCGCCCCTTCTCCATCCCGGACACACTGGTCAGGATCGTCTCCTGAACCAGATTGCTGTCCTGGTACTCGTCGATCATTACTTCCTCAAACCGCTCCTGATATTCTTCTGCCACAGGCGAAGGCACAAGGCGCCCTTCCTTCTCCTCTGTGAGGATCCTGAGGGCAAACTGCTCCATATCGTTAAAGTCGATCATATTACGGCTTCTCTTCTTCTCGTCCAGCATCCGGGAAAACTGTTTTACCAGACCGGCAAGCGTCTCCATAGAGCCGCGGCAGTTCTCCATATCCAAAGCCCAAGTCTGCCAGGGAGCGTAAAAATATGCCGACTGCATATTTTTTATCAATTTTTTTGCCTGCTCCCTCATTCCTTTTACTATTTCCTTTTTCTCAGGGGATACAGACTCGTCCTTCTTTCCGGAAAGCCTCTTCCAGGCAAGTCCGCACACCGCCCCGTACATCGGCTCAAATCCTTTTGCAGCGATGATTTTTTCCACCCCTTCCAGATCCGATCCGATCATATCGGCATACATATACGGCCCGTCGGGTTCTTCACAGATGCGCAGGGCCCGGCTCAGGATGCCTCTGATATCTTCCGCCCGGTTCTTTACTCTCTGCTCCGCCCGGCGCACAAACTCTGATGATAAGATGTCTTTTCCATCATATGCTGATACGCATGAATCCAGCCACCGGTCAGGCTGGGGATAACTGCGGGAGAACTCATAAAGCTTCAAAATCAGTTCTTCAATCTTCCTGTCACTCCTGCTGCCGCCAAACCGCTCTACAAATGCAAAAAAGCTTTCTTCTGCTTCTTCATACTTTTCTTCCAGCAGTTCATCCAGCACGTCCTGCTTCAGCAGCTTCAGTTCTCCCTCTTCCACAATGCGGAATCCCGGATCTATACCGATCACATGGAAATGTTCCCGAATGACAGAAAGGCAGAAACTGTGTATCGTGGTAATCGGCGCAGTATGGATCAAAGCCGCCTGCTGCTCCAGACGGGCGTCACCCGGGCGTTTCTCCAGCTGCTTTTCTATCGCGGCTCCAATCCTCTCCTTCATCTCCGAAGCCGCCGCCTCAGTAAAGGTCACGATCAGCATCCGGTCCACATCCACAGGAGAGGTTTCATCCGTTATCCTGCGGATAATGCGCTCCACCAGCACTGCTGTTTTCCCCGAGCCTGCCGCTGCAGATACCAGGATGTTCCGGTTCCGCAGGTCAATTACTTTCTTTTGTTCCACTGTCCATGCTGTGCTCACTTTCTGTCACCCCCTCTCCTTTTTCACCGGCACTTTGGCCTTCACCGGAAGTCCCTGTCTTAAAACGCATCTTTTCCACTGCTTCTTCCAGAGAATATTTCTCAAGCTGCCTGTAACGGCAGCCGGCGATCCGCGGATCGAACCCGCAGATATCCCGGCAGCCGCAGTAGTCGCACCCGGTAGCGCCATTTAATTCGTATGGTTCCGCCTGCACTTCTCCTCCGTACATCTTCTCCTTCAGCTCTGCCTCCATAACCTTCGTGTAAGCAAGCATCGTCTGAAAATCTTCAGAGCCCAGAACACGGGAAGCCCTGCTGAGGGAACCGTCCTTATTTCTCCCCACAGGATAAAGGACAGAAGTTCCTGCCAGACCGTGTTCCAGATGCTCCACCACATCTTCATCTCCATTTACAAGTCCGTCCAGCCGAAGTTCCTTCAGGATACTCCGCTCCACAGCCTCCCCGGTCTCCTCCCGGGGCACAAAAGGATCCTGGATCCGGTAATAAAAAATACCCGCCGGGCAGATTTCTCTTCCAGGATGCTTTTTTTCTTCAATCGCCAAAGCCGCATTCAGATAAACCGGAAGCTGAATCTGCAGTCCATGATAAAATGCTGTAATGTCAAATGCTTTCATTCCGGTTTTATAGTCTGTCACTTTCACATATATCCTGTTTTCCTCTTCACAAATATCGACCCGGTCGATCTTTCCGCTTCCAAACTTCATCTCATAGCCGCTTGGCACAAAATCCCCTTTTTCCAGCTGTCTGGTCAGCGCCCATACAGACCGTCCGATCAGCCGTTTGATGCGCCGTATCATGTATTCGTTGCGCGCGGAGCTGTACAGCACGGTATTCCCGTAATCTGCAATACTTTCCTCTACGCTTTCCCCGATCAGACGATCCCGTTTTTCTTCCGGCATCTCCACCCAGGAAATGCCCTCCTGGTCGGCCTTTCGCGAAAAACGCTCCAGCGCCTGATGAGCGATATTCCCCAGATCCAGCGCCTCAAAACTGTACTCCTCCCGGTCTGAAAGTTTCAGCCCGTACCGGAGAAAATGGGCGCAGGCACAGGAGGCAAACTGCTCCAGCCTGGTCACGCCGATCCGGTCCGGCTCGGGATAAAGCTTCTCTGCTGTCTCAGGTTCCAGAGTTTCTTTCCTATTTTCCAAAAATCCTGCATTGATGATCTGTTCCAGTTCCCTCGCACATTCAGCATCTGCGGCTTTGCCTCTCCCACTTCTCCGGGCGTACCATGTGTACAGTTCTTTCCACTCTCTGCTCACGCCCGCCCGCCTGTCTCTGACGCCGTCGGCAAGCCACCGTACCCCGGAACGTTTTGTCATTTCATGCTCCGGCATGGCCTTTTTCCCTTCGTCCTGCACGGAAATCCCCGGAAACAGCCTGCGGATATCCTGGACCAGATAAGCCGGCCTTATGGACTTGCCCTCCCCGGATACCCGGGACCAGGATACAAAAAGATATTCTGAGGGTTTCGTAAGGTTCAGATACAGATAAAACTTCTGAATATAAATCTGTTCTTTCGCTCCGGGAGACAGGGCGATCTTCTCCGCCCGGAACTGATCTCTGTCCCGCTCTGACAGAAGCCCTGTGCTCCCCGCATTTCCCGGGAGCAGGGTGTCATTCGCTCCCACAAAGAAAAGCGCTCTGATATTTTTGATCCTGGTACGCTCTACATCCCCGATCACAAGCTGATCAAGACTGGGCGGGATCACTCCCACTTTCGCCTCTTCCAGCCCTGCATCCAGAAGGTCGCAATACTCCTTCAGGCTGATCTGCTCATCGCCCAGCAGTTCCACAAATTTGTCGAACAGTTCCACCACGATCCGGTAGATCTGAGCATACTCTTTTGCCAGAGCCAACTCTCCCCTGTCCTGGAAATCCAGTTCCATCTGTTTTAGTTTCTCCTGGAGTTTTTCCTGCACCAGATAGTCATAAACCGCCAGAGTCACATCCCGCACGGTCTTTTTTCTCTGCTTTAAAATGTACATCAGACCCGTCGTCTTTTCTACAAACTGCACCCGCAGATGGTTAAGCCGCGCCAGTTCCTCCTCATCCATGCCGTCCGATCGCCGCACCCAGGCCTGCTGCCATTTTCTGTATCCCCGGATGCCAAGCGCCAGGCAGTAATTCTCCATACGGTCCACCTCATCATCCGTAAATCCGCACAGCCCGGTCCTGAGATGGCGGAATACACTCTCATAGGTGAAGTTCTGCTCAGCCATCGCCAGAAGACTGCGCATATACTCTACAAATGCGTTGAGCAGGATGCTCTTTTTATGATCCATAAAAACAGGAATGTCAAACAAACCGCAGGCCTTTTCCAGGACGTCCGCATATGTGTCCATGTCCGCGGCGATCACTGCAATTTCCCTGTATCTCATTCCTTTTTCTCTCACCAGGCGCCGGATGCTCTCTGCCACGTACTCGGCCTCTCCCCTGGGATTCCCCGCTTCATGGAGCGTAACAGCCTCCTGGGGCCTGTCAAATGTTTTCCCCGAATACCGGAACAGCTCCGACTCCAGAAATGCCATTCCCGGATTATCCCGGAAACGGCGCACCGGTTTGCCATACAGATACACCGGTTCCTCTATCTCTGCCCCCGCTTCCCGCGCGGTCTTCACAAGGGATGCTGTCATCTCCTTACTCAGGGCAAACATCTGATACGGATGCCGGAAGACAAAAGGATCTTCTCTCCCGTCCATCTCCACAGTGATCATTACTTTCCCGCACACCTTCAGGAGCTCTCCCATCAGACGGTTCTGTACCGGCGTAAACCCGGTAAATCCGTCCAGAGCCACAACGCTCCCTTTTAAGATTTCCGAGGAGGGTACCGCATCGCTGAGCACGTCCAGCATCTCCTCCTTTGTAATGTACTTCTCACTCAGATATTCTTCAAATCCTTCATAAACTTTCCTGATATCTTTCAGTTTATAATACAGATAGCTGTCCCGGTTCAGCGAATCCATAAATCCGTCCAGGCGCTCAAAATCCACGCCATACTGCGTGAACTCCGAGATCACGGATTTCACTTCGCTGATATAGCCCTGCTTCTTCAGATTTCCCTTCAGGACCGTAAGTTCCTCCTCGCAGTCTCCGGCAATCCTTCGCAGCACCAGATTCTTTCCTTCGTCGTCGAGCACCTGCCGGTTGTCTTCCCCCAGTTCTTCAAACACCCGATGAGCCAGCCGTCCAAAACTTAAGACATCCACATTCATAATGCCCCCTCGCGGATGAGCCGCACACAGGTCTTTCTGGGTCTGCATGGTAAACTGTTCCGGTACGAGCACAAGATAATTTGTCTCTGGATGCCGGACAGCCTCTTCCACAATATAATGATACAGATAATAGGATTTTCCGCTGCCGGAATTCCCGAAAACAAACTGTAAAGACATCTTCGTCCTCCTGTCTCCTGATCTTTCACGATACATTATACTATCCGCAAAATAATCGGACAAGCATCCATTTCAGCAGCATCTTTAAAATTTTGCCGATCTGTCTGTGATTTTATCACAGAAAAGATTATAATATGTGGTATACTAAAAACATCCCCAAGGGAAATAATTTTACTGAAAATGCACAGATGTTTAAAGGAGGATATCAATTATGGCAGTTATTAAATTGACAAAGGATAATTTTGACCAGGAGGTAATGCAGTCTGACAAACCGGTTCTCATTGATTTTTACGCAGACTGGTGCGGCCCCTGTAAGATGATGGGCCCGGTTGTTGAAGAAGTTGCGGCCGAGATGTCCGATGTTAAGGTATGCAAGATCAATATTGATGAAGAAATGGACCTGGCGCAGAGGTACGGCGTAATGAGCATTCCCACATTCATCTCATTCAGTGGAGGAGAAATCAAGGGAAAACAGATCGGGGCAGTGCCAAAAAGCGCTCTGGTGGATTTGATAAAATAACTTCGGATTTTTGTGTAAGAAGGGACGCCGGGAGGGACTGCTGATTGGATGAATCCAGAAAACAGGGGGGGTTACAGCCCGTTGGATGAACCTTTCGAAAATAAGAGACGTGGGGGATTCGCTGACTTTGGAGCGGATGTTAGAAAAATTTGAAACCTGACGATGGGCGTTAAAATTTACAACAGAATTGTCCGAACGGAGTGAGTTTTCTGTTGTAAATTTTGCTTTTAGCCTATCGTCAGGTTTCATAGTTTTTCTTCATCTGCGGAACGGAAGCGAACCCCCACGCCTCTTATTTTCGAATATGCCTTGCAGGACAGTCTGGAACCGTTTGTTTTCGGAAGCCCTGCCAATCCAGTGCCGCAGATAAATCCAAATTTCACGCCTCATCAATCGCTTTTCCGATATCGTGGCGCATATATTTGTTTTTAAACTGCACCCACTCGGTTGCGGCGTATGCGTTTGCCCTTGCTTCTTTCAGATCTTTGCCTTTTGCGGTTACGCCCAGCACACGTCCGCCGTTTGTCACGATCGTGTCGCCGTCGAATTTTGTTCCTGCGTGGAAGCAGTAATAGCCTTCATGTTTCTTAAATTCATCCAGACCGGAAATTGGAAATCCTTTGTCGTATTTCACCGGATATCCCTCGGATGCGAGAACAACGCAGACCGCTGCATTATCCTCGAACTGCAGATCGATCTGATCCAGGGTTCCGTCAATACACGCCTCCACCACATCGAGAATATCATTCTTCATACGGGGAAGCACTACCTGCGCCTCCGGATCCCCGAAACGCGCATTGTACTCCAGCACTTTCGGACCGTCTTCAGTCAGCATAAGGCCGAAGAAAATTACACCCTTAAAGGGACGGCCTTCCGACGCCATAGCGTCAACCGTGGGCTGATAGATATATTTCTCGCAGAATTCTTCCACTTCTTTCGTGTAGAAGGGGCTGGGTGAAAAGGTTCCCATGCCGCCGGTGTTAAGCCCGGTATCTCCGTCTCCGGCACGCTTGTGATCCTGGGCGCTTGTCATGGTCTTGATCGTTTTGCCGTCCACAAAAGACAATACCGACACTTCCCGGCCGGTCATAAACTCTTCGATTACCATCTCATTTCCGGCGGAGCCGAATTTCTTATCCAGCATGATGGTCTTTACGCCCTCTTCCGCTTCCTGAAGATTTTTGCAGATAAGGACGCCTTTTCCAAGGGCAAGTCCGTCAGCCTTAAGTACGATAGGGAATCTGGCCGTCTTCAGATATTCCAGTGCTTTGTCCGCGTCTGTAAAGTTTTCATATGCAGCTGTGGGAATATTATATTTCTTCATCAAATCTTTGGAAAATGCTTTGGAGCCTTCCAGGATCGCCGCATTTTTCCTCGGGCCGAAAGTGCGGATCCCTGCCTCTTCCAGAACGTCGACAAGACCGCCTACCAGCGGATCGTCCATGCCCACAATGCACAGATCGATCTCTTTATCCTTTGCAAAAGCTGCCAGTTTGTCAAACTCCATCGCCCCGATATCCACGCACTCTGCGTACTCTGCAATTCCCGCATTGCCCGGCGCGCAGTAAATCTTGTCCGCCCTGGGGCTTTTTGCCACGCTTGCCGCAATGGCATGCTCTCTTCCGCCGCTTCCAACTATCAGTACCTTCATAAAGCATCCTCCTCTTCAATAATCGTCCGGTTTTCCACAACCTGTACTTTCCCATTTGCGATCAGGTCAATGGCTCTTGGAAGAATCTTCCACTCAGCCTGCTCCATGACACGCCTCTGCAGGATCTCCGGCGTATCCCCCTGCTGCACTTCCACAGCTTTCTGCAAAATAATGGGGCCGGTATCTGTTCCCTCATCTACAAAATGTACCGTTGCTCCCACTACCTTTACTCCCCGGGCAAGGGCCGCTTCGTGGACTTTCAGACCATAGTAGCCTTTGCCGCAGAAGGAGGGGATCAGAGACGGATGAATATTGATCATCCGGTTGCGGTAGCGTTCGATCATGGCCGGCGGGATCACTACAAGAAATCCCGCCAGGACAACCAGATCCGGTGAAAATGCCTCCACAGTTTCCAGAAGCTTTTCATTAAATTCCTTCCGGGAAGCATAATCTTTCGGGGAAACGCATCTGCCCGGAATGCCGTTCTCCTCCGCCCGTTTCAGAGCATACGCATTTTTGTTATTGCTGATCACTCCCGCAATCTCTGCGTTCGTAATCTGTCCGTTTTTGATACTGTCTATAATGGCCTGAAGGTTTGTGCCGCCTCCTGATACCATCACGACCATTTTCATCGGGGCATCCTGTCTCAGCATAAGTCCACACCCTTTTCTCCGGCTTCAATCTGTCCCACCACATAGGGAGACTCACCGGCAGTGCGGACAGCTTCCATTGTTCTGTCCACATCCGCTTCGTCTACGGCCAATACCATGCCCAGGCCCATGTTGTATGTATTGTACATCATATGCTCTTCGATATTTCCTTCTTCAGCAAGCATATCAAAGACAGGCGGCACCGGATAGCTGTCTTTGCGTATTACAGCCCTTGTGCCTTCCTTCAGCATACGGGGTACATTTTCATAAAAACCGCCGCCTGTAATATGGCTGCATGCCTTGACTGTAACCCCGGCCTCTTTTATGCTCTTCAGGGCTTTTACATAAATCTTTGTCGGGGCGAGAAGCGCCTCGCCCAGAGTACATCCAAGCTTATCATAATAAGTTTCAAGAGACTCTCTGCTCATGTCAAATACTTTTCTCACGAGAGAGAAACCATTGCTGTGGACACCGGAAGAAGCCATACCGATCAGCACGTCTCCGGGCTTTAAGTTTTCGCCTGTGATCATATCCTTTTTGTCGCAGACTCCCACGGCAAATCCTGCCAGATCATACTCATCCTCGTCCATCAGTCCGGGATGCTCCGCCGTCTCACCGCCGATCAGAGCTGCATCCGACTGAAGGCATCCTTCTGCCACGCCTTTTACGATCTCTGCGATCTTTTCAGGCTCGTTTTTCCCGCACGCAATATAGTCCAGGAAAAACAGCGGCTCACCGCCCGCGCATGCAATATCGTTCACACACATAGCCACCGCGTCAATACCGATCGTATCGTGCTTGTCCAGCACCATGGCCAGTTTTACCTTTGTGCCGCATCCGTCAGTCCCGGATAAGAGCACAGGCTCCTCCATCTCTTTGATCTTTGCCAGAGAAAAAGCGCCGGAAAACCCGCCCAGTCCTCCCAGGACCTCCGGGCGCATGGTCTTCTTTACATGCTCCTTCATAAGTTCCACCGATCTGTAGCCGGCCTCTATGTCAACACCTGCGTTTTTATAATCCATTGTGCTCTCTCCTTCTATTTTCCGCTGAGGTACTCCTCATATCCCACTTCTTTCAGCTTGTCCGCTTTCGCCTGCACCGTATCCTTCATCTCTGCGGAATATGCTTTCAGTTTTCCGAGAATCTCTTCATCGGACACTGCAAGGATCTTTGCCGCAAGGATAGCCGCGTTCATTCCGCCGTCAATGGCAACTGTGGCAACCGGGATTCCCGGCGGCATCTGTACGATCGAATAAAGCGCATCCATACCGTCCAGATTTTTCCCTGACATAGGCACTCCGATAACCGGCATGGGGAAAAGTGCGGCGCACATACCCGGAAGATGCGCAGCCATTCCCGCTCCCGCGATGATCACCTTGATCCCTCTGTCTTCCGCAGACTTCGCCCATTCAAAAAACACATCCGGCATGCGGTGCGCAGAGATGATCGTTATCTCATAGTCAATCCCGAATTTTTCAAGCATGGAAGCAGCCTTGCTCATCACTTTCAGATCTGAATCGCTGCCCATTACAATTCCTACTTTTGGCATTTTATGTCCTCCTCCAATGGTTCGTTTAAAACTTCTGTTCCCGGTAAGACAAACTTTCCGTCTTTTAATAGTATAATTGCTTTCCCTTCTTTTGTCACTACACTTATTTCTTCTAACTCATCATAAGGCAGGGTTATATCTGTATGACAGTGGAAATATGCTTTGTCCACGTCCTCCTTCCTCAGGATGGAGATGGAGTTGTCTTTCGCCACGATCTCCTTTCCGTTCGGATTGTACACACGGATGTCTTCACTCCAGGAATAGCACGTGTCTCCCACTGCAAAATGAGGGCCTGTTTTTTCTGCGATCAGGATAGGCATTTTATCTTCAATGCCGTATTTTCTTGCAGCTACATAGGCCGTCGTATTTGTTCCGATGGCGAACTCTCCGAGCGGCAGTGTGTCGTGATTTTTCAGCACATTGTCATAGATATATTTTCTGTTCTCTTCTTCGTTTTCAAAATTACCACAGATATAGTCTGCGATCCTGCCCTCTTTAAATGTAAGCTTCAGATCCCGGAACTGCAGTCCTTCCAGATAAACACTGCTTATGTGGAGCACGCCCTCGGTTCCTTCCAGCGCCGGAGATGTAAATACCTCACCCACCGGTATATTTACATCCGCAACACAGTTTTCAAACAGCGTTTCTTTCTCCGGGTCGTCCAGTTCTCTCAAGTTCACCCGGATATCTGTCTGGTTCTGTCCTTTTCCCCGTACCTGCACATAATCTCCCTGATCCAAAGCATCGATCAGGATCTGCTGGACTCTGGTATAAAGCGCTGCATCCAGAGTGTTGAGCCGGATTACCTCATTGAAAATTTGCGGATAGTTCTCTCCGATCTCAGGAACCGGCCAGGCAATGATCGTAAAGCTTCTCTCTTCCCCCTTAATATACCGGTTTGTCAGCTGTCCCGAGCGGCTGTCGTATTCCAGGGCAAGCTTTCTCTGAGCCTCGCTGTACACCGGAGCCGTCTCATTTGCTTCCGGAGAAAAAGGCTTTTCGCCAAAAGTCTCCATTACAGCCGGGCCGGCAAATCCTGCAGCCAGTTCTTTATTTTTTTCATATACTGTTTTCGCCACTTCCAGTCTCCGCTCAATGTAGCGTCTGTCCATAAACAGAGCCTGATCCTGGCGGTGGTCATACTCATACTGCTGGCTGGCAATGGCGCCGTGATAACCTATTTTGTACTGCTCCCGCTTTGTGATCACACTGGACGCAGCCCGGTATATAACCGGCTTAAGTCCCATTTTTCTGAAATTTTCTATGGCGATCCGGATGACCTTTTCAAATCCCAGCGTATATCGGATATTGACAGAAGATTTGATGGAAAGATCCTTACCGGTATTGATAAAGCCGATCCGGTATCCTTCCGTATAGACATCCGCCATCTTTTTCAGCGTATCTTCCGGCAGCGACCGCAGATGGCGCGCCGTTCCCAGCTCATTTTCCGTAATATACTCGCCAAAACGGTACAGGTAATCATCCGTCTCTAAATCCGCATGTTCAATAATATCTGCCGCAAAAGAGCACTCTGGATCGATCTGCTCCTCGATCCGGTCTGCCAGGAACACATCGCTGTAATCACTTGCATACCAGTAGAGGATATCCCGGATTTCTTTCGGTTCCGGCTCTTCGGTATTTTCAAAGCAGTTGTACACCTCGATAAAAAGTTCATACAGTATGGTCAGATAATCCATCCGGTTCTCAAAGGCATAGGGAATGCCGCTTCGGATCTCTGCGTAAAGCAGGCTTAGAAGCCGCCCTGTCTCCAGTCCCATTTCCTTTGCCGCGTAAGCAGGATTGGCGTAGCTCTTTTCATAATGTCCCTCCAGTACCGCGCTGTACAGGATTTCATTGAGGCTCTGCTTCTGTTTCAGGCTGTAGTGCTCCCAGCTCCTGTCTGCGATCTTCCGCCTGACATTTTCCAGCTCGAGAAGAAAGATAGAAGCATCCTGAAAATAAATCAGGTATTTCTCCGCAACCGTCTCCTCAGATGCCATTGCTCTCAGCCGGTTTACCGCAAGAGCGTGTCTCTCTCTGCACTGGTCATTTTTCTCTTTTAATCGTTCTTCTCTGCTCATCCTTTCATGCCTCCTATAAAGATTGCCAGAAATACAAGCAGCACAAGCGCATTTGCCGGCAGTCCGATTTTACATGTAAGATAACTCTTCTCCCGTTCCTTAAATCCGCGCACGGCAGAACGGATCCCGTAGATCAGCACGATCATTGCCGTCACCGCAGCGCCGCCCACAATGCCCGCGGCAAGCCCTCTGGTCAGGTATGCATATCCGATGCAGCCCACAAGAATGAGAAGGCCCGCTCCGGCACAGCAGCAGGAAACAACTCCCAGGCGCGACTGCCTAAAATGCGCCTGGCCGTATTTTCTGGCTCCCCGCTTTTTTCTCTCCTTTTCCCTGCGCTTCTTCTCAGCGCTTTTTTTGTCTCCGAACATGATATCTTCTCCTTATCACATTGCATATCACAAACAAAATATATCCAAGCACCCCGCCGATCGTATTCAGCAGGATATCATCCACATCAAAGCTCCCCACCCGCGTAAAAAGCTGAACGACTTCCACACAGAGGCTCAGGCCGAAACTGTAGAATAAGGTTTTGAAAAATCCCCTCCGGACCGCTGCCATGGAGATAAAAAATCCATACGGCACAAAAATAAGAATGTTCCCGAATAGATTAGCAAATACCGCAAACATTCCAAGCTGTTCCCTGTATGTAATAAAACGCCTGATCTCTTTAAATAATTCCAGATTATACCGGTATTCTTCCGCCATGCCTGTCCGTCCGTACCACTCGGCCAGGAACAGAAAGTATACCAGAAAAAATATATATAAAACAAACAGGACCTTTCCAAACGTCCTGATAATCCTTACACTTTTTCGACTCAAAATCTATAGCTCCTCAAGACCGGAAGAAACAGGCTCTTTCAAAAGGGGACTGACCCCTTTTGAAAAGTGTCTGTCCCCCGTTAAAATGTAATATTCTTTTTATTTTTCAGCAAAGCTGCGCCGTTTACAATGGAAAGGATTCCTGCCGTCAGCCCCACAACCAAAATGACAATTCCGAGAACAAGACTTCCTGTTCCGCTTTTTTTCATAGCAAGATAAGCTTTTTCCATAAAATGCGCCTCCTTATCTGACACCATATGTTTCATAGTATGCATCAATCGCCGCTTTTAATGTATCATCTATGACAACTTTCCCGTGATACGGTTTATTGTAGAGATGCTCTACAACTTCATCCATTGTAACGATCGCCGCCGTTTCAAATCCATATAAGTCTCTGATCTCATCCAGCGCGCATTTTTCACCGCCTTTTCCTACTTCCATACGGTTCAGCGATACCATAAGGCCTGCGATCGTAACGTCGGCAGCGCCTCTCACCTTCGGCACAGTCTCCTCCATTGATTTGCCGGATGTGGTTACATCCTCGATCATGATCACACGGTCGCCGTCCTTTAATTTGCTTCCCAGGAAACTTCCTTTATCAGCACCGTGGTCTTTTTCTTCCTTGCGGTCGGAGCAGTAGCGGACTTCTTTTCCGTACAGTTCACTGTACGCGATGGCCGTTACGACTCCGAGAGGAATTCCTTTGTACGCCGGCCCGAACAGCACGTCAAAATCATCCCCATATCTGTCATGGATTGCCTTTGCGTAATACTCCCCCAGTTTCTTTAACTGAGAGCCGGTCACATATGCTCCCGCGTTCATAAAGAACGGGGATTTTCTGCCGCTCTTTAACGTAAACTCACCAAACTTGAGCACGTCGCTGTCCACCATAAACTCGATAAATTCCTGCTTATACTGTTCCATATCTTTAAAACCTCCATATTTACAGGCTTTTTACGCCCTTACTTTCTATTTTCATCCTCTGGTAAAATCAGGAAAATGATTCCTTAAATTCTTTTCAATTCTATCATAACCACTGGAGATTTTCAATTCTGGAATTTGACCGGCAAAAAAGGGACTGCTGCATTTTGCGGCAATCCCTCTGAGATTTTTATATTTTTTTATTTATCAGAATATAAACCAGAAAAGCCAATACTATATCTACAGTTATCAGCATGAATACTTTTCCATTATTCATCTGGCCGTTCACGATCGGAAAGAAGTAAAATATATCTTTCTCCTGTATGACCTGCATCTGACAGGCCGACCAGTACCCCAGCGCGGTCAGATACCCCGGGATTGTACTGTTTCCAAGCTGCGCCGCCACAAGCCCAATTAATCCCATAAATCCGGCATACAGTATGGTAACTCCGGCGAAACTCCAAAACGGGAACCTGCATCCCTGCACTTGCATAACACAGGCAAATATTATGATAAAAAACGCCGCCAGCAGCAGACTGCAGACAATACGAATAACAATAGTCTTCAAATACATCCAGGGCTTCGTGCAAACGATTTCTTTGAGGGCGGATACCATCTCCGGTCTGAGGATCGGTACAAAGAGAATGATTCCTGCGAAAGATACCGACTGTGCCAGACACTGAGCCGACTGTATATTATTTAAGTTGCTTATTCCACGGATGGCAGGAATAAGCAGCAGATAAGCAGCCGCCAGTATGATGCTATTTCTGTAAACAAGCGGGAAATCGATTCTTAAGAATTCTCCAATGCCTTTGCATGGTGTACTCATATTCCAATTTTCCTCCTCTTTTTTTCTCATATACGATCACAGACAACCATAGCAGCAGCACGGACATCAGCATGAGCAGACCGCGGTTCAGCCAGATAACAATAAGATTTTGCCTGATGATTTCAGAACCGCTCAGCAGATTATGACGTATCATCAGCGTATACCATTTTGTATCTCCTGTTAACCCTGTAACCGCCGAATCCACAAACCACCAGACAAACTGAACAAGGACTGCCAGCGGTGTGGAAGTCAGAATTGTCAGAAATGTCCCCAGTGCCGTAACGATACTTGCGACAGGCAGCAGCCACCACAAAATATATTTTATAAATGCAAATACGTCTATTGCAATTCCCGTATCAGCGGAATATCTTAACAGAGGGATCAATGACTCAAAGCTCAGAAGAACCACTGGTATCATAACCGCTGTAAGTATAGCTGAAAACCGTGCAAGGACCAGTTTTGCCGTTTTCATCTGCCTGCTGTTGATCAGCTCATGCATACGGCTATGGCGGTCTTTCAGCCAGAAGGCCGCGGCAATAAAAACAGGGTATAACCCCAGCGCTCTTGTCATGTAATCGCAGAACAGCCTGGCAAAAGCGCCGCTGACTTTGTCGTCATTGATTGTTTTGTTATATTCTTCCAGCGCCTCGTCATAGGTCATCTCCACCTGTCCATAATACTCGGTCAGCATATCCATAGAATAATTGGAGCCGGCGCCGATAATGCTTTCTGCTTCCGACATAAGTTCCTTAAATCTTTCGTATGATACCTGTGATATAAAATGCTTTGTATCGTCGTCTGTATCTTCCGGGGCGTTGTTGTCTTCCCCTTCAAACGTAAAGCTGCCGTCTTCATATTGAACATCGGAATTTTCAAAGTGGATAATATTTCCGTTCACCGCGGGAAAATAGTCATCGGGGAGGTGATTTATCTCTTCTTCCGTCAATCCCGTTATTTCTTCAATAATACTTAAAATTTTACTCTGCTCTTCTTCGCTTAATACCACCTCTTTATAGTAGTTAAACGGATATGTTGCATATGAATTTTTTAAATACTCTATGATTAAGATATCCGTTCCCCCGCACATGATTTTCTCCGGTACTTCCTTTTTCCTGGAGCCATAGCTTCCGGCATTTTTCTGCGGTTTTTTCAGAACAGAACCTCCGGCAATTTCTGTATAAACAGAAGATTCCTCTCCCCGGGCAGCAGAGATCTCTTTCTCCGTCACTCCATAGAAACTGTTATGCCAGCTGAATAAAAGCAGCCCTAAAAAGAGGACATACACAAAACTGAAACATATTTTTCTTAATTCCTTTATAAACAGCACTTATCCCACCTCCCGCTTATAATCAGACAACAGATACATATAACTGTCCAGGACGGTCGCTTCGCAGGGAACGCTTTGTATTTGCGGCGGCTCGTCCGCCAGGAAACGGCAGGAGATGTCTTCCCCGTTTTGATGGACGCTGATAACAGGATATCTCTTTTTAAAACCGCTTAGTTCACTCTGCAAAAGTGTAGTGGTATATACTTTGTTTGCTCCGATTTTCAACAGTTCCGGCATATCGCCCGCAAAAATAACTTTACCGTCATACAGTACAGCTGTTTTTGAACAGGCTGCTTCAATATCTGCGGCAATATGGGTGGACAATAAAATAATGCGTTCTGCTGCCAGTTCACTCAGCAGATTATAAAACCGCAGCCTTTCTTCCGGGTCAAGCCCGGCTGTAGGCTCATCAATGATCAGAACCTTCGGGTTATTTAACAAAGCCTGTGCGATCCCAAAACGGCGTTTCATGCCACCGGACAGATTTTTAAATTTTTTATTCCTTTGCTGCTCCAGATTCACCTGCTTCAGGACTTCATTCACCCGGGTTTTCCGTTCCTGTTTTGGAAGTTCGGACAAAATACCCAGATAATCAAGAGCGGAACAGACGCTCATATTAGGATAAACAGAAAATTCCTGTGGAAGATAGCCTATTATTTTTCGGATTTCCTTTTTCTGTTTTATGTCAATCCCGTTTATTTTTACTGTCCCTGACGACGGCTCTGAAACAGTCGCAAGAATACGCATCAGCGTTGTTTTCCCGGCTCCGTTTTCTCCCAATAATCCATACAGGCCAACGGGAATATTCAGGTTTATGTTGTTCAGGACTTCCTGTTTCCCATATTTTTTATTCAGATTTTCGATGATAATTTCCATGAAAAAACCTCCTTACGATATTCTGTAAGGAGATTATTTCATAGAAAAGTCAATTTCCAGAAAAGTTCCGGACTATTTTTCGATTACCATTGTAACTGCCGCGCCGGAACCGGGTCTGTTTTTCAGGCGCAGGCTGCCGCCAAGTTTCCCGCAGAGAATTTTGCATATCGAAAGCCCGATTCCAAAGCTGCCCCCGTTTATCGGAGAGCTGTAATAAAATGATGTGGCTGCCTTTAATTCATCTTCCGTAAATCCATTGCCGTCATCCTGGACTGAAAACAAAATATTGTTTTTCTCTTCCGTCACTTCAATTTCAATTTTTTCGGCTGCAAACCGCAGCGCGTTATCAAAAATGTTTTCCAATATCTTTGACAGCATTTCTTCATCCGACACAATCTGTTTTGTCTCGGACAAATCCCGTATTTCCACCTGCTTCCCATACTGTTCTGCTAATATCTTAAAATCTTTTGAGATATTTGATATAAATTTTTTCAGATCGATCTTGCCATTTCTGATTTCTATATCTTCAATTTTCTGTATATCCTTTACGCACTCCACATATCTTTCCAGACGCTCCGCAGCCTGGGTCATATTTCAGACCGTCATTTTCAGCGTGTCTTGTGTTAATGTTTCTTTACTCAATGATTTATCTATATATTCAAGGTACCCTCTTATAACCGTGATCGGCGTCCTCAGATCATGGGAAACGGAGGCGGTCAAAGCCTTGCGTTCCTGCAGCATATCCCACATTTTGCGGTTACTTTTACAGACCTCGCTTCTCATCTGCTCAAACAGATCACATAATTTTCCAAGTTCATCATCCGATTTATAGAGGATCTGAAAGTCCAGATCCTGAGCGGAGATGTGGGCCATCCCGTTTTTCAGAACTTTTATGGGAGTCTGCAGTTTCCATCTGTAATATACTTTTGCAACGGCGATTGAGCCGGTCACAACATACAACAGCGGCAGAATAATCATCAGCGCGGTGGCAGCCCAATAAGAAAGCTGATTTTGATCCGTCAGGTCTCCGTAGCTGTATTTCCCGGGATGAATGCGGAAGCCGTTTGCGATCTCCGGGCTGCTTTCTACCGTATAGTCTGTAACGATAATCGGTCTGGTGTCCAATATTTCCTGACGGATATCAGAGGCCGTTAATATTGTTGCTATAGATAAGACGCCGACAATACTCAGGCTGATAACAGATACAAATAACAGGGTTTTTCTTAAAGACATATTTTCTAATTTCCGTTTCAGTTTATCCATTTGTAACCCACTCCCCAAACAGTGGAAATATATGTTTTTTCTGTATATTCCGCAAATTTTATCCGTATTTTACGAATATGCTCTTTTATCACCGTACTGTCTCCGCTTCCGTCAATCCCCCAGATAATTTCATAGATTTTTTCCCTGTCAAATACCTGGCCGGCGTTTCTTGACAGAAGCCGGATAATTTCAAACTCTTTATTTGACAGTTCTACTAATTTTCCTTTGATATAGACGCTGCGCTTTCCATAGTCGATCACCAGTTCTTCTGAAAATTTCCCTCTTGTCTTATGATGGCTTCGTTCTTCTCTTCGCAAATGTGCAGAAATCCTTGCCAGCAGCTCATCCATAGAGAAGGGTTTTGTAATATAATCATCTCCGCCTGCCATAAGTCCGTTTACTTTATCCTGCTCTGATATTCTTGCAGTCAGAAAAAGGATCGGACAGGCCACAAAATCCCTTATGGACACGCACAGTTCCAGTCCGTTTGTCCCTCTCATATTTATATCCAGAAGAATAATATCCGGTGTATACGATAACTTATTTAACGCCTCAGCCGCATTTTCTGCCGTATATACCTGATATCCCTCCGACTCAAGCTGCAGCTTTAACAGGTCCAATATGGACCGCTCATCATCAACAAGCAATACACTATGACGGTTATCCAAAATCAGATCCCTCCTTCAATGCCATTATAACGGAATTTATAACATAGAAAAGTCAATTTTCCGACAATAAAACAAAAGGAGACTGTCTTCATTCCAGACAATCTCCTGCATATTCCATTATCCTGTTCTTTCCTGTACACTTCTTTATTTAACGATTCCTACCATATCGGAAACTGTCTCAAATCCCTGCCGGCGCATATATTCTTCGATCCCATCCACGATCTTCATTGTCACGCCCGGATCGTAGAAATTTGCTGTCCCTACAGAAACGGCGCTGGCTCCCGCCAGGATCATCTCGATGGCGTCTTCCGCCGTCGCGATCCCGCCCATTCCGATAACAGGCACTTTGACCGCATTCGCCGCTTCATACACCATGCGCACGGCAATCGGATGAATCGCCGGACCGGATACACCTCCGGTCTTATTTGCCAGAAGGAAGGTTTTTCTGTGGATATCGATCTTCATCCCGGTTATGGTATTGATCAGAGAAACGGCGTCCGCGCCCCCCGCTTCGACGGCTTTTGCCATCTCCGCTATGCTTGTTACATTGGGACTGAGTTTCATAATTACAGGCTGTTTTGCATACTTTTTCACAGCTTTCGTTATGTCTTCGGCAGCTTTCGGGTTCTGGCCGAAAGCGATTCCGCCCTCCTTGACATTCGGACAGGAAATATTGATTTCCAGCATATCCACGTCCTCATCCGCCAGGCGTTCCACCACTTCACAGTAATCCTCTGTCGATTTTCCGCAGACATTTACAATGATTCTCGTGTCATATTTTTTCAGAAACGGAATATCTCTTTTACAGAAAAGGTCAATTCCCGGATTCTGAAGTCCCACCGCATTCATCATTCCCGAGCAGGTCTCAGCCACTCTGGGAGTAGGGTTGCCCTCCCAGGGAATATTTGCCACTCCTTTTGTGGTCACTGCCCCGAGCCTGTTCAGATCAACAAACTCTGAAAACTCTTCTCCCGATCCGAAGGTGCCGGAGGCCACAGTCACCGGATTTTTCCACTCTACGCCTGCAATATTAACTTTCATATTCATCAGAGTTCCACCTCCGTTGACAGGAATACCGGACCGTCTTTACAGATCCGTTTATTATTTACATTGCTGTGATGATCTTTCTCTTTTGTCCTGCACACACATGCAAGACAGGCCCCTATTCCGCAGGCCATCCGCTCCTCCAGAGAAAGGTAGCACTCGATTTTGTTTTCTGCGGCATAAGCCTGCAGTGCGCGAAGCATGGGAGTGGGGCCGCAGGCATAGATCAGATCTGCCTCAAGGCCATTTTCCCGTATAGCGTCCAGCACATTTCCCTTCGTACCCACGCTGCCGTCCTCCGTGGAAATATACAGTTCTCCATTTTCTTCAAACTCATCCCTCAGAAACGTTTCTTTGTCGCGATACCCTACAATGATCTGCTTCTTTCCGCAGTTTAACTGCTTGGCAAGCTCAAGGATCGGCGGCACACCGATGCCCCCTCCGATCAGAAACACCCTTCTCCCCTCTGCACACTCCAGGGGGAAGCCATTTCCCAGAGGACCGATAACCGGAATCACATCTCCCGCCTTCATCCGGGAAAAAAGCTCCGTCCCCGTGCCCGGTCCGGTAACCCGGTACACGACCCGAAGCGCACCCTTCGCCTGATTGATCTCGCAAATACTGATGGGCCGTGGAAGCAGCCTGCTCCCATCATTTGTATACATAGAAATAAACTGGCCCGGCTTCGCCTGAGAGGCGGCCTCCGCCTTCAGCCATAAACTGAAAATACCAGAAGCAATCTCCTCCTGGAAAAGAATCACCGCATTTTCCTTTTTTCTGTTCGTCATATCGTCTCCTTTTTCTGACAATTCTTCCAAAAGGGGTCAGACCCCTTTTGGTAATATTATCAGAATATTCTATATTTTTATCTCTCTTCCAGTGCGCTGCTGATATCGGCAATCATATCTTTGACTGCCGCTCTGGACGCCTCTCCGAAGTTCTCTTCTCCGTATTCTGCATATGCCTCCTGTTTGTAGGCCGCAATGATTCCTCTGGATGAGTTTACGATTGCGCCCAGTCCGTCTTCGTTGAAGAAATGAACCAGATCTTTCCCTTTGCCTCCCTGAGCGCCGTATCCAGGTACCAGAATGTAGGCCTTCGGCATGATCTTTCTGAGTATTTTCCCCATCTCCGGGTAAGTAGCTCCTACAACTGCGCCGATGTAGCTGTATTCATCTCCCATGCACTCCGCGCCCCACTGAGCGACTTTTTCTCCTACCAGTTCATACAGCGGACGTCCGTCGATCAGCTTATCCTGAAATTCCCCGCTGGATGGATTGGATGTCTTTACAAGTATGAAGAGGCCTTTTTTCTCAGCTTTGCACACGTCGATAAATGGATTTACTCCGTCAGAACCGAGATACGGATTTACAGTTGCAAAATCCTCGTCGAACGGGACGTACTCTTTATTTCCAACTTTCACTTTCCCAAGATGACCGGCTGCATATGCCGCTGAGGTGGAGCCGATATCACCTCTTTTAATATCTCCGATTACAACCAGATCTTTTGACTTGCAGTAGTCCACAGTCTTTTTAAACGCTGCAAGCCCCGGCACACCAAACTGCTCGTACATGGCGATCTGCGGCTTCACTGCCGGAATCAGGTCGCAGGTATTATCCACGATTTCCTTATTAAACTGCCAGACAGCCTCTGCCGCCCCCTCCAAAGTTTCACCGTATTCTGCATATGCCTTATTCAGAATATGCTCAGGAATATAATTCAGCATCGGATCAAGCCCTACGACAATAGGCGCGCCGGTCTTTTTGATCTTTTTCACCAGTTTATTAATCATATTGTTTCCTCCGTTTTTCAAAAGGGGTCTGACCCCTTTTGATGATATTTTCAGAATTGTTTCTTTTTTCGAATATATCATAGCATATCTTGTCTGCTTAGTAAAACAAAATGCTTTTCTTTTGACAAAATCCGTTTTCGGATTTATAATTAAATTCCGAAAACGGATTTTAAGGAGTTAAAGTAATGGGAAACGATATAAAAGAATTGAATCTGGAACTGAACCGGCTTTATAAGCGGCAGGATGACCTGTATCACGCTTATGCCTCTCACTATGGCCTGTCTGTCACATCATTCTGGATTTTGTATGCTTTGTGCGGGACAGAGGAAACCTATACGCAGAATATGCTTGCAAAGATGTGGCATCTCCCTTCACAGAGTATTAACTCTGCGATTTCTTCGCTGGTAAAGGCCGGCTATGTGAAGCTTGAACAGTTGGCCGTGGCGCGGAATAATAAGGCTGTCCGACTCACCCAGGAGGGGGAAATTTTCTGCCGCAAAGTTATTTCTTCATTTTATGAACTGGAAGAAAGGGTTCTTGAGAAAATGTCCGCGGAGGAGCGCGCGCTATTTCTTGCCCTTTCCCAAAAGCAGTATGCTCTCCTGAAAACAGAAATTGAAGCAGTTCTTCATAATCATTAATGGAGTAACAAAAATGAAACTGATATTACAATTTATAAAACCATACAGAAAACAGATCATATTTGTTGTCCTGGCTATGATTCTTGATGTGGCCGGAGGACTTCTCATTCCTACTATCACGGCAGACATTATCAACAATGGGATCGGCGGCGGAAGTCTGCCCTATATTATCCGCCAGGGAATTCTTATGGCGGCGGTTTCTCTGTTTGCCAGTCTGGGCGCCCTGGCCGGAAGTTATTTTTGTTCTGACCTTGCCGCCAGGCTCGGAAGAGACATCCGCAATGCTGTCTATGATAAGTCGCTTTTGTTTTCCGACTCTGATCTGGAAAAGTTCGGCACTGCTTCCATGATCACCCGTACCTTAAGCGACATCAATATCATCCAGCAGTCTGTGATCATGTTTATCCAGATGATCCTGCCGGTCCCTGCAGTCTGCGCCCTGGGAATCATAATGGCTTTTCTGGTGGATCCTTTTATGGGGTGGATACTGTCCGGCGTAACCGCAGTTCTTCTTCTCATGACGATTATTGTAATGAAAATAGCCGCGCCGCTGTTTGAACGTCTTCAGAGCCTTCTCGACCGGATGAACGTGGTGATCCGTGAAAACATAACCGGCGTGCGGGTTGTCCGTGCCTTCGGGAAAGAAGCTTATGAGGAAGACCGGATGAACATGGCCTTCGGAGATTACAGAGACTCTTCTGTCAAGGCCAACCGTCTCTTTGCAGGACTGGAAAGCTCGGCGCTGCTGATTATAAACCTTATCATCGTAGCCCTCCTTTTCGCAGGAGGAAACCGGGCCGGATCAGGCTTTATACGCATGGGCGACATCACCGCTCTGATCGAATACGCCATTTTGATTCTGTTCTATGTCATTATGGCACAGTTCGTGCTGATCATGCTTCCCAGAGCTTCTGTCTGCGCAAGGAGGATTCAGGAAGTCCTGGACACAGAACCGGAGATCACCGACAACGTAAGTACTGTACCGTCTCCATCTTCTGCAGCAGAGGACGTGATCCGCCTGCAAAACGTCAGTTTTCGTTTTGCAGACGCCGATGAGGACACACTGCATAACATCAGTTTTCACTGCAGACGGGGACAGACTACCGCTGTCGTCGGCAGTACAGGATGCGGAAAGTCAACCATTGCAAAGCTGATCCTGCGTTTTCACGATGTGACTTCCGGCAGGATCCTGCTGGACGGGACGGATATCCGGGAGCTTCCCCAGCATGAACTGCGGAACCGTATTTCCTATGTGCCGCAAAAGTCCTGGCTTTTTTCCGGAACAATCGCAGAAAATCTGAAACACGGATGCAGCGATGCCGATGAAGAACAGATGCAGAAAATCCTCGCCTGCTCCCAGGCTGATTTTGTAAACAGCCTTCCCGGAGGTCTTTCATACCGTGCGTCCCAGGGCGGCACAAATTTTTCCGGCGGCCAGCGCCAGCGTCTTTCTATCGCGAGGGCTCTGATGAAGCCGGCAGAACTGTATATATTTGACGACAGTTTTTCCGCTCTGGACTTTAAAACGGATGCCGCCCTGCGGAAAGCCCTGCAAAAAGAGACGAAAGATTCTGCCGTTTTGATCATTGCCCAGAGAATCAGCACCATAATGCATGCAGATCAGATCATTGTTCTGGAAAACGGGAAAATCGCGGGTTCCGGCACACACCGCCAGCTTCTGGATAACTGCCGGATATACAGGGAGATTGCCGAATCACAAATGAAAGGAGAAACGTTGTATGGATGATAACAATATGGAAAACTTTGACGACGGCTTTGATCTTTCGGCCCCGGATAATGTACGCGGCACATTAAAACGGCTATGGACGTCCGTCAGCGATCAGCACCGGCGGCTGGCTGTGGTTTTGATTTCAGTTATTTTCTACACCGTCCTCTCCATCGCCGCCCCGCTGTACAGCGCATATATCGTGGATCTTTTATGGGCGAAGATACAGGCGGCTTTTCAGGACGGAACTGCATTCTCCATATCCTGGGACTCCGGCGGAAAAGATCTGCTTTTCCTCCTGCTGCTCTATCTGGCTGCAGGAGCCTTTTATCTGCTTCAGTCTTTTCTTATGGCAAGTTTTGCAGAAAACCTCAGCCTCCGCCTGAGAAATGAAATCAGCCAAAAGCTTAGCCGGCTCCCGCTGTCCTTTTTTGATCAAAACAAACCCGGGGCCGTTTTGAGCCGGATCACAAATGACCTGGATAAAATGTCCGAAGCCTTCCAGACCGGAGTGCTGAAGCTCTTTACCGCTGCAGGCATGATCGCAGGATCCCTGATCATGATGTTTCGCTTCAGTATCCTGCTCACAATTATATTCTTGATTTTTATGGGCCTGTCCCTTCTTGTTACCGGCTGGGTTTCTGCACGGACTCTCCAACATGCGCTGACCCGGCAGCAGTGTGTCAGCGATGTCACCTCGCTGGTAGAGGAAAACTACAGCGGGCGCACCATTATCAAGTCATTTAACCTGGAACAGGACAGTTCCGGGCGGATGCACCGGGCCACGCAGGATCTGGCAGATGCGTCCCGGAAGGCAGACTTTATGATCAACTCCATCAATCCGCTGATCCGCCTGATCAACCGCGGCGGACAGATACTGATTGCCGTCTTCGGCGGAAATATGCTTCTGAACGGCACCCTGACTGTAGGAACATTTCAGGCATTTTTCCAATATGTTAACCAGTCCGCTGAACCGCTTACAGAACTGGCATTTATGATAAACTCCATGCAGTCGTCGCTGGCCTCTCTGGAGCGGGTCTACCGTCTTCTTGACGAACCGGAAATGATCCCGGACACAAAAGTTCCCGATCATATTGAACAGGCAGAAGGCGCTGTAGAATTCCGCCATGTCCGCTTTGGATACACCCCGGAAAACACTCTGATGAAAGATGTCAGTTTTAAGGCGGATCCCGGACAAAAAATTGCGGTCGTAGGCAGTACAGGAGCCGGAAAAACAACCCTGATCAATCTTCTCATGCGTTTTTATGAGATAAGCGGAGGAGATATATTATTGGACGGGAAGAATATTCAGGACTTAACGCGGGCGAATCTGAGAAACTGCTTCGGTATGGTCCTCCAGGACACCTGGCTTTTTGAAGGAACCATCGAAGAGAATATCGCATACAGCCGGCCCGGCGCATCTCATGAAGAGATCGTTGCAGCCGCAAAAGCAGCGCGTGCAGACTTCTTCATCCGCACTCTGCCCCACGGCTATCAAACTGTTCTGAGCAATGATGCGGAAAATATTTCCGTCGGGCAGCGCCAGCTTCTTACGATCGCAAGAGTCTTCCTCCGGGATCCGGCGGTCCTCATCCTGGACGAAGCCACATCAAGCGTGGATACGCGCACAGAAATCGAGATTGTACGGGCCATGGGCCGGCTGATGAAAAACCGCACCAGCTTTGTGATCGCCCATCGGCTTTCCACTATCATAGACGCCGACCTGATACTGGTAATGCAGGATGGGACTATCATCGAACAGGGGACCCATAAAAGCCTTTTGGCGGCAGGGGGCGCCTACGCCGAACTTTATAACAGCCAGTTTGCATAAAAATCCGGCTTCGCTGCTTTTCCCGCAGAGCGAAGCCGGATTTCTGATTTCTATATCCCGCGTTTATACAAGCGCCGCCGCGTCAGGCCGCTTACTTTTACAGCAGCACCTCAGCCAGTCCTCCCGGCGCCAGGAGAGTAAAAGGATACACCGGAATATTCCGAAGCACCCCAAACAGAAGCACAAGGACCAAAACCACGATCAGCAGAGTGACACTGATCTTTTTGTCCACATGATTGCCTCCCGTAATGACCCAATCCACCATCCGCACAGCAAAGTACAGGCCGATAAACGGCAGAAGTATGACAAATACCGGATTATAGCAGAACGCCTCCACAAAACGGAACTGAAGAATCGCCCTGCACGCCCGTCCCGCACCACAGCCCGGACAATATAATCCGGTAAATTCATACACCGCACATGAAAACGGGAAGGGAAATGTGGGATGGAAATGATAAAATATGGCCATTGAGGCCAGGGCCAGGCCCGCGCAGAGCACGACCATGATCCGATATTTTCTGTTTTTCTTTATTTTAACTCCCATCTGCCACTATCCTGCTTTCCCGACATCTTTTCCGTATTTCTCACGCAGCCCCGAATTTCTATACCATATTTCTCAGACTGTAAATAATATCAAATATTCCGCCGTAATATCCATCGAACGCTCCCATCACAAATACAAAGATAAATGCGATGATATCCAGCAGTATTCCCGCTGCGAAGGCGATAATGATCCAAATTTTAGCCGTTTTTGCAGCTTTTCGCGCTTCATCCTGCCTGCCGCCTGCAAGCAGGCTGCTTATTTTCGCTGAATATATGATTGCAACAATTCCAAGCGGAATACAGCAGCAAAGTGTAGAAATAATTGATAAAATGAGATAAGGCACCCAGTTCACCGTTTTTTCCTGTCCGGCAGGCTGCCAGCCCTGAGCGGACTGCCCGGGCTGCGCTGCCTGGCTGTAGGACATTCCCTGTCCCTGCTGTCCGTTGGGGCTGTAGGCATAGTTCTGACCATATGTATTATTCTGACCGTACTGACCACTCTGACTGTACGGTCCGCTCTGTCCTTCCTGCGTCAGTGTTCCTTCCGGCTGATCCGCACTGCCTCCGGCCTGATTATTTACCTCCGGCTGCACTGGTGCCTCCGGCTGCTGTGCTGGCGCCTCCGGCTGCACATTCGCCTGCGGCTGTGCCGGCATCTCTGTATGCATATTTACCTCCGGCTGCACCGGTGCCTCTGGCTGGACACCTGCCTCCGGCTGAGGCGGCATTTCCCTTCTTATATTTTCTGTACTTTCCGGTGCCACAGGTTCTGCCTGTTTCGCCCCGCAATACGGACAGAACTTTGTTCCATCCGGAATTTCCTGATAACAATTCAAACAGTTCATCACAAATCCCTCGCTCTCGTAATATATTTTTATCTATCAATAATACCATTGATTTCGTGAAAACGTTACAGAATTCTTATATTTTTTTAATTTCTTTTTTCCGGCTGCCGCTCCTTCTGCTGTCCGAGTCTGATTTTTTCCATTTCTCCTGCGTCTTCTCTGCTGAGATAATCAAAAAGATAATTTCGCAGGTTTGACTGGCCAAGATGCTCTCCCCTGATTTCCTTCAGAGCTATCTCGACTTCTTCTTTGAGTCCGGCGGCCGAAAGCCTGTTTGCCCCCTGTCCGAGGATAATGACCTGCTCCAGTGCATCCGAAGTTGCCACAGTCACCTCATGGCGGCGCGCCATTTTCCGCACGGTTTTTTCAATGTACTGGTCCGCTGTCTCGGCTTCCTTTGTATAAACCACATAAATATTATGATACTTCAAAACTTCTCCGGGATTTCCTTCTACTTTATACGCGTCAAACACAAGGATCAGCGTACATTTTCTATATCCCTGATAGTTGCACAGGATGTCCATCAGCCTGCCTCTGGCGCCGGAAATGTCCGCCTCAGCCAGTTCTTTCAACTCATCCCAGGCGAAAATAATATTATATCCGTCAACGAGAAGGTACTCCTCTCCACCTCCTCTGCCTTTTGTCCGCCCGTTCTTTCCGGCTCCTGACTCATCAGCAGAAGACGCCCGCACCGTAACCGCGCCCCGGTTGTCTTTCCGCTTCACCGGATCCGGCGAAGGCGCATAAATGGCGTCCAGTTCTTCCTGTGTGAGCTCGATTCTGGATCCGGTATATTTCTGCACAACAGCCGGAAATGCTTCCTCTACCTTTTCTCCCCGGTCATAGGCGTTTTCCATGTGCATATATTCTTCTACCTGATCCCAGGGCACGACAAATCCTGCTCCATGAGCGCAGAATACAGAATCCGCCGGATTTTCCAGGTCAGCCGCCGGGTCATATCCGCAGGCAGCCACCGCCTCTTCTTCATTATGGCAGACATCGTACCCCTTAAGAGAGCAGAACAGTCTGCCGCGCCCTCCCGTATAGGAGGCAAATTCCGTCTGGTATCCTCTCATAGACGCTGCCGGCGCGCTCCCTGAAAGAACGGCCCGGTTTTCCTCCGTCAGGGGAGGGTCAAATCTTCCATACATTCTCTGCACATCCGCCATAGCTCTCCCCACGCACTCGGTCGGCATCTCCATACGGAATTCATACCAGGGCTCCAAAAGGATGCTGTGCGCTTTCATAAGTCCCTGCCGCACGGCCCGGTATGTAGCCTGCCGGAAATCTCCCCCTTCCGTGTGCTTCTGGTGGGATCTGCCTGAGAGCAGCGTGATCTTCATATCTGTGATCTGCGCTCCGGTCAAGACTCCTCTGTGCGGCTTTTCCTCCAGATGGGCCAAAACCAGGCGCTGCCAGTTTCTGTCCAGCACATCCTCGCTGCAGGCGGAGGCAAACTGCAGGCCCGAGCCTCTCTCTCCTGGCTCCAGGAGGAGATGGACCTCTGCATAATGCCGCAGCGGTTCATAATGCCCTACCCCCTCAACAGGTTCCCGAACGGTTTCTTTGTACACGATCTTTCCTTCTCCGAACTGCACACACACTCCGTACCGCTCTTTGATCATGTTTCGGAGAATTTCTGTCTGCACCTCGCCCATAAGGCGCACGGATATTTCTCCTGTTTCCTCTTCCCAGACAATGTTAAGTTCCGGTTCCTCCTCTTCCAGTTTCCGAAGATCCCGCAGCATCCGGTGTACGTCACAGTCCCCAGGCAGTTCAAGAGAATAGGTAAGCACCGGCTCCAGTACAGGAAGTTCGGAAGCCTTCTCCGCTCCCAGTCCCTGGCCCGGCCGTGTCTGTTCCGGCCCTGTCACTGCACAGACCTGCCCGGCGGATACCTTCTGCACAAGCTCATATTTTTCCCCGGAATAAATCCGGATCTGATTGACCTTTTCCCCTGTATCTGCAAGGACTTCTTTTACCCGCAGGCTTCCCCCTGTCACTTTCAGATAAGTCAGCCTGTTTCCCTGACTGTCCCGGGCGATCTTATACACCTTTGCTCCAAATGCCTGCGGGTAGCGCTTCTCCGGTGCAAGCGCTCCCACACCGTCCAGGAGTTTTTCTACGCCTTCCGCCCGCAGCGCGGAACCAAACCAGCAGGGAAATATCTTCCTTTCCGCCACCGCAGTTCTCATAGTCTCAACGCAGATGCAGCCTGTTTCCAGATATTCCTCCATCATGGTTTCCTCACAGACGGCCAGGTTTTCCATCTCCTCCGGCGACGCCTGCCCCTCCGCCAGAATGGAAGAAAATTCAATACACCCCTCTCCGAAGCGTTCTTTTAGTTCTCTCAGGATTTGCTCCTTATCCGCCCCATCCTGATCCATTTTATTCACAAAAATAAATACAGGAATGTGATATCTTCTCAAAAGTTTCCAGAGCGTCTCTGTGTGGCCCTGGACTCCATCTGCCGCGCTGATCACAAGAACCGCGCAGTCCAGCACCTGGAGCGTCCGTTCCATCTCCGCAGAAAAATCCACGTGCCCCGGCGTATCAAGCAAAGTGATCTCCATCCCCTTCCAGGTGAGGACCGCCTGCTTTGAAAATATAGTGATACCACGTTCCCGCTCCAGTTCATATGTATCCAGAAACGCATTTCCATAATCTACTCTTCCCATATCCCGGATGACGCCGCTCAGATAAAGCATACATTCCGACAGGGTGGTCTTCCCTGCGTCCACATGGGCAAGGAGTCCCAGATTAATATGTTCCGGCGGCTTTTCCATCGTTCCGCCGTGTCTATTTTCAGACGTATTTCCCATAGAAAATACCCCTTTCTGTTCTATGATCTGCAAACATAATCATATCACAAAAAGAGGTAGCCGTCGATAAATCATTCTTTCACACAATATTAAATAAAACCTGACATATCATAAAATTCCGATCACCAGCACCGCCTGTACCAGGCCGGAGCAGTCCAGCCCTACGCCTGGTGTCGTGCCCCCATACTCATAAGGCACCCCCAGCTGACTGTAGGCCGCATTTACAATTATCTGTGCAGCAGAAGTATTCCCGGCCGACGTCCCTTCTGACTCTGATGAGCCGTTTCCTGATGTGTTTCCGCCGGATGTATCTGTATTGGAAGTACCGCCGGAGGATGTGCCGCCGCTGTTGTGACTGTTGCCCGAATCCGAAACGCTCTGCTGATTTTCCCCGGTATCTTCATTTTGCGTTTCCCGCTCCCGGGCCTCCTGCGCCGCCGCCTCCGCGGCTGCCTGTATCTGCTCGTCAAAACCGTCGATCTCCGCCCGTTTTGCCTCCAGTTCCGCATTTACCCGCTCCTGCTCCTCTATGTATTCCGCCTGTTGTTCTTCCAGGCTGGCCTGCTCTGTCTCCAAAGTCTCCTTTAAATTTTCAATCTCCTGCCAGGTCTCCACCAGCTTTTCCAGCTGCTGCCGGTCATAAGAATGAAGATTGCTCGCATATTGTGCCTTGTTCAAAAAATCTGTAAAACTGTCCGCCGTAAGAAGAGCCGCCCATATGTCCGAATCTCCCGCCTCATACATATATTTGATGCGGATTTTCATTGTCTCGTACTGTTTCTCTGCCTCCGCCTCCGCTGTTTTCAGATCTTCCTCCGCCTGTGTGATCTTCTCGCCTGTCTCGATCAGCTTTTCTTCCATTTCTCCCACTTTATTGAGCAGGCCGGTCAGTTCGGTCTGCAGGTCTTCCGCCTCGTTTGCCGCCTCTTCCCTCTGCTGTTCCAGTTCGGCAGCCGACGGCGCCGCCGTAACGGATGTAACAGTCAGACATGGAAGCAGAACAAATGCCGCCAGCGCGCCTGTAAGATGCTTTCTCCTCTTCATAGTACCCCTTTCTGTAATCTCCCCTCATCCCGCTTACCACCGAAATGCATTTTTAAGCTTTTCAGAAGTAAATAAGTTACACTCTGATTATAATAGCCTAAAAATATGTATTTTTTTTGTTCAGTTGGTGAAACATTCTGATTTTCCGTTCATTTTTTCCTTCACTAATTTCTGTCAAACGCGAAAGAAAACATTTTACTGTAACTCCGATTCAGGCGTCCGTAGAAATTTGCTGAAATTTAATGTATTATAAAAATGCAACGTTTACAGGCTATATAAAAGCGGAGGTATTCTTAATATGATCTGTAAAAAGCACAAAAAGCAATTACAGAATTTGTTATTTTAATCGTATTTGTCATTTTGTCAGCAACGGTATTCATACTTTTGTTCCGCAAGGATGGGAAAGCAAATCCTCCTGTGTTTTATACGTCCTCCCCATAAAATACCGGACGACTGCATTTACGCCACAACTGGGAACTACACCGGGCGGCCGCAGCCGTCGGAAGAGGAATTGGGGATAAAGAAAAATCAATCGCCGTAACCGGAGATATTGGATCGGAGACATCTCATATTTATGCAGATACGTTTATCCCTGTCCAGATAAAAAGATATTCTCCTGAAGAAATGAGAAAGACAGTCGGTCAGATCGACATTGGAACAGATGTTGAAGAGGTAAAACAATTTCTTTCAGACAGGGGGATCCATTATTCATTTTTTCTGGATATAGATGATAATGGAAAATTATCCGAACTTGATTTGTAAAAGAATCTATTACAGCAAGAATATAAAACATAGCATCAGTGTACAGGGAGACAATATAGTCGCTGAAGGACTGATTTCTGCTTCCCTGTACTCTGATGCTGGCTGGCTCCGTCTCTGATACTTTGATGAGAAACAGCCGTTACTCCAGCCGCTCCAGCACCGATTCCCCGATCGTCCCATCCGGCATCTCCACTCCGAAATTATCTGCCGCTGTCGCGCCTACCACGGCGAATGTATCCGCTTCCGGCAGTTCTCCGCGGCCTTTCATTGCCGGAGAGTATGCAAGGAACGGCACTTTTTCTCTCGTATGATCTGTGCCTGTATAAGTGGGATCATTTCCATGGTCCGCTGTAATGATCAGCAGATCATCTTCCGTCAGGAGCGGAAGCAGCTTCCCAAGGTTCACATCAAACCGTTCAATCTCAGCCGCATATCCGGCCGGATTTCTTCTGTGTCCCCACAATGCGTCAAAATCCACCAGGTTGACAAAGCACAGCCCATGGAAATCTTTCTTTGCCAGTTCAATGGTCTGCTCCATGCCGTGAACCGAGCTTTTGGACTTATAGGCTTCCGTAATCCCCTCTCCGTCGAAGATATCCTTGATCTTGCCTACAGAGATCACATCGAGTCCCGCGTCTTTCAGAGCATTGAGAGCTGTCCTGCCAAACGGCTTCAGTGCATAATCGTGGCGGTTGCTGGTCCGCTTGAACTCACCTTTCTTTTTCCCTACATACGGGCGGGCGATTACACGCCCCACCCGCCATTCATCTTTCATCGTGATCTCCCGGGCGATCTCACAGCAGCGGTACAGTTCCTCCAGTCCGAAAGTCTCCTCATTCCCACAGATCTGCAGGACAGAGTCTGCGGAAGTATAAACGATCATATGTCCTGTGGCGATCTCTTCTTCAGCCAGTTCATCTAAAATCTCCGTTCCGCTGGCGCTCTTATTCCCGATCACTTTATGCCCGGTCCTCTGTTCCAATTCTCTGATCAGCTCTGGCGGGAACCCGGTTTCCGCAAATGTCTTAAAAGGCTTTTTCACCTCAAGTCCCATCATTTCCCAGTGTCCGGTCATAGTATCTTTGCCTCTGCTCTTCTCTCTCAGCTTCCCATAATATCCAAGGCACTCTTCCACCGGAGGCACCTGCTTCAGCGGCGTCAGGTTCGCCATACCCATCTTCTGCAGATTCGGTATATGAAAACGTTCAACCGCCTGTGAGATATGTCCCAGCGTGTTCACACCCAAATCCCCGAATTCCGGGGAATCTTCCATCGCCCCTGCGCCCAGGGAATCCATAACGATCACAAATATCCTTCTATATTTTCCCATACTCGGTCCTTCCTTATTCATCGAATTCTAACGTCAGATACTTAAAGCGGTCATCGCTCCATTTTTTAACGACTTTCCCGGCTCTGGTTTTTAACCGTTCACGGTTTTTAAAGTTTCCGCTGGCTCCATAGGCATGCTCAAGCATATACCAGTAGGATGTCGGAAGTTTGTTTTCTTCTACCTGAAGGATATCTCCTATCTCGCAGCAGTCCGGCGTCTCTGTCGTAAAATCCATCAATCTTGCCATATCGTTTCATCCTTCTTCATCTTATTTTATATCCAGATACTTCTTCAGCGCCTCCAGATACATCTCTCCCACTTTACTGAGAATTGTATTCTTTCTCACCACATAGCCGATCTCCATAATGCTGTTGTGATTTTCCTCGTCGTCCTGAAAGGGAACTGCTGCAAACTCGCTGCCGTTGAGTTCCTCGCAGATGATGCCGGAACAAAGCGTATACCCGTTCAGCCCTACCATCAGATTGAGCATAGTCGCCCTGTCATTTGCCCGGATGATCTTCGGATATTCGTTGGTCGAAAGAATCTCTTCAGCGAGATAAAAAGAACTGTTGTCCCCCTGCTCAAATGCCAGGCAGGGATACTCTTCCAGCTGACGGAAACAGATTGACTTTTCAGCCGCCAGAGGATGGTTTTTCCACAGATATACATATGCCTTGCAGTCCATCAGATGGCAGAATTCAAGTCCCGCCGAACGCAGCAGTTTTTCAAGGCTCTTCCTGTTAAAATCACTCAGATAAAGAATTCCTATCTCACTTTTCATTGCGCTCACATCACGGATCACCTCTGCAGTTTTTGTCTCCCGGATGGCAAACTCATATTTTGACATATCAAACTGTTTCGCCATATCTACAAAGGCCTTCACCGCAAAAGAGTAGTGCTGTGTGGAAACTCCGAATTTTTTCTTGAGGGATCCGTTTTTTCCGTACTTTTCCAGGATTGTCTCGTACTGTCCATAAAGCTGCCGGGCATACTGGAGAAATTCCGCGCCGTCATTTGTCAGTGTCACGCCGCGCCCGCTCCGATAAAATAGTATGACTCCCAATTCCTTTTCCAGTTCCTGCACCGCGCTGGTAAGAGACGGCTGGGAAACATAGAGCTGCTCGGCAGCCTTATTGATTGATTTCGTCTCTGCGATCGTAATAATATAGTTCAGCTGGTTCAACGTCATTTCAAATACTCCTGCCTGTCGTATTTAAAGTCTTCTTACTGTTTACCAGCCTATTATACAGCAGGATAGAGATTGACGCCAGTACTGTGAAAAGCAAATAACTGCCTTTTGCCTCCTAAACGGCAGCAAATGCTGCATCCAGAGCCGCGATCAGATCCTCCGCTTTCTCGATCCCCACAGACAGGCGGATCGTATTCGGCTTTATCCCCTGGGCTTCCAGTTCCTCCGGCGTACACTGGCTGTGCGTCGTCGTTGCCGGATGGATCACCAGCGATTTTACGTCCGCCACGTTGGCCAGCAGAGAAAAAATCGGCAGATTATCAATAAACTTCTGGGCTGCTGCGGCATCCCCTTTGATCTCAAAGGTGAAAATGGATCCTCCGCCCTGAGGAAAATACTTTTTGTACAGGGGGTGGGTCGGCTCGGAGTCCAGAGAAGGATGATGCACCGCCTCCACCTGGGGATGAGCCGCCAGATACCTGACGATCTTCAATGCATTTTCCACATGCCGTTCCACCCGCAGGGATAGGGTTTCCAGTCCCTGAAGGAGAAGAAATGCATGAAACGGAGAGATCGTGGCCCCCGTATCCCGCAGAAGGACCGCCCGGATGTAAGTAAGGAAAGCCGCTCCCGGCGCCGCATCTGTAAAAGAGACGCCGTGATAGCTGGGATTTGCCTCGGAAAGCCAGGGATATCTGCCCGATTCTTTCCAGTCAAACTTCCCGCTGTCAACGATCACTCCACCGAGGGCCGTTCCATGTCCTCCGATAAATTTTGTTGCAGAATGTACAACAATATCCGCGCCGTGCTCGATCGGCCGTACCAGATACGGCGTGGCAAATGTAGAATCCACTACAAGCGGTATTCTGTGCTTATGCGCGATCTTTGCCAGTTTATCCAGATCCGCTACATTGGAATTTGGATTCCCCAGTGTCTCTGTAAAGATAGCCTTTGTATTATGCCGGATTGCTTTCTCAAAAGCCCCTTCTTCCTCCGGATCCACAAAGGTAGCCGTAATACCGCTGGTCAGGGGAAGTGTATGGGCCAGAAGATTATATGTGCCTCCGTAAATGGTCCTGGAAGCCACGATATGCTCTCCCGCTTTTGCCAGTGCCTGAAACGCATAGGTAATGGCTGCTGCTCCCGATGCTGTCGCTATGGCCGCCGCTCCGCCTTCCAGCGCCGCAATCCTCTTCTCGAACACGTCTTCCGTCGGGTTGGTCAGCCTCCCATAAATGTTGCCCGCATCACGGAGGGCAAAACGATCCGCCGCATGCTGACAGTCCTCAAATACAAAAGATGCGGTTGCATAGATCGGGACTGCACGGGCGCCTGTAGCCGGATCCGGCTGTTCCTGTCCGATATGAAGCTGTTTTGTTTCAAAACTCCAGTTCTGTGAATTTCTGATATCTGTCATGGCAATTTCCTCCTGTTTTCCAGCTGCTGGGTTTATCCTAGCATACGATCCCGCTTTCAGCTAATATGCAAAAGAAATATCCGGTTATAGCTTTATTCTATAACCACACCCACTCCAACTCAATGCATTCCTGTGATATACTTGTCATGAGATGAAACAGCCGCCGCACTCTGGCGGCAGAACGGAGTTTATTATGAAATACACACATATTGTTTTTGATGTAGACGGAACACTTCTTGATACGGCACAGTGTATACTTGAGGCTCTGAAGGAGACACTGGAGACAGTCAGCGGCCATGCGCCGGAAATAGATGAACTCCGGTTTGCACTGGGACTGACCAGTGAAAATGTCCTTCGCCGTCTGTCCGTAAAAGAAGAACTCATCCCTTCCATAATAGAAATGTGGGTAAAAAAAGAGGAAGACTGCCTGAACCTTATCCGTCCATTTCCCGGTATTGAAGAACTGATCTCGAATCTGAAACAGGCAGGAGCAAAACTGGGGATCGTCACCTCCCGGACCCACAGCGAACTGGAACTGGTTTTTCGTCCTTTTTCCCTGAAAAACTTTTTCCCCGTGATCATCTGCGCGGACGACAGCCCGGAACATAAGCCGTCTCCCGCGCCTCTCCTCAAATACATGGAGAAAGCGGGTGCAAAACCGTCTGAAGTCCTCTATGTTGGAGACAGCGCCCAGGACATGGAATGTGCAAAACGGGCGGGCACGGACAGCGCACTTGCCGTATGGGGCACGCTGGACAGAAAAATAGAGGCAACTTACTATCCGGAACATCCCTCCGGACTTGCTCCTCTGATCCAGCCCGTATGAAACAGCCTGTAAAACAGCCGCCTTTTCTTCCGGCAGATCAATGCTGAAAGAAAAGGCGGCTGTCTTTTCTGTAAAAGGATATTATTTTGTTTATATTCCCTTCATTGTAAGCTGGATCCTCTTTCGCTTCAGATCCACGCTGAGTACCTTCACGTCCACAATGTCCCCCACGCTTACAGCTTCCAGCGGATGGCGGATATATTTCTCTGTCATCTCGGAAATGTGCACCAGCCCGTCCTGGTGGACGCCGATATCCACAAACGCCCCAAAATCAATCACATTACGCACGGTTCCCTTGAGCACCATTCCTTCTTTCAGATCTTTCATATCAAGCACGTCTGTCCGCAGGATCGGGCGGGGCATTTCCTCGCGTGGATCACGGCCCGGCTTTTCCAGTTCTTTTACGATATCACGGAGAGTGATCTCCCCGACGCCCAGTTCTTCCGCAGTTTTTTTATAATCGCGTATAGTCAGAGACAGGCCGGCCAGACGGTGTTCTTTGATATCCTCCGGGCCAAATCCCTGCTTCTTAAGAAGACGTTCCGCCGCATCATAGGACTCCGGGTGCACGCCCGTTGCATCCAGCGGATTGCTGCCGTTCTGAATCCTCATAAACCCGGCACACTGCTCGAAAGCCTTCGGCCCCAATTTCGGCACTTTCAGAAGTTCCCTGCGGCTGGTAAACCTTCCGTTTTCCTCCCGGTACGCCACGATATTTTTGGCGATTGCACCACTGATACCTGAGATATAGGATAAAAGCGGCGCCGACGCCGTATTCAGATCCACGCCAACCTTGTTTACACAGTCTTCTACTACTCCGCCCAGCGATTCACTCAGCTTTTTCTGGTTCATATCATGCTGGTACTGCCCCACACCGATAGATCTGGGATCGATCTTCACCAGCTCAGCCAGCGGATCCTGAAGCCGTCTGGCAATAGATGCCGCGCTTCTCTGTCCCACGTCAAACTTCGGAAACTCCTCGCTGGCCAGCTTGCTGGCAGAGTAGACAGAAGCTCCCGCTTCGTTTACGATCACGTACTGTACCTTCTCCGGTATCTCTTTTAACAGTTCAACGATAAACTGCTCTGATTCCCGGGAGGCGGTGCCGTTTCCGAGTGAAATCAGAGAAATATTGTATTTCGGTATGATTTTTTTGAGCAGGTCTTTGCTTGCCTTGATCTTCTGGGGCGTAGTGGGAGCTGTGGGATAAATAACCGTCGTCCCGATCACCTTCCCGGTGGGATCTACCACAGCCAGCTTACAGCCTGTCCGAAAGGCCGGATCCCAGCCCAGCACGACTCTGCCCGCCACCGGAGGCTGCATAAGAAGCTGCTGCAGATTTTTGCCAAATACCTGTATCGCGCCATCCTCCGCCTTTTCCGTCAGCTCGCTGCGGATCTCTCTTTCGATCGCCGGAGCGATCAGCCTGTGATAGCTGTCTTTTACCGCCTCTTTCAGCACCGATGCAGTGTTCGGATTATCTCCCCGAAGCGTTTTCCGCTCAAGATAGGCAAGGATATCCTCCTCCGGCGCTTCTATCTTCACAGTCAGAACTTTTTCCTTTTCGCCCCGGTTTAACGCAAGCACCCGGTGCCCCGCAAGTCTGGAAACAGGCTCTTCAAATTCATAGTACATCTCATATACAGATTCCGCTTCGGGATCCTTTGCCGCAGACACCACTTTCCCTTTCTTCAGTGTCATCCGGCGGATCCAGGTTCTGTAATCTGCATTATCTGAAATGTACTCTGCTATGATATCCTGTGCCCCCGCTATAGCTTCCTCTGCTGTTCCCACCTCTTTTTCTTCTGAGACATACTGCCGGGCCGCCTCTTCAAGCGGCTCTTCTGTTTTCTGGAGCATGATCAGCGCCGCCAGCGGCTCCAGCCCCCTTTCTTTTGCGATCGTCGCGCGGGTCCTTCTCTTCGGACGATAGGGCCGGTACAGATCCTCCACTGTAACCAGCGCCTCAGCCGCAAGAATCTGAGCTTTTAACTCCTCTGTCAGCTTTCCCTGCTCTTCAATGCTGGAGAGCACCTGTTCTTTCTTATCCTCCAGACTGCGCAGATATAAAAGACGTTCATGAAGCTTCCTGAGCTGCTCATCATTTAGCGATCCGGTCGCCTCTTTTCTATATCTGGAAATAAAAGGGATCGTGTTTCCCTCATCGATCAGCTTCACCGCTGCGTCGATCTGCCAGCGTTTTACCCCGAGTTCTTCTGTCAGTTTCTGATTTATGTCCATATTTCTGATTCCTCTCTTTGTCTTTCATTAAGAAACGGGCGGAAAACAGAACTGCTTTCCGCCCGTTTCTTATCATTCTACCATAAATTTTACCGAAAGGACACTCAAAATTCCAAGTAAAAAATTCTGCGGTTCACACACTCAGTTTTCTGTCCGCAAGCCATCCGGATACTAGAAACAGACCTCCGCAGGCAACAATATAGTAAAGAATGTTCCAGATATCCCAGCCGAAATACCCTTTTCCTGCCACGTCCGGCAGCAGATCAGAGAACCGGAATCCCCACTCCACGGCCACATTAATAAGAAAGAAAAGGATGAATGCAAACAGTCCGGCAAATCTGGACTTCGCCAGTACAGTCCGGGCGAGGATCACTGCCAGGAATCCGATCATAATGATCAGTACCCAGCCAAGGAAGAGGATAAACGCCGCCTCGACCAGAACCATCCAGTCAAACTGGTGTTCCGTAAATGCCTGGATTAAATCTTCAGCGAATTGTACAAATGCCTCTATCTTTCCCGAGTGCCAGATGGCCGCTGCCAGACTCAGGCATCCCGCCGTAAAAAACAGGGCAAACACAAACAGCATCTGAAGGATAGCTGATACAAATTTTGCTCCCAGTATCTGCCATATGGACTTGGGAACCATAAAAAGCATATAACTTTGCTTCGTCCGAAGATCTCTGTTAAAGACCAGAACACTTTCCACACCTGTATAAAAGAGCACCATCACTGCAAAGGTATACAGAAAAGCCAGACTCAGGACCGTAACTGTATCGTTCCTAAACAGAATGCCTCCCCAAAAAGCGATCAGCCCTGCTGCCAGCAGCCCGAGGATCACCAGCCTTGATGTGCGCTGCTTTTTCCATTCATATTTCACAAGTTTTAACATTTTTCTCCTCCTTACATAACCGATATATAAATCTCAGCCAGCGACCGTCCGCCCGCTGCCCGTTCCTGCTCCAGATCCACAAGTTTGATCAGTTCGCCGTTTTTAATAAATATAGCCTTTTCCACAAAGCTCTCCACTTCTTCTATCAAATGGGTAGATATTACAAACGTCCTGTTTTCGTCCGCTTCTTCCACTATGATCGAGATAATGTCCTCCCTCGCCTTGTAATCCACTCCGTTAAGCGGTTCGTCCAGCATACAGAGTTTCGCGTCCCTTGCCAGAGTAGCCGCGATCCTGAGCTTTGCGTTCATTCCGCTGGACAGATTTCGCGCTTTCATCTGCCCGTCAAGGCCAAACCTTGCGATAAGCTCCTTAAATTTCTGAGGGTTAAAGTCCTGAAAAAAATCTGCGTAATATTTTTCTACATCCGAGACTTTCATATAGTCATAATAAAAAGACTCTGTCGCCATATATGCAATCTCATTTTTGTCCATGTAATTCAGCGGATGGCCGTTATAGAATATCTCTCCCTGAGAAGGCTTTGCAAGCCCGGCCATCATTTTCATCCACGTAGTCTTGCCGCTTCCGTTCTCCCCCAGCAGCCCGTAAATCTTCCCCTCCTCGAGGCGGACATTCAGATTAGAAACCGCTCTTTTTCCCCTGTATGATTTTGTCAGATTCCTGCATTCCAGTATCATTCCTGTTCCTCCTTATAATCTGCAATCTGAAATATAATGTCATCCTTCTGAAAACCCAGATCTTTCATCTCCTGTATAAAGTTTCTGAGAAGTTCATCTGCCATTTCCTTTTTTAGATTCTCGATCATCTCTTCCTCCTCTGAGACAAATGTCCCGATTCCCCGCCTTGTATAGCAGCAGCCTTCATTTTCCATCTCCTTGTATACTCTTGCCGCTGTATTCTGATTGACTTTAAAAAGCACAGCCAGGTCCCGGTTTGACGGCATCTTCTGGCCAGGTTTTAACTCTCCCTTTATCATCAGTTTTTTCAGTTCCCGTATAACCTGCATATATATGGGAGCGTTCGGATTATATTCCATGCCATCCCTCCTTTTACTACAGTAGCGTACTAGTGACATAGTTAAATAGTGCACTATGTTTCTATATTTGTCAACCGTTTTTGAAAATTTGTAGCAGCATCCCTTATCTGATGTTATACTTATGATGTGATGCCAGGGCTGAGACACCTTTTGCCCCCGGCATCCTGATGTATCAGATAGAATCTCTGAATTAACGAATTAAACAGGAGGCTGACATGACTTCAGATAATTTTAAGGACATTCGAATCGCCTTTTTCGATATAGACGGTACGCTGATCGATATCGGCAGAAAGCAGATCACCACCAAAACGGCGGAGGCACTGATCCGCCTGAAAGAAAAAGGGGTCAAAATCTGTCTTGCTACGGGACGGCCCCCGTCTATTCTTCCCCGGTTTCCGGGCATTGATTTTGACGCCAATCTGACATTCAATGCATCATACTGCTACACGGATGACGAAGTGATCTTCCGCAATCCTATCCCGCCTGCCGATGTACAGACAGTTATCCGGAATGCAGGTAAGATCAACCGCCCTGTAGCTGTTGCCGGAGCCTCGCGCATGGGAGCAAACGGAAGCGACAAAGATCTGGAAGATTACTATGCTATCTCCGGGCATGATCTGGTTATCGCAGATGACTTTGACGAACTGTCCAGAGAAGAAATATTCCAGATCATGTTAGGCTGCCGGGAGGAAGAGTACCCCATCATTCTGGAAGGAGTGCAGGGAGCAAAGATCACGGCCTGGTGGTCCCGGGCTGCGGATGTCATATCAGCTACCGGAAGCAAAGGCTTTGGCATAGAAAAGGTACTGGATTACTATTGTCTGACAAAGGAGCAGGCGATCGCATTCGGAGACGGCGCCAACGATATAGAGATGCTGAAAACTGTGGGAACCGGCGTTGCCATGGGAAATGCATCAGACATCGTAAAATCCGCTGCAGACGACGTCTGCGGCAGCGCAGCGGAAGATGGGGTCTACTATTACTGCAAAAAGCACGGACTCATCTGACAGAAGTCCGTGCTTTCTTTATTAATCTCGTCCGTTATGCGGAACCACATTATCTCAAAAATTTCCTGATCAGCTTCAGCTTTGTCTCACTGTAGGGCGGATACCCCGGAGTCATGCCGCGCCCCGGCGGCTTTTCGTATACAGCCCGCAGATGAGTAAATGTATCAAACCCATATCTGCCATGATACCGGCCCATGCCGGAATTTCCAATTCCGCCGAAAGGAAGTCTGTGATTCACAAGATGTTCTACCGTATCGTTTACACATACGCCCCCGGAGCAGGTATGCTCCAGCACCCGGTCTCTTGTATCCCTGTCTTCCGTAAACAGGTACAGCGCCAGAGGCCGCTCTCTCTCATTGATAAAGTCCAGAGCCTCCTGCAGTCTGTCATATGCCAGCACAGGCAGAACCGGCCCGAACAATTCCTCCTGCATAGAGGCGGCCCGTTCCTGCGCCTCCCCCGATACCGGGCCCAGATTCAGGATCGCGGGACCGATAAAACGGAGCTTTTCCGACTTTTCCCCGCCGTATACGATCCATTCCCTGTCCGCCTCCAGGATCCCGGCCAGCCTGGTATAGTGTTTCTGGTTTACAATTCTCCCATAATCCGGATTCCGCACGATATTTTTCCCGTACAGTTCTTCTGACGCATCCTTCAGACTCCCGATGAGCCTGTCAATGACAGATGCATCCGCCAGGATATAATCCGGCGCGACGCATGTCTGCCCCGCATTGAGGAGTTTACCCCACATGATCCGTCTGGCCGCCGTGGGGATATCTGCGGTCTTATCTACGATAACCGGACTCTTTCCTCCCAGTTCCAGGGTCACCGGTATCAGGTTATCTGCCGCCGCTTTCATAACAAGTCTCCCTACACGGGGACTTCCTGTAAAAAAAATATAGTCAAACCTCTGGTTCAAAAGTTCCTGGCTGTCCACCTCGTCCCCCGCAGCGCAGTATATATATTCCGGCCGGAATGCGTGTACCAGCATACGGCGTATCGCCTCCGAGGTGTGGGGCGTCTGCTTCGACGTCCGCACAACAGCACAGTTGCCCGCTGCGATCGCTCCTACAAGCGGCTCCATCAGAAGCTGGAACGGGTAATTATAAGGTCCGATCACCAGAACACTGCCGTATGGCTCCTTCCTTATCCGGCTCCTTCCCGGCTGCATATAGACGGGCGTCAGCACGTTCTCTTCCTCCGCCCACTTTTCCAGATTGCGGACTGCCTGAGAGATCCCTGCAAGCACAAATCCGATCTCCGTCATATAAGCCTCTGCCTTATGTTTTCCCAGATCCAGGTTCAGGGCGTGTTCCAGGTCCTCTTCATAACAGCGGATCGCCCTTTTCAGATGTTTCAGAGCCTTTTTCCGAAAAGAGATATCTTTTGTAACGCCTCTGGAAAAAAACCGTTTCTGCTTTTCCAGAATCCTCTTCATGTCGGTGCGCTCACTGTTTTCCATAGTGATCTCATCTCCCTTCTCAAAAGTCATGTGAATCACGGTATGCTTTTCTGACCGTAAATTCATGAAAGACTGTATCTTCTGTCATTGTAGCAACATACGAAAGGAAAAACAAGGCCGTTTTATCCCCTGATCCCGGCGCCCTCACACCACTTTTTTTGTAAAAATCTATTTTTTGCTTGACGTTTCTCAAAATATATACTATAATTATTTCTGCTGTGGACGAAACAGCATTCATAAGTGCGATTAGCTCAGCTGGATAGAGCGTCTGGCTACGGACCAGAAGGTCGGGAGTTCGAATCTTCTATCGCACGTGCATAAAGAAAGGACATGAGCGGATTTGCGGCATGTCCTTTTTTATTTCAAAGCGCAGACATATCTCTGTTTTATTTTCCATTTTGCCCCCGTCGCCGACGGGGAACTCCTTATGTTTTTCTACCCTTTCAGTCCCGTATTTGATATCCCCTGTATAAAATTCTTCTGCAGGAGAAGATACACAAGTACCGTAGGTACAATGGCCATACATGCCGCCGCCAGGGACGGACCATATTGAAAACCGTTGCTGTTTAAAAATGATCCCACATATGTCCCAACGCCTACGGAAAGCGGTTTCCATTTATCCGTCCGAAGAGACAGCATGGGCCAGAGGAAGCTGTTCCAGCTTGTAATAAAAGAAATAATTGCGACTGACGACATGCTTGCCTTCGACAATGGGAGTACGATTCGCCAGTAAATTCCAAAATGGGTGCATCCGTCTATCCGCGCGGCATCCTCAAGTTCTTTGGGAATCGTCTTATAAAAATTAGTTAATATAAATACACTTGTCACATTTGCCGCCGACACAAGAACCAGTGAAGCCAGCGTATCCCTGATCCCCATCTTATTTACCCAGAGATAAAGCGGGATAATATAGGACTGAATCGGAAGAAGCAGCATACCTACTATTAAAATATAAATGATCCTTTTCCCGGTAAACTCCAGCCGGGCAAATGCGTACGCGGCCATGGAAGCTGAAACCAGGATAAGAAGCGTACTACATACAGATGTTACTATACTGTTAAATGTCCATTTTAAAAATGGATAATTTTCAAGCATATACTGGTAGTTCTCAAGAGTAAAATGTTCCGGCAGCCATGTCGGCGGCCAGCGGATTATTTCCATCTCGCTTTTGAAAGAACAGATAACCGCCCACACAACGGGAAACAGGAATACAAACAGAGCGCCGGCCATACACAAATACAGCAATACTTTTTTAATCTTTCTTCGCCCCATCACTCCACCTCCGATTTCAGGATTTTATTTGTAACAAAATATACCGCTATAAGTATGAAAACGATCACCGTACCCACCGCAGAACCGTAGCCCATATCATAGTCTTTAAACGCACTTGTGTACATATACTGCACCAGTGTCATCGAGGCTGTCCCGGGTCCTCCGTTTGTCATTACATATATCTGATCATATACCTGGATCGTATTGACAAAACTCAGAGTAACTACAAGCGAAGTTACCGGCCTCAGCAGAGGCAGTGTAATTTTGAAAAAGGACTGCCGCGGATCCGCGCCGTCCAGAATCGCCGCCTCGCGCAGCTCCTGTGGAATATTCTGCAGCCCGGCGAGGAACAGCAGCATATTATAACCAAGATACGACCATATAATTACAATAGCAATCGATATCAGAGCATATTTCTGGTCTATCAGCCAGCCGACCGGCTCCATTCCTGCCTTTCCGATATAATAGTTTAAAATTCCTGATTTGTAAGAATACATCCAGTTCCAGATCACTCCTACTACAGCCGGGATCAGCACGTACGGAATGATTGTCACAGCTCTGGCAATCCCTTTGAAACGTAGTTTCTGATTGAAAAGAACTGCCAGCGCAAGACTGAGGACCACAACGCAGGGCACAACAATGGCCACAAATTTCGCTGTATTCCCCAGCGCTGTCCAGAAATAGTCTGTCTGGAACAGTTTCTTAAAATTATCGAGCCCTACAAAGTTGATGTCCCCGATAATATTCCAGTCCGTCAGGCTGATCAGTACCCCGGCCACACTTGGCCCAAACCGAAAAAGGACAAAGATAATCAGATACGGCGCCAGGAAAAGAAAGGCAGTCAAATTTTGTTTTTTCACTTTTCTCACTCTCCTTTTCTTGCTGAAACCCGGAGCCGGATCATGCGTCCGGCTCCGCGTCTGTCTTTCCGTTCTGTTTTTATTCCTGAAGGATCTGGTTCAGATCTGCCTTAAACTGTCGCACAACTTCAGCCGGATCCTCCCCGTCCAGGATCAGGGAACTATATGCTGTAACAAATGGGCTGGGCGCGGACTGGTTAAACAGCTGGGAAGCCTTTGGATGAGCAGGCATATAATGCGCATAGTCCATCGCTTCAAGCCAGACGCTGATATTTTCATCCTGCGCTACATAAGACTCCATCTGTTTGCTGCTGGGGACATAGCCCGCGTCTGCCCAGAGCTGCAGATTTTCAGTCAGCCATGATGCAAACTGAACAGCTGCGTCCACTTTATCCTTATCCGGGTTTTTGCTGCTCGGGAATACAAGCATATGCGCCGCCGCCCAGTACGCTCTCTCATCGTCAAATACCTGTGGATACAATGTTACTCCCCAGTCAATATCTGAAGACTGAATCTTAGGCACATCCCAGGAGCCTCCAATCGCCATAGCTACCGTGCCGTTGACAAAGTCGTCAGAATAAGAAGTCTCACCCAGAGGAGCCACATGATATTTGAAAACAAGATCCTGCAGCCAGGTGAACGCTTTTTCTGCTTTCTCATCGTCAAAATCTGCTTCTGTCATATCGACAGTGAACGGTTCTTCCCCCTGCTGGCACATCAGCGTCTGGAACTGGAATAAAAGATGATGATTCATTCCCATTCCCAGTCCATACTGCACAATATTATCCGGGTCAAATCCTGTTTCATCAGGATGAAGGCCATTTGCATCAACAGTCAGCTGTATTGCTGTTTCCACCAGTTCATCCCCGGTTTCCGGAACCTTTGTAATACCATATTCCTCAAACAGGGCTTTATTATAAAATATGCCGTGCATGTGGCTGTCCAGGGGTACGGCGTACTGAACGCCCTCATAAAATGTCGCGTCCCATACGACTTCAGAATAATCACTTTCATCAAGCCCGAGTTCCACAACCGGTTCTGGATTATAAAGACCCATCTCCGCATACTGGCCGATCTCAAATGGGTGTAATCCTAGTATGTCGCATGGAACGCCGTCCGCATATTCGGTGACCAGCTTCGAGAACATATCCGACCAGCTGAAAGTTGTAAGCGTCACATGTACATTGTCCTGAGAATTATTAAACTGTTCAACAATCTCTTCCATGACTCCCAGGTCAGACCCGTTCCATCCGCCCCAAAAATCAATATTAACGACGCCGTCGGCACTTTCATTGTCATCAGAATTATTCCCGCCGTTATTTGAACATCCTGCGAGCAGGCCTGTCAGAAGAGCCAGCGCCATCACAAGACCGACAAACTTTTTTATTGTCTTCTTCATATCTCTTACCTCCATTCTCAAGTATTTTGCAATCAAATTTTTTATCATTATCCTTGCGGTTATTTGTTTTTTACGGAGAATATGTTAAAATATACCCGTATGCGCAAGCATAAAATCCGCCGGATATTATGTTTCCTGCATATACCTTGTGAATGCTTCTTTTGCATTGGAAACGCCGTTTCTGATTGTCTCGGCGAGGAAATATTCATCCTGCCCGATGGATATTATCTGTATTCCTTCTTTGAACCATTCACATAACACTTCGGCAGGGGTTCCCGACGGTACGGAAAGCGCGACCGGAACTCCTGCTTTCTTTGCCGTTTTTATAATGTGCACAATTATGTCTCTCACTTCCGGGATGTCTGTTTTCGTCAGCACTCCCATTGAACCGGTCAGGTCGCTGGGTCCGATCAGAATAGCGTCCACCCCGTCTACCTGCAGAATTTCTTCCAGATTTTCTACCGCTTCAATCTGCTCGATCATTAATATTTTCCAGACAAGTCTGTCAACATTTTCTATATACCAGTCATTATCAACACACCCGTACTTATTCGAACGGAGCGGATTCCATCCCCGGATCCCTGCGGGAGGATATCTGCAGAAAGAAATCGCTCTTCTGGCATCGTCAGCGTTTTTAATAAGAGGAATAATAATCCCGTCCGGCCCCATGTCCAGAACACGTTTGACCATTACCGGATCGTTCCAGGGAATCCTTACAAACGCCGCCGCGCCTCCGGAATGCGCAGCAATAAGATGATTGGCCGTATCCTTATAACTCAGCGGAGAATGCTCCATATCTATCCACACATAGTCGCATCCCGCAAATCCGAATATCTCACTGACCGCGCAGTCGCTAAGAAGTATATTGGCCCCGATAACAGGCTGGTTTTCAGATATCTTCTTCTTTATCTTCTCAAGTTGATACATCTTTTTCATCCTTTCTGTTATCCCTTTTCATCCAGCGTTATCTCGCAATGCATAATCTTTTTCCGGCGCCATGTATAAGTCAGGTCAATGGTGTATCCATCTGTAACCGCATATGGATAGGAATACTCTCCCTCATCGGTTTCCAGATGAAAATATTCCGACCATGTCTGTCCGTTATCTTCAGAGATTACTGCTGAAAGCGGCGTCCTCTCTCCCCAGTTGACATCCACCGGATTAAGGAAGAGAACCAGCGTCCTGTCCCGCAGCTGCACCAGATTAATACCACAGTTATTATTCGGTAAATCCGTCGGGTATGCCTGGCACCAGGTTTCTCCGCCGTCCGTGGAATCCGAGCGGTATATCTTTCCCCTGGAACTTCTCATAAGACAATGGAATACATTTTTTTCACTCTGCCACAATGTCGGCTGTATAATTCCGTCCCACTTCAGGACGATATCCGGATCACTCATCCACAGTTCCTTAATGCCCTCCCATTCAATTTTCCCGCGATGGGGAAGGTAACGGTGTTCAAACGGAATCGGATGCATATTCCAGGTGACTCCCCGATCTGCGGAAATATCAATAAAGCAGTCGTGGTCAAGATCCCCTTCTGTCGAGCTTCCGCCAAACCAGCGCCCGTCATCTGCCACAAGGATATTGTTTTTCGTAACTACCCTGGGACGGTGATCTCCTGGGACCGCTTCCCTGGATTCCGACCATGTCTCGCCAAAATCCCTGGATTCTGTGACCAGGGTGTACCAGTCGTGGGTTCCATGTCCGACCTTATAATACAGGAGCACCTTGTCTCCATCCCTGTGGAGTACAGGATTCCAGTGCTGAAAGCCATACATGTATTTGATCCTTCTGGGCTGCTGCCATTTCCCGTCTATTTTACGTGACAGCCAGATGCCCAGATCCGGCGCGCCTTCCTTCGTGCCTCCAAAATAAGCCGTCAGCAGGTCGCCATTTTCATTCTTAAGACAGGTTGAAACATGGCATGCCTTATACAATCCGGAAGGGTCGTCCCACACAAACTCCTTCCCGGATATATGGATTTTTTTCATCATACATCTCCTTTCATTTTGTTTGCAGTATCATACTGAGGGCCGTCCATTTCTGTTTCACCTGCCTTTCCTTTTTAATATTTATGATCCGTCTGCCTGATAATCAGACAGGCTGCCATACGTTTTTTAACAGCCAGGTATCTGCAAAAGCACTGGCTTATTTATATGGAACAGCCGCTCCAGTTGTATCATTTATATACGGATACGGATCTTAAACGCTGCTTCTTTTAACTTTTCGGAATACTCTTTATGGTTGCTGCGTATGGTTGCCAGGGCCCCGCAAATACTGATCGCTCCTACCAGAACATTGCGGCTGTCAAAAATCGGAACGCCAACTGCGCCGGTCTCATATTTCGACTCGCCCAGGTCCAGCGCGTAACCTCGTTCCCGTACTTTTTCGATATCTTTTTCCAGGTCCTCATAATTTGTAATCGTATACGGAGACCTCGGCTCAAATTCCACACTTTTCATCTTTTCCATGAGTTCAGGAGGCGAAAAAGCCAGCATTGCTTTTCCCATTGAGGAACAGTAGAGAGGACATTTTTCCCCGCTTACAGATCTGTATGGAAAATCATGCTGTTCGATATGCGGATATACAGAATACAGAAATAAAAGTTCCGTCCCTCTGGGGACTGAAAAATATACGATCTGATTTACAGCATGGGACAGTTCCTGGAGAATGTCATACATACAACGCGCATACCCTAAATGCTGATTTACAGCATATCCAAATTCAAGCATTTTAAAAGAAAGAACATATTTTGAAGTGGCAGGGTCTTTCTCCAGATATCCCATCTGTTCAAATGTATAAAGGATATCATGCACATTGCTTTTGTTGAGTTTTAATTCCGTAGCTATATCTGTTATTCCCAGAGGTTCTCCTTTATTATCAATAAAGCAGTCCAGAACCTTCAGGGATTTTTTTAATGTTTTTACTGTACAGTCTGTCTTTTTCATAATATCAGTCTCTTTTGTTCTATATTTCAGAACTCCTTTCTGTATTTTATTTCTTTAAAAATATTATACCGGAAAACGGAAGTCAATATTTCGCTTCAGATCGTTGCAAAATTTTGCTCTCGCCCTTCACACAATACATTGCCATAAAAATTTTGCCGGGAAGCGGATCTATGTCCGCATCCCGGCAAAATACTCTTCCGGCATACACCGGCTTTTCGTTTTTATACTGCCTTTTTATCTTTCCTTTTTCCTGCGGGCCAATACTACAACCGCTCCGCCGGAAATCAGAACTGCTGTAAGGAGACCTGTTACCGGTGTATTATCCCCTGTCTGAACAGCTTTGTTGTCATCAGCTTTTCCGTCACCGGTCTGTGCGCCGCCGGAGCCGTTTCCATCGCCTCCGCCCGGCTTCGTCGTACCGTCGTCCTTCTTTACAAGGTCTCCGCGGGCTCTCTGAAGAGCCGTTATCATTGCCTGCAGTTCGCTGTCAGATGCATCTCCTGCATCCAGCATATCCTGAGCGGCCTGGATCTGGCTCTGGAATACGCCCCATGACACATCCGTATAATTATCGTTTGCCACGCCGCGCATTTCAGCCAGTACATCTTCCAGTTCTGCCTTCCAGTCTTTATCCAGTTCGGTATAGGCCGCTTTCAGTTCCTCTATTACCGCACGTACCTCCTCGTCTGGTGCAGAAAGGTTTTCCTGCATATCCAGTGCAGCCTGGTATGCATCTTCAAATCTCTTCCATGAATCTGCCGTATAATTGTTATTCTTTATACCGCTCATTTCCGAGATCACCTGCGCCAGTTCGTCTCTCACAGACTCTCCCGGATCCGGATCTGGAGTCGTAATCTCTTCAAGGTCATTGTATACTGCATAGAGGGCATCGTATGCATCCTTCACTTCCGCTGTTGTAGCAGAATTGTCTGCGAATACAGCCTTGGCCTTTGCAAGAGGCTCGCTTAAGGCAGCCCAGCTTGATTCTGTATACTTACTTTGATCAAGATTGTCTACCGTGCTGATCAGATTATTAAGGCTGGTCTTATCCGCTCTCGTCGTACCGTAAAGATCCATCTCCGCGATGCGGGCATAGACATTATCCTCTTCTGAAATTCTTCCGACTGACTGTACAGCGGTAAACTTAACATATTTTGCCTCCGTGGGAGCGAATCTCGCATCTATGCGCACATTTTGTCCCTGCCTGTAAGCATCCGCATCCACGGTACCGCTTGTCACTTCTATCCAGTCTCCGTTTTCCGTTCTGACAGAAATTGTGTACTGCGTCACACCGCCGTTGTGGATCGTATGGGATGTAAAGCTCAGCTGCTCAAGCAGGTAATTATCTGCCAGCGTCAGTATGACTTTCTGCGGAAGCTGCACATCTTCTCTTCCATATGGGGACTCCCAGAAAGTGGAAAGATCGTCGTCGAACATATTGCTGTATACATTGCTGTCGCTGTATAATGCATCGCCGTCGACCACAACAGCCTCTTTGAGCTTTAAGGAATCATCCACCGGCTGGACTGTCAGCGCATCATATGCATTCAGCAGGTCTGCGGTCGCTTTTTCCACCTCTGCGCGGGTTGCATCTGGTTTTCCGTCAATCTCAAGCGCATATTCCCACGCTTCACTATATGCCGCATAGGAATCTGCCGTATAGATGGATTCCACAACTCCGTCCGTCTTCTGGATCGCATCTTTAAGATCCGTCTTATCTATGCCTGCATTTACTTTTAATGTATATGTATACTTAGCAGGAGTTCCGTCAGCCTTATTAGCCGCTGTAGTAAGTGTAATTTCTGTTTCTCCTTCTCCGACACCAAGCACTTTATAAACGGGCGCTCCATTTTCATCAGTCATTGTAATAATGGATGCCACATCCGTTTTGCTGCTTGTCACAGTAAAATACTTATTCTGGCATTCATCCGGAGTTATGACCGCATTAATACTCTCTACATACCCGACATACATCTCTTGCACTGTGCCCTCAGCAGCGATAATGCTTTCCGGCGGAGCCCCGTTTGTATAAAGGAACTCAATCTCGCCCAGTGTCAGCATCCGGTTATCTCGCGGATTATTATTTTCATTAGCTGTACCTGTAGAAGTCTTTGGCGTTATATCCACCTTTATCACATTTTTGGAAGCGTCTGCTGAAATTTCATAGACTTCCTGCTGTACGTCAAAGTCTGTTGTCGTCTTCGTTCCATCCTCATAGAACACAGTAGCGCTCATTGAAGTCAGATACCCATTGCCGCTGGTAGACGCGTTATGTACTTTAATTGTCGACATCTTTGACGGTGTATTCACAGCAAAGTGTATTGTCGTGGGCAGCTTGACACAATCATCCAGAATATTTGTGCCATAATCATACATAAACTCAAATTCACGTCCGTATGTACCATTAAACAGGCTGTCATAGGATTGCTGCTGAACTATTTTCGTTACATTTGTCCCATCGTCAGTCTCAAGAACATCATTTGTCATTGTAATAGTAAAATCATTCCGCCCGTACTTTGTCGTTGTAGTTGTGGGAATATCAGGTATATCTATCTCGTCCTCTGGGACAACTTTGCTCTCCTTCACAGTAAAGGTCGGCCCAATCAGCGTTGCCGTCGAAAGGTCAATGATAAAATCAGGGTCACCCACATCTGTTACTCCGTTCAGAGTAATATCCTGTTTCGCCCTCATCGTGATCGTCGCCAGCACTTTTGATCCGTTGACCAGCGGCTGATCGCCCATATTAATGGCATTATGATTGATATACGCCGTTCCGTCATCGTTTGTAATATTGCCCGTCATTCCCTGCGTATACATACTTCCGGTTCCCGTATATGCTACATCGACATATTCCAGCTTGTACGGATCGTAGTTGATGATGGAACCATACGCATTTAAGTTCTCTGCATCAAGAGCCGTCACATCGATCGTAAAGGTGTCTTCTGACTTGATCTCCGTCGCACTTGGCAGCAGCAGGATGTCTCCCGCCACATCACCGGTCTTATTTGTTCCTCCGTTTACATAGAACGCGGTAAACGCGTAATCCCAGATATCTGATATACCATTAAAGTTAATATCGCCGTACTGACTCTGGATCTCGCCTACCCATGTGCTGTCCTTTGCGGATTTATGAGCGGAAGAAGCCTTCTGGAACATTAACTGGAATGTCCCAAGCGTTGGCTCGCTCAGGCCGGAAGATGTAATATTTCCCGCGCGGAACGGACGTTCCGTGGAGCCGTCGGCATTGTCCACTGTATATACTTTTATCTCACTCGCTGAAAAGAAATTACCGAGCGATGCCAGCGGAGTAAAGCGGATATAGCGCGCCCCGATAGAATCTGTAACTGTATTCGGATCGCTCAGATCCAGTTTCTTCGCCGTCTTATCAGATGCCAGCTGGAAATATTTATTTCCCTCTCCATCCGTCTGGTCACCGTGCTGTATCCAGTTGACACCGTCCAGACTTGTCTCTACCATCATCCGGGTAACTGTGCCATTGCCCGCGTCGTCACGCGGATAATATTCGACATAGTCCAGCACATACGCATTGCCGTAATCCACTGTGAGCTTCTGTCCGATCGAATTTCCATCCGAGTGGAATCCGCCGTCGCCGGTCTGGAATGCCTGATCAAAGGCAAGGATTGCATTATGGCTGCCGTAAATGTCACCTTCCCATGTCACCTGGTCAGCCGTCACTTCAGGCGTGAGCCTGAACGGATCCTCCGCAGACTGAGTCTCCAGCTTGTCGCTCCATGCAGAATGGCCCTGGGCGTTGACCGCACGGATATAATATGTATGTGTCGAAGCATAGTTGAGATCTGTATGTGCAAAGGACGTAGTGTCGCCCCCAGGAACAGAGTGGATCATGCCGCTCGTTACATTGCCGCTTTCATCGATCGTTCCGTCAACGAGGATCTCGTATCCGTTGGCAAACTCAACCGCATCCCAGTTAAGGGTGATGCTCGTAGGCGTCTTTGCCTCTTCGTTCTCTTTCAATATTGGAGCAGTAAGATCACTGTTGAGATCTGTTGAATTCAGTTCACCTTTATTCTCAAACCCGTTGATCACAAGTTTCTGTGCATTGGCCTGTGTATCGGTCTTTGCGAATTTTACATAAAGCTTTCCAGAAACTTCCACGTTTTCGACCATACCAGCGATGATCTTCTCCTTTGCTGAGGCAAAAGTCTCAATTTCCGGGCTTTCATCGTAGAAATATACATACTCGTCTGATCCCGGTACTGCCTCGTCAAACGCTGCTTTGCTGCCTACCTTATTCTCGGTCAGTTTCGCATCGCCATTATATGCCTCTACTGATTCAGGTTCCTTGGAAGCATTTACGACAAATGTCGTAGACTTCGTCTTATCATATCCGTCATAGGTGCCTGTTGACTTTTCTGCCGTCAGCGTCGCTGTGCCGTCTTTCACGCTTGACGTATACGTCGTCTTGACATGGTCGCCGTAATCAATACTTTCCTGATCGCCATAATCTGTATCTTCGCTGTTTATTGTATTTTCCACATAGGTGCCGTCATCCTCAATGGCGTTAAAGTCGGATTCGCCGTCCGGCCAGAACTCAACGATACGCTGTGTCTTGTCCACACCGTTCTCAGCGTCCGGATCCGCCACATTGTGCTCTGCGTACATGGGAATGATCGCTCCATTCTTCACAAAGAGCGGGATTTTCCACAGCGGAGCGTCAAAGTTGTTTAATACCTGTCCCCCGCGGTACTGGTCGCCCGTGAAGTAATCGATCCAGATCGTGTCTTCCCCGCCCGGAAGATAGATACCGTTTCTCACGTCATTGCCCCTTGCGTCAGCGCTTGTATTCTGATACAGCGGTGCTACCAGCAGGTTCTCACCCCACATATACTGATACTTGGAACCCGCTTCCGTATATGCATATGCTTCCTCCGGGAATTCAAGGAACATTGCCCTTATCATCGGGAGCCCCTTATCGCCATTGCCTGTATCAATATTTGCCGCCGCATAAGCGTTTGTATAGATATAGGGCATCATCATTGCTTTCATCTTCAGGTACATACGGCTCACGCCGGTGTACGGATCGCCATGGACATACGGACCCTTTGCGTAACTGCCCCATCCATCCATGTCGAGCATCTGCGGAGCAAAACTCTTCCACTGGTAATCGCGTGTTGCGATGACCGGGTCTCCTCCCCAGATTCCGTCCATATCAGAACCGATATTGGGATTTCCGCTTAAGGACTGGCCGATAAAGGTCGGGATATGGAACCGGATATACTCCCAGTTTCCGCCGGTCTGGTCGCCTGTCCATACGGAATTATAGCGCTGAGATCCTGCCCATCCGTCAAGGGAGATGATATTGGGACGCGTATTCTGGATACCCGTAACAATGTCATAACCCTCCTTCACTCCGCTGAGCTGGAAGGAATACCCGGATCCTACCCAGGCAACATCTGTCTTGAGCGTAGTCACGCCCGCTTCGACTTCCGCCTCAAAGTCGCGGAGCAGATGCCAGTAAGTGTTGGCATTGGAGTCCGGCTTCAGGTTGCTCTGTGTCCAGAGCCCTGTAGCAATCCCTTTCTCTGCGGCATAATCTGCAAACTCTTTCAGGTTCGCCACGTTTGCCTCGACTGCGGCGAGACGCGCTTCGGAGCTGCTGCCGTCGGATCCAACTCCGCCCTGCATATTATAACCGTTCTGTCCGTATCCCGCCCCATATCCATCGTTTGGCAGGAAGAAACCGAAGGGCATGTCATAGTCCAGATATTCATCCAGAACTGCACGGGCTGAAAATTTTTCCTCATACTTCAGGTTTGCCGGAACTTTATCCGTCGCTACAGACGGTCCGGTACCGTTGAGAGTTTCCGCATTTTTTCCGGCAGTGATCATGTAGTCTGTTCCGCCCTCTTCATATGTGGTCGTTCCCGGCTCCGTGTACGCCGCATTGCCCTTGATCGTCCAGTTTGTTCCAATATCTTCTGTGTCAGACCAGGCGTCGCGATTATACGCGTTCAGATGTCCCAGATAAAATCCGTATTCCGGCAGAAGCACTGGATTGCCCGTTACCTTGTAGTAGCCGTCAAGCAGATCTGCACTCACCTCCGAGCCGTCAGTTCCAGCAGACACAAAGATATAGGCGTCGTACTCGCTCTCCTTGTGCATCGCTGTCACAACGTTTCCGTCCGTTGCGCCAAAATCATAGGAACCGTCCTGCCATGTATTGCGCAGAACCCCATAACCATTGGTCGTATAATAGAATGGACTTGGCGACGATACCATACCGTCCACCCATTTGCTTTCGTTGGCGATGTTGATAACCTCGCCCGTATGTACAAACCGCCCGTTCTGTGTTCCGCCTCCGAAGAATTCCTCGGAAAGGCCGTTATTATTTTGATCATGTTTGATAAGTGTCTGGACTGTGCTGGAATTTCCAATATTGAGGGCTGCCGCCTCTTCCATCACCACTTTGTTTCCTGTCCTGACCGTCATCTTTGCCGTGTCTTTGTCGAATTCGATAACCGTACTGCCATCTTTCGCTTTGATCGTAAATCTGTCGCCCTCATCCGCCATCTCCGCGTCAGGTTTTGTGTAGTTATCCGAATCATCCGGCTGAGCCGGGATCTTTCCCTTATCTGGATAGCCGTTTCTGACTTTCGCATATTCGCTGAACTCGCCGGACGGATCCACATTATAACGGAAGATGCCGTCTTCCAGAATGGTAATACGCCCGGTCACAGCTCCGCCATTAAAAGTAACCGTCGCAACATTGCCGTCAACGGTCACATTGTCCACCGTTGTCAGGCTTCCGACAAACGGATCCGCCGCTTTCGCCGTTCCCGGCGAAGCATATGCAAAAGTGGTAACGAGCATGGCTCCTGTCAGAAGCCATGCTCCCGCTTTTCTGAACTTTTTCATAGTTTCTCCTTTCCCTTTGCAAATCAAATGTAACACATAAGAAATCCTTCCTTCCGCTTCGCCCCTCCTTTCCTACAGTGTCGTAATCTTATCCTTTAATTATACATTTTAACGGAATAATCAGCCTTTTTTGCCATCCATGCACAAAATAATTATGCATTTTGCACTAAAAAATAAGATTCTAACGCGGTATTATATAATATTTTACAATTAATTTTCACATTTTGCCATAATATAGCGGTAAAACTTTTAAATTGTACAAACATTTTAAATAGTACAAAAAAGGAGGGCCTTTTGTCGGCACTCCTCCTGTCTTCTTGTTAAATCCTTATATTATGTCTTCCGGCTCTATTCTGAGAACTTCTCCGCCTGCCCTTTGATCAGCTCCAGATCATCAAAATAATTGATCTTCATGGCTGCCTTGACATCCCGCAGAGTCTCCGCTGCAACAGCTTCAGCCTTCTCACTTCCTTTTTTGAGAATATCATAGATAGCCGGGATGTTCTTCTGGAATTCTTTCCTTCTGTTCCTGATCGGCTCCAGTTCTGCCTGAAGTACATTATTCAGGAACCGTTTCACCTTCATATCTCCCAGCCCGCCTCTCTTATAATGGGCCTTCAGTTCGTCCAGATCTTTGTATTCCGGCAGGAATTCCGGGAAATACTCCGGCCTGCAGAACGCGTCCAGATAGGTAAATACTGTATTTCCTTCCAGTCTGCCCGGATCCTCAATGCGGATATGAGTGGGATCGGTAAACATACTGAAGACTTTCTTTTTAATTTCTTCCGGCTCCTCGGACAAATAAATGCAGTTATTCAGAGACTTACTCATCTTCGCTTTTCCGTCAATTCCCGGCAGACGCATGCACGCCTCATTATCCGGCAGAAGGATCTTCGGGTCAACCAGGGTTTCTCCATAAACAGAATTAAACTTGTGTACGATTTCTTTTGTTTGTTCCAGCATTGGCATCTGATCTTCCCCAACCGGAACCGTAGTCGCTTTAAACGCCGTAATATCTGCTGCCTGGCTGATCGGATATGTGAAAAATCCTACCGGTATGCTGGCCTCAAAATTTCTCATCTGGATCTCAGCCTTTACCGTAGGGTTCCTTTGCAGCCTGGATACGGTAACCAGATTCATATAATAAAAGGACAGTTCACACAGTTCCGGGACCTGGGACTGTATAAATAATGTGGATTTTTCGGGATCCAGGCCGCAGGCCAGATAGTCGAGAGCTACCTCTATAATATTCTGGCGCACTTTTTCCGGATTGTCCGCATTGTCTGTCAAAGCCTGCGCGTCCGCGATCATAATAAATATATCGTCAAAGTCCCCCGTATTCTGAAGCTCAACCCTCCGTCTCAGAGACCCCACATAATGTCCTACATGAAGTTTTCCCGTGGGGCGGTCCCCGGTAAGCATAACCTTTCTCATGTTATCGTCGTTCCTCCTGCATTTTTACTCCTGGCGCCGTACAGCGCAGAAATCCGGTCTGGTCTTTCTCACTGTACAAGCGCTTATCTTTTCCCATTATATCACCAACACGGCCGCATTACCAGAGCAAAAAATTGAGGATTTACTTCACTTTTTCCGCATCCACACAAGCATTTCACCTTTTCCCCGGTTTCCCCACATGTGATAGGGCACCGCACAGAATACTCCTTCCACTTTTTCAGGGTTCTGGTCCGAGTATAGCTTTCCTTCCTGAGAACCTGCTTTTTCTCTGTAGCCCCGCAGATACACTGCCTGTTCCTGTTGTCCGTCCTGTCTTCCGGCATCTCCGGCGGAACAGAAGTCCTCCACGACAACCGCGTTCAAGTCTCCGCCATTGTCCGCCTCCTCCAGGCAGTAGACTACAGGTCCCTTTTTTACCGCCGCTCTTCCGGCGTTGGCTGCAGCCCTGGGATTTGAGTAAATAAAACGCGGCCTCAAGTCAAATACAACTTCCAGTTTGTCACCGTCAGACCATTTTCGGCTTATTATGGCATATCCATTCTCTGTATCTGGCCGGAAGAGACTCCCATTAAGTTTCATCCCTGTTTTCCCGCTCCATCCTGGAAGACGCATCCTCAAAGTCATTTCCACAGATTCTCCTCGATATATATATTCCGCCTTTCCAGATCCGATATAATCACCAGAAGCCTCAAACCAGATATTTTTATCCAAAGTTATCTTGCCGCAGATATAAAGATGCACAGTCAGTTCTTTTTCACCGCAGTCATAATCGCACACATAGTCCGGCAGAGAAGCGATCAGCCGGGCCGCATTGGGCGGACAGCAGGCGCATCCGAACCAGGGCACCCGCTCTGTTTTGACATGGCGCAGATCATATCTGCTGTCTGCCTGAGAAGGGATGACCATCAGAGGATTCACATAGAAATATGTCTTCCCGTCAGGCGCCATTCCGCTTAACGCCCCGTTATACAGAGCCAGTTCCATAACGTCCCCATAGCGGGAATCTGCCTTAAGCCTCAGCATTCTTCGAGCCCAGAAAATAAGTCCGATGGACGCGCACGTCTCCCCGTATCCTCTGTCATTGGGCAGATCATACGGCGCTCCGAATCCTTCTCCATGTTCGTCAGACCCCACCGCGCCGGTTATATACATTTTTCTTTCTGTCACGTCTTTCCACAAATCCTCAAGCACTGATATGATCGCCGGATCTTTTGTCTCATATGCCAGATCCGCAAGTCCTGCATACAGGTACATCGCTCTTACTGCGTGCCCTTTTGCTTCTCTCTGTTCCAGGATCGGAAGATGAGCCTGATGATATTCTAGGCCAAACCATTTATCGTGATACTGTTCACCGAAACCCGGATCTTCCAGGAGAAAAGAGGGCTGTTTTCCTCTCTCCAGGAGAAGGTACTCCATAAATTTGAGATACTTTTCTTTTTTTGTATATTGATACAGTTTATATAAAGCCAGTTCCAGTTCAGGATGCCCCGGATAAATATGCAGTTTTTCCGGCTCCGGCCCGATCTTTGACATAAAATATGAGATACAGTCTTCCACAATGTCCAGCAGTTCCGTCTTGCCGGTCGCCTGTGCGTATGCAACTGCTGCCTCCGCAAGATGTCCCGCACAGTACATTTCATGTCCGTGCGCAATATTGGTCAGCCTTTCCCCCGGCCGGGCGCTTGTATAATAAGAATTCAGATATCCGTCCTCTTTCTGCGCTTTCTTTAAAATCTGCACCAGTCCGTCAATCTTTTCTTCCAGTTCCCGATCCTCTCTGATCCTGAGGGAATACGACGCCGCTTCTATCCATTTTCCCACATCACTGTCCTGAAACAGCATCCCCTGATACTCTCCTTCCGAAAGCCCGGCCGCTATGCGGAAATTTTCAACAGCATGGCTTTGGGGAATTCCCGGCACCTGGTCATTAAGCACTTCGTACTGATAAGGTATAATACTTTCACACATCCGTCTGATACGACCGCCCCAGAAGGAGTCGTCTATTTGCACTCGATTCACTTTCATACCTTTCCTCCCGTTATCCTGTCGACAGTCCCGGGAACCGCTGCCGGAAACAGAGTATTCAGAAATACCCGCATAGCTCCTTTTCCCCTGTTATTCCACCGGTAATACGGGACCAGCGTAATGCGCGTTTCTTCAAACCTGGGCGGCTGCGTGGTATATAGTCCGGGTTCACCGGAACTTAAGCGCCATCCCTCTGTGATAATCCGTTCATATGCATACGGTTCGTCTGCCAAAGGTTCTTCCCATGTCATCCGGCCGCCGTCCTTCCAGAACAGGACTGCCGGCTCCCCGTTGTCTGCTTCTTCTGCGCAGTATACAACCGGGCCTCGCATAACTGCCGCTTTTCCGACCAGATCTTTCACCCTTGCGTCGGCATATATTTTTTCCGGCTCCATAGGCATGGATATCTCTATATCCATTGTTTCCTCTTCCCCGGTCAGAAAAACAGCATACCCTTTCTCTGTTAAAGGAGATACCGCCATTCCGTTTACAATATAAGTAATTCCGCTGCACCATTGAGGTATACGGAGTTTTACCCTTCCCTTTCCTCTGGTGCTTTTTAAAATCCTCAGCTTTATATATCCGTTTTCAGGATATTTTGTTTTCATTTCTGCGGTCCATCCTTCTGCGTCAAATCTGCTTTCAGCAAACAGGTGGATGTTGAGACATTCTTCACTCGCTGTATATATATATCTGTTCAGGCCAAGAAGCAGACGGGCAATATTCGGCGGACAGCAGGGGCACTCAAACCAGGGCTGCCGTTCCGCCTGCTGATGCATATGGTCCCGTCTCTTTTCACATTTTTCAGGATCGATTTCCAGAGCATTTGTGTAAAAAAACTCGGTTCCGTTTTCTGACATTCCGGCCAGAATGCCGTTATACAGAGACCTCTCCATCACATCCCCATAACAGGAATCCACATCCGTCAGCAGCATACGGTATGCAAAAAGAAATAGTCCGATGGACGCACAGGTTTCTCCATACATCAGGTCAGGAGGGAGATCAAAAGGATAGCTGAAACTCTCTCCATGCTCAGACGCTCCGATCGCTCCGGTCAGATACATCTTTTCCTTTGTCACACTGTCCCACAGAGCTTTTAATGTCTGAAAAAGCTCTTCATCCCCGTTCAGGCCGGCTTTTTCTGCCGCCGCAGTATAAAAATACATAGCCTTTACCGCATGGCCCACCGCTTCTTTTTGTTCCCTGACAGGCATATGGGACTGCGAGTGCCTGTAATCCGCTTCCTCCAGTTCATATACAAGATTATCTGACACATCTCCGTTCCTCTTTTCCGTTGCAAAGAAACAGGGCCTTTGCCCTCTTTCCTCAACGAAGAAGTCAGCCAGCTTTCTGTATCTGTTTATCCGCGTAGCCCCGTATAAACGGTACAGTCCGATCTCTATTTCCGCGTGCCCGTCATATCCCCGGATTTTTCCCGGCTCTGTTCCAAAAGCCCGGCCGATACAGTCCGCATATTTCTGCGCCACATCCAACAGCTTTGTTTCCCCCGTGACTTCATAATTTGACACAGCCGCTTCCATCAGATGCCCCGCACAGTAGAGCTGACAGGATTCTTTCAGGTAATGCCACCGGTCTTTTAAGCCGTTGAGAATATAATAGGTATTCAGATATCCATTTTTCTGCTGCGCCTTTGCGAGCAGGCCGACCGCCTCGTCCAGGTCTTTTTTGATACTCCCTTCCAGCGCTTCTGATTTTCCTCCTGCATCCGCCTTCTGTATCTCCCGCTCGTCCCGTTCAAACTGCAGCGCAAGAGACGCAGCTTCCATCCATTTGAACAGATCGCTGTCCTGGGAAACCAGCCCGAAAAAATTTTTCCCGGACTCTCCCGCCGCAGCTCTGAAATTCTCAAACGCCCCACTGGCCTGTATTCCCTCTATTTCATTATTCAAAGCGCGCTTAATATACGGCACTGTTTTTTCTGCAGCTACTTTTCTTTTTTCGTACAGCAGTCCGCCTGTGATTTTTACGTCTTTTATTTTTGTCTCTCTGTACATATCCCTCACCCCTTTACCGCTCCTGCTGCAATTCCTCTGATGATCGTCTTCTGGGCGAACAGATACAGCACGATCACCGGTACAATAGCCATAAGCCCCGAGGCCAGCAGAAGATTCCACCGGTTCTGTGTAAACTGATTGTAGAACGCAAGCTGAGACAGAGGAATCGTATACAGTTCCTTATCAGAAATCAATATCATCGGAAGCATAAGATCGTTCCAGTACCGGATAAAATAAAGCACCGCCACCGTTCCTGTGATCGGCCGCAACAGGGGAAATATAATCCGAAAGAAGAACGGATACCCGCTGCAGCCATCGATCTGCGCACACTCGTCCAACTCCCTGGGAATGGATTTCACAGCCTGTGTATACAGAATGACCGCCAGGGAGCAGGAAAATCCTGCATTCAAGATTGAGATCAGCGTCAGATTGTTAGAAATATGTAAATCTGACGCCACCACAGCCAGCGGTATCATGATCACCGGGAAGGGCAGCATCATAGCCACCATAAACACCAGCGATGTGATCTTACCCGCCCGGTTGTTCATTCTGGCCAACTTATATCCGGCCATCGACCCCAGCCCTATTACAATAGCCCCGCTCAATACGGCAAAATAAATAGTATTTGCAAAGACTTTCACATAATTTCCTGTCCTTGTGACCTCTCTGAAATTGTCCAGATTCCATACTTCCGGCAGGGCCAGCGGTTCCATTACAACCTGGTCGAAGGGCTTGAATGCATTTATGATAATAAAGACCATGGGAAGGAACATGCAGATGCATAGCGCCCAGAGCAGAACAGTCAGCACCCGGTTTGTGCTCTTTTTTTCTTTCATCTTTTCCGTCCTCCTTTCAGTCCTCTTTCGTCAGCCTCATCTGCAGAGCTGCCACAATGGAGACCGCGATCGTGAGCACCACGGCCAGCGCTGAGGCGTACCCCATTCTGTGACTCTTAAATGCTTCGTTATAAATATATAAAGAAATATTCTCCGACGCATGTCCCGGCCCTCCGTTTGTCAGGCTCATCAACAGCGGAAACATATTCAGGCTTTCCGTGACCGCCAGGAACAGACACACAAAAATGGTCGGTTTCATCAGCGGCAGCGTGATATATCTGATCTGCTTTATACCGGTGCAGCCGTCGATCACGGATGCTTCTACCGGATCCTGGGGAAGCAGCTGAAGCCCTGCCAGATAGATGACCATAAAGTACCCGACAGACTGCCACAGCTTCACGGCCACGACAGAATAGAGCACCAGGCTCTCTTCCGAAAGCCAGCCGATACGAAACACTTCCCATCCCGTCATAGGATACAGATCTGTCATAAATCTTCCCAGGAGGAACTGCCAGATAAATCCCACTGTCACATTGTTGAATATAAATGGACAGAAGATCACAGCCCTCAGGATATTCCTGCTCCTGATCTTTCTGTTCAGGGCAAGCGCCAGAAGAAATCCCAGCACATTTGCCGCAACGATCAGCAGCAGTGCGGATAACGCAGTAAATTTCATAGAATTATAGAAAAGTTCATCCTGAAATACAGCTATGTAATTATCGAGCCCTGTAAACTCCCGTTTTGGATTTATACCATTGTAGTCCGTGAAGGAAAACCCGATCGTCTGAAACAAAGGGATAATAAAAAAGAGCGTATACAAGGCCAGCATGGGGAAAACAAATCTTATGAAATCAACGGCTTCTCTTCTCTTTTTCCTGTTCTTCATATCTGTCACCTCCGTCAGAGGGGCGGAGTGAATTCTCCGCCCCGCATCAAATGCTGTCTGTACGCCGCCTACTCCAGTGCATCCGCATATTTATCAAACGCGGCGTTAAAATCTTCAATCAGTTTTTCATGATCTTTTTCACCGGAATTCAGATATTCTACTGTCACCTTCCACGATTCCGCATCAAAGCCCGCCGGCTCATATGCGTAATAAGTAAACACTGTCTTTTCATCCTGGAGATATGACTGAAGGATTTCCGACGCTTCATCCAGCGCCGGCTCCGCCACCGCATTGGCCGTTGGTATTCCGATCTCATCATAGTAATACCCGCCGCCATTTTCCGGATTCAGGAAGAACTCCATAAATTTGTTGATCGCATCTGCCTTCTCTGGATCTTTGTCCGTATCCGCCAGCACATTGATCACAAAACCATACTGTTTCGGGAACAGAAGATCCTCTGCATTGTCAGAGATCGGCAGTGGGAACATTCCCATTTTTATGTCTGGGTTCAATTCTCTGATCTGAAGGATGGACCAGTTGCCCTGCAGCATCATAGCCGCCTCTCCCTTTGCAAAGACCGCATACTGTCCCGACACATCTGTATCAAACGGCCTGTCCTGCGTATTGTCCCCTACCAGATCAAGCACGTCAAACGCCCGGTCAATGCCCGGCTGGTCAAATGTCCAGTTCCCTTTTTTGTAATTGTCCCCCAGTTCCACAGCCGCCGGTGTCAGGATAGATGACGCGCCATAGCCCAGGAACTGTCCGATCGTCCATTCTGTCGCATATCCGGCTGCAAAAGGTGTGATCCCGGCATCTTTAAGCTTTTCCACACATTCCTCCAATTCGGTCACCGTTGTAGGAACATCCTCGATTCCAGCCTGATCAAACAGTTCTTTGTTGTAGAACACGCCCCATGCCTGCGTGTCCATCGGAATACCATAAACCCCGCCGTCTATCGTCACTGTATCAAGCTCCGACTCCCGGATGTATTTCATATACGGCTCGTCCTTAATGTCCTTGATGTATCCGGCGTCTACATAACTTGCAAGTTCGAATCCCTGAAGCTGGCTGGTCAGATCCGGCACGTCATCCGTGGCAAGTCTGGTCATCAACTCTTCCAGGTGATTTGTGCCTGTAGCGTTAAACGTTACATGTACCTCATCCTGGCTGCTGTTAAAATCTTCCACGATACGGCTGAAAATCTCTGTCCGGTTCGGATCTCCAAATAAAAACTCCAGTTCCACCGTGTCTCCCGAAGAACCGCTTTCTCCTCCGCCTTCTGACGAACCGGAACATGCGGTCAATGTCATTGAAACGGCAAGAGCCGCTGCCAGAACAGCAGAATAAACTTTTCTTTTTTTCATTTACCTTCCTCCTTTTTTATAAATCATATCAGCTGCTGACAATCACTGGGCGGGTATACAAAGCCCCGCTGTTTTGAACTATCTTTATCATATTCTCCGGAGGGGACAAAATATATAGACGAAACAGACTGATTTTAGGACAAAACTGATTAAAATTGAGATTTGTCCGCAGAGAAAATTTCCGCCGGGAAGAAGGGAGGGAGTGCCGGAGGACACACTTTCGTTCGGGACGCAGACGCAGCGGTACATAAGAGCGCAAAGAACGCGCTCTAAGTGCCGGCGCTGCTTTACGGTCCTCCAGCACTCCCTCCCCCTTCCCCGGCTGTGTTTTCTCCGCACACAATTCCGAATTCCAACAGGAAGAAACCAGCCAGATCTGCCTCGGCTGACACGGAACTGTATTCCGACCCAATAGTTTAAAAAGTGGTCGACTTTGGAAGCCCCATACTGGAATATATCCAATTACAAGCGATAAAGCTCCCTTCTCACTGTTGTTCTACTGGAATTTGGGGAAAGGAAACTTCCGACTTGAAAAGCGTAGGAAATGGCCGGGGTTCCGCGCTGGAAGAATGTACAGGAGATACGGGACGCGTGGGCATGGTGACTCGGAGGAATCTGTCAGTAAAAGTTGAGGGTCCAGAATCTGAAGTTAAGGCCTTAGATGAAATTGTTCGAGCATAGCGAGTTTTTTCATCTAAGGCCTTGCTTTTAATCAGATTCTGGACCCTTTACTATTTCTTCTATTGATAGTCGATCACATCGATCCATTTCATGAGAAAATCTTTATGGAGATCATTATTCTTAGTCAACTGTGTTGCGGCCACGATCGGCAGCCACTGCTGTACATACTGTTTTGCAGTATCGCTTTTTTTGCAGAACAGATCCAGGTACAGATCGGCAGTCCCCTGATCCCTGAGCGCAAAAAGCAGATAAGTCATAGCCGCGTCAGCGCTTGCGTTGCCCTGCGTGGCATGTGCCCAGTCAACGACGGTCATCTTTCCGTTCTTACCCACAATGACATTGCTCGGATTAAAGTCCCCGTGGCAGACCTTGTTGTGTTTTGGCATACTCTCAAGGCGGGTGAGAAGTTCATATCGCATCGTGGCATCCAGTTCTTTCAGGGTATTGATCTGACGGGACATCTTGTCTTTCATCCCTTTCAGAAGCGGAGAAGTCTTACTGTGTACTTCAAGCTGAAGATCCACGAAATCTTCCATGTATTTCTCTATATTCTTTTTATCAGAGTTCATCATCTCTTCCAAAGTCTTCCCGTCTTTGTATTCAATCGATATGGCCCATTTGCCCTCAATCTGTACGACTTCTTTTACCTTAGGTATATCAAGCCCCGTCTCCTCAATACGCGCTGTGATCAGAGCCTCATTAAAGACGTCGGACTTTGGATGTGTCTCGGCAAATACTTTTACAATACTGTCGTCACATTTGTAGACAGTCTTGTAGGGGCGTTTTACAATAATATTTTTTTCTTCCAGTTTCATGGTTCGTGCCTCCTTCTGATTTTATACCCTCTCCGTTTTCTTTTTCTGAAAGGGCAGCATTTTCGGATAGATTCATTATACACTGCAAAAACAGTGAATGTAACCCCTGCGGAACATATTTGTATATTTTTTAACGATATTTATTCTATTAAATATATTGTTAAATATTAAACAATATGGGTTTTCGGAAACCTTCAGCCATAAGATGTTCCAGTGAATTCTCAAAAAATAATCTCCGCACTCAGACAAAAACTGCCGAACCACTGATCCCAGACTGCAGATCAACACCTTATTCCGGCATATCTGCAATACAGTTAGCGTTAGTGTACAAGGGGCAACACGCCCCAAACCGCGTAATTTCAGTGATTTTCTGTGTTATCCTCAATCGGCGTACGTTCAGTACGCCTCTATCGTCTGCCTTGAAAATCACTGAAATTCCTGCGGTTGGAGTCTTCGAGTCGTGAAGGTGCTGATTTGGGCTCCTTCAAGGCACTTGATCGACGCGTACAGAGACGTACGCGGAGGGAGAGTAACGCAGAAGTAGCCCAAATCAGCCCTTCAACGACCGTATTGTCCCCTTGTATACTAACGCTATCATTGGTCCGGCAGTTTTGAATTTTATCTTTCAGCAGTCAGAAAGGCATTTTTCTGTAATAAACAGCTTTTGCTTCTACACCTTTCTCCTATTTTCCATAATAGCATTTCAGATAAATTTCTTTGATTTCTTTGATCAGCGGATATCTCGGGTTTGCGGCTGTACACTGGTCGTTAAATGCCTGCTCGCTCATCTCATCCAGCGTTTCAAGGAAATATTTCTCGTCAATGCCGTAATCTTTGATCGTCTTCTTAATACCGATCTTCTCTTTCAGATCTTCCAGTCTTGCAAGGAAGTTCTCAAATACTTCTTCATCTGTGCTGCCTGTGCATCCCGCATATCTTCCCAGTTCCGCATACCTTGCCAGCGCGTGGGGGTATTGATACTGTGAGAAGGTTCCCATCTTTGTCGGTACTTCTGCCGCATTGTATCTCATAACTTCCGTCAGGATCACTGCGTTGGCAACACCGTGGGGCAAATGATGGAATGCGCCCAGTTTGTGAGCCATAGAGTGGTTTACGCCCAGGAACGCGTTGGCAAATGCCATACCTGCCATGCAGGAAGCATTGTGCATTGCCTCACGTGCTTTGGGATCGTTTGCCCCGTTTTCATACGCGGACGGAAGATTCTCAAATACCATCTTAACCGCTTTCATTGCAAGCCCGTCTGTAAAGTCTGTTGCCATGATCGAAACATACGCCTCAATGGCATGTGTCATAACGTCGATACCGGATGCGCTCGTCAGCCCTTTCGGAGCTGTCATCGCATTGTCCACATCGACGATCGCCATATTCGGAAGCAGTTCATAGTCAGCGATCGGCCATTTCACGCCCGTCTCTGCATCTGTAATGATGGCGAACGGCGTAACCTCGGATCCGGTTCCCGATGAAGTGGGGATTGCCACGAAATACGCTTTCTCTCCCATTTTCGGGAATGTATAAACTCTCTTTCGAATATCCATGAAGTCCATAGCCATGTCTTCAAAGTTTGCCTCTGGATGCTCATACATGAGCCACATGATCTTTGCAGCATCCATTGCAGAACCGCCGCCCAGGGCAATAATTGTATCCGGCTCAAATGATGTCATCTGTTTTACGCCTTCCTGCGCGCACTGCAGAGTCGGATCCGGCGCCACATCGTAGAAACAGGTATGCTGAATGCCCATCTCGTCCAGCTTCTTCTCGATCGGTTCTGCATATCCGTTTTTGTAAAGGAATGTATCTGTTACAATGAAAGCTTTCTTCTTGTGCATTACATTTCCGAGCTCAGCCAGAGCAACCGGAGTGCAGCCTTTCTTAAAGTATACCTTTTCTGGCGTTCTGAACCACAGCATATTCTCTCTCCTCTCGGCAACCGTCTTGATATTCAGAAGATGTTTTACTCCAACGTTTTCTGATACAGAGTTTCCGCCCCAGGAACCGCATCCGAGGGTAAGGGACGGAGCAAGCTTGAAATTGTAAAGGTCGCCGATACCGCCGTGGGAAGAAGGTGTATTGATAAGAACACGGCATGTCTTCATTGCCGCAGCGTGCTTCGCGATCTTCTCTTTCTCCGCCGGATAGATATAGAGCGAGGAGGTATGCCCATATCCGCCGTCTGCAACAAGCTGCTCAGCTTTGGCAATGGCTTCGTCAAAAGTCTTTGCTCTATACATGGCAAGTACAGGAGATAATTTTTCATGAGCAAATTCTTCTGAAATATCCACAGACTCTACTTCGCCGATCAGGATTTTTGTATTTTCCGGTACGTCAACACCTGCCAGCTTCGCGATCTCATAGGCAGATTTGCCTGGAATCTTGCTGTTCAGAGCTCCGTTTATGATAATTGTCTTGCGGACTTTATCCAGTTCCTCCCCGGGTTTGAGGAAATAGCATCCGCGATATGCAAACTCTTTTTTCACTGCATCGTATACACTGTCCAGTACGGTTACAGACTGTTCGGATGCACAGATCATACCATTGTCAAATGTCTTGGAATGGATGATGGAGTTAACCGCCATTCTGATATCTGCCGTGTCGTCAATGATGACCGGTGTATTTCCGGCGCCCACGCCCAGAGCCGGTTTTCCTGAAGAGTAAGCAGCTTTAACCATTCCCGGGCCTCCTGTTGCCAGAATGATATCGGACTCTCTCATAACCGTGTTGGTCAGCTCCAGAGACGGCGTATCAATCCAGCCGATGATCCCTTCCGGCGCGCCCGCCTTCACTGCAGCGTCAAGCACAACCTTTGCAGCCGCGATCGTACATGCCTTTGCACTGGGATGGGGGCTGATGATGATGGCATTTCTCGTTTTCAGACAGATCAAAGTTTTGAAGATTGCTGTGGAGGTCGGGTTTGTCGTCGGAATAACTGCGGCAACAAGTCCAATCGGTTCAGCGACTTTTTTTATTCCGTAGGCTGCATCTTCTTCGATCACACCGCAGGTCTTTGTGTCCTTGTATGCGTTGTAAATATACTCTGCAGCATAGTGATTTTTGATCACCTTATCCTCCATTACGCCCCTCTGCGTCTCTTCTACAGCCATTTTCGCAAGGGGGATACGCTGTTTATTCGCTGCCATGGCAGCTTCAAAGAAGATCTTGTCCACCTGCTCCTGTGTAAATGTAGCAAAAATCTTCTGAGCTTCGCGCATCGCTTTCATTTTCGCCTCCAGCGCCTCAACGCTGTCGACGATTTCCGGCACTACCGTCTTTTCTTTCTTTGCCATTTTGATAATTCCTCCTGTAATTGAATTAATCTGTTTTTTACCACTGGAATAAGTATAGTCCCTTTGTTAAATATTTGTCAACCCGGCATTTGTTAATATTTTAACGTTATTTTTTTAACATCGCTTGTGCAATTATTACAAATTCACTTTCCTCCTTTCCGTTTTTAAGTAATTTTTCTCACCTGCCAGATTGAAATTCTGCCGTGATGATATAATCATTACCAATTTTCTGCAGATATATCATCTTTCTCGGATGTAATAGTCTTAGTCTTAGAATAGCACTTTGTCATGGAAATCACAAGATGGATCACAGGGCTTTTACAAAGAAGAAAAGCTGATTTATCCGGCATATGTGCAGGCTTGAAAAAAGAGGAATGTTCCTCTTTACACTGATGTGTAATACGAAACATTCCTCTCTGTTAAATCACAAAATATTTTATATTATACAAGCTCGATCAGAACTTCCATCGCAGCGTCGCCTTTGCGCTGGCCGATCTTGATGATCCTTGTGTATCCGCCGTTGCGGTTCTCATACTTCGGTGCAATCTCTGTAAACAGTTTCTCAACCATGTTCACATTTTTTGTATTTGCTTTCTTCCCTGCAGTCTTTTCCGGGACCTCTTTTACCGGGCAGAGAACTTTGAGCATCTCACGTCTTGCGTGAAGTCTGCTGGGCTGATCTTTTTTGATCTTCTTTTCAACTTCATCGTAAACTGTAACTTTCTTGCCGTCTACAACTTCTTTTACTCTCTTGCCGTCTTTGTCCTTGCGCGGAACCTTAGCTGTAACTGTCACTTCGTCATAGTTGTCTTTCTCTTTTACAGCCAGCGCGATCAGACCTTCAGCAACTTTGCGGATCTCTTTTGCCTTTGCCTCTGTTGTAACGATTTTTCCGTTGTTCAGAAGCGCTGTTACCTGATTTCTGATCAGAGCTTTTCTCTGACCGGAAGTTCTACCGAGTTTTCTATACTTTGCCATTTTTAATTTCCTCCATTATTTACATCTGGTTATGCATCTTCGGGCTTACTAATCAAATGCTCCCGCCGCACTCTTCGGACTTACCGGCAGGACATGACATATCCCATCCAGAGCTCCTCGCTATCACTCGTCGCCCTGGATTAAGTCGTATCTTCTTGACCCTGCGGCTCAAGAAGCAGCATCAGGACTCCTCGCTATCACTCGTCGCCCTGATTTAGTTCTAGATTCAGTTCTTTGAGCTTTGCAAGCACTTCTTCCAGAGATTTGCGTCCCAGGTTGCGGACTTTCATCATATCTTCCGGCGTCTTGTTTGTAAGCTCTTCAACTGTATTAATTCCGGCACGTTTGAGGCAGTTGTAGGAACGGACGGAAAGTTCAAGCTCATCAATGCTCATCTCAAGAACTTTTTCCTTCTCGTCGTCCTCTTTCTCGATCATCACTTCTGCTGCCTGGGCAACTTCTGACAGATCAATAAAGAGTTTCAGATGCTCGCTGAGAACCTTTGCTGCAAGGCTGACAGCCTCATCCGGCTGCATTGTACCTTTTGTCCATACCTCCAGTGTAAGCTTGTCATAATCTGTAATCTGGCCGACACGGGTGTTTTCTACAGTAAGATTCACACGCTCAACCGGAGTATAAATAGAATCAATAGGAATAACGCCAATCGCCATATCTTCTGTTTTGTTCTTATCTGCACTCACATAGCCTCTGCCATTTGAAATGGTAAGCTCCATGTAAAGCTTGCTGTCGCTTCCGCCGCTGAGCGTAGCGATGACCTGCTCGGGGTTTACGATCTCAATATCGGAATCAACCTGGATATCGGCACCTGTTACAACACCTTCTCCCTCAAATTCGATATACGCAGTCTTCACTTCATCTGACTCAGATGTGTTTTTGATTGCCAGAGACTTCAGATTCATGATAATCTCTGTCACATCTTCCTTTACGCCCGGAATGGAACTGAATTCGTGCAGAACTCCGTCAATCTTTACGGAACTGATCGCTGTTCCGGGAAGAGATGAAAGCATAATTCTTCTCAGGGAATTCCCCAGCGTTGTCCCATATCCTCTTTCCAGAGGCTCTACAACGAATCTTCCATACTTTTTATCATCTGAAACATCTGTAATTTCAATATTAGGCTTATTAAAATCAAACACTACACAGACCCTCCTTATGGGTTTAATATGTTGAGGGGATACTAAGTTACAGCCGATATTACTTTGAATATAACTCGACGATCAACATCTCATCTACCGGTACGTCGATCGCATCCCTGTTCGGGAGTTCTTTTACTGTACCTTTGAGATTCTCTGAATCGACATCCAGCCACTCAGGAATCATGTTTCCTGCTGTAACCTCAAGAATCTCTTTGTATCTCTGTGAGCCTTTCTTGTTCTCTTTGATCTCGATCGTATCGCCGGCCTTTACAAGATAAGACGGGATGTTTACCTGCTTGCCGTTTACAAGGACATGCTTGTGGTCAACGATCTGTCTTGCCTCTTTTCTCGTTCTTGCAAATCCCATGCGGAACATAACATTGTCCAGTCTGGACTCCAGAAGTCTCATCAGGTTCTCACCTGTCATACCTTCCATCTGTTTAGCCTTTGCATAGTAGTTTCTGAACGGTTTTTCGAGAACGCCGTAGATGAATTTAGCTTTCTGCTTCTCACGAAGCTGAAGGCCGTACTCACTCATCTTTCTGTTTGATCTCTTTAACTGTCTGTTAGATTTTTTATTGATTCCGAGATAAATCGGATCCATGCCTAATGAACGGCATCTTTTAAGAACAGGAACTCTGTTTACTGCCATGTCTATCCTCCTATATTTATACACGCGGCTTCATTTCAAGCCGCTCTGATTACTTTACATTGTACAATAACAGTTGTATGCTGAAAACGTTTCGTATTCTGAGATCAGACTCTTCTGCGCTTCGGCGGACGGCATCCATTATGCGGAACCGGAGTTACGTCTTTGATGCTTACTACATCAATACCGCAAGCCTGGAGAGCACGGATTGCTGCTTCCCTTCCTGAACCAGGTCCTTTTACGAATACATCTACTGTCTTCAGTCCATGAACCAGCGCTGCCTTTGCTGCTGTCTCAGCTGCCATCTGCGCTGCGTACGGAGTAGATTTCCTTGAACCTCTGAATCCCAGGCCGCCTGCACTTGCCCATGAAAGAGCATTTCCCTGTGTATCTGTTAATGTAACGATTGTATTATTAAAAGATGACTGGATGTGTGCCTGTCCTCG
>DXDR01000096.1 GCA_019115385.1 Candidatus Mediterraneibacter avicola | reverse complement strand
TTCATCGTGGACTTTCTGTGGGACACAAGAAGCACGGTCTTGTCTCCTCTGCCCTCTTTCAGTGACTTCAGGATGATTCCCTCATTCAGGGAATCCAGGTTGCTGGTAGGCTCGTCCAGAAGGATAAAGGGCGCGTCGTGCAGGAAAGCGCGGGCGATCCCGATCCTCTGTTTTTCTCCGCCTGAGAGTGTATCTCCCAATTCGCCCACTTCTGTATCATATCCCTTTGGCAGAGTCATGATAAAGTCGTGGATGGACGCCTTTTTCGCCGCTTCCATGATTTCTTCCCTGAATGCTCCCGGCTTCCCGACAGCAATATTGTTTGCGATCGAATCGTGGAACAGGCAGGTTTCCTGCGTAACATAAGACTCCATTTCCCTTAAATCCGCAGTATTGATATCCCGCACATCTTTATCCGAGATACTGATCCTTCCGCCCTGCACATCCCAAAACCGCATCAAAAGCTTCAGCAGAGTGGATTTTCCGGAGCCGCTCGCCCCATGGATGCCGATAATCTTTCCCTGCGGGATTTCCATGGAATAGTCTTTTAATATCTGCTCTGTTTCATAGGTAAAATCCACATGTTCAGCGGCGGCTTTCGTAAAGCCTGTGGCGTCTCTTCCAGAGACTTCTTCCACCTGAGGCGACTCTTCCAGCAGGGAAAGCACTCTCTCTCCGCTGGCAAGCGTCTGATTCAGATTGTTGGACAGGCTTGCAAGAGCCGTTACCGGTCCAAAGGATCCCATCATGGCAATGGTTCCCACCAGCATGTCCGTCACACTCACCATGTCAGCCTGCCTCAAAACGCTCATCAGGAAAAGCATGGCAAAGGAAAAGATCAGGATTGCCAGATTCGTGACCGAACGCTGGGAGGCCTCCAGGCGGTTCAGGCCTTTCTGCATCCTGCCCAATTCATCCGACCGCTCTGCCATCTCTTTCCTTCTCATTTCGCCCTGCCGGTACTGGATCGTCTCATCCAGCCCCCGCAGAGAGTCCAGAATAAAACTGTTCAGGTTCCCGAATCCATTGCGGAATTCCATTCCCTTGTCCGCGCCCCTGCTGCCAAAATACAGAGGAATCACCGCACCGACCACCGCATATCCTGCCAGCGCGAGGACAGCCGCCGCTGGGGAGAACTGTCCGATGAACAGGATCATCACAAGGGAGGTCAGCACTGCAATGGCAATAGGCGAGATGGTGTGGGCATAAAACACTTCCAGAAGCTCAATATCCGAAGTTATGACAGAGATCAGATTTCCTTTGTCGCGCCCTTCCAGCTTCGCCGGACACAGTTTTCGAAGCGCGGCGAACACTTTATGCCGGATGATCGCCAGAAGCTTAAATGCAATAAAATGATTGCAGTACTGTTCCCCATAGTGCAGGATACCGCGCATCACTGCTATGACAGCCAGCATGATGAAGAGAGTCCCCGGAGATGCACCGAGAAAGATCCCTGCCTGCTCCGGAGTCAGTGCGTATCCCAGAAATTCCTGCATGGGCTCCAGTATAATGTGCATCAGCCCGAATCCCGCCAGGATCGTAAGGAAGATGGCGCACAGGTATCCGATAGTTCCCAGCGCGATGGCAAGGAGCATGACCGGGAGAAGCGGCTTCACAAGCCCGATCAGCTGTCCCATGATGCGGATGCCGCTCCTTCTTGTATGAGCCTTTCCGCCGAAATTCTTGTCTGCCGTCATACTGCCGCCTCCTTTCCGTACTGCTCCAGTTTCATCTGAGACCGGTACAGTTTTGCATATTCTCCGTCTCGCTGCATCAGCATTTCATGTGTTCCCATCTCCGCCGCCAGCCCATTTTTCAGCATATAGATCCGGTCTGACTTCACCACGTTGGCAAGCCGGTGTGAGATGAGGATAACGGTTTTCGTCTCTGCCAGAGAGTAGACTGTCTCCATGATCATCTCCTCACTCTCCGCATCGATATTGGAAGCCGCCTCATCGAAGATATAGACCGGCGTATCGTGCAGGAGTGCCCGGGCAATCGCAAGCCGCTGACACTGGCCGCCCGAGAAATTACCGCCCTTCTCCGCCACTGCCGTGGCAAGCCCCTGCTGCGCCTGAAGGAATCCCCACAGATTGACTTTCATAAGGGCTTCCCGCATCTCAGCTTCCGTGGCATCCGGTTTTCCCATCCGCAGGTTGTCCTCCACTGTCCCTTTGAACAGATAACTGTTATGGCTGATCAGGGTGATATGATCCATCAGACTGTCCTCCCGGATATCTGAAAGCTCCTTGCCCTGGACAGTCACGCTGCCGGTATACCCTTTGTTCCTTCCCATGAGGATCGCTGCCGCGGTGCTCTTTCCGCAGCCCGATGTTCCCACGATAGAGGTAAAACTGCCTGCCGGGAATTCCATGTCGATCCCTTTTAAGATCTCCCTGTCCTTCTCATAGGAGAAATGGACGCGGGTAAATGTAATATCGATCGCTCTGTCATCCAGCTCTCCAGAAGCCTCCTCCGGCTCCGGCAGATCCAGGAGGGCAAAAATCTTGTCGCTCGCCGCCATTCCGTTCATAGCGATATGGAAGAACGATCCAAGGAGACGCAGGGGAATAAAGAATTCCGCCGCCAGAAGGATCAGCATCAGCGCTCCGTGCAGGCTTAAATATCCTTTCATAAATTCGGAAAGCGTGACGATCATCCCCACTGCCGCTCCGCCGTAGGCAATGATATCCATCACGCTGGTGGAGTTGAGCTGCATGGTCAGCACCTTCATGGTGATCCTGCGGAATCTCTGGGATTCCTCGTCCATCTCAACAGCCTTATTTTCGTCCGAACGGTAAATCTTCAAAGTAGTCAGTCCCTGCAGGTTCTCCAGAAAGCTGTCCCCCAGTTCGGTGTAGATTCCCCAGTATTTATTCAGGAGACGCTTGGCAAGCTTCTGGACCGCCACGATGGAAATAGGGATCAGGGGCACACAGACCAGCAGCACAAGACTTGCCTTCCAGTTCACAAAGGACAGCACGACGAATAATGTCACCGGCGCCAGCAGACTGTAAAAAAGCTGGGAAAGATATCTTCCAAAATATGTTTCCAGCTGCTCCACTCCCTCGGCAGCCATCTGCACCACCTCAGAAGTCGTTGTCCTCTCTCTGTACGCCGCCCCCAGACGGAGCAGCTTCTCATAAATCTTATCCCTGAGTATCCGCTTCACGTCCAGGCTGGCCCGATAGGACGCATGGGACGCTCCCCGGTCACAGACAAAACGCACGATCAGCGCAAGCACTACGATCCCGCCGTAAGAAACCGCCATCCGGGGAGTCACTTCCCAGAACAGCGCCTGCTCCAGCAGAAATGCGGCGCAGTAGATCAACACGATCTGGCAGAGCAGGGAAACCCACTGCCACGCCACCTGGTAAATAATATATTTTTTTGCGTGGGACAAAAGCCCCACAAGTCTTTTTTTGATCATAATATCCTTTCCGGCCGCGGCCTCACCTCTGTTTACCGCTGCCTTTTCTTTTCGCGCATACTGCACACTACATGCCAGACAGCGAGAATCGGGTGATGCAGCAGCATCCGTGGGCCGGAAAACCGCATTACCTGACGGATCTTCTCCCGCATCTCGGGCTTGTAGCAGTGCACTTTACAGTTACTGCAGAATGTCTTTTTCTCCATAAAAGGGCACTTGTCACTGCGCAGCCTCGCGTAGTCAGAGAGCGCCTGACAGTCCGGGCACATCTGTCCTGCGCTCCGGTCGTATTCCTTATGGTTCTTCCGGCAGTACAGGCGGATCATCTCTTCCACTACATACTGCTCTTTCTTTCGTTTCTTCTCTACCTTTTGTTTCTCCCCATCCTTCCGGATCTTTTCGCTTCCTCCCATAACCCTAAGCCTCCGCATCAGGAAGAAACGTCTGCCCGGCAGGAACAGTGCGTATCCTCGTAAAGAAATACACATATTTGAAAATGATCAGAAATACAATAAAGATTCTGCCATATATATTCTGCATCGCCAGGAATGCCAGGATCAGCATACAGGATGCCGGAATCAGCAGGCTGAATTTTGTTTTCAGCGTCATGGAACGGTTTTTCACAAAATTTTCCAGATGCCTCTTGTATAACTTTGTCCCGGTGAACCAGTTATGAAAACGCTTGGAGCCCTTCGCCAGACAGAAGGACGCCAGCAGTAAAAACGGCGTGGTGGGGAGCACCGGCAGCACGACTCCCACCGCTCCGATCCCCATGGACAGGAATCCAAAAAAAAGCCATATAAAACGCATGGGATTGATCTTCCGGTTCTTCATAAATATCTTCCTTTCTCAAAAACGACCCTTTTCTGTATCCGGTGATCCCGCAGTAAATCTTCTCTCCGCAGTGATCACAATATAAACCCAGGTTAGCTCAAGCTAACCTGATAACATAACTGATATACACGATTTTTCGTCGCTTGTCAATAATAATTCTCAAAAATATATAATAAATGAAAATCTTTATCATTAAACAGGCTCTGCCGGTCAATTCCCCGGCAGAGCCTGTTTTTCAGCACTCTTCTATAATTATAATAGTGAATTCCTGTCACTGTCTTTCCTTCTTCTCCTCTGACGGCTGCTCCTCTTTCAGCGCCTTCAGATTGTGACGCCCATAGATCATAAGCGAGATCAGCATCATGACCACGCACACTCCGATCAGCAGCCTTGACGCCAGTACAGGGATATTATACCAGAACACATGCAGGATCATCATCGCGTACAGCAGCCAGGTAGTCACCTTCCCATGCCAGTCAGCTCCGAATACTTTGCCAGTCTTCTGTATGACCATCAGTCCGGTAACACCCATAAAAAATTCCTTCAATATCATAATGCCAAGGGGCACGATCATAAGCGGGAAACGAGTGAGGAGACAGAACAGCATAGCTGCCTGCGTCAGCTTGTCCGCGATAGGATCCAGCACCTTTCCCAACTCACTGATCATATGAAAATGTCTTGCCACAAGGCCGTCCACTGTGTCCGTTATCCCCGACAATATGAGGATGATCCCGGCCCATAAATAGTTTTTCTCCACACAGTACAGCCACATAATGACCGGGATCAGGCAGAGCCTGAAAAATGACAGTATATTTGGGATCGTGAGTATCCTGTTCTGAGTCTCATTTGTATCATATGATTTCATTTGTTTCCTCCTGCTTTTCCGCTGTGGCCGTGGCGGCGGCAACCGCATTCCCGCGCAGAAAAATCGTCCATACCTTAAAGAGTATAGACGATTTTTTCCGTTTCCACAAGCGGACAATAAAATTATTTTAAATATGTGCCCCACCCGAACTCTCGCCACTTTTTCCGCATATATTAAAGCAGATCCGGCAGCTCCGCCAGGTTGCCAGCCGGACACATCTATTTGAAAGGTTTGATCTTTATGAGTATAAAAGGACTTGATGTCAGCGAATTTCAGAGCACAATAGACTGGGAGCGCGTCAAAGCCGCGGGATACCAGTTCGCCATGGTCCGGGCGGGATATGGATTCGGCACCGTTGATAAACAGTTTCACAGAAATGCGTCCGAATGCAACCGCATCGGTCTGCCCATCGGCGTCTACTGGTTCTGCTATGCAGTCAGCCCCCAGACTGCAGCGCAGGAAGCAGAAGGATGCCTGAACACTATATCCGGATACCGCCTGGATTATCCGGTCTGCTATGATATTGAGCAGGCTTCCGTGGCTTACGCCTCAGGAGAAGGCGTGACAATGACCGCCTCTCTTGCCCAGCAGCTCGTAACGAGCTTCTGCAACAAAATAGAGGAAAACGGATATTATGCAATGTTCTACACAAACCGCAATTTCCTGGACACTTACCTGGGCAGCTCGCTCCCGGAGCGCTATGCATTCTGGTATGCCCGCTACGCGGACAGTTTCGATGGGACCAACTGCGGTATGTGGCAGTACACGAGCCAGGGCAGCATTCCCGGCATATCCGGCAATGTGGATCTGGATATCGGCTATGTGGATTATCCATCCGCAATCAAAGCCGCCGGACTCAATCACCTGGATGGGAGCAGCCCCGCCCCTTCTCCGTCCCCATCACCCGCGCCGGATTACATCACCTATGTAATCCAGCCCGGTGACACTTTAAGCGGTATTGCACAGCGCTATGGGACCACAGTGAGCACGCTGTCCTCCCTGAACGGCATCTCCAATCCGGATCTGATCTATGCAGGAAACACCCTGCGCGTCCCGGAGAACGGAAGCTCCGGCAGCGCCGGGGCACAGTATTACACGATCCAGCCCGGCGATACCCTGAGCGGCATCGCAGTAAAATTCGGAACTACAGTCAATGCGCTGTCCTCATTGAATGGGATTTCCAATCCGGATCTGATCTATGCGGGGAATACGATCAGAGTGCGGTGATATTTATTAAGAATTTGATAAGGTTTTTTCTTTTTCTTTAAGAGTTTAAACATACTTTAGACACATTTTCTGGCTATACTAAAACACAGATAGTTGATAAAACAACTATCTCCCCCCTCATAAAGTAAAGACATCCCGGGGGACCGGGATGTCGCACTTTACTCTCATTCCTTTAGATAACTTATAAAACACGAAACCCGTTATCCCTTGTGGTTAGCGGGTTTTCGCTGTTCTTTGCTTCTTGCAAAATCCACTTCGGTCAAATCTTGGTCAAATATTTTTCTAAAGAAATGTTGCACCTTTTCTATTCTCTTTCTTATTCTTGTTCTGATTATACAATTTCCTCATATAAATTCTGTAATTTATCCATTTCCGACTTTGCTTTATCGTCTGTGACGTGCGTATACAAATCCAGTGTGATTGCTATGGAATAATGTCCGAGGAATCCTTGTACTACTTTTGCATCAATCCCGGCTTCAAAACAACGAGTTGCAAAAGTATGACGAAGTGCATGTGGATAAAAATGTGGAATCGGTATAAACTCTGTCTTGTTTTTCTCTGACTGCTTTTCCCGTTCCTACTACAATATATTTATGGTTAATACCCCTTACAGCCAGTAAGGAATTACCCATCTCATTGCTTAAGCTGTTAGAATGAGTATGGCAATAGGTCTGGCCTCCCCTTTCCAGGACTTAACGTCCGTAAATA
>DXDR01000095.1 GCA_019115385.1 Candidatus Mediterraneibacter avicola | reverse complement strand
CTTCATACTTTACTTTCATTGCTATAAAATCTCCTTTGTATTCAGATGTATTAAGTCGCTAAACTCATATACATCATACGGGGAGATTTTATTTTTTCAAAGTTCAAATTTCATTCTCTATAGGAATGCTTCATATATAGCTATTGCAGCTATCTGATAAAAATAATACTCTCCATTTGTTTTCATCTCCAGATACTCGTCTAATTGTCCAAACCATAAATCAATTATCTCGCTGTAATTTTTATTCAGATCCTCCACTGTAATTTCAACAAATGGACTGTCCGGGTATACTTCATTCATATACTGGTTCAAATACCTCAAAGCATCAGCAGTATAAGGATCCTCCTGTAAACAATCCTGTTCACAAGAAAATCCTCACCACAGATTTATTGTATTACATAAGTTCCTTTAAAACAAGCAGCGCCAACGCTTTGGCAGACTCTACGATACCATTCCGCCGATCATTCCCCCGCCCGCACACAGCAGGAACGTGGTCACCAGCCCCATAATATCAGCCTGCAGACTGCGGTACAGCCCCAGGGAGATTGCCAGAAGAAGAACAAAATACAGCGTTCCTGCGGCAAGCCCCCACAAAAACTTCCGGTTTCCGGTAAGCTTTCCCATTATAAACCCTCCCGAAAATGTTGAAATAACATAGATCAGAAGAATCCCCGCATTTACCATCTCTTCGCTGAGACCTGCCTTGTAAAGGAGCAGCGCCAGTATGACCAGCAATATTCCCGTTACAATATAAGCGCACAAAAGTGACTTCAGCAGCCATACTGCCCTGCGTTCCAAAGCTTTCTTTCCGCCCGTATTTTTCTCCACTTTTCCCTCTCCTCCCAGTATCCGCCATACGGTTTTCTCTGCAGGAAGCGCCTCGCCTTTTTTCGCCAGATCAGCGAAAACATCCCTTACTCCCTGCTGATAAATCATATGATTGTCCCCGGGGATTTATAACTCAAAGTTCCCCTTCCGTCACCCCATCTGTCTTCCCAGAAAATCAGACGCACTCTGGACCACTTTCTGCTCCAGTTCTCCCAGAAATCGCTTTTCATCCCGGTTCAGCATTACCACCGAGCCGATCACATCGCCCTCGCAGATCACAGGACAGATGATCTCATCCCGGTACTCACCCATTTCCGGCGTGATCTTGACAAATCCCGGCTGCCCGGACTTTTCAAGCACCTGCGTGCGTTCCTGGAGCAGTTTTGCAAACTCCCGTCCTACAGGCTGATCCTGCAGATCTTTTTTCCCGGCTCCTGAGACCGCTACGATCTGGTCTGTATCTGTAATGCACACTGTGCACCCCAGCGTCTGAGACAGACTTTCTGCATAGAGCTTTGCCATTGTCCCCAATTCCCCGATGGGGGAATATTTTTTCAGGATGATCTCCCCTTCCCGGTCTGTAAATATCTCAAGGGGATCGCCTTCCCGGATTCGCAGCGTCCGCCGGATTTCTTTCGGGATCACCACCCTGCCCAGATCATCGATCCGCCTTACAATTCCCGTTGCTTTCATATAAAAAATTCCTCCGTTTACTGTACTTTCCGATTTTGGAAATAGTATCTGTAAATGGAGGAATTTTATACACAATTTATTTCTTCATATGATCACGGCGGCATATTTTCATCTGCCGTCTCAGAATCAAAGCGCCCATCGCCCCTGCACACAGAGCAGCCGGCATCATATAAGTTGCCGGCACCACATGTACATGATAAAATACGTACAAGAATTTTAAAGGAAATGGTGGATTATGAAAGTTGTAATTGCAATAGATTCTTTTAAAGGAAGCCTGACATCCACGGAGGCAGCTGAAGCGGTCCGCAAAGGCATTCTGGCGGCCAGACCGGACGCAAATATCGTTATAAAACCTGTTGCCGACGGCGGAGAAGGAACGGTAGACGCACTGACGCAGAATACCGGAGCGCAGCGGATCGAGACGGAAGTATGCGGCCCGTACAAAGAGCCTGTTGTCTGCTCTTACGCTCTTTTTTCGGAAACCCGTACCGCAGTCATCGAGATGGCCGCCGCCTCCGGCATCACGCTGACAGAAAAAAGAGAGCCTCTTCTGGCGACCTCATACGGTACAGGAGAACTGATCGCCCATGCCATCAGAAAAGGATGCCGGGATTTTATCATCGGGATTGGCGGAAGCGCTACCAATGACGGAGGAACAGGTATGCTCCGTGCTCTGGGCTTTCGTTTCCTCGACCAGAATGGACGGGACGCCGGTGACGGCGCTGCCGCCCTGGCAAAGATCCACTCAGTAGATCTTTCAGCATGTATGCCGGAACTTTCTGAATGCCGTTTCCGGGTGGCGTGCGACGTGACAAATCCGCTCTGCGGGGAAACCGGAGCCACATATGTATATGGTCCCCAGAAGGGGATGCCCGAAGCATTGCTGGGTAAGATTGACGCTGACATGGCAAGATACGCAGATCTGAGCGCCGCGGCCACAGGCAGAAGCTGCGCCTGCACGGCAGGAGCGGGAGCCGCAGGCGGGATGGGCTTTGCGTTCCTCAGCTATCTGAATGCGGCGCTGGTTCCAGGCATAGAACTGATCCTGGAGGCATCTGGCATAGAAAAGGAATTGCCAGGGGCGGATTATGTCGTGACAGGCGAGGGGCGGATCGACAGCCAGACGCCTTTCGGTAAAGTTCCCGCCGGCGTGGCACAGCTGGCCGCCCGGCACGGTATCAGAGTGATCGCATTTGCCGGAAGCGCGTCTGAAGAACCGGCTGTATATTCTGCCTGCCGGAGCGCAGGGATCGACGCCGTATTTCCCATTATCCGGGATATAACAACGCTCCGGGAGGCTATGCTCCCGGAGCGTACAAAATCAAATCTTGCAGTCTGTGCAGAGCAGGTATTCCGTCTGCTCTGATACCTCTTTTCGGGAAATCTCTGCTTTTGAGGTGATTTCCCGCTCTGCTTTTTCTTTACTGCTCCATCTCACGATACTGCTGAGCAATATTCAGCACATGGTCGCCCATTCTCTCAAAATCCGTAAGGACTTCGGAAAATACAATGCCGCTCTGAGGTTTGCATTTTCCTTTTTTGAGTCTCTGGATCTGCTTCTTGAAATATTTATCCCGCATATCGTCAATCTTCTGTTCTGCCGCAGCTGCGTCGTTCAGCACCTGATCCACATTTTCAGAAGTCACATCGCGCACAGTATCAAGCGCTGCGAGACACTGTTTTTTCATTTCTGAAAGTTCTTCCATCACAGTATCCGAAAACGCTAGATCCCACTTTTTCATATCGTCCGCATATCCCGCCAGATTGACTGCATGGTCGCCTACCCTCTCCAGATTTGAGATGATCGAATAATATCCGTTGATCTTTCTGGAATCAGACATATTCATTTCTGCCGCCATAAGAGAGACAATGTATTCAGATATCCCTTTGTTAAGGAAGTCAATATACTCCTCCCTCTCAGTCACTTTTTTCCGAAGTTTCTCATCGTAATGTATCAGCGTAGAGAAAGCGTCTTCAATATTTTTCGATACCATATCCCTCATTCTTCCGACTTCATCCCGCACCTGTGACACAGCCACCGCACTGTGTCCGATCGCATAAGAGGACTCAAACGGCCGGATATATTTCAGGCGAAGTTCTTCGTCGTCTGCCTTTTTGTGATCTGGAAGGATACGCTCCGCAGTCTTTGCCATATAGGTTCCAAAGGGAAGCAGAATACAGGTCGTTACGATATTAAATATCGTATGCGCGTTTGCGATCTGAGCCACCGGATCTCCCGGGGTAAGGGACTCTACAAATTCCACATAGGGGGTCATCATACACACGACTGTAAAAATAGCAGTTCCGATAATATTGAACATCAGATGGATGACCGTAGTCCTCTTGGCATTTACCTTCATGCCGATGGAGGCCAGCACCGCCGTGATACAGGTTCCGATGTTCTGTCCGAAAAGGATATACACAGCTCCCGACAATGGAATCTTCCCTGTCGTAGCAAGTGCCTGTAGGATACCCACTGAGGCGGAAGAAGACTGAATGAGCGCTGTAAATACCGCTCCAACAAGGATTCCGAGCAGCGGATTATTGAACTTGGTCATCAGGTCGATAAACTGCGGAGAATCCTGAAGTGGCTTCATCGCCGCTCCCATCATGTCCATTCCCATAAAAAGGATTCCAAGCCCCGCAAAGATGCTGCTGATATGATGCACTTTGTCATTTTTGACAAACATGATGGCAGCCACGCCCACGATCGCAAACAGAGGCGCGATCGCACCCATGTCAAGAGCGATCAGCTGTCCGGTGATCGTCGTACCGATATTGGCTCCCATGATCACCCAGACTGCCTGTCTCAGTGTCATAAGGCCGGAATTTACAAATCCCACCAGCATTACTGTGGTGGCGGAGGACGACTGGATCACTGCCGTGATGCCCGCGCCTACCAGTACGCCTTTTATCCGGTTGGACGTCAGTTTCTCAAGAATCGATTTCATCTTGTTGCCCGCAGCGGCCTCGAGACCGGTGCTCATCATCTGCATACCGTACAGGAAAAGCGCCAGGCCGCCGAGCAAAGAGAGTATATCCGTTATTCCCATTCCTTTTTCTCCTTTGCATATTCGTTCTCTGCAAAATCACTGTTGTCTGCGCGGCTATTTTACATATTTCCGCAAAAAGCCGCACTATAATAAAGGTAGCATGAGCCCGTCCTGTGTGTCAATGTATATTTAACATTTTCTTTACGCTTTCTTTTCCTGCATTTTATCCGTTTTTAACATTTCTATACAGTCCACTTTTAAACGCACTCCCACAGGCCGGGCGCCGGAAGGAGTTTTTTCCCATGGAACCGCTGTTTTCCGCCTGTTTCGGCTTTACAACAGCACGTTAATCTGCTAAAATTTATGGCATGGCAAAAATGAAGGAGTGAACGATCCATGAGTCTGACTATCCCCATCGAAACATCGGCCAGGCATATCCATATCACCCGGCAGGACTTTGAAATCCTCTTCGGCGCAGGTGCGAAACCTACTTTTGCAAAAGAGCTGAGCCAGCCCGGACAGTACGCCTGCAGGGAACGCCTGACTGTCGCCGGACCGAAGGGACGGTTTGAGCGTGTTGTGATTCTGGGCCCCTGCCGGAGCGAAACCCAGGTAGAAATTTCTGTGACGGACGCCCGGCGTCTTGGCATCAAAAGCGTGATCCGACAGTCCGGAGACCTGGAGGGCACACCGGGCTGCACTCTGATCGGCCCGAAAGGGAAGATCGAACTGCAGAAAGGCGTCATCGTGGCAAAACGCCATATCCACATGACCCCCGTAGACGCGATACGAGCCCATGTAAAAGACAATGATATTGTATTTGTGATCACCACCAGCTATGAGCGTTCTCTCATTTTTTCTGATGTTGTCGTCCGCGTGAGTCCGTCCTATTCTCTCGCTATGCATGTAGATACGGACGAGGCAAATGCATTCGCCAATGAAGATAATCCCACCGGCGTTATCCTGAAACTGTTCGACGGACACACATACAATCTCCAGCGGTGGGCGGAAGAGCTGCAGGCCGGTATCCACAGATAGATCAGGCCCGGAGCAGCACGCCAATGTGCTGATACGTTCATCTCAATCTAATGGCTTGCCTGATCCCATCTGACAGCAAAATTACGATTTTAAAAACGGGAGGTATAAAAATGAGTAAAATTGATGAAGTAAGAAGTGCAATGGTCGCCGCTATGAAAGCCGGCGATAAGGAGCGCAAAGCCGCCCTTTCCTTTCTTCTGTCGTCCCTGAAAAACAAAGCGATCGACAAAAGATCCGACCTTACGGAGGAGGAAGAGGGACAGGTTATCTTAAAAGAGATCAAACAGCTAAAAGAAACCCTTGATATGACTCCGGCAGACCGGACAGATATTATTGAAGAATGTCAAAAACGTCTCAGCGTACTTGAGGAATATGCCCCGGCAATGATGGGGGAGGACGAGATCAAAGCTGTTGTCCTTGAAGTCCTTACAGGACTTGGCATTGAGACACCGACCCCGAAGGATAAGGGGCGCATTATGAAAGAACTGATGCCAAAAGTGAAGGGAAAAGCTGACGGAAAACAGGTCAACGAGATCGTCGCTTCCTTGATGCAGTAGACGGGAGCCGGGATATATTATGTTTATTCTGATATTTGAGCAGCTTGTGAAGATGTTCTTCATCATGCTGCTCGCAATTTTGTGTTATAAAATTAAGCTCGTCAACCAGGAAGGCAACAAAACGGTGTCAAACCTTCTCCTCCTTGTGGTCAATCCTTTTGTCATCATCACTACATACCAGACTGATTACAGACCGGAGCTTGTGAGAGGCCTGCTTATCTCTTTTGGCGCCGCCGTGATCTGCCACCTGATCGGCATTCTTGTCACTACATTGCTGATCCGTCCGAAGGGAAGCCCGGACGCCAATATAGAACGGTATAACGCCATGTATTCCAACTGTGGATTCATCGGTATCCCCCTGATCAACAGTGTACTCGGCAGCAGCGGGGTTTTCTTTTTGTCCGCCTATATCGTTGTATTCAACCTGTTTTCCTGGACTCACGGGGTCGTCCTTATGGAGAAAAAATTTTCCTGGAAAAATGTGAGAAAAGGGCTCCTATCCCCCATGGTCGTGGCCACTGTGATCGCAGTCCTGCTCTTTTTCTCCCGGCTCAGGTTCCCGGAAGTAGTGCTTGACTCCATGAACTATGTAGCGGATATGAACACGCCTCTCGCCATGATGGTGGCCGGTTTTTCCGTAGCGCAGACCGATATACTCAAAATGTGCACAAAACTCCGGGTATATTTCTCCTGTTTCCTGAAACTGGTCCTGATCCCGGTCATCATGATTTTTATTCTGAAGGTCATCCCTCTGCCCCGGGATGTGGCGATGACGACGCTGATCGCTTCCGCCTGCCCGGCCGCCACTACAGGAACTATGATGGCGATCCGCTACAAACAGAACTATACCTATTCTTCAGAAATGTTTGCCCTCTCCACCATACTGGCTGTGGCGACCATTCCGCTGATCGTACTGCTGGCGGAGACTGTACTGTAGACCGCCGCAGCGTATTGCTTTAGGAATATGCCTTCCGATCATAACAACATCCAGAAATCGGTCGACAGTTTCGTTCACCGGACCGACATATATACTACCTACAGAAATATCGGGATCGTACTTATGGTGATCGGAGGGATTCTCCTGATCCTGGGAATTATCTTTGCCATTAAGAGCGGACGCCGGGGAAAGAGCATCCCCCCTGTCGGCAGCTATTACAGCAGTGCAGCCGCACCTCAGACCGTCTGCGGACACTGCGGAGGGATAATCCCCCCGCAGGCGCTTTACTGCCCGCGCTGCGGAGCGCCTTCAGCTTCCCTGTACGGAGGAAAACAGCTGTGTCCCTCCTGTCAGACGGAAAACAGCGCGGACGCCGATTTCTGCAGAAACTGCGGCGCACAACTGAGGCAGCTCTAAACAGGAGACACCGGGCAGATGGGCATTCTTTAACGGCACAACGGCCGTCGGGCGAGATATGATCCCGCCTACAGAATGTCGATATGTTCTCCTGCCAGAGCCTTGTTCATACTGCGCACTGCGCAGAACTTTCCGCACATGGAGCAGGTGTCGTCGTGCTCCGGCTTGCGGTCGTCGCGGATTTTCTTCGCCGTCTCCGGGTCGATGGCGCATGCCCACTGCGCCTCCCAGTCCAGCGCTCTTCTGGCGTCAGCCATTTTATCGTCGATTTCTCTTGCCCCTCTTACTCCCTTGGCAATATCGGCTGCATGAGCCGCAATCTTGGACGCGATGATTCCCTGCTTTACATCCTCCAGGTTCGGGAGCGCAAGATGCTCCGCCGGCGTCACATAACAGAGGAACGCCGCGCCGGATGCTGCTGCGATCGCGCCGCCGATAGCTGAAGTAATATGGTCATATCCCGGTGCAATATCCGTCACGAGAGGTCCTAATACATAGAAGGGGGCGCCGCCGCAGATACTCTGCTGCACTTTCATATTTGCCGCGATCTGATCCATCGGCATATGTCCCGGTCCCTCTACCATGACCTGTACGTCCTTCTCCCATGCACGCTTTGTCAGTTCACCCAGGCGTACCAGTTCTTCAATCTGACACACATCCGTGGCATCCGCCAGGCATCCCGGACGACATGCGTCGCCGAGCGAGATCGTCACGTCGTACTCCCGGCAGATATCCAGAATCTCATCGTAATATTCATAGAAAGGATTCTCTTCTCCCGTCATGCACATCCAGGCAAATACCAGCGATCCTCCGCGGGACACAATGTTCATCTTACGCTTATGATTTCGGATCTGATCGATCGTCTTTCGTGTAATTCCACAGTGCAGAGTAACGAAATCCACTCCGTCCTCCGCGTGCAGACGGATTACATCAATAAAATCTTTTGCAGAAAGCGTATCCAGATCTCTCTGATAGTGGATAACCGAATCATACACCGGCACAGTTCCGATCATGGCCGGGCACTCGCTGGTCAATTTTCGGCGGAACGGAATCGTATCTCCGTGGGAAGACAGATCCATGATCGCATGCGCGCCCATATTTACCGCTTCCATCACCTTCTGCATTTCAACGTCATAGTCCTTACAGTCTCTGGAAACTCCCAGATTGACATTGATCTTTGTACTCAGCATGGAGCCTACTCCCTGAGGATCCAGGCATGTGTGGTTTTTGTTTGCACAGATCACCACTTTCCCGGAGGCCACCAGAGGCATCAGTTCCTCAGTGGTCATCCGCTCCTTTTCCGCTACCTTTATCAGCTCTGGAGTCACAATCCCCTTTCGCGCCGCTTCCATCTGTGTTGCATATTCTCTCATCATAGTTTCTCCCTTCTTGTCGCAAGCCGGATATTTAAAATCCGCTCTGGTTCTCTGCATCAGGAACACATTGCCTCTGAAGGTCAAAGACCTTGCTGCTCACGGGAATAAAAAAAGATTCCATTAAGGAACCTTCCCGCAAAACCGGCATGCTCCCGGTTTCATCTTGTCGGCATATGTCCCTACGTTGGCATTACCCAAATCAGGTCTGCGGGTCTAAGCGGTACAGCTTACTCTCAGCCCGCTTACGCGAGCTCCCCGTTTAACAAAATTTTGCCTGCATGTATTATACTGTATAATCACTTTTTTGTAAAGAAATCCTTTCTTCCTCAGCATGTTCCCGGCTATATTTATGTTTCGCCTTCTCTCTTTTGTTCATAATTTATTCATTTATCATTAAAAAAACTTTCATTTTAACAACACGTTTTCTTCATTTCTGGTGCATATACTATAACCATAGAAAACAATTACTAAATAAGATGCCACAAGTTATTTGGAATAAACTTTTTCATAATACATGCCGGGAACCGTAAAAGCGGTTACCCGGCATCCTCCCTTTTTACGGGGTTTTTCCGTGTTCTGAATATTTTTACCAATAACAATGTTCTCCTTTATTCCCGGAGACGCAGCCGGCCATAAATTAAACTTCTGCGGGAGTTCCGCATTCTGTACAGAACTTTTCGTCATCTGCCAATATTTTCCCGCAATTTTTGCATTTATGTACCTTTTTTCCTTCCTCGCAGTCTGTGTCATAGGCGCTCCACTCAATCTTTGCGCCGCATTCTGTACAAAATTTCTGATCGTCTTCCAGCTGAGCGCCGCAGCTTTTGCAGACTTTTCCGCTAGGTTCTTTCCGGACAAGTTTGATCTCCGTTCCACAGACATTGCAGAATTTTGACTCTCCCGGCAGTTCGGCATTGCAATTCGGGCAGTACACAACATTCTTTATCTTTTGGATCTGCTCCTGCAGTTCCTTCTCCTGACTGATCAGTTCCTTCAGATGTGCAGTGAATTCCTCGAGTTCCGGAACCGCCTTTTCTTCATTTTCGCAGCACAATTTAAAATATGCCTCTCCCAGCTTTTCGTATTCTTCCTTTTTCTGGTTACCCAGGGATTTTAATGCTGAGTTGAGTTTTACCGAATCGGTTACCTCTTTTGATTTTTGTTTCACTCCCTGGCCCAGTGATGTCACTTTTCTGTCCAGATCATCTAAAAATGCCATTATTTCTCCTCCTTATCATGCTTCCGAGTATGCTATACCGCAGAAGCCCGCCATATTTCAGGCAGGCCTCTGTTTCATGAACGCTCGTTTTTACATTGATGTGGGGTCGATATACCATTTCCCGTCAATTTTGATCACCTGAAGTTCCATGGATTCTTCATAAGTCTCATCTGTAATGTCTTCCATGCCCACGATCATTGTTATTTCAAGGGCTTTTCCTTCCTCTATTTTCTCATCAACACCCTCACTGTCAAACTCTTCCTGGATGCCTTCAATGTCGCTCTCAGAGAGATCCATCTCGTCTTCGATCTCGTAATCCACCTGGATCGCGCCTTCTTTGATATCTTCTCCCATGCTCATATCGAACATTTCTTCAAACATATCGGCTATCTCATCTTTGTCATAACCGCTCTCTTCTTCCAGAAGCTCGATCGTTCCGTCTGAAAATGCATCGAGCATTACCTTGCCGTCCTGTTTTTCAATGCCTTTCATCAGACTGTCGACCGGATCTGTGTATTTGCTGCTTTTCCCGATACCGGCAATCCCGGAGCCGCCCCCGTCCGAACCGCAGCTTCTCACACCCAGAACGATCCCCACAACGATCGCAGCAAGGATCACAACACCGATAATGATAATAATGATCGGCCTTGCAGAACTTTTTTTCGGCGGTTTTCCGCCCTGGGCATATCCGTTATAAGTCTGCTGCCCTCCACTGCTGTAATTGGCCTGCGGATTATTCCTCTGCGCCTGGCCGCCTCCCGCCTGCTGAACCGGTGTCCCGCAGTTCGGGCAGAACTTCTGGTTATCATTCATCTGAGCACCACAATTTTTACAAAACATCTTTCGCCCTCCTCTTGATTAAATAATATTTATTTTCAGAACTGATACTTCAGTTTCTGTCCCTGAGACTGTCTCTTTACTATATATGCCGGACTGCCGGAAATATCAGCCGACGTCAATACTCCCATAGCTGATATACCATTTTCCGTCGACCTTTATGACATCCATGGAGACGTCGATCGTATCTTCTTCGCTGTCATCTACGTATATCGTAAATACAGCGTCTACTTCGCGGGCATCACTGATATCTTCCCGGATCCCCAGACTTTCCTTCAAATCGTCCCTTATATCTTTGATGTCGTCCTTGTTCAGCTTTTCGCTGTCTTCAATTTTACATTCGACCTTAAAATCTTCTCCCTCGAGATCCTCATCGGTAAATACGGCTATGAAGCTGTCATACTCCCTTTCAAAGTCTCTTCCGTCCATACCGCTGGAATCTTCCAGCGCGTCGACGGTCTTTTTGCTGAATGCAGAAAGGACTTTTTCACCGTCTTCCTGTTCCATTCCCTCTGCCAGAGTCTGTATCGGCTTTTTATATCCTCCGCCGAAAATGAACCGGACCAACAGGATGACGATCGTGATCGCCAGGGCAGCTAAGACCACGAGCACGCCTACCGCAAGATACGGCGGCCTCTTTTTGTTTTGAACCGGATAGTGTCCGGCAGTCGCAGCTGCGGAATCATTGCCTCCTACGGCTGTGCCGCACTGAGGACAAAATTTTATGCCGTCTGCGATCGGAGAACCACAATTTTTGCAAAACATTTTTCCTTCCCCCGCTGTTTTTTTCACGGCGCACGTTTCCTGGTTCGGTCTGTTATTACTCTGTCCCGATGAGCCGTTTGCATGAATTTATATAGATTATAACTTATTCTTCTTTGTTTTTCCACATTTTTTTGTTAAATCCGCCTTCACTTCTGTTAAAGATTACGTTTTTCATGTACATCTTTTCTAATTTTTCTCCGTATGATCCAGATACAAAGCGAGACGGTTCCTGCTGCCATAAAAACAACGGATAAATGAAACGCCCCGGCTTCTCCGCTATGTCCCGTGCTGTTGTGATCTCCCGACCTGAAAAACACCCCCGGGATTACAGGCATTCCGCCTTTCTCCCGAACAGCAAAACTTATCTTCTCCTCGGAAAGGTTGCCCGCCAGATCCTCCGCCTCAGCCGAAACAGTATAGTCTCCGTTCTGGGTAATAGCATACTCAAATACTCTGCTTTCATAATCCAGCTTCTGCCTCTCCCCGTTAATAATGACTGTCCGCAGCCGTTCATCCTCGCCTGTGACCCACAGACTCAGAACTGCTCCCCCTTTACAGGTATCTCCGTTTTTTATTTCTCCCCAGAATATTTTCGGCGGAGTATGATCCACCGTAAAAACCGCTGCCGCCGCAGATTCGTTTCCCGCCTGATCGCGGGCGCGGACTTCCAGAAGCTTCTTCCCCTCTTTCGTTACCTTCGTCCCCGGAAAGTACTGTCTGCCGTTCAGATAAATGATATAAGAATTTTCTGTCAGGTCTACGATCATTTCTTTCCCATAATTCCATTCAAAATAAGGAATGCTGGCGCCGTCCAGCTGATCCACATATCGTATCACCGGATTTGTCTGATCGATCACAAAGGACAGGGTTTTCTCCGTCCGCCTGCCGGAAGCATCCTCCGCGCAGACTGAACAGACATATTTCCCATCCTCGGTAAATTCCGCTTCAAAACGCTTCTCCTGCGGAGAACCGACCCACTCCTCCGTCCCTGCGTCCAGAAACATCTCCGACTGCCCGTCAGGCCGCATCCGGGTCACTGTCAGCCTGCAGTCTTTTAATACATTTTCGTCCCCGGCCATAAAAACAGCTTTTTGCTTCTGTGCCGTGATCATCCCGTCCCGCACGCCCGATACCTCAATTTCGGGAGGCCGGACATCTATAAAAATCTCTTTTGTCAGCACGGAAGTATTCCCCGCCCGGTCTGACACGTGGACAGTTACCGGCAGCCCCTTTCCGCTCTCAGACGCCTGGTCCGCCTCAAAACTCACCGTATCTGACAGGACTGTCTCTTCCTTATATCCCCAGTTCTTTTTTACTGCAATTTTTTCTCCCACATAGCAGGTTATAGATCGGATGCCCGAAGAAAAAGCGTATTTATCCCCGGGCTCTTTCACATGGACTTTGATCCCGGCTGCGCTCTGTCTCCATCCTTCTGCTCCTCCAACGATCTCCATGGTTATTTCCGGGGCTTCGTCTTCACAGAGAACCGGGGCAGATACCAGAATGTCACTTCTTCTGCCCGCACGGTCTGCCGCACAGACTGATATTCGCCCCTTAAATCCCAGTGGTATATGAATCGTACCACTGTTTCCCTCTATCTTCTCCTGCCTTTGCTCCCCGCCGCCATCCAGAGTGACCTGAATATACTCCGCCCCCGAACCTGTATCTGTACATTTTATATCAATCTCCGGCGGAGAATGAAAAAAAGTTCTGTTCCCATCCCGGTATGCGGGAATATTGATCTCCAATCCATCAGGTGGGTTCAGATCAAAAAGGATTTCCTGCTCTGTGCGGAACAGTTCTTCCCCGTCGGCCAGCGATACCATCCAGACCTCGATCAGATTTTCACCCTCTTCAAAAGCAGCCGGCGGAATTGCCGCGATCCCACATAAGGCTTCTTGATCCGTTTTCTTTCCATCCTCTTCCATCTCCCCGGCTTCTTCTTTCTCTTCAGTTTCTTCTGTCCCGTCGGCTTCTTCTTTCTCTTCAGTTTCTTCTGATCCCCCGGCTTCTTCCGGGTCTTTTGTCCGCAGGCTTCCCTCCAGCACACGGCCGGACGGAGCCGTCACCTTATACACCGTTTCCGCACACAGCTCTGTATGTACGATCTTAATCTCAGGCGGAGTGATATACCAGCCGTTTTGTCCGTCCGGCGGAAGGCAAATGACCTGAGGTTCCTCCCACTTTCCTTCCTCTTCCCCGCCGTCTGGCGCAGCCGCTTCCTCTGAAACCTGGTCTTCGCCGATTTCAGAAGATATATTATTTTCCAATTCCTCTTCGGCAGAAATTATAAAATTTCCAAAACAAAGAAGTAAAAGGAACGCGGAAGCAGGCGGCAGCACACAATATTTCCTGAGCCTTCTGCTAATCCTGACCATACGCCGCCTCCTCTCCGCCCTGTTCCTGCCCGTTTTGCAGCAGCCGGCACTCTTCCGTCAGCTGCCGGATTTTTTTCGATTCCTGTACTTTCAGAAGAGCCTCTTCCCCTGTCAGAACCGCCTGGGCGTACTGCCCCTGCCCGGCTTCCAGCCTCATCTTTTTCTCAGCCGCCGCCTCAATCCGGTCAATGCCCTCTTCAATCTCAAGGAGGCGG
>DXDR01000018.1 GCA_019115385.1 Candidatus Mediterraneibacter avicola | reverse complement strand
AGAAGTTCATTAAGTTCAATGGCATTCTTAGGAGTCCTGATCAGCGTCACTTCGAATTCCCCATCGTCAAACACCACGTCTGGTCCGATGATCCCGCTGAATCCTCCTACCGACCTTGAATTAGTCACCATACCATATATAAACTCATCCTCGATCACTTTATCATCATATGTCACCCGAATCCGGTAAGAGGGAATATTAAAGATCCTCTTGGCGCCTTCCAGCAGATATGCCAGATATCCCAGAATATTCTTCATGCTCTGCTTAGTCTCATAGGAAACATCTGTAAAGATCCCGAATGCAGCTATATATACGAAATGATCATCATTAAACCCACCTACATCGCATGCAAAAGGCTTTCCGTTTACTATGATATTCGCCGCTTCCAGCATGTCTTTTGGAATCTGAAGGCTGTTGGCAAAATCATTGGTAGTCCCGGCCGGAATATATCCCACAGGAATCTGATCCTTTCTGGAAAGCATTCCTGTCACCACCTCGTCAAGCGTTCCGTCACCGCCGCTGCACACCACCAGATCATATTGCTCCTGATATTCCATTGTTTTCTCCATAGCGTCCTGGTATTTCTGGGTAGGATATATAGTGATCTCATATCCGCCTTTCGCGAAAGTGTCCACAATATCTGAAAGCTTTGATTTGATCAGCCCGGTCCCTGCATTGGGATTATAGATAAAAAGCATTTTCCTCATACGGTACCCCTTCTTTCTCCATATTTCACAGTCTCAGACATCCCGCTCTGCAACGCCTTCTCAATTATGTCAGGCGTCCATATGCTCACGTCCTTTCCCCTCATCCATTCCTTTAGCTTTTTTCTGTCAGTATATAATAAAGAGAGACTGCACATAAGCACAGCCTCCTCTTTAATTTTCCCTTTTATTTCAACACTTAATCCTGTCTATAAACAGAACAGCCTAGTTTTTCTCTTCTGCAAAAAATGCTTTAATCCCATCAGCAGCCTTCTTCTCATCCTCGCCCTCTGTCACAACCGTGATCTGGTCGCCGCTGATCAGGCTCAGACTCATCATACCCATGATACTTTTTGCATTAATATTCTTTTCCCCGACCTGGATATAAACCTTGCTTGCATACTGACTCGCTTCCTGTACAAGCAGAGCGATCGGTCTGCCGTCTAATCCACTATCCGCCTTAACTACAACAGATGTTTTAATCATAATAATCCTCCTTGTTCTTGCCTTGCTTTCTCTGCCATCTTGCTCAGTTTCCGCAGTCTGTGATTAATACCGGACTTTCCCACCGGAGGGGTCAGGGATTCCCCCAGCTCCTTCAAGGTTGCATCCGGATTGGAGAGGCGGGCAAGAGCAGCCTCTACCAGGGCTTCCGGCATGTTCTCGAAACCGATTCGGTCTCTGAGATATGTAATGTCTTCCAACTGTTTCACCGCTGCCGATACTGTCTTGTTAATGTTGGCAGTCTCGCAGTTAACCTTTCTGTTTACGGAATTTCGCATCTCCTTGAGGATCCTGACATTCTCCAGTTCCATAAGAGATACATGTGCTTCCATAATATTCAGGATATCCACTATCTGAGAACCCTCTTTCAGATAGACGACAAATGATTTCTTGCGCGGAACGATCTTCGCATCCATATCAAAGCTGCAGATCATATCCCTTATCTGTTCTGCCACTCTTTCCGAAGCGCATACGATTTCAAAATGATACGCTTTCGCAGGATCGCTCATGGAACCGGATGCCTGAAAAGCGCCTCTCAGGAACGCCCTTTTGCAGCACACCTGCTGGGTGATCAGGGGATTGACCGCATAAAGTTCATCCGCAGCATTCTGGTTTTCACCTGTCATTTTTACCGCCTGAAGAATACGCAGCGCATCCCTGCTGCGTCTGACAACAACAGAATAGGACACACTGTGCTTTGAAATGTTCCTCCGGACAGAGATATCAGTCTTTATATTAAATGTTTTTTCTATCAATGTAAAGACCTTTCTTGCAACAATCAGATTTTCCGTACGTATTTTCAGGCTGTAGCGGTCAAAACGATTAATCACGACCGTACCGCACATACAGATAAACGCCGCTGTCTCTGCAATCCGGCAATGCCTGGCAGGACTGATATTTTTCCCGAGTTCCTCCTTCACCTTTCCGGAGAAAGACATCTTATTCACCTTCTTTTTGTTATTGCATCCTTCCCGATATCCCTGTGTTCAATGCGGACACCGTACCCTTCCACTCCATCAAGGATCTGATACAAAGCATTTGCCAAGGTTACTGAGCGATGCTTTCCTCCGGTACAGCCGATCGCGATCACAAGCTGGTTTTTCCCTTCTAATATATAATTGGGGATAAGAAATGATACCATGTCATTAAGCTTTTCGAGAAAAATCCGCCCCTTGTCATTCCCCATGACATAGTCCTGCACTTCCGGATCATTGCCGGTCTTCTCCTTCAGTTCCTGGATATAATACGGATTCGGAAGGAACCGCACGTCGAATACCAGATCCGCATCCTGCGGGATCCCGTATTTAAATCCAAAGGACATGACCGTTATATACAAATTACAAAAATCCTGCCCGTCAACAAAAATCTTCTCCAGCTCCAGTCTGAGTTCGCGGGTCAGCATCTTGCTGGTATCCAGTATATACGTGGCGCGCATTTTCAAGAACGCAATCTTCTCCCGTTCCTTGGCAATCCCTGTATCAACTCTCCCAGATCCGCTCAGCGGATGCTGCCGGCGGGTTTCTTTATACCGTTTGACCAGCACGTCATCGTGGGCGTCCAGAAAGAGGATCTCATAAGGGATCTCCTTCTTATCCATATCCTCCAGATTCTCCTGAAGTCCGCCGAAGTCCTGCCCTCCACGGACATCAATTCCCAGCGCCACCTTCTTCACTGACGAATCAGGAGCATTAAAAATCTCCACAAATCCGGGCAGCAGAGGGATCGGAAGATTATCCACGCAGAAATATCCCATATCCTCAAGCATTTTCAGAGCAGTAGACTTTCCGGCCCCCGACATTCCCGTCACGATTACC
>DXDR01000094.1 GCA_019115385.1 Candidatus Mediterraneibacter avicola | reverse complement strand
CAGTGATCAGAAGAGAGTTCCCAAGCGCCCGGAAGAAATGCATCCTGTCCGCCGCCTCAATAAAATTGGCAAACGTCGCTCCCTGCTCTCCCACCAGAGCCAGAGGATCTCTGATGATGTCTGTTTTTTCTTTCAGTGCATTGATCAGGACAAGGAAAAATGGAAAAATATAAATAACCAGAAGAATGCCAAGCGTTATAAATCTGATGTTTATTCTTTTCTTTCTTTTCATTACGCATCCACCTCGTTTCTTCTCCCGATATATACCTGAAGCACGGAAACCGCCGCGCAGATAACAAACAGAACCACCGCTTCCGCCTGTCCCACTCCGTAATTGTGAGATACAAACGCCTGCTGATATACATGCATCGCCGCCATTTCAGTCGTACCGAACGGACCGCCGTCGGTCAGCGACAGATTGAGATCATATGTCATAAAGCATCTTGTGATCGTCAGAAACAGACAAATCACAAAGGAAGATCTCATCTGCGGCAGGATAATATGCCGGAGCACCTGACCTTTTCCGCAGCCGTCTATAACTCCGGCCTCTATCAGTTCCTTCGGAACGCTGGTCAGTCCCGCGATGTATATGAGCATCATAAATCCCGAATACTGCCAGACCGAAACTATGATCAGCGCAGCCACGGCCAGTATCGGATCCGACAGCCACGATCTGGACAGCCCTTCTATATCAAACGCCGTCCCCACGGACACCAGAGCTCTGGAAAAAATGAACTGCCAGATATATCCCAGGACCAGCCCGCCTATCAGATTTGGCGTAAAAAATCCTGCGCGGAAAAAATTCTGGCTTTTTCCCCCTCCCGTCACACCATAGGCAAGTGCAAAAGCCAGGACATTCACCAGAACAACTGATATCGCAGAATAAATAACTGTCAGAAGAACCGACCTCCAGAATTCTGCCTCTGTAAATACCGTGTAATAATTTTCCAGCCCCACGAAGTCTTTAACCGCCGATATGCCGTCCCATCCAGTCAGTGTCAGATAGATCCCGTAAAAGAAAGGAACGATCATTACCATGATAAAACAAAACGCTGCGGGCCCCGCAAATCCTGTAAACAGCAGCAGTTTATGCCAGAATGTGTTCTTTTTTCTCATTGTGCTTCCCCATTTCTCTGTATATAAAACATCTGTGCCCGTATTTCCTTAGAAGAATACGCTGGCAGATCTCTCTGCCAGCTGCGATCCAACACTCTATTCCTGTGCAGTCCAGTAATCCTCAACTGCCGATGCAAATTCTTCCCGGTCCATATTTCCGCTCATATATTTCTGAAGCAGCGCGCCTACTTCTGTTCCGTGGTCACCCGGAATTGCCTGATACCAGTATGACGTCATCCCGTCCTGTATGAACTGCTGTACGGCAATGCTGATCGGTGTCGACACCTCTTTTGTTATATTGGTAAAAGCGGGAACAATTCCGCAGTCGTCTACCATGAAACTCTGTCCGGCCTCATCGTATACAAGCCAGTTCAGAAAATCTTTTGCAGCCTGCTGCTGTTCTTCTGTGGAATACTCTTTGTCGATAACAAATGTTTTGCTGGCGCCTGCGATCAGTCTGTCGTTTGCTTCTCCGTCTGCATCGCTCTGCGGCAGAGGCATGATCCCTATTTTATCCGTCTGGCTGTAAACATCTGTAACCCAGCTTCCGTTAAACCAGAAGGCTACCTCTCCGCTGGCAAAATATTCATTATTCATATCATAGTCAGCCGCCAGCGGATCCGCGCTGTTTATGTTATACTCAAGCAGCGTATCAAAACTGTCCATCAGAGAGTTAAAACGGGCGTCGCCTGTAAGATCAACCTCTCCGTTTTTCAGAGAATCTACATATGCCTGCGAACTTTCCTCTGAATTTCCCTGCTGGTCATAAAGCTGTCCGAAGAAATGATTGGCCAGCGACCAGTCGTCCTGGTTCACCGCCACAGGGCTTTCCATACCGCCGGCTTTCAGTTCTTCAAGAAGGCCTTCAAATTTTTCCGGCGTATTGTAGTCTGTCCAGTTAAATTCTTCTCCTGTAATATCTTCAATGGCCTGCGCATTATACAGGAGTCCTACCGCCTCGACCAGAAGCGGAAAACTATATGTTTTCCCATCAATATTCACTCCGTATTCGGCTCCTCCGTCGGCGATCCAGTCTTCATCGCTCAGGTCAAGAAGATAATCCTGGAAGGCATAAACATCCGTCCGGTCTACCATCATGATCGTGTACGGGCTGCCGGAGGCGTACCTTTCAGACAGATGTGTGCTCACTACATCACTGGTAAACTGTACTTCAATATTTACGCCCGTCAGTTCTTTGTACTCATCTGCCAGAGCGTCAAACTGATCCACAAGTTCGGATTTTGTATTCAGAAGAGTGATCGTAACTCCGCCGTTATCGTTTTCTGAATCCTGACCTTCTTTTCCGCCGGAGCATCCGGCTGCAAGCGTTGCCGCCATTACCGCTGTAAGTCCGATACTTACAAGTCTTTTCGTTCTTTTCATTTTCTTCTCCTTCCACAATAATATTTTCTCTGTCATAGTATCCGTATTTCTTACATTTCTTTTTCATCCACCTCCGAATTTGAACATTTGTTAACTTTTGTTTTTCGTAAATCCAAATTGACTTTACATTTATTAATCTATTCTTATCATTTTTATTAATTTATGTCAATATATTGCGGGCATTATTTTCTATTTTTGTATATTATATATAGTTTTATATATCAACATTTATGCAATTTTGATTTACAAATGTTCAATTTTCATTATTGATTTTCAGTTTGATATATCTTATAATGGAATCAATGAAAACAAAGGACGGTTATGAAATGATTAAAGAACGGGTTACGATACAGGATATCGCCAATGCGCTGGGGCTGTCGCGCACTACTGTTTCAAAAGCGCTTAACGGGGCGCCAAACATGCCTGAAAAAACAGTAAACAGTGTTTTACAGATGGCCAAAAAACTAAACTATAAGCAATTTTCTTATTTAAACCTCGAGGAATATAACGGGGTACCCGCGCAGGGAGGAACATTTGCCCTGTTTGCAAATTATATTCCCGAGCAATTCCACATCGCCACCTCAATTATGGCAAGCCTGGAACAGGAAATGCGAAAATACGGCTATTCCCTCACGGTGTATATGCTGAATCCCGACGATGTCCTCAGCCTGAAACTCCCGAAAAATTTTCGTCTGGATCAGACGGACGCAATCCTCTGTATTGAGTTATTCAACCAGAAGTATTCTGAAATGGTCTGCTCACTGGGCAAACCCGTTTTATTCTTCGACTCCTATTATGCGCCGGAAAGGCCTCCGCTAAACGCCAATATCCTTCTTATGGAAAGCCGTTCCAGCACATTTCGCATGATAAACACTATCCTGTCCTATAGACCGCTTAAACATATCGGCTTTATCGGTGATATTAACCACTGTATCAGTTTTCACGAAAGGTACGAAGGATTTTTAAATGCGCTGGATGCAAACAATGTCCCATTCACAGAGTCTTACTGTATCAAAGAGGATGATTCTTTATTTCAGGATACTGCATTTCTGTATCGCTCGCTGTCAAATATGGAACATCTGCCGGAATTGTTCTTCTGTGCAAACGATCTTCTGGCATGGAGAACCCTTTCCGCATTAAAGCAAATGGGCGTAAAAGTCTCCCGCGATATTCTGCTCTGCGGCTTTGACGACACACTCAGCATGAACCCCATGGACAGCACACTGACAACTGTAAAAACACCCAGCAGAGAAATGGGGATCGCGGCGGCAAGAACACTTATGAATCAGCTGGAAAATCCTGATCTTCCCAGTTCTATCATCTATTTAAACGGAGAAATACGGATGCGCACTTCCACATTTTATGAAGATTAATCAAAGCCAAAAAGCATATCCGCTTGGCTCGTTGCCCGCAGAAATAAAAGAGAGGATACAACCAGTTGGCCATGACAGGCCAGCCGTTGTCTCCTCTCTTTACTTTTTCAGAAACACATACTCTTTCTCTGTGGACAGTTCCTCATAAAAGCAGTATCCCAACCGATCAAATTTCCTGATCTCCTCCGGATCGCCCACCTGGTTTTCCGCCAGATACCGCACCATCTCTCCTCTGGCCATTTTGGCGAATGTCCCCTTCTGCTTTACCTTCCCGTCTGTCAGTTCTCCAAATACAACTGTCAGATATATATCCTCCGGCGCAAGATACTTCTCGATACACCTGGAGTATTCCTTCGACGCCAGATTCAAAATAAAATTCCCATTTTCCGTCTCTTCCCGGACAATCTCCCTGTACAGCCTGTCGCCCCAGAACCGATACAGATCTCCGGCCTCAGACGCCCTTGCCTGCATCTCCAGGCGATAGGGAGCCACACCGTCAAAGGGCCTGAGCACGCCATAAAACCCTGAGAGGATGCGCAAATGCTCCTGAATATAGTCCGTCTCCGCTCCCCCGAACACAGCCGGAGCCATATACTGGTACTGAATACCCTCATAGGCGATTACCGCAGGGGTCAGATTGTTTCTCAGATCCATCTCCTGCACTCTTTTGTAATTCTGTTCAGCAATTTTGTCATTGCATTTCCAGACCGCTTTTGCATCCTCATAGGACAGCCGGCGCATCCACGCCAGAAGCTGTTCTGTCTCATTAAGGAAAACCGGTATACTCCGGCAGGCCAGTGTATCTGTATCAATATTCATTTTTTTCGCTGGTGAAATAATAATTTTCATGATGCCCTCTGCCGCCTATATCCCCAAGGACCCGAATATCTGTTGAAACTGCATTGCTTCATCCATTGTATTATGCCATCCGTCCTTTTTCCGGTCCACCTGCCATCCGTCCGGTGTAAAATGAACCATCACGCCCTCTTTCTCCAAAAGCCGCTTCTGCATATCCGCCGTCTCGAATGCCGCCGCCCCGCTCAAGATTCCTCTGGCATTCACCACCCGGTGAGCGGGAATGCCTTCTCCCAGCCTGCCCCGGTTCAGCGCATACCCGACCTGTCTTGCATTCTCCGGCTTTCCGCACAGAAGCGCGATCTGTCCGTATGTGGCAGTTTTTCCATAAGGAATGGCGCGGCATACAATAGCCGCCCGTTTATAGAAATCAAAACTCATATCTTATCCTGTCCTTTGCCGCAGTTCCTTACAGAACTTTCATTCTCAGCGGCCTCTGATATACTCCCGTGTTATCTTCATTATATCCTGCAGATTTTCCAGATCTTCTGCCACATTTCCCGTCTCCAGGGAATGGTCTGCGCCCCGAATAATATGCAGAGGGAAGCCGCCCTTCCCGCATCCGTCCTGAACCACATGCCAGTCAACCCAGGAATCCTCCGTTCCGGTAAATGCAATTCCCGGCTGTTTCATAAACTGAAAGGATGCCTCTACCGGAGTATAATAGATATTTCTTGTATTCAGCCCATGCTTGCCCGCATAGGCGGACGCCACCGCCGTTCCTACGCTCTTTGAGAGAAACAGAATATCTCCATACCCGGAAAAATCCACATCTTTCAGAATCTCTTCCGCCTGCTTAACAGCGCTGAAAAACGCTTCCTCCATCTTCTCTTTTGAGCCTTTTACTCCTTGGGGGAAATTTCCATAAGGCACTTCCCGGATCTCATATCCGTTCTGAGCCGCAATTTTTTTGCTGTAGTAAAGGAGCGGTTTGTCTGTATGATATCCGACTCCCGGAAAAATCACTGCAAGCTTTCTCATATTTTCCATGTACGTTTCCTCCTGAATCTATATCATAACACAGACCCCGTATTTCAGATACATTCCCTGCGCGGGGCATCCCAGTCATTTTCGGACGTTTTACCTGTCAAGTTCATTTAGTCATTTAGGCAAGTCCAAATTACCCTTTCAGTTCTATAGCCTTTTTCGGGCACGCTCCCGCGCAGATCCCACATTCCACACATTTCTCTTCGTCCAGTTTCCAGACTTTTTCTTTCCTGTCCACCTGGATTGCCTCCTGCGGGCACTTCTTTGCGCAGAGCGTACAGTATACACATTTTTCCGCATCCATCACAGGCTTGCCGCCCGCCGCGGCTCCTGCGCCGTCCCCCGACGGTTCTTTCTTTTCTTCCGGCGGCTTTGTAAATGTCTCGCTCTTTTTCAGAATATCCGGCTCGGTATATCCCTTTTCCATCGTAAGACATTTCTTCGGACATGCGATCACACAGCTTCCGCACTGCACACAGTCAAACCGGCTGATCGTCCATGTCCCTGATTTTCTGTCCACCTGGATCGCAAGTGAGGGACAAGCCCTGGCACACAATCCACAGGTAATACAGTCTTCCATTTTTATTTCCACATGCCCGCGCATCCTGTCCGGATAATCGACAGGTTCGAAAGGATACTGTGTCGTCGCCGGCTTTTTAAAGAGATTTTTCAGTATTCTCCCGGCAAATGTAAAATATTTTGTCTTTTCCATACCGTTGCTCCTTTCCCTGTCTCTTTTAACGTTCCGTACAGCTCACGCACGGATCAATGGTAAGGATCAGAAGCGGCACATCCGCAAGCTGGCACCCTTTCAGCATCTCGACCATGGGCGGGATATTGCTCGTCGTGGGCGTGCGCAGGCGGAACCGGTCCAGATATTTCTTGCCGCTGCCCTTGACATAGTAGATTGCCTCGCCTCTGGGCTGTTCAATACGGACAAAGTATTCGCCGTCGGGATTGCCCTTTACCGGCACGCTGATCTCTCCCTGCGGGATCTTTCCGATCGCCTCCCGGATCAGGTCAAAGCTCTGGAACAGTTCTTTCATACGCACTTCGCACCTTCCATAGGAATCCCCGTCCTTGGAAATGATCGGTTCTACCGTCAGGTCTTTGTATGCGCCGTATCCCAGAAGACGCGCGTCATATTCCACGCCGCTGGCCCGGAGCATGGGGCCTACCGCCCCCTGAGCGATGGCGTCGTCTTTCGAAAGAATACCCACGCCTTTGAGTCGGCTCTGTACTGTATAATCATGGAGAAATGTCTTCACGATCGGTTTCATCTGCTTCTCGATATCGTCAATCGCATGAAGGATATCATTCAGCATCGTACTGTCCATATCTTTCTGCACGCCGCCCACCTGATTTACAGAATGGATAATACGCCCGCCGGTGGTTTCATCGAACATGTCAAGGATCTTCTCCCGCAGCCGCCAGCTCTCCATATGCAGGCTCTCAAAGCCCATTGCATCCGCCAGAAGTCCCAGCCACAGCAGATGGCTGTGCACACGGCTCATCTCCACCCAGATCGTGCGCAGATATTTCGCCCGATCCGGAACCTCGATATTCATAACCTGTTCCACTGCAAGACAGTAGCCCAGCCCGTGCCCGCAGCTGCAGATTCCGCAGATGCGCTCAGCCACGTAAGTATACTGTTTGTAATCTCTTTTATCTACCAGCTTTTCCAGTCCCCTGTGAATGTACCCGATACTCGGGATCACCCCGACTACGGTCTCATCCTCCAGCACCAGATCCAGATGCACCGGTTCCGGCAGCACCGGATGCTGGGGACCGAAAGGTATGATACTTCTCTTTGCCATATCTCCTACTCCTTATCCTTAAACGGCGCTACCTGGTCGATCCGGTATAACCTGTCCTGGTAGTCCGGCTTGATCCTTCCGATCTTTACGCCAAACAGTTCAGCCGCTTCATTCTCCTGTATATACGCGCACGGATAGATCTGTGTGATACTTGCCACTTCCTCATCCTCTTTTGGCTCCAGTCGCAGCGTTACCATATCGTACCCCCTGCAGAAGGAATAACTCATCTCATATCCGCCTTCTATGGTCGTCGCACAGATCTGGACCAGCCTCCATTTATCTGTCTTCATATGAACGATCGCCGGAAAGAATTCCGCCATAGATATCTTTCTGATCTCACTCTTGTAATCGTCCATCTTAAGTCACCTCCCCTTTGCTTCCAGCGCCGCCTGTTTTTCATCCAGCACTTTCAGAGCTTTCACAACTCCGTCAATGATCGCCTCGGGGCGCGCCGCGCAGCCGGGCACATAGACATCCACCGGGATGATCGTGTCAATCCCGCCTTTGATATTGTAACATTCTTTAAAAACACCGCCTGTACAGGCACAGATCCCCACCGCTACAACAACTTTCGGCTCCGGCATCTGGCTGTATATCTGTTTTACCACGCTCTCAGTCTGGCTGTTCACACCGCCCGTGATCAGAAAGATGTCCGCCTGAAACGGATCTCCCGTATTAATGATCCCAAATCTTTCGATGTCATACTTTGGCGTAAGGCAGTCCAGCACCTCGATGTCGCATCCATTGCAGCTGCTGGCGTCATAGTGGAGCAGCCACGGTGATTTTGATACTTTTCCCATAATCGTCTCCCTCCTACTTGTCCAGCATTAAGATCAAAATGTTCACTCCGCCGGCTACCAGGGTCACGGCCCAGCAGCCATAGAGAACGGTCTTCCATTTCAGACGTGCGCTGATGTTGTCCCAAAGCGTCTCCATGAAGAAGAGCACAAGGCAGATCACAAACGCCACGATCCAGCTCCACCATGTACTGTTCACAAAGAACAGGAAGAAAATGCCGAGGAGCACGATCATCTCGTAATATTCTGCGATATTCATGATCGCAAGGGCAGAGCCGGACATTTCTGTAGTAATTCCCTTAACCATCTCCTGATGCGCATGATGGCTGGTGGAAAGATCAAAGGGCGACTTTCTGAACTTGATCGCCGCGGTAAACATAAAGCCCACCAAAAGCCCCGGCATCCAAAGAACCGCACTTACAGGCTCCTGAATGATATCCCCTACATGGAAAGATCCTGTCGTCAGGTAAAATCCGACCGCCACGAGCAGCGTCAGCGGCTCGTAGGCCATCATCTGCATCATTTCCCTGCTGGCTCCCATATTTGCGTAAGGCGAGGAGTCAGAAGAAGCAGCCATAATAAGAAACATATCTGCCGTACTCAGGATAAAAAGCACCATCAGCAGATCCGCGCCTGCGAAAAGCATGGCGCCCGCGATCATCAGGATCACCAGGTAACTCAGGTTCAGAAGGAGCTGCACGTTATTTACCGCGATAAGCTGCTTGGAGAACAGTTTTCCAAGATCATAAAACGGCTGCAGGATACTCGGCCCCTTCCTGCGCTGCATCCTCGCGCTGATGATGCGGTCCAGCCCGTCCAGCAGTCCGCCAATAAAGGGCGCCAGGATCAAATATGCCAGTACGATACCTACTTTTACAGCCATGACACACCTCCTATTACCAGACAAAATCCCACAACAAGCACTGCCGCCGCCACAATAATAGATGGAATACGCAGATGCCGGCGTCCGAACTCAAAACGCAGATACCAGTTGCTTAAGTAAAGATGATCCTGTCCCCCGAAACTGTTTATAAAGAAACGGTTATCCCCGTTGTTTACTCCGTTCATATAAATCGGCACAAGTTCCTTGTGCGACCTGCGGCTCACAAAAAACATGACCGCCGGAACGATAAAGATAGATACCAGCATAATAGCCATCGTTGTAAGCACACTCATAGAAATCACATCATGCGTATTTCCAAACAGATTTCTGACGGTCGGGTTTACAACATATATCGCAACTGCCGGCAAAAGCAGGCAAAGCAGAAGCATGGACGCTGCGTGAAAGAACATGGATACATACTCGTCTTTCCGCGTCACATCCCTGACTGTATCCCTCGGGATATGATAGCAGATGAGTTTCGCCAGCCATTTCGTCCAGTAAAACATGGTCGTGGCGCTTCCATACGCAATACAGAGCACAAGGATAACATTCCCCGAATCCACAAACGCTTTCAGCGCCACCCATTTTGATATGAGCATTCCGAACGGCGCCAGATACATTCCGGCGATCCCAATACCCATGATGTAAGCAAGCTTCGGCACCCGGATGATCAGTCCGTGCATATCTTCGATATCCCTGGAACCAAGTGTGTTCTCCGCGGCGCCCACCGACTGGAACAGCATGGACTTGCTGACCGAATGAAAGATCATCAGGAAAACAGCCGCCCAGACAGTCTCTTCCGCACCGATGCCCGTACAGCCTACGATCAGGCCCAGATTTGATATCGTAGAAAATGCCAGCACTTTTTTTGCGTCATTCTGTGCGATCGCCATCATACTTGCCATGATAAATGTAAAGCCGCCGATACTGGAAACGATCAGCCCTACCATATTTCCCTCCAGCGCGGGAGACAGCCGGATCAGCAGATATACCCCCGCCTTAACCATCGTCGCGCTGTGCAGCAGCGCGCTGGACGGCGTCGGAGCCACCATCGCCCCCAGAAGCCATGTAGAGAAAGGAAGCTGGGCCGATTTTGTCATTCCCGCAAGAGCCAGGCACATCAGCGGCAGCGCAGCGCCGATCTCAACTACATGCACAAGCTGAAGGCTTCCGCATATCTGCGCCATGATGGCAATCGCCGCAGCAAACCCCAGACCTCCCAGCAGGTTCATCCACAAAGCACAAAAGCTGTTATTCACTGCTTCTTCCGTACGTGTATAGCCGATCATCAGGAAAGAGATCACACTGGTGACCTCCCAGAAAAAGTACATCCAGATCAGGTTCTGAGACAGCACCAGCCCAAACATGGCGGCAAGAAACAAAAACAACATGGAAAAAAAGAACGGCTGCCTGTCCTTCACCTCTGTGTGATGTTTATGATATCCTTTCATGTAGCCCACTGTATAAATACAGATAAAACCTCCGATAAACGCGATAATAATACACATTAAAATTGCCAGCCAGTCCGCCATCATATGGGGAGCCTCAGCCACTTCCGCTGTAAACTCCGTATACAACACAACAGCCGTCTGCACGACCGAAAGGATAATCGGAAGTACTTTGCCGTATTTCACGCTCAGATAAATGATCAGACACATCAGAAAAATATCCCCCGCTGTCATCAGATGGTCGATCAGCTCTGTCTCAGGATAAAATGTCCACGTCTGCGCGCCGGCAGTAACCCAGCGGACGACAAATACCACTGTAGTGAGCATAATAATGCCGGCACCTGCATAGACGATGTATCCCCGCGCCTTCTCATTTCGAACAAACTGAAATAACACCGCCAGCACTGCCGGTATTCCGATCAGTAATGGTATCATTATCATAGTCCTCCTTTCACTTACTCTCTTCTTTATGTAATATAAACAGCATCATGCTGAAAAGTAAGAAAAAACCTATCGTATCTGTTATAATCCACATTTACAATTTTTACAATAGCCATATGCGATTTTTTGTGTTTAATTATGCAGAAATGTGCTAAAATGTAGGTTGTCGGATTACAGGCTGCCGTTATTTCTGACAGAAATTTACAGGCCGCCGGACATGAGAGGTACACTATGCACGAACTGAGCATTACAGAACATCTGCTGGAAGACTGCATCCGCAACGCAGAAGAAAACCATGCGTCCAGGATCCGCGTCATCCATCTGTGCATCGGCCAGCTGCGTGGAATCGTCCCGGACTGCATCCAGATATATCTGGATATGCTCTCCGAGGGAACCATCGCAGAGGGCGCCCAGATCAAAGCAGAATTTCCACCTGTCAGAGTTTTATGCAGAGACTGCGGGAAAGAAGGAGAGATCACTCCTCACCATCTGCAGTGTCCCCACTGCGGAAGTCTGCGGCTGAAGCTTCTGTCCGGGAAAGAATTTTACATTAAAAGCATGGAGGTTGATTAAAATGGAGATAAAGGTACTGCACCAGATCATGGACTGGAACGAAGATGTAAGCGGAGAAGTAAAGGAAACGCTTTCCGCCCATCAGATCTGTATGATCAATGTAATGGGAAGCCCTGGGGCGGGCAAGACAAGCCTGATCACTTCGCTGATCGCCAGACTGAGAGATGATTTCCGCGTGGGAGTGATCGAGGGCGATATCGCCGGACAGGTGGATGCAGAGCGCATTGCCGGTCTGGGGATCCCCACCGTACAGCTCAACACGGACGGGGCCTGCCACATCGAAGCTATGAGCATCCAGAACATCCTTCCTGAACTGCCCCTTGATGACCTGGATGTTATTTTTGTAGAAAACATCGGCAATTTGGTATGCCCGGCGGAATTCCGGATCGGAGAATCACTTCGCATTACGATCTTAAGCATCCCGGAAGGAGACGATAAAATAGAAAAATATCCCCTTATGTTCACAGATACAGATTGCCTTGTACTGAACAAATACGATATGATGCCCTATTTTGACTTTGACGAGCCCCGTGTCTGCGCAAACTATGATACTGTCAACCCGGAAGCTCCTCTCTTCCGCGTCAGCAGCCGCACCGGAGACGGACTTTCGGAACTGGCTGACTTTATCGCCGAAAATATCCGAAAGGCAAAGTTATGAAACGCTGCCCAAATTCGCCGGAGGCAGGTGCAGGACAAGAGAGCGCCGTCCGCAGCAGAAATTATATCCGCCTTACAATAAGCGGAATTGTTCAGGGAGTAGGTTTCCGTCCTTTTCTGCACCGCCTTGCCAGGCAGCACTGCATCTGCGGATGGGTGCGCAACTCCTCTTCGGGCCTGGAAGGCGTCCTGACAGGAGAGCCGGAAAATCTGGAACATTTTCTTGCAGATCTGAAGAACTCCCCGCCGCCTATGGCGTCTGTGGAAATCATCCGGACAGAAAGGTTCACCCCTGAAAAAAGCGATCTGACCGCCGCGGACTTTACACAATTTACCATTCTGGAAAGCAGGAACGGCGAAGGATCCACCCTGGTCTCCCCGGATATTGCCATGTGCCCGGAATGCGAGGCAGAGCTTTATGCAAAAGCAGACCGCAGATACCGGTATCCCTTTATTAACTGCACAAACTGCGGCCCCCGGTATTCCATTATTGATTCTCTGCCGTACGACAGAGCCCGGACGGTAATGAACGAATTTCAGATGTGCCCGGAATGCAGCCATGAATACCAGGATATTTCCGACCGACGCTATCATGCTCAGCCGGACTGCTGTCCAAAATGCGGCCCTCAGATTTTCTATACGACACAGGACAGCCGCACCGTTGAAAAGGACGATGCCCTGCGGGCTTCTCAGGAACTTCTCGCGCGGGGCGGCATCCTGGCAGTAAAAGGGATCGGCGGTATACACCTGGCGTGCAGCGCTCTGGATTCCAATGCGGTAAAAAAGCTGCGGACACGGAAGCACCGGGCTGAAAAGCCTCTTGCTGTTATGTGCCGCTCTCTCGATTCTGTCCGCCGGATCTGCCGGATCACCCCTGAGGAGGAAAAACTGCTCACAAGCCCGGCACGTCCTATCGTACTGCTTGCGAAGAAAGATCCCGATTCGCTTATGGAACTTAGCTTCAGCCGGCGCCTGGGTGTAATGCTCCCCTACTCTCCCCTTCATACGCTGCTGATCGACGGGATGTACGGAGGCCCGGATATTCTTGTAATGACGAGCGGGAATCTCTCTGGATGCCCGGTCCTCACAGAAAATGAAGAGGCGATCCTGGCTTTAAAGGATACTGCCGACGGTTTTCTCCTGCACAACCGCAGGATCCAAAACCGCTGCGACGATTCCCTCGCAGCTGAATGGAGAGGCGCCCCTTACTTTTTGCGCAGAAGCAGGGGATTTGCTCCCCGGCCGCTGGAATTTACGCCGGACGCCGACGGCATTTTTGCCCTGGGGGCAGAACAGAAAGCTTCTTTTGCCCTGGGAAAATATTCCCACGTTTTCCTGAGCCCCTATATCGGAGATCTGAAAAACGCAGAGACCTTCGCACACTACACAGACACGCTGCACACTTATGAAAAGCTTTTTCGGCTGAAACCGTCCCTGTATGTATGCGACCTCCACCCAGATTATCTTTCAAGTCAGGAGGCCCGGCGAGTCGCCGGAGAAAAAGGTCTCCCGCTTTTGAAGGTCCAGCACCACTGGGCGCATATGGCCTCCTGCATGGCCGACAACGGGCTGACCGGCCCCTGTTTCGGCATTATATGGGATGGAACCGGGCTGGGAACCGACGGAAAAATCTGGGGCGGCGAATTTCTCACCGGTAATCTGGATGCATTTACACGAACCGGATCTATCCGTCCCGTCATGCTGCCCGGCGGTGACCGGGCGATCCTGGAAATCGGGCGTATCGCACTCTCCCTTGCAGCGGATGCCGGAATCACTGATTATTCCCTGATCCCCCTGCCGGAAGAAAAATGCCGGATGCTGTCCCGTCTCCTGTCTGCCGGATCCTCTCCTTCCGCCAGCAGTATCGGCCGGCTTTTTGACGGAATCTGCGCCCTGCTCTGCGGACGGAGCCAGGCCGACTACGAAGGAGAGGGCGCTGCTCTCGTAGAGGCTCTCTCCCCGATCGAGACACCGGAAAAAGCCGGAAGAGAGACGACATCGTTTCTCCGGGATCTCTCCTATCCGCTTTCCTTTTATGATCAGGACGACATGCGCATTTTTGACACCCGTCCACTTATATCCTATATTATAGAAGATATCAGGAAACAGAAGGACCGGGAGGAATACGGACAGATCGCCCTGCGCTTTATGTCCACTCTGGCCTGTATGGCGCTGGATCAGTGTACAGCCCTGAACACAAAACAGCTTCCCGTGGTCCTTTCCGGGGGCGTCTTCCAGAACCGCTTTCTTCTCCACGGCGTCACCGCCCTGCTGGAAGAAGCCGGTTTCCGCGTGTACACACATCACCGGGTAGCGGCAAACGACGAGGGGATCTCTCTCGGTCAGCTTGCCATAGCCCGAAAGAAAAGGAGTATGAATCATGTGTCTGGCACTGCCTATGAAAATCAATAAAATCAATGGAACTGTCGCACGGTGCGAAGTCGGCGGACTGTCCCAGGATATCCGTATCGACTTTATCACAGACGCAAAACCCGGCGATTACGTCATGGTACACGCCGGTTTTGCCATTGAACGGATGACGGAAAAAGAAGCTCTGGAAAACATGAAACTTCTGGAGGAATTGAAAAATGCTCTGTGACAGCTATTTTAAAAATCCCCGGGATGCCAGCCTGTTTCTGGAAAAAATCCGTAAATATTCAGACAGAACCGGCCCGGTCCGTCTCATGGAAATCTGCGGCACCCACACAATGGCAATCGCCCGCAGCGGACTTAAAAGCATCCTGCCGGAAAATGTACAGCTGCTCTCCGGCCCCGGATGTCCGGTTTGCGTCACGCCTTCCAATATGATCGATCTGGCTCTGGATCTTTCTCAGAAACCGGGTGTTCTGATCGCCAGCTACGGTGACCTTCTGAGAGTTCCCGGTTCTCTCCGGGGAGACAGTCTCATGAAGCGGAGGGCGTCCGGGGGGAACGTCCAGTCCGTGTACTCCCCTGCAGATGCCGTTCAAATTGCCAGAGAACATCCAGAAATGGAAATCATTTTCCTGGGAGTCGGCTTTGAGACTACAGCTCCCGGCACCGCGGCCTGCATTCTCGAGGCTGCTTCCGAGGGGCTGAAAAACTTTTCTGTTCTCTCTTTGCTCAAGCGGACAGAGCCGGCGATCCGCGCTCTGATCGAGGCGGATGATTTCTCTGTCAGCGGATTTCTCTGTCCCGGGCATGTGGCTGCCGTGATCGGCGCCGACGCTTTTTCCTTCCTTCCTGAAGAATACGGGCTCCCGGGAGTAGTCAGCGGGTTTGAGCCGGCCGATCTGCTCTGTTCCGTACTGGAACTGACGAAAATGATCGCCGAAAACCGGCCCGCCCTGAAAAATGAATACACCCGTCTTGTGCGGCAGAAAGGGAATCCTGCGGCTCTGGCTCTCACAGAAAAAATATTTTCTTCTTCCCCGTCAGACTGGAGGGGACTGGGACATATTGAGGACAGCGGGTATGCCATCCGCCCGGAATACGCCCAGTGGGATGCTGCGGTAAAGTTTTCGCTCAATGCCGGGCCGGAAAAGGAGCCTCCCGGATGCCGCTGCGCCCAGGTGATCCGCGGCGTCCTGCGCCCTGCAGACTGCTCCCTGTTCCGAACCGTCTGCACGCCGGAGAATCCTGCCGGCCCGTGCATGGTGTCCGGCGAGGGCGCATGCGCAGCTGCATATCAATATGAATAAAACAGAGGTGAATATCTTGAATGATACATTTTTGGACAACACAATCTCAGATGATAATATCACTCTGGATTACGGCAGCGGAGGAGTAAAGACTTCTGAACTGATCGAATCCATCCTTCTGCCTGCATTTGACAATCAGGCGCTCGCCCGGCTCGGTGACGGCGCTGTCCTGGACGGGAACGGGAAACTGGTATTTTCTACAGACAGCTTCGTGGTATCCCCCTGGAGATTTCCGGGCGGCGATATCGGCAGGCTTTCCGTGTGCGGGACCGTCAACGATCTGTGCATGGCAGGAGGACTGCCCAGATATTTGAGCGTCTCCTTCATATTGGAAGAAGGCTTTCCTTTCTCTGATTTCCGAAGTATCGTCTCTTCTATAGCCGAAGAGGCGAAAACAGCCGGCGTTACTGTTGTAACCGGCGATACAAAAGTTGTAGAGTCAGGCAAAGGCGACGGAATATACATCAATACTGCCGGGATCGGTTTCCGGCGTGCCGCTCTTCCCGGCCAAAGCGCCATACAGCCCGGAGACGCCATACTCGTGAGCGGAAGTATCGGCTGCCACGGCGCCGCAGTTATGATGTCCCGCTCAGGCCTGCTGGACGACAGGAGCCCTCTCCGCTCAGACTGTATGCCCCTGCATCAGATCGCTGCCGCCGCACTTGACGCCGCCGGCACGATCCGGATCCTGAGAGATCCCACAAGAGGCGGCGTTGCGACCACGCTCAATGAATTTACGGAAGGGCTGCCTTTCTCGATTGAAATAGACCAGTCCAGTCTGCCCATAGATCCGTCCGTCGAAGCCGCCTGCGACATGCTGGGCCTGGATCCCCTCTACTGCGCCTGCGAGGGACGTATGCTGGCTGTCTGCGCTCCCCAGGACGCGGAAGCCATACTGGAATCCATCCGCCGCACGCCCGGCGGAGAGAACGCCGCCCGGATCGGAACCGTCACAGAAGAAATGCCCGGCAAAGTCCTGTTGAGAACTCCCATCGGCGGCCGCCGCATCCTTCCCAAACTAACCGGCCTCCAGCTTCCGAGGATATGCTGATCCGGCAGCTTATCCCAGATCAACCGTTCCATAGATGCACTCCTCCACACTTTTATTGGAGTTTTTGTGTTTCATGAGCACATTTTTATGTCTATCGCAGATAGCGGAGTGTATACCGAAAAAAGGCAGAACGCACTGTTTCAGCGCATTCTGCCTTTTTAGTGCCCTTATCAACACTAACCATAGTCTTACTCTAAACAAAATAATGCTTTCTCGTAATCCTGCACGTAGTATTTAATATTCTTGCGCCCTTTTTGAATAATTGTATGTCCTTCTGTTTCCAGCTTCTCTTTTTGAGCCTCTATGCCACCGGGGTACTTGGCGTTCAGCTCGCCATTTGCTTTTAAAGTTCGCCAGTATGGAGTTTCATCTTCAGAGCGCTGGAAACTTGCCCATGCCGCGATAGATACAAATATTCCTGCCGTAATAGGCTCTGTAAAATCAGCCCCATTCTGCATGGCAAAATACTCACGGATATTCCCGACAGTAATAACCTTCCCATAGGGAATTTGTTTCATTACTTTGTCATAGTCGATTGGCGGGGCAAAATACATTTTGCTTCCACCATATTTCTCAATGCTTTTCTGATCAGTAATAGTCTGAAATTTTGGCATGTCTTTACTATCATGCAGCATAGCATTAAAATCTTTTTTATCTTCGTTCGCCATGTTTTAACACCTCCTACCGCAATTATAAAGAAGTCAAACACTTCATGCAATGAGGCGGTTTTTAATAATCTTTCAAACAGCCGATCTGCGCTTGTTTTTCCATAACATCATAGCATAAGAAATTGTTGTCTCCCGTGGCTATGATGTTAAATTCAATGTCTCTGTAGCCTCTTTTAAGATACAACTTTCTGGCGGGCAGCGAAGCTTCCAGTATAACTTTTGAATAATGCTGAAAGATTGTTTTTTCAGCAAAATCAAGCATTTCCGTACCAAACCCCTTATTTTGATAAGACGGCAGGACAAAAAGCCGACATATCTCATTATTCTTAATTGTGACTGTTCCAACAGCGTTTTTCGATGCGTCAAAGCAGAGATAGACAATCCCTTTTTTAATGTCATCCAGAATATTACCTTTGCTGTGATGTTCAAGAAAAAAGTCCACTGCGCCTTTAGGGTAATAATGTGGATAAATCTCAGATATTGTAACTTCTGAAATTCTTTTAATTATGCTCAAATCTGAGAGTGTGGCTTTTCGTATATCCATTTTCTACATCTCCGTAATTCAGAATTATCTCTCGTATTTCATAGGTGTATATCTCATACCATCAGATATCTGCTCGACATCCGTATCTACAAAGCCCAACTTGTGGTAAACTGGAACAGCATATGGAGAAGAATTAACGGTAATTGCAAAAAATGTTGTCCAAATAAGATCAATAGTTTCGCGGGTTTGAGTTCTCTCAATTTTTTTAATTTCCATACAAAGCGTCTCCTGAGAAAAAATCACTATTTCCGGTTGGGCTTTCTTTTAATAGCCAATAGCTTTATATAATCAGTAAATTCAGAAGTATCGGTCGGCTCAAACATCACCCATTTTCCATCTCGATATGTCTGGGCTTCATCATATCGCCTGCAGACGGAGTCAGAAAGCGTATCTCGTATATTTTCAAATTTTGCTCTTTCGTCCTTTCCGAGAATGATCATAAAACCAACGCAATTACTTTTTGCGTATAGACCGCAAAGCGTTTTACCACTTCTGCGGTACTTATATTCGTAAGTCCAGTTCTTACCGCCTGTGTTCCATAGCCGTTCCATATCGTATTTTTCTTCAATCACCGAACATAGCTCTTGCCAAACCTCAAACAAAGGTTGTCCGAGCAATTCTATCATCGCCGGGCTCTGTGGTATATTTTCCAGCATCATTTTCCCTCCATACATTGCTGATTCACAATTCTTTCTTCATACAAATGGAATCGAGCATGTCTGCATATGGGTCATAGTTTGGAATGATTCCATAGCTAATCTTTTTATACAATGCCATAGCCGCCACAAGTGGCTCTCCAGATCCTAGAATCAACTAGCGGTATCCCTTTGCTTTTGCAACGTTCTCTAACTGCGCCATAAGTTTCTTTGAAATTCCTCTGCCTCTGTATTCTGGCTTAAGAAAAACATCCAACTCATGGCACAATTCAACAAAGTCTGGATTACCTCCGTCACTTTGCAGAAATCTGATTCCATTATCTACATTTTCAAAATTCCGGCTTAAATCAGCAATCATAATGTATCCCTCATCATTTAGGATCTGCAGCATCCTCAAAGAAGTTCCAATGCTCTTTTATACAACGGATCTAATTCACATCCACAACTCCCACATTCTTTATCAGCCTGTTTAATTGCTGATATCAAAGTGTCTTTATTGGATTTTCCGTCCAGCCATTCCTGCGCCAGATCGGCTATTAAGTTCCAACCGGACGAAACAAATTTTTGCATTATGATTTTTAATTCCCCCATAAGTGTCCTCCTTCCGTCTTGCCGCTATTTCAGCGGACTGATCCCGTTCTGTATTTTTCAAGATCATAGATATCTTTTGTGTCTACTCGAGGCGATGAACGGTTTATTGAAAATACTGCTATATTTTCAAGCACTATATCTCCTCTGTAAAATTGAATTTAGTATTCATTTAAAAATCTTTTCAGTTCCTCCACAAACTGTCCGATATGCAGACCATCTACAAATGAATGATGCGCCTGTACGGAAATTGGGATCATGATTCTTCCATCTTTTTCATAATATTTTCCCCAATCAAAAAGAGGTGTTGCATTATCTTTCTTTCCTGAGTTTGTATGCGATATATGAGTATATGTAACCCAAGGCATTGGCGAACATTGGAAAACATCATTTCCTAATGGTCCTGTAAAATATTCTTTTTGTTCTTCTGCTGTTTTTGCTGCTAACTCACAGTATTCTTTCAAATCATCTAACATTGGAACA
>DXDR01000093.1 GCA_019115385.1 Candidatus Mediterraneibacter avicola | reverse complement strand
CCTTTACGTGTTTGATTAGCAACTAACATCATAAAGAAAAACTGTATGATTGGGAAGTGGGGATTTTCTCTACTTCCTTTTTATTTAGGAATAATTCCTATCTTTGCCAATAATAATTATACACTAACTTTGGAAACCATAATAAATATGAAAATGGTTTGTAGAAAGGGGGCGTGTCGTGATTTCATATGCGCCACTATGGGAAACAATGAAAAAATGCGGCGTGACCACATACGCCCTTATCAATAAGCACGGTGTCAGTCCTTATACCATACCATAACTATGTTGAAAAGAAACCAGAGCATTACAATGAATACGCTGGAAAAATTATGTAACATACTTGACTGCACCGCCGATGATGTTGTGAAGTTTGAAAAAGATTGATGCGGGACGCGAGTCCATGTATCGGTCTTTTTTGGCGAAGTCAAGAGGGGGAACGTCTCTCGCAAAATATAGAGAAAAGAACGCAGCGGTCGCTGTATTTTGTTGTTGGAGACAGTTCTGAGGGCTTTGCCATCATTAACAGCCACGCACCGGATACGCCGAAGAATGAGATCCCACGGACTGGAGATACAGCCTGCCCCTGCGGATTGGACTTATGGCAATATCTGGTACAGAATTGACCACAATACTGGTTATGGGAAAAAACAGCGGCGGCTCAACCCGGATCAGCCGCCCGGGAAATGCCGTGTTTTCTGTCCTCCCGTGCCATGCAGAGACGCTTGTACTCCTCATAAGAAAATCTGTATAATCTGTTTTAAAATGCAGGACAAAATGCATGATATCCTTGTATGATATGTATATCCTGTGAAAATCAAGGGAATAACTGAAAATAAGGAAAACAGCGAAGATGGGGTGCGGACAAGCATCCCATCTTCGCTATTTAAAGACAGATAAAAATAATTCAGACAGAATAAAGTCGGGTGCAGCTGGTTTCAGAAAGATTATTTGGCATTCGCTCTGTCTGTTTATTGAAAATAAAGTGAGAGCACAGGCTGAAAATAACCAAAAGCAGAAAACACGATATAAGACAGTTTCCTGTAAGTTGATTTTTTGAAACAAAAGTTAAATATAGTTCTATTGTAATTGCTGCCTGCACCTCGTACAATATTCTAAGACAAACCACACATAATTTAACAGGCAGGTAAAAAGTTTGAAACAAAGAGATGGCGGTTAGCAAAAAAAATAAATTAGAAAGCGGAAGTCAACTAACGGGTTTCATAACCTCATCGGTGCCTTTCGCAGAAAGGCGGAAAATATATATGAAAGAAATACATCTTGGACAGATTCTGGCTGAACACCGCCGCAGGAGCGGAATTACCCAGGACGAATTGGCGGAGTTCCTGGGTGTTTCCAAAGCCGCGGTCTCAAAATGGGAGACCGAGACTACGTATCCGGATATTCTTCTTCTGCCCAGGCTTGCGTCCTATTTCGATATCAGTATTGATGAACTGATGGGGTATGAACCCCAGATGGATGCTGAGGGAATCCGGGAAATGTACCGGAAGCTGACGGAAGAATTTGCGGCATGCCCCTTCATGCAAGTTCGGGAGCACTGCAGGGAATATGTCAGAAAATATTACTCCTGTTATCCCCTTCTGTTCCAGATTGCCTCCCTGCTGATCAATCATTCCATGCTGGCTGGGGACAGGAAAACGATAGAACAAACTATGGAGGAAGCGGCAGAACTGTGCCGGCGTGTGAAAGCACAAACCGATGATCCCAATCTGGGGCGAAATGCCCTTCATCTGGAAGCGTACTGTCTGCTTGTACTAAAGCGGCCGGAAGAAGTGCTGGAGATATTAGAACCGGAGCCGCCTGTGGCAGGAGCACCGGAGCCGCTTCTGGCGTCGGCGTGGAAAATGACAGGCAACTTAAAAGAGGCGAAAAAGATCCTGCAGGCTGCAATTTATAAAAATATTATTACATTGTTAAATCTGCTGCCGTCCTATATGGAACTGTGTACAGAAGATCCGGGGAAATTTGAAGAAAGCTGCCGGCGGCTTCAGATGTTGACAGAGGCATTTCAGGCGGATGATCTGCATCCCGGCATACTGCTGTCCTGCTATATCACTATGGCGCAGGGATGGATGAGCCTGGGTGAGAAAGAAAAGGCTCTTACAGTTCTGGAGAAATACACAGAACTTGCTGTCGGAGACATCTATCCCATAAAGCTTAAGGGAGACGATTATTTTGATCTTCTGGAAGAGTGGTTTGAGAGAAGCCTCAGTCTCGGCGCTTACCCGCCCCGGGATGAATCGGTGATCCGGCACAGTATGACGCAGGCTGTTACAGAGAATCCCGCATTTCACGACCTGGCGGAGGAGCCCCATTTCAGGGATATGGTACAGCGGCTGAAGAAGAATGAAGACTGTGTATGATGATACGTTTGGAATGGACGGAGGGAAAAGGAGGATGCAGAAGATGCAGGCAGTTGTATTACAGGATTTATCCAAGACGTTTCCCGGAGGGAAGGAAGCGGTAAAGGGGATCAGTCTGTCCCTAAGACAGGGGGAGGTTTTTGGATTTCTGGGGCCGAACGGAGCGGGAAAGACTACGACAGTTAAAATGCTGAACGGGATGCTGACCCCGTCGGCAGGAAAATGCAGCGTACTGGGATTTGATCCGTCCCGGGAACCGGAGAAGGTACATGCTGTCTCCGGCGTCCTTACAGAACACGCTCAGATGTATGACAACATGACCGGCATTCAGAATCTTATTTTTTATGCTGAGATTTTCGGGATTTCGAAAGAGGAGGGAAGGAAGCGGGGGCTGACCCTGCTGGAAAAATTGAAGCTTGAAGAAGCCGGGGATCAGAAGCTGGCGGCATATTCCACCGGCATGCGGCAGAGACTGTCTCTGGCGCGGGCGCTGATCCACCGCCCGGAAGTACTGTTTCTTGACGAACCGACCTCCGGGCTTGATCCCGAGAGTGCCCAGAACGTGAATCAACTGATACGGGAGCTGGCACAGGAAAAAGGAACCACCGTGTTTCTCTGTACCCATCAGCTCCGATATGCCCAGGAAATCTGTACCAGGTTCGGATTACTCGAAGAAGGAAGGCTTCTTGCGGCGGGAACTCTGGCAGAGCTCAGAGAGAAAATGAATGCCGGAGCCGAGCTTCGGGTTCGTGCGTGCGGCATTTCAGGGAACGGGAAGTTTACGGACAGCAGAATACAACGGCAGTGGAAACGGGCAGACGGTGAAAGCGCCGGAGATGTGTTCTGCACAAAGATACAGTCCGAGGCAGAAATTCCCCGGATTGTACGCACGATTGTCGAGGCGGGCGGAGATATCTATGGGGTGGAAGTAAAACAGCCCACTCTTGAAGATATTTATTTTGCGCTTACGGCAAAGGGAAAGGAGGAAGAGCAATGAACCGGGCAGTTTCTGCTGTTATTAAAAAGGATTTTTTCAGTATTACTTCCAACAGAAGACTTTTCTCCACGATTTTGATCGTTCCGCTTGTTCTTACAATCGTACTGCCGTCTGTTTTTGTGATCGCGGTTCATTTTGTGCCGGATGATCCAGATGTCCTGAAGCTTCTGGAACTGCTGCCTCAGGAAGTTGGAACCGTCAGTGTGGAACTGGCCGTTATAGGTCTGATCTTTAATTATATCCTGCCGGTGTTCTTTCTTATGATACCGATCATGACTGCATCTGTCATGGCAGCGAGTTCTTTCGTAGGTGAAAAAGAAAAAAGGACTTTGGAGACCCTTCTCTACTGTCCGCTGTCCGTGAAGCAGATTTTTCAGGCAAAGGTGCTTGCTTCTTTTCTGTTCAGTATGCTGGTATCTCTCATCTCATTTGCTGCCATGCTGACTGTGCTGGAACTGGAAGTGTTTTTCCTCACGGCAAATCTGGTGGTGCCCGGGATAAACTGGCTTATAATACTGGCGCTTCTCTCGCCGGCCATAGCACTGATCGCAGTGACTTTGATCGTGAAGGGCTCGGCAAAGGCGCAGAGTATGGAGGAATCCCAGCAGGGCGCAGTGTTTTTGATCATTCCGGTGCTCCTTCTCATTGTGGGGCAGTTTACAGGAGCCCTGCTGTTAAATGTATGGATCCTGCTGGTGCTAAGCGCAGTGTGCGCATTTCTCGCCTGGATTCTTTTACAGAGAGCAATGGGAAGGTTTACTTATGAGATGCTTTTGAAGTGAGAAAACGAATATAAATAAATAGACATAAATGAATAAGACAATGAACGGGTCTTTTGCAGCGGCTGCAGAATTGCAGTCTGTCCTGCGGCAAATGTCGGTTCATTGTCTTTTTTGTATGGGACGATTTTATGGAAAATAAAAATATTTTTCCAAATCATAAAACTTTTTTCTCTTTTGTTCTGTCGGAGTAGTGAAAGGAGCGAAGATGAAGAACAAAATAGAAAATACAGGCTGTAGGTCTGCTGGGAGGATTTTCGGCAATAGCTGCCGGCCTGGTGCCTGTAAGTACGCTGGTCGGCGCCGGCATGAACTGTGCCGCAAGCTGCGGGTTGCTGCCGGCGGCAGCCCTGTTCATTTTTCATAAATTGGACATAAAAACGCAGAGCGTGGAAGCAATGCGTGAAATCAATAATAATGATGATCAGAAAGGTATGGATAATTATGGAAAAGATAAAAAATTTTGTAAAGATGAATAAAAAGGTGTTAATTCCGGTTCTGGCTGTACTGATTATTTTGCTGGTAGGAGCCGCAGTTTCAGCCGCAGTAAATCTGGATCATGCAGAGGATGGCGGATTAAAACCGACGGAACAAAAAGAAGAAACGCAGAAAAGTAAAACAGCCAAGGCCAGCGATAAGAAAGAGGATGGGGACGAAAATGTACAGGAAACCGTGGGAGAGACGGCAGAGTCATCTGCACCGGAAGACACAAAAACGGATGTGGCAAATGACCGGGAACAGACTGACAAGAACAAGAGCGCAGATTCCGGGTCTGCCGGTTCGGCGGCGGAAAACAGCAGTAAAAGTTCAGGCGGTTCCCGGACTGCGGGGGAATCCGGCGGTGCCGGCAGTTCAAAATCCTATCATACCCATAAATGGGCAGACCATACAGCTCAAAAACAGGTCTGGGTGTCCAATATGGTGACGGTAGACGACTATGAAACAAAGACGATTTACGGGGCGAGATTTTATACTCCCAGCGGAAACGGCAGTATGATCGCAAACGGGCCTACCTATTGGTTTGAAAACGGATTTACCCATGCTGATCTGAAAAATATTATCGCCAATGCCTTAAGAAATGCAGACTCCAACGGCTTATATAACGGCGTTTATTATGGCAATTATCAGAATGTGTCCAAGACAGAACGGGTAAAGACAGGCTCTCACCAGGAAGATCAGGGGCATTATGAAAATCAGACCTATGTGGATTATCAATATTGTACTGTCTGTGGTGAAAAAAAATAAAACCGTACAGAAGAAAACGTATCGGCATTATTCCCTTTCAAGCTGTCGCATTTTTTTCATCTCAAGAGATATCAGGGCGACAGAGACGACAAATGCGATCCCATCCGCCACCGGTCCCGCGTACAGAATGCCGTCGATCCCTGCAAACAGCGGCAGGATCAGAACGAGAGGGATCAGAAAAAACACCTGTCTCGTCATGGAAAGCAGCAGTCCTTTTACAGGTTTCCCGATAGCAGAAAAGAAGTTGGATGAGATTAGCTGCACCCCGTTTACAATAACCATAAAAAGGAATGTGCGCATAAAATGAATGGCAAATTCATAGTAGAGGGCATCTCCCTTTCCAAACAGGGAGATGATCTGGTACGGGAAGAATTGAAACAGGATAAAGCCTATCGAGGAGATCACAAAACTGCATGTGATGGCAAGCCTGTAAGTCCGGCGTACGCGGGGATACTGTCTGGCTCCGTAATTAAATCCGATGATAGGCTGTGAGCCCTGGGAAAGTCCGATGAAAAATGCCAGAAGGATGGCGTTCGTCTTCATAACAATCCCGCAGGCTGCCAGAGGGATATCTTTTCCGTAAACAGTCATGGCTCCGTAATAGGTCAGTGAATTATTCATTACCACCTGAACCAGGGTGATCGCCACCTGGTTCAGGCTGTTGCTCATCCCCAAAGAAGCTGTTGCGGCGCAGCCTTTGAGCGTCAGCCGGAAATGTTTCCGTTCCAGGCGGACGCTTTTAAATTTGCGAATGTAGAGAATGGCAGACAGGAAAGAAAAAAACTGCCCGATAATCGTCGCCCAGGCTGCACCGGCTACGCCGAGATGGAAAATGAAGATAAAGACCGGATCGAGGATCACATTGATGACAGCGCCGATCAGCATACAGGTCATGGAATATTTCGGGCTCCCATCGGCTCGGATCAGATTGCTCATCCCCGTGGTTATGACCTGGAAAGGCATCCCAAGGGCGATGATGCGTGAATAAGATACCGCGTAGGAAAGATTTTCTGCTGTTGCGCCGAAAGCATTCAGCATGGGATAAAGGAATATTTCAATAAGCACAGCATAAATAATACCTGACAGGAGCATCATACAGATACCGTTTCCGACTACACGGCAGGCTTCTTCCTGTTCTCCCGCGCCGAGGCTGAGTGAGAAGCGGGAGGCGCTTCCAATGCCGATAAGCAGGGAGATGGCCAGGCAGATCGTCGTCAGGGGATAGGAGACGTTTGTGGCCGCGTTTCCGAGATAACCGACGCCTTGTCCGATAAAGACCTGGTCCACGATATTATAAAGTGAACTGACCAGTGTGGCGATAATACTTGGTATGGCAAAGGCCGCCAGAAGCGACGGGATTTTTTTATATCCCAGAGGATTTTGAACTGTCTGTGTCTGTTCCATAAATAAGTTCTCCTTCGTTGTGATTCAATGCAATGGCTCTGAGCGCAGCTGCATTTACCATTTCCTCAAAATGAGCCCGCTCTGCCTTTGGATAGCCTTCGAGCAGGGCGTCTTCAATATGCTCAAGTGTGTCCAGGATGATTTTGTTAGCCGCATATGCCTTTTGAGTCGGGTACAGGCAGTTTCGCCGTTTGTCTTCTCTGCTCGTTTCTTTTTTTAGAAATCCGGCCTGGATCAGTGCGTTCAGCGCACGGGTTATGTTGCTCGGGTTCAGATGGGTCATTTCGGTAAACTGTTCCTGAGTAATGCCGGGATTGCGGCAGATTATAGTTATATACATGTGTTGGCTGCTGTTGATGCCCAGAGGGGCCAGCACGCGGTCCAGATACATTTTTGAATACCGGTCGGCTATTCCAAGCCATTTTACTAAAAGCATAGTTATACCTCCGATAAAAAGTTTATCATAAGATTATTGCGTGCGCAAGCAAGTAATGGTATTATAATTCAAAACAGATGTTATGCAAAAAAGATCAATCTATATATCAGGAGGAATATTATGCCGAATGCAGTCGTTACGCTAAAAAAAGGCGCCGGACGCACGCTCAAGCAAGGAGGCCTGTGGATCTATGACAATGAGATAGAAAGTATTATGGGGAGTTTTGAAGATGGTGATATAGTGATCGTCCATGATTTTGACGGTTACCCGCTGGGACAGGGGTTTATCAACCGGAACTCAAAGCTTACAGTCCGTATGATGACGAGAAACCGGGACACGGAAATTGATGAGAAATTTATCCGTATGCGCGTGCAGAATGCATGGGAATACCGGAAAAAAGTAATGGACGATACAGCAAGCTGCCGTGTGATCTTCGGTGAGGCGGATTTCCTGCCGGGAATTGTTGTGGACAAGTTCGCAGACGTACTCGTGGTGGAGTCGCTTGCCCTTGGGATCGACCGCTTTAAAGAAATGATTGTTGATATTTTGAAAAATCTGATGGAACAGGACGGTATCCACATCCGGGGCGTCTATGAGCGAAGCGACGCGAAAGTCCGGGAGCAGGAAGGAATGGAACGCCGCAAGGGATTTATCGGCGAGCCCTTTGATACGAAAGTTGAGATCGTGGAGAACGGCGTCCGGTACTATGTGGATGTAAAAGACGGACAGAAGACAGGATTCTTTCTGGATCAGAAATATAACAGGGCGGCAGTCGCTAAACTCTGCAAAGGAGCGAGGGTACTGGACTGCTTTACCCATACCGGATCTTTTGCACTCAATGCAGGGCTGGCGGGGGCAGAGCACGTGACCGGAGTGGACGCATCCGAACTGGGCGTTGCGCAGGCGCGGGAAAATGCCGCGCTGAACGGGCTGTCTGACCGGGTGGAATTTATCTGCGAGGATGTGTTTGATCTGCTGCCGAGACTGGAAAAGCAGGGTGAGAAGTACGATGTGGTCATACTGGACCCGCCTGCTTTTACAAAGTCCAGAAGTTCCATAAAAAAAGCGGTGAAAGGATACCGGGAGATCAATCTGCGGGGCATGAAGCTGGTGAAAGACGGCGGGTATCTTGCCACCTGTTCCTGCTCCCATTTTATGGACCCGGAGCTTTTTACAAAGACCATCGGACAGGCTGCGCAGAATGTGCATAAGAGACTGAGGCAGGTGGAGTTTCGGACACAGGCGCCGGATCATCCGATCCTGTGGGGAGCAGGGGATTCTTATTACCTGAAGTTTTATATTTTTCAGGTGTGTGAGGAGAAATAGAAAGATTAAATATCATTATTTCCTGTATATTTTTCAAGCTGGTTTATAAAATAATTTATAAATCATTCAGGAGGCGTTTTATGTATGTGTACTTGTATAACTTACAGTAACGGTGATTTTTATTTTGGCCGCAATCTGGATCTGGACTGTTCCTTCAATGAAATGGTCACGGTAACCCCGCGCAGTTTTCCATTGCGGTTTTGCAATGCCGGAAATCTGGAGCACCATTATGCCATGATCGGCATGGCTTCGGCGGATAAGAGATTTCCCCTGTATGCGGAAGCGGTCAATGAAAAAGGGCTTGCCATGGCAGGCCTGAATTTCCCGGGCAGTGCGGTTTATCAGAAATCTGACGCAAAAGGTCTGGAACTTGCCTCTTTTGAGATGATCGCCTGGTTTCTCGGAAAATGTGCGTCCGTGGAGGAGGCAAAACAATACCTTAGCGGCCTGAAAATTACGGATGATGCATTTTCTTCGGCAATGCCGCCGGCGCCGCTGCACTGGATGATGGCAGATAAAGAGCGCTGCATTGTGATTGAGCCGGAAAAAGAAGGAATTAAGGTGTACGATAATCCGTTTGGCGTGCTGACAAACAATCCGCCTTTTGGATATCATCAGCTGAATATGAACAATTATCTCAATCTGACGGCTGAGAGCCCTCAGAACCGTTTCGCCGAAAGACTGGAACTTAGACCCTTTGCTCAGGGAATGGGTGCGGTTGGCCTGCCAGGCGACGCATCTTCCGTCTCCCGTTTTGTGAGAGCGGCATTTTTGAAATGGAACTCTGTTGTGCCTGAAGAGGAATCAGCAAATATCACACAGTTTTTTCATATACTTGATAATGTGGCGATGATCCGGGGAACGGTAGTGACAGACCAGGGAACCTATGATATTACCACATATTCCTGCTGTGTAAATACGAGAACAGGCATATACTATTACAAGACATATGAGGACAGCCGGCTCCATGCTGCAGATATGCATGCGGCCAGACTGGAAGGAGACAAACTCATATTATTGTCAGACAACTTCGTCAAAAGGGGACTGTCCCCTTTTGACAAATCAGTTGCAATGCCGGAATGATTTGTCTGTTATGATCCTTGCGAAGATCAGCCCCAGTGGAAGCGCCATAATGATCAGCAGCGCGGACGCCAGCCAGGACGCCGAGGGACTCAGAGACAATTCGCCCAGATTATATACCGCCCGGTACAGATACATTCCGGGCACCATAATTACAATGGACGGAACGGTAACCGATATACGGGGATATCCCAGCCGCCGGTAAAAGAGCGAGGCCAGAAGGCCAGCCGCCAGAGCGCCGATAAATGCGGCTCCTGCCGCCGGACATGAAGTCAGGTCTGTAAGTTCCAGCCGCAGCGTATTGGCGATGGCGCCGATGACAGCGGCCGTGGCAGCAAGGGGAATTGGGCTGTTAAACATGATCGAGAAACCGAACACCCCGCAGAAACTGGCGATCAGTCTCAGAACAAAAAGCAGTACAGGCGCTATGGTGAGCGACGGAAAGTCAGCGGGTTCCAGGTTTAAAATCAGCGACATGACCCAGGATGTAGCCGTGGCTACTGCTACGATCATTACCGCATAGGCAAGACGCTCCAGACCGGAACGCATATCCAGTTTCGCCAGGTCGATGCCGCTTGTGATAAACGGAAAACCCGGTATGATAAAAAGCATGGCGCATATGTATCCCGCCTCATGACTCACAGAAAAAGAAAACAGCATCTCAGCCAGCCGCAGTGCAGCCACGTAAGCCAGACAGGCAAGAGCTACTGAAGAGGATATGCACAGGAAAAGTGTAAAACGCTTCTGTATCAGTTTGCAGCGAAGATAATTACCTACGCCTGCACCTATAAAAGCGCAGATCATTTCAATCAGCCCTCCGCCCAGCAGAAATGTAAAAGCTCCGCAGGCCAGAGCGGAAGCAAGACCCAGCATGGCGGGCGTATACAGCCCCTGAATCTTGTCGATTTCATCCAGACGCGAATGGACTTCCTCAAGAGTCATATGTACGCCTTCTTTTGAGAAATTTTTGACAAAACGTTCCAGCTGGTTCAGCTTGGACGTATTTACGCCGGTGTTTCCAAGAGATAATGACTGAGAATTGGATTTCTTACCGTCATAGCTTGTGTAGTCCAGAGACATAAGGCCCACAGTGATGGTACACGTAAGCCCCAGCTGACCGGCTATTGTATTCATGGATCCTCTGACCCGCCAGGCTCCGGTTCCGCAGGAGAGCAGCATCAGTCCGATCCTGCCTACCAGGATGGACTTCTCTGTCAGCCCGGCCTCCAGAAGCGGAAGATCTTTTGTGTTGCCTGTATAATCGTGCCAGTAAACATTCATATGATTCGGCCGAATCGTATTTTTAACCATATCAAATCCCCTCTCTTATGCTGATTCCCATAATATTTCCATGTTATTATTGTGCAGAATGAGGGGGAAGATGTCAAGAAAAATATGAGCAGAGCGTCAGCAGACGCTCAAAGGTGGTGCGACGGCAGTAAGCAGGTTAGGGAGTTTGTGCGATCGGCGCGGCCGGACTGCTGCTGAGTTTTATCATACAAGGGTATGAAAGCACGGCATTTTTACAGAAAGTATGATAAAATAAAATCTATATAACAAAAAAAGATTCATCTGGGATAAAACTTTTTTTGTATTTAATCTGTCTCAGCTGTAGGAAAGAGGTGAAAGACAGGGAAAATGAGTTTTATTCAATGGTTTATCCGTCTGGTAAAAAAGGATATGGGTGACTATGAAGTGAAGGCGAAAGAAAGACGGGAAATTTACAGAAATGTAAAAGAAAAGTTAAAAACTGGCAATATGACCGGAGAAAGAGGAGAAGAAGGATGAATTACACAGAGGCAGTCAGCCTTGCCCGGGCTGGCGAAGAGAGAGGGTTTGGGTTTTTATATCAAAATACATACAAGAGCAAATATTATCTGGCGCTTCAGTATATGAAAAATGAAGAAGCGGCAAAGGATGTACTTCAGGAAGCGTATATAAAAGCGTTTTCCAAACTGGATGTGCTGGGAAATCCTGAGGCGTTTCCGGGATGGCTGGGAACGATCGTGGCAAATACAGCGAAAAATATGCTGGCAAAGAGCAACCCCATGTTGTTTTCTGACGTTGCGGCGGATGATGAAAATGAAAATTTTGAATATCAGATCGAAGATGAAAATGCGGAGAATCAGCCGGAGCTTTTCTATACAAGGCAGGAAACACAGATTCTTGTGCATGAATTGATCGACGCTCTTTCTGAAGAACAGAGAATGTGCATTCTGATGTTTCATATTGAGGGGGCGTCGATCAGCGAGATAGCAGCCGTAATGAACTGTTCTGAAAATACGGTGAAATCCCGCCTGAATTATGGAAGAAAGAATCTGAAGATCAAGGCAGAAGAACTACAGAAGAAAGGATACAAACTGTACAGCATCGCGCCCCTTCCGCTGCTTCTTTATCTGCTCCGCATGGATGAAGCAAATCTGGCGGCAGACGGGACGCTTGCATCAGCCGGAGAACTTGTCGCAGACAGGATTTTTCATCCGATTTCCCGCGGGGCGGCCTCTGCGGCAGGACAGGCGCAGAAAACGCCGGGAAACGGGGGACAGAGAGCGGCAGCAGATCAGGCCCGGAGAGCGGTGTCAGGCGGAGCGCGCACAGCGGCGAAGGCGGCCAAAACAGGGTTTCTGCACACGGCTGCGGGGAAAGCCGTGGCAATCGTTCTGGGACTTGGCGTGTCAGGAGGCGCTGTATTCGGCGTGACACAGATGCTCCGGGAAGAGCCGGAAGCTGTACAGGAAACAGATGAAAGGGAACCGGATCCGGCGCGGGAGGAGCGTTCAGAACCGGCAGAAGTAAGAGACGCACAGTACCCTGATCTGGTAGCCGGAAATCTTACAAAAGAAGAACTGGAATTCGTGCTTGCTTATGGACCGGAAGAGATACCGGACGGAGGCTTTGAGGATTCGGATTATACCAATATTTTAAATGCAATGGTTCAGACATCGGAGGAAAACGGAAATCCGATTGAAGACTATGGGGTAGATGAGAGCTGGCGTTCACAGTATTCTGTGGAAGATATAAACAGACTGTTTTCTTCCTTTACCGACTATCAGTTTACAGAAGAAAACGACAGCGATACAGAGTACGGACTCAATGTGGATGGAGACAGACTCGTATTTTCACCGGCTACGATCAACTACAGTGTGTCTGCGGAGATCACATCCGCAGAGTATACGGAGGACGAGATGGATGTGTATTATACTTATATATATACCAGTCAATCCGTTGACGATCCTGACGCCGGAATTCCGGTGTCCACAGAGAAAAAGGCGGTGCTGGAACCGGATGGGGAAGGCATGTACCGCATTGTCAGCATCGAAGAGGCAAAGCAGGGAGGAGCAGACGATACAGAGACAGAACAGGGCGCGTCGGAGCCGGCCAGATTTTCGTGGACCGTCTGACGATTCAGAACGGTAGTCAGACCTTTCACAATAGAGCGGAATGCGAGCGGGAACGATCGCATATCGCATAATTGTACAAAAACAGGAAAATATCGTACAAGACTTATCTTTGGCACAGTTCTATAATGACTGTACTGATGATCGGCGGATAAAGAAGAACTGGGAGGAGGATACAGGATGGACAATATTGAACGCAGAGACAGGGAAATGGCGTATATCTCAGACAGAGCGGTGATGGAAGAACAGAAGAGGACAAGGAAGATCCTGCACAGGCTTAATACGGTGGATCCGTCTGACTTTGATGAGATCGGCAGGCTTGTAAAAGAATTGTTTGGGAAGTCCGACAAAGCTTTTGTCAACCCGCCGTTTTACTGTGATTATGGATTTCACATAGAAACAGGAAAGAACTTTTTTGCAAATTATAATTGTACGATTATTGATGTGGCCAGGGTGACGATCGGGGATAACTGCCAGTTCGCACCGAATGTTTCTATATATACCGCCGGGCACCCGGTTCATCCGGATTCCAGAAATTCCCTCTACGAGTATGGGATTGGCGTGTCGATCGGGGATAATGTGTGGATCGGCGGAAGTACAGTCATTCTTCCGGGCGTGCATATCGGCAGCAATACGGTGATCGGCGCGGGAAGCGTAGTCACGAAAGATATCCCGGACTGGGTGGTAGCCGCAGGAAATCCGTGTAAAGTTATCCGTAAGATAACAGAGGAAGACCGCAGATATTATTACAAAGACAGGCAGTTTGACGACGAGGCATGGGAATACGTTCAAAACCTCAATCTCTGAAAGGTAAAAATTTTATTAAAAGTATGAATTTTATGTCAATTCTGCCGAGTTTGCTTGCGACCCGTTTCCTGCCATATTATAATTCTAAAGATAATATGCTGTTTTAGACAGTGGAGAACAGACGGTAAGGAGTGCGGTTTACAATGGGAAAAGTAATCGGAATAGATCTTGGGACGACAAACAGCTGCGTTTCTGTGGTGGAAAATGAAATGCCTGTGATCATTCCATGCAGTACAGGAGGACAGACAACGCCCAGCGTCGTGGCGTTTACGAAAAAGGGAGAGCGGCTTGTGGGCTCGGCTGCCAGAAGGCAGGCTGTCACCAATCCGGACCGGACCATCAGCTCTGTAAAAAGGCACATGGGAACGGACTGGTCTGTGAAGATTGACGGAAAGTCTTACAATGCCCAGACCATCAGCGCCATGATCCTTATGCAGCTGAAAAAAGACGCCGAAGAATTTCTGGGAGAGCCGGTAACGGATGCAGTGATCACGGTGCCGGCCTATTTTAATGATATCCAGCGGCAGGCTACGAAAGATGCGGGCAGGATTGCCGGACTCAATGTAAAAAGGATCATTAACGAGCCTACCAGCGCTGCCATGTCCTACGGACTGGATCACGGAGAACCGCAGAAGGTTATGGTCTATGACCTGGGAGGCGGCACCTTTGACGTGTCGATCATTGAAATCGGAGAGGGCGTCATCGAAGTGCTCTCCACGGCGGGCGACAATCATCTGGGAGGGGACGATTTTGACGACCGGATCGCGGACTGGATCGTGCGCAATTTCAAGGCACAGAAGCGGATTGATGTGACGAAGGATTTTGCAGCCATGCAGCGCATCAGGGAGGCGGCTGAGCAGACGAAAAAGGAACTGTCCACAGCTTCCACCTCCAATATCAATCTTCCCTATCTGACCCAGTCAAAGGGAGAACCGGTGCATCTGGAGATGACGCTCACCCGGGCAGTGTTCAATGAACTGGTACAGGATCTGATCGAGCGCACTCAGGCGCCGGTACAGAGCGCTTTAAGTGATGCGGGCATAACGCCCTCCCAGCTTGGGCGTGTTCTGCTTGTCGGAGGTTCTACCCGCATACCGGCGGTTCAGGATAAGGTGCGTGCGCTGACGGGCAAAGAGCCGTCCCGGAATATCAACCCGGACGAATGTGTGGCAAAAGGCGCGGCCATCCTGGGAAGCACCCTCCAGGGCAATGCCCTGACCGCGGCGGGCACCGGACAGAGCCTGCTCCTGATGGATGTGACACCCTTAAGCCTTTCCATAGAAACAGTGGGAGGCGTGTCCACCTGCCTGATCAGGAGGAATTCCACGATCCCGACCCGCTATTCCAAAGTGTTTACTACGGCGGCCCCATACCAGACCAGCGTGGATATTCACGTTCTCCAGGGAGAGCGTCCCATGGCGAGGGACAACAAGACCATTGGGAAATTCCGTCTGAAAGGCATACGCAAGGCCATGGCCGGAGTGCCTCAGATCGAAGTGACCTTTGATATCGACGTCAACGGCATCCTGAAGGTTTCGGCCAGGGATCTGGATACGGGCAAGGCTCAGTCCATTACGATCACAGCGGACGACAGGATGTCAGATATGGAGATCGAACAGGCGATCCACGATGCGCAGGAGTATGCAGGACAGGATCAGCTCAGAAGAGACGCTCTGGAACTGATCGGGGAAGCCCAGAAGACAGCGGCGCAGGCCCGGCAGATTCTGAAGGTTCAGGATAAGCAGATGGAGAAAGGGCGGAAAAAACAGCTGAAGAAAAATGTGTCCGCTCTGGAAAAGGTTCTGGCAAAAACACGGGTAGACAAAGTCTCGGAGACAGACATGGACAACATCAGACAGACAATGCATGTTCTGGAGGAGGACATAAATGCTGCAAATTAAACACATCTGTAAGGAATACAGAACAGGCAGCCTGGTCCAGAAAGCGCTGGACGACGTCAGTTTGAACCTCAGGGACAACGAATTCGTAGCCATTCTGGGTCCCAGCGGCTCCGGGAAAACCACGCTGCTCAATATCATCGGAGGACTGGACCGGTATGACAGCGGCGACCTGATCATCAACGGGATTTCCACAAAAAAGTATAAAGACAGGGACTGGGATTCCTATCGGAATCATACGATCGGATTTGTGTTCCAGAGCTACAATCTGATCCCTCATCAGACCGTCCTGGCAAATGTAGAACTGGCCCTTACTATATCCGGTATCGGAAAGGCAGAACGGCGCAAAAGGGCAAAAGAAGCCCTTGAAAAGGTGGGACTTGGCGACCAGCTCCACAAAAAGCCCAACCAGATGTCCGGCGGCCAGATGCAGAGGGTGGCCATCGCCCGTGCCCTGGTAAATGACCCGGACATCCTGCTGGCCGACGAACCTACCGGCGCTCTGGACAGCGACACCAGCATCCAGGTGATGGATCTCCTGCGGGAGGTGGCAAAAGACCGTCTTGTCGTTATGGTGACGCATAACCCGGAACTGGCGGAGGAGTATGCCACCAGGATCGTTAATTTAAGAGACGGCAGGATCCGGTCGGATACGGCTCCTTTTGACATAAACGAAGAACAGATGGATAAGCCGGAGCACAGAAATATGGGAAAGGCATCCATGTCATTTCTCACGGCTCTGTCTCTTAGCTTCAATAACCTGAAAACAAAAAAAGCCAGGACTCTGCTGACGTCCTTTGCCGGTTCCATCGGTATAATCGGGATTGCTCTCATCCTCTCTCTGTCTGCGGGGGTAAACGACTATATCAAGTCGATCGAGGAAGAGACGATGGCGGAGTATCCCCTTCAGATCCAGAGCACAGGACTGGATCTGACCTCTATGATGACGGAAAGCGCAGGCGCTTCCCCCGGCGGAGAAGAGGAGAAGGAAGAGGGGGAGGTGGAGATTTTTGAGATGGTGACGTCTATGTTTTCCACCATGGATGCCAACGACCTCAAATCCCTGAAAAAATACCTGGACAGCCCGGAGAGCGGCATTGAAGAGTATACAAATGCAGTGGAGTATTCTTATAATATCTCTCCGCAGATTTACCGCCAGGAAGAAGACGGCGTCCGGCAGGTGCACCCGGACACTTCCTTTGAAGCGCTTGGCCTGGGCTCGGCGTCCGCGTCTAACAGCATGATGTCTATGATGATGAGCACGGATGTGTTCTACGAGATGCCGGAAAATGAAAACCTGTTTAAGGGCCAGTATGACGTAAAAGCGGGCCGGTGGCCGGAGAATTACAATGAATGTGTGCTCGTTCTCACCTCCGGCGGCGGTATCAGCGATTTTATGCTGTATACGATGGGGCTTAGAGATTCGGCGGAACTGGACGACATGATCCAGCAGTTCATAGACGAGGAAAACGTGGAGACCCCGGAGAATATCGGTTCCTATGATTATGAAGATTTTCTGGGAATTACCTTCAAGCTTGTAAACAGTACCGACTATTATGCATACGACAGCCAGTATCAGGTGTGGAAAGATAAATCCCAGGATAAAGAGTACATGAAAAACCTGGTGAATGAGGGGGAGGATATTACGATCGTCGGAATCGTGCAGCCTTCCGAGGACGCGAACGGACTGATCCTGTCGTCCGGTATCGGGTACCCGGCTTCTCTGACGGAGCATGTGGCCCAGAACGCAGCGAAAAGTGAGATTGTCCGGCAGCAGCTTGCAGATCCGGGAACAAATGTCTTTACAGGTGAACCTTTTGGCGAGGACAGCTCTGACAGCGGATTTGACATGGATTCCCTTGTTACAGTGGATGAAAACGCGCTTGCTGAAGCCTTTGGATTTGACGGAAACGCGCTTTCGGATGGGTTCGATTTCTCGTCGGCAATGGGGGAGGCGGGAGGCTCGATCGACCTGTCGGATGCCATTGACCTGAGCCAGATACAGATGACTCTTCCTGATATGGGACAGATAGATCTAAGTGAGATCATGGATGGCCTGGATCTTTCTATTTCTTCGGATGCGTTCGCGTCCATGGCCTCAGGGCTGCTGGCGGGCTATCAGGAATATGTGAAAGACTACCCGGGGGCAGATTTTTCCGGCCTGGGAGACGCCTTTGCAGACTTTCTGCAGACGCCGGAGGGAAGGGAGATCCTTTCCCGGAATCTGCAGGAAATCCTTGCAGATGGCGGAGGCATCCCGATCACTGCAGATCAGATCCGGGATCTTTTTCAAAAGATCCTGGCCGGGTATATGGAGTATGTGGAAGGGAAGGATGGATATGAAGACGGATTTCAGGATCCTGAGAAGTTCAGCCAGTACCTGATGGAATACCTGCAGACTCCCGGGGCGCAGGCCATACTGGAGCAGTGGGGCCAGGGCATACTCGGCAGTATTGATATAATCGTTACGGATGAACAGATCCAGAAGCTGGCCTCCGAACTGGCCGCAGGCTATCTGAGTTATGCACAGAATACGCCGGGCGCGCCGGATCCCGTCAAAATAGGACAGTATTTCACGGAGTATCTGGGCACGGATGAGGCACAGAAGATCCTGGCTGACGGTCTGGCCCAGGCCGTGGACATGGAACAGGCGGGGGAACAGATATCCGGTGCCCTGCAGGCATACATGGAAGATGCAATGTCATCCTACGGAGCTTCTGTGGCCGACACTCTGGAGAGCCAGATCTCTTCCGCTATGGGACAACTGATGAGCCAGCTTGCTTCCGGCATGGAAGGAGCCATGCAGCAGTCTATGAGCCGGGTCGGGCAAAGCCTTCAGGACGCCATGAGCATTGACGGAGAAGCTTTTGCCGACGCATTTCAGATGAATATGACCGGAGAAGAACTGGCGGAGCTTATGATGTCTATGGATTCCGGGCGGAGCACAACCTATGAAAGCAATTTAAATGCGCTGGGATATATCGACTTTGATGAACCGGCGGGCATAGATATCTATCCGAAAGATTTTGAGAGCAAGGAGCAGGTTGTACAGATCCTGGACAGCTACAATGCCCGGATGGAGCGGGAAGGCAAAGAAGAGCAGGTGATAACCTACACAGATATTGTGGGATCGCTCATGTCCTCTGCAACTCAGATCGTAGATATTATCAGCTACGTGCTGATCGCGTTTGTGGCGATCTCTCTGATCGTGTCCTCCATTATGATCGGGGTTATTACTTATATCAGCGTACTGGAGAGAAAGAAGGAGATCGGTATCCTGCGTGCGATCGGCGCATCGAAACAGAATATCTCCCAGGTGTTTAACGCGGAAACCTTTATCATCGGGCTGTGCGCCGGACTGATCGGCATTGGGCTTACCCTGCTGATCCTGATTCCGGGCAATATGCTCATCCATTACCTGGCCGGCACCACGGATGTGAGTGCTGTGCTCCCGGCAGCTCCTGCGGTAGTGCTGATCCTCCTCAGCGTTCTTTTGACGCTGGCGGGCGGGCTGATCCCGTCCAGAAAAGCGGCAAAGAGCGATCCGGTGACGGCGCTGCGGACAGAATAGGCAGGGCAAGTACAGCTCACGGCATTTATGCCGTGAGCTGTGCGCGCCGCGTAATCGGATAGGGAAAGGCACCTTCCCTATCCGATCGCCTGTGTCGGGCGCTACTTCCGGCGCTGCTTCCGGTAGCTGCTGGGGGTCATCTGCGTACAGTCTTTAAATGCGTTCGTAAATTTCCCCTGGGTTTCATAACCGACCTTTGCCGCGATCGCGGAGATGCTCTCATCCGTTCCGCTGAGGAGTTCCATTGCCCTGCGGACGCGGTATTCTTTCATATAAGCGGCAATCGGCATTCCATACACTTCCTTAAAAATCTTCTTTAATGAACAGGAGTTGATCAGATACTGTCTTGACAGTTCTTCAATCGTATAGCGTCTCTCAAGATGATCGGTAAGCTGACTGTGGATGGCGCGGATCAGTTCCTCCTGCCGGGACATGCCGGGGCGGGCGCTTTTTTCGGCTTCTTTTGACGGGCAGGCAATCTGTATCATCTGTTCGATGACCTGATGGAGAAGCTGGGCCTGCTCTGTTTCAGCGGCTTTGTAGTAGACTTCTTTTCCCTCGCGGCGGCTGACGATCAGACCGGCGGTCTTAAGCTGCCTGAGATGGTGGGACACTGCCGGGCTGCTCATCTCCACAAGAGAAGAAATGTTGATCACACACTCTTCGCAGTGGCAGAGCAGCCAGAAGATACGGATGCGGCTTCCGTCGCCCAGCTGCTTGAAGATATCGGCCACTGTCTGAAAATCCCCGGTTTCCGGTATTGTCTCCGGTATATGCTCTAATGTCTGATGATGGTCGTGAGGTAAACGGCGTTGGTCCATAAATAATACCCTCCTTTGTAATCCCCATTTTAGCACAGAAAACAGAAACCTGCGACATGATTTATCCAAATGGAAATAGTTTTTGCCTGTAAGGTAGAACATAAAGAGAAATGCTTGACGTGTTCTTGCTTAGAGTATAATATGTAGTCATCAGTTAAACATATGTTTAATTGATAAAATGATACGGGTGAAAAGAAAGGATGAAAGAGCCATGAAAAAGTCTTATAAAATTGATGTGGATTGTGCAAACTGTGCAAATAAAATGGAGCAGGCTGCGAAGCGCACTGCCGGTGTGAAAGATGCCAGCGTAAACTTTATGATGCTGAAGATGAACGTAGAATTTGACGAGGGGCAGAATCCGAAAGAGGTAATGCAGGAAGTAAGGAAAAACTGTAAAAAAGTCGAGGACGACTGCGAGATCTTTATCTGAGAGGTGGGGAATTGATGAATAAAAAGCAGAAAAAAATGCTGATCCGAATTGTGGTATCCGCCGCTTTTCTGATCGGGCTGGGATTTGCCCCGGTTACGGGGGCGGCAAGATTTCTGCTGTATCTGATCCCTTATCTGGTGATCGGTTATGACATCCTGCTCAAAGCGCTCAAGGGGATAAGAAACAGGCAGGTGTTTGATGAAAGCTTCCTGATGGCTGTGGCCACTGTGGGGGCGATCGCACTGGCGGTCTGTGAAAAGAGCGGAGACTATACGGAAGCAGTCGCGGTTATGCTCTTCTATCAGATCGGAGAGTGGTTCCAGAGTTATGCGGTGGGCAAAAGCCGCCGCAATATCAGCGATCTGATGGATATCCGGCCGGATTATGCAAACATAGAAAAAGACGGGAAACTGGAGAAAACAGACCCGGATGAAGTGGAAATCGGCAGTATCATCGTAGTTCAGCCCGGCGAGAAGGTGCCGATCGACGGCGTGATCGTGGAAGGGAGCTCCAGCCTGAATACCAGCGCCCTTACCGGTGAAAGTATTCCCAGGGACACAAAAACAGGAGATGAGATCATCAGCGGCTGCATTAATATGACAGGCGTGCTGAAGATCCGGACGACGAAGGAATTTGGCGAATCCACAGTGTCAAAAATACTGGATCTGGTGGAAAATGCAAGTTCCCGCAAATCCCGCTCAGAAGATTTTATATCCAAATTTGCCCGGGTCTATACTCCGGCAGTCTGCTATGCGGCGCTGGCGCTGGCCTTTCTCCCGCCGCTGGTGCAGATGCTGGGCTTTGGGCTGGCACCGGACTGGGATACGTGGATCTACCGGGCGCTGACCTTCCTTGTGATCAGCTGCCCGTGCGCTCTTGTGATCAGTATCCCGCTCAGCTTCTTCGCGGGCATCGGCGGAGCCAGCAATGCAGGCGTTCTGGTAAAGGGCTCGAATTATCTTGAAACCCTTTCCCGGACGAAGATTGTTGTATTCGACAAGACGGGTACACTGACGCAGGGGATTTTTGAAGTCAACGGCATCCATCACAATGAGCTGGAAGATGAAAAGCTGGTAGAATATGCGGCGCTGGCGGAGAGTGCGTCTTCCCATCCCATAAGTAAAAGCCTTCAGAAAGCTTACGGCAGAGAAATCGACCGTTCCCGTGTTTCAGATATCCGGGAGATCAGCGGAAACGGCGTGACCGCAAGGGTAGACGGGATAGAGGTTGCCGCAGGAAATGATAAACTTATGAAACAGCTGGGCATAGATTATATTGAATGCCATGCGGTGGGGACCATTATCCACATAGCTATGGACGGGAAATATGCGGGACATATCGTGATCTCGGATGTTGTGAAACCCCATTCGAAAGACGCTGTGCAGCAGCTAAGAAAAGCCGGGGTGAGACGTACAGTTATGCTCACCGGAGATATCAAAAAAGTGGCGGATAAGGTGGCGGATGATCTCGGTATTGATGAAGTGCACAGCGGCCTTCTCCCCGCAGGCAAGGTTGAGAAAGTAGAAGAGCTTATCCGTATGAAACCGGATAAAGATAAACTGGCCTTTGTGGGGGACGGGATCAATGACGCGCCGGTCCTCAGACGCGCGGATATCGGGATCGCCATGGGGGCAATGGGTTCAGACGCGGCCATTGAGGCAGCTGACGTGGTCCTGATGGACGACGATCCCATGCAGATATCCAAAGCGATCAGGATATCCAGAAAGTGTCTGCGCATTGTGTACCAGAATATTGTATTTGCCATCGGCATCAAGCTGATCTGCCTGGCGCTGGGAGCGCTTGGCATTGCCAATATGTGGCTGGCGATCTTCGCGGATGTGGGAGTGATGATCCTGGCTGTCCTGAATGCGATACGGGCGCTGTTTGTTAAAAATCTTTAAAACAGAATATCCAGACTATAAAGACTCCTTTGCAGGCGCGGCAGAGGGGTCTTTTTTCTCATTGCAGGAGCCGGGCCGGAGTGGAAGGGCGGTTTCGTTTGCTAATTTTTATAAATCCATATAAAATTTCCGCATAAAATGATAAAATGTATTGAAATATCATCCCAAATGTGTATAATAGGCGTGATTCGACCGCTGTATTCTAAGGAGGAGAGCAAGATGGAAGGGAAAAAACTGATAGAATTCCGAAATATTGTAAAGAATTTTGACGGACAGATCGTCCTCAAGGGAATTAATCTGGATATTTATGAAAATGAATTTGTCACGCTGCTGGGGCCCAGCGGCTGCGGCAAGACGACGCTTCTGCGTATCTTGGGGGGATTTCTCGACGCGGATGAAGGAAGCGTGATCTTTGACGGGGAGGAGATCAGCAATATGCCGCCCTACCGTCGGGAACTGAACACGGTCTTTCAGAAGTATGCGCTGTTTCCTCACCTGAGCGTCTATGAAAATATCGCATTTGGCCTGAAGATCAAGAAGATGAGCAAGGATGTCATTGACCAGAAGGTTATGAAGATGCTCAAACTGATCGGTCTGGAAGGATACGAGAACAAAAATACTACACTGCTCTCCGGCGGGCAGCAGCAGCGTGTGGCCATTGCCCGGGCTCTGGTAAACGAGCCGAAGGTACTCCTTCTGGATGAGCCTCTGGCCGCCCTGGATCTGAAGCTGCGCAAGGAGATGCAGTACGAACTGAAGCGGATCCAGAGGGAGGTCGGCATCACTTTTATTTTTGTTACCCACGACCAGGAGGAAGCTCTGACCATGTCCGATAAGATCGTCGTTATGAAAAACGGCGAGATACAGCAGGTGGGCACTCCCCAGGATATCTATAATGAACCGGCCAACCGTTACGTGGCAAATTTTATCGGGGAGAGCAATATTATCCCGGCGGTTATGCCTGAGGATTACAAAGTCCGGTTTGACGACATTACCTTTGACTGTGTGGACTTCGGGTTTAAGGAGAACGAGCCTGTGGACGTGGTGATCCGGCCGGAAGACATTGATATCGTAGATGTAAAGGACGGCAAGATGACAGGAGAAGTATTAAGCGTTCTGTTTAAAGGCGTACACTACGAGATCATGGTGGAGACTGTTCCCGGTACAAGAGTGACGGTCAATATGCGTGTGATCCGCAATCAGGACGTGTCCAGCGCGGACGGAAAAGAAAAGATCAGTGCCAGCGACTTTTTTGTAGACATTGACGACGTAGAGGCGCTGGACGATAAGGAGATCATCGCACTTTCTAACGCTCAGGCGTGGGATCCGGCCAGCGACGAGTTTATTTCCATTGCAAAGGTAGAGTACAGCCTGTCAAAAGAAGAAGGCGCATATCCGGTGGTATTTTCCACTTCGAACGGGACAAAAGTCGAGAGGACGATCCACGTGGTGGACCAGCCTTTTGTAAAAAATGAAAAGGCAAACGAGGGCGTTATGGCCTTCAATTTCTTTAAGACTGTGGACGAGATCACAGAATCCCAGGCTCTGGACACGGATCTGAAAACCTGGGCGGGCGCACAGGGATGGAAGCTGAGCAATGAGGATGAGAGCGTCGATCTTACTGTGGATTATGATTTTGAGCCGGAAAATGTAAAAGAAGGCGTCTACCGGATCACGTTTTCCACGGCAGGACGGGAATTCAAGATACACACGACAGACTACGTCGAGGAGGGGCGTGAAGTGGGGCTTACCTTCTTCCCGGAGGATATCCACGTCATGTCCAGAGAGGTATTTTAAGAGGGAGGTATATCAATGAAACGGTTTTCAAAGCTGGCGCTTCCCTATATCGCGTGGGCGCTTTTGATGCTCGTGCTTCCCATGGTCCTTATCGCACTCTATTCGGTGATGGAACAGGGGAACAGCATTATTTCTTTTTCTTTTACGCTGGAACATTACGTCAAGTTTTTCACAGATCCGGACTTTCTCCTGATTTTGTGGAGATCGATTGCAATCGCGGTGAAGACGACGGTTATCTGTCTGATCCTCGGATATCCGGCGGCGTATTTTATCTCCAGATGCAGTGAAAAGGTGCAGAATATCCTGATCCTGTGCATTACTCTGCCTATGTGGATCAACATGCTTGTGCGCACCTATGCATGGATCGGAATTTTAAGTGAAGGCGGCATTCTCCAGCGTATTCTGGGCATTTTCGGGCTGGGGGATATGGAACTTCTGTATACAGAGGGCTCGGTGCTCCTGGGTATGGTATATAATTTCCTGCCATTTATGATCCTGCAGGTACACACGTCTCTGACGAAGATGGATCCGTCTCTTCTGGAGGCCAGCGCGGATCTTGGCGCGGCTCCGGCGCAGACATTTCGGAGAGTGACGCTTCCGCTCTCTCTCCCAGGTGTGATAAACGGGATCACCCTTGTCTTCCTTCCTGCGGTAAGCTCTTTCTTTATCCCGAAGCTGCTTGGCGGAGGACAGTATTTCCTGATCGGAAATATGATCGAGAACCAGTTTATCACAGTCGGCGAGTGGAACTTCGGAAGCGCGGTGTCCATGGTCATCGCGGTCATTATGATGCTGCTGATGGTGGCGGTGCGAAGGATTGAGATCCATAATCAGGGAGGAAAGGGGGAGAAGGCATGAAAAAGAACAGACGTACATTTGGAAAGGTGCTCATGATCCTTATGATGGCTTTTTTCTATCTTCCCATCATTTACATGGTCGTCTTTTCCTTTAACGAGAGCAAGTCTCTGACTGTATTTACCGGCTTTTCTCTGCGGTGGTATCAGCATATGCTGGAATCCAGCGATATGATGACGGCGCTTTATACCACATTCAGCGTGGCTGTCATTGCCACAGTGATCGCTACGGTCGTGGGTACTGTGGCGGCCATCGGCCTGAGCAGCTCAAGAAAGATCGTGAGAAATATCATGGAACAGGTGGATAATCTTCCCATGATGAATCCGGAGATCGTTACCGCCATCGGATTCATGCTGCTGTTTATCACATTTCAGGTGGAAAAGGGATATGTGACTATGGTGCTTGCGCATATCGCATTCTGCATCCCCTACGTGATCCTGTCTGTCATGCCGAAGATCCGGTCGCTGGATCCCAATCTGGCGGATGCGGCCATGGATCTGGGGGCTACGCCCTGGAAGGCATTGACAAAGGTGATCGTGCCTCAGCTTACGCCGGGAATCGTCTCCGGGGCGCTGATCGCGTTTACCATGTCCGTGGATGATTTCATCATCTCTTATTTTGTGACCGGGCAGGGAGTAAAGAACCTGAGCATTGTCGTATATACCATGAGCAAGAGAGTCAACCCCAGTATCAACGCCATATCCACGCTGGTAGTCGTGATCATTACATTTGTCCTTCTGCTGGTCAACCTCGGGCCTCTGATCGCTGCAAAAAGAAGCAGCAAATCCGAGCTTGGAAGGCGCAGGAGGATTGTCCCCGCAGTCGTTGCCTGCTGTGTGCTGATCGTGGGTGTTTTTGCGGTATACCGGGGAGGAGCGGGCAGACAGGACCGCCCATTTGAGGGACAGACTCTTAAGATATACAACTGGGGAGAATATACCGGGGAAAATATTATCCCTGATTTTGAAGAGGCTACCGGCGCCAATGTGGTGACGGAGAATTTTGATTCCAATGAGCAGATGTACATTAAAGTGGCGAACGGGGAGGCTTATGATATTCTTGTGCCCAGCGACTACATGATACAGCGCCTGATCCAGGAGGGATATCTGCAGAAGCTGGACAAATCAAAGCTGAACTGCATGGACAAACTGGCCGATGCGGTGAAAGGGCTTCCCTATGATCCGAACAATGATTACTCTGTGCCGTACTTCTGGGGAACAGTGGGCATTGTCTACGACAAGACCAAGGTAGATATCGAAGATCTGGAGCGGGAAGGCTACAATATCTTCCTGGATCAGAAATATAAAGGAGACGTCTATCTGTATGACTCGGAGCGGGATTCCTTTATGATGGCGCTGAAAGCGCTGGGATATTCCATGAACACGGAAGACGAGGGCGAGATCCAGGAAGCCTATGAATGGCTTGTCCGCTGCGTGGAGACTATGGATACGGAGATCGTAACAGACGAGATCATTGACAACATGGCGCAGGGCAGGAAGGCTCTTGGGCTGATCTATTCTGGAGACGCCTCCTATGTTATGGCGGAAAATGAAAACATGGGGTATTATATGCCTGAGACCGGGACCAACCTCTGGTCTGACGCCATGGTCATTCCGAAAAACGCGGAGAACCCAGATCTGGCTCATGCGTTTATCAACTTTGCCACTGATTATGACGGCGCATATGACAACTCCAGTTATGTGGGCTACACCTCGGCCAATCAGGAAGTCATGGATGTGCTCTCCGGCGAGGGCGGAGACTATGAGGGGATCAACGCATATATTCCGCGGACAGATAATGAGAATGATGAAGTGTTTGTGTACAATGAAAATACAAAGAAGATAATAAGCGATCTGTGGAGCAGGGTGAAGATCGCGGCGAGCAACGCGGGGAACTGATCCCCGCGGCGGCTGAATGATTTTACAGAATTCTTTCTGGTGCTGCCTTTGGGGAAGTGTTATAATGAGTTTAGCAGTTCACCTGGTACAGCGTTCGCAAAATAACTGGATCAATCGTGCAGAATGCTTTTTCGAGTGTGCCGTTTATCAAAGCAAGGAGTTATCCGGAAAGGAAATATTATGAGAAAAACAAAGATTATTTGTACGTTAGGCCCTGCAACTGACAGGGAAGGGATCATGGAGGCGCTCATCCGGGAGGGGATGGATGTGGCCCGGTTTAATTTTTCCCATGGAACCCACGAAGAGCAGAAAGGGCGTCTGGAGAAGCTGAAGACGCTGCGGCGGCAGTTCGACAGGCCCATCGCCGCGCTGCTCGATACCAAAGGGCCGGAAATCCGCATCGGCTGCTTTAAAGAGCATAAGATCATACTGGAAGACGGACAGAAATTCATTCTTGTCAATGATGATATCGAGGGTACACAGGAACGGGTCTCAATCTCGTACAAAGATCTGTATAAAGATGTAAAACCCGGAGATTCCATCCTGATCGATGACGGCCTGGTTGGGATGGAGGTTGTTGAGATCGTGGACCGGGATATTATCTGCATCGTAAAGAACGGAGGCGATATCTCGGATCACAAAGGGGTCAACGTGCCCGGCGTGGAACTGAAGATGCCTTTTATCAGCCCGAAAGACCGGGAGGATCTTCTGTTCGGCATCCAGGAAGACTTTGATTTTGTGGCAGCATCCTTTACCAGGACGGCGGACGACGTGCGGGAGATGCGGGAACTGCTCAACGGCAACGGAGGCCAGTCCATCAATATTATCGCAAAGATCGAGAACCAGCAGGGCGTGGATAATATCGACGCGATCATCAGAGAGGCCGACGGCATCATGATCGCCAGAGGCGATATGGGCGTGGAGATCCCTCTGGAACATGTGCCGATCATCCAGCAGCAGATCATTGAGAAAGTGTACGAGGCGGGCAAGGTTGTCATTACTGCAACTCAGATGCTGGATTCCATGATGATCCATCCCAGGCCTACCCGCGCCGAGGCGACGGATGTGGCTAATGCCATCGCCCAGGGAACCAGCGCCATCATGCTCTCCGGCGAGACCGCTGCGGGGAAATATCCGGTGGAGGCCGTGAAGATGATGGTAAAGATCGCTGTCCATATGGAGGGCAACATTGACTATAACGCCATATTCCGCAGAAGAGAGCGGGCTGAGGATCCTGATATCACAAACGCTATTTCTCATGCAACCTGCATGACTGCCATAGATCTGAAAGCGAACGCGATCCTGGCGGTGAGCAAGACGGGAAACACTGCGCGTATGATCTCCAAGTACCGCCCGGAGTGTCTCATTGCGGGCTGCTCCAGTTCGGAAAAGGTATACCGGCAGATGAATCTGTCCTGGGGGATCCTTCCTCTTAAGATCAGAGAGGAGTACAGTTCGGAAATCCTCTGCCTGCGTGCCATTGAGGCGGCGCAGGCCCACGGTGTTGTGGAAGAGGGAGATAAAATCGTGTTTACAGGAGGTATTCCGCTTGGAATCCCGGGACGGACAAATCTGATCCGGGTATGTATCGTAGGCGAATAACAGACAGCTATGGAGAATCTGATTTTCAGCCTGAATGCAACGGTTCCCATATTCCTTTTGATGGTGTTGGGATTTGCACTCAGAAAGCTGGGAGTGATCGACGACGTATTTGCGTCGAAAATGAATAAATTTGTATTTCTTGTGCCGCTGCCGGCGCTGCTCTTCGAGGATCTGTCAACGGTAGATTTCTCCCAGGTGTGGAACATGAAGTTCGTGCTGTTCTGCTTTGGAGCTACGTTGGTGAGCATCGCTCTGGCGGCGGCAGTCTCCTTTTTATGGCGGGACAGAAGCATCCAGGGGGAGTTTATCCAGGCGTCCTACCGGAGCAGCGCGGCGCTTCTGGGAATCGCATTTATCCAGAACATTTACGGGAATGCCGGGATGGCTCCGCTGATGATCATCGGCAGCGTGCCGCTCTATAACGTGATGGCGGTGGTTGTCCTTTCTTTTTTTCAGCCGGAGAGAAAAAAACTTGACCGTGGAGTGTGGAAGGCGACATTGAAAGGAATTGCCACAAATCCGATCATCCTGGGAATCGCAGCGGGCCTTTTGTGGTCTGCTCTCAGGATCCCCCTGCCCTCCGTTCTGGAAAAGATGGTCTCAGACGTGGGAACTACTGCCACACCGCTGGGGCTGATGGCGATGGGGGCAAGCTTTGACCTGAAAAAAGCGTTTGGAAAAGCGAAGCCCGCAGTGGCTGCATCGGCGATGAAGCTGGTGCTGTTCGCGGCGCTTTTTCTCCCTCTTGCAGTATGGCTCGGTTTCCGCAGGGAAGAATTGGTGGCTATTCTTGTTATGCTCAGCTCCGCCACAACAGTGAGCTGTTACGTGATGGCGCGGAACATGGGCCACGAAGGCGTGCTGACATCCAGTGTGGTCATGCTCACTACATTGTTCAGCGCATTTACCATGACAGGATGGCTGTACATCCTGCGCAGTATGGGATTGGTGTAAAATGCATGGAGTATTATGAACGGGACAGAGAAAAGCAGGATTTTCCTTTTTATCCTGCATTTCCCTGCCCCGTTTTTTGTCAGACTATTTCTTTAATATCCGGCAGTTCTTCTCCATATCATAATCCTTATGCACTCCATCGTCATCATAGAGCACATATTCTGCGCCTTCATATCCCACCAGCTCAAGATGTTCTTTATCCACTGCATCTACGTACTCGGCAGCCCCTGCTACAGGGATGCATTTCCCGGAGCGGATAAAGAGGGGCGCTTCATTCAGGGCAATCTCCACATAGTGGACGCCTCTTTCCAGGATTTTTTCGCTGAGAGAGCCGTCCGGCATGAATTTGACGAACATCATTTCTTCCGGCAGATATACATAGCGGCCGATCGCGTTCTGCTCGTAAACCGGGGCGATCATGATCTCATTTCCAAGAATAAGCTGATCTTCCACGCGGACAGCCATCTTATCCTCCGGGTACACAAAGGCCAGAGGTTTAAAGTACATATCGTCCGTGAGAGCCGCTTTCATGTACTCGCTGTACAGGTAGGGCAGCAGGCGGTATCTCACGCCCAGCAGATGCCGGAAATCCTCCGTCTGCTCAAACTGATAGCATTCCTGATCTCTTGTCCCCAGGGCGGAGTGGTTCCGCATCAGCGGGGTAAATATCCCCAGGGCTGTGTGGCGCAGGACAAGGTCTCTTGTCGTGTCTGCGCCAAAGCCGCCCAGGTCAGCTCCGGTATAGAGGAAGCCGCACATATTAAGGGATGGCATCATCTTAAGATTTAAGAGGATGTGCTGCCACCAGGAACGGTTGTCCCCGGTCCAGACGCCCCCATACCGGTGCATTCCGATGTAGGAGGAGCGGGAGAACATCAGGAAACGTCTGTCAGGATCGATCCGGTCAAATGCCTCCCCTGCGGCCCGCGTCATATTAAAACCGTACAGATTATGAACTCTGTCATGGCGGACTTTCTTGCCGTTTATATTGTGGTAAAAGCGTGCATAGTCCGACGGACTGTTTGCCAGGCTCTTCAGCTTGTCGCCGAGCTGCCACACGCCTGCGGCCGACTCGTCGTTTCCGTCCCATCGGCCGTTTCCGGTCTTGGCAAACCGGCGTGCCATATCTTTTGCCTCAGCCAGACCCTCGCTGGAATAAAAGATGGCCGGCTCGTTCATATCGTTCCAGAATCCCTCGATGCCCTGGTCTGTGAGAAAACGGTATTTGTCCCCGAACCATTTTCTGGCTTCAGGATCAAGGACATCCGGGAAGTGAGTGTCACCCGGCCAAACTGCCGCCACAAAGTCAGTGCCGTCCTCTCTTTGACAGAAATAGCGGTTTTTTACGCCTTCCTCATATACATCGTAGCCTTCCTCGATCTTCACTCCTGCGTCAATGATCGGTATAAGGCGGATATGCTGCTCCTTCATCCTCTGTACAAAATCAGAAAAATCTTCAAATTCACTGCTGACAGTAAAATCCTTGTAGGAATCCATATAGTCGATATCCATATAGATCATGTCCAGAGGCAGGTGATTTTCCCGGTAGCCTTGCGCCACCCGCTCAAAGTCTTCCGGGGTCTTATAGCCCCAGCGGCTCTGCCCGAAACCAAAAGCAAATTTTGGCGGAATATAGCTTTGCCCGATTATCCGGCGGAACTGCTTTACAATATCATAAGGAGAATCTCCGCTGATAACGTACAGATTCAGGTCCGCATGGTCGCAGGATATATATAACATATCCTGCTGCGTATACCCGATATCGAAGGTAAGGGCGGCGGGATAGTCCACAAACAGCCCGAACGTCTCTTTCCCGGAAACGACGATAAAATTGTGGGCTCCGTACAGAGACACCTTCTCCTCCGTATGCTCAGGGTCATCCGTACAGTCGCTGACAAACCGCCAGCCCCGCTTATTTATCCCTCTGTTGGCCTCACCCAGGCCAAACACAATATCATCTGCATCCATACAGTAAGAAAAACAAAAGCCCCGCTCTGTGCTGACACTGCCGTAAGCCGGCCTCCCTTCCTCAGCCGGAAAAGAAACCGTAACCGCATCCGTATCAAAAGGCTCGCCATAAACAAACTTCCGTACCATAACAAAACCTCCTAAAATGATTCCCCATTGCTTATAAACTGATTATACAGATACAGATAGAAAAAAGCTTGCAGCATACTTGCAGAAAAATTGTACAATACTGCCAGGGGTCAGGCCCCTTTTGACAGAGTCGTTGGAATATTCAGAAAACTTGCGTAAAAGGGGCCTGACCCCTTTTAAAAATACGTTGTAACCTTTTCGCCAAAATGTTATACTTATAGACAAAATGCGGTGAAACACAGGAACGGGTGTTTGAGATGGACAAAGGGTGGTTGGCGATGAGGAAAGGCTGGTTTATTCATAAAAAATCGGGAAAAGGCAGCAGGGGTTTTTCGATAAAGCATAAGATCCTGGTGCTGGCTGCGGTCGCGGCGCTGCCGTTTGTGGTCATGCTGGTGTATCTGCTTGCCTCGATGGCTAATTACAGCCAGGTTTATGATAAGATTGTGCGGGATATTACAATCGCGAATAACTATAACCTGAATTTTAAAGAAGAGATGGATGAAAGTATGTACAAGCTGGTTGTGGGCTATGTGACATTCGACAATATCTCGGAGGATGAGAAACTGAAAGATCCTTATGCGCTGATCAATGATCTGCGCAGTGCGTTTACCGAGCTGATGGGCGTCACCACGGACAGTGAGAGCCGGGTATGGCTGGCCAGCCTGCTGCGCAATATCGATACACTGGAAAAGAGAGTGGATGATATTGTGGAGAGCATCAACGCGGGCGGTACATACGATGATAATATTGAAAATCTGGAAAATAATATTTACGTTCTTACCGAGCTGGTGCAGGACGACATCCAGTATTATATCTACTACCAGACTCAGAGCATGGAAGAAGTGACAGATGAATTGAACGTGCAGATCCGGGGATTTATGGTTGCATGTGGGATCGTGCTTGCCGTTTTGATCGTGGGCGTGACGATAGCTGCGCTCCTGATCACTTCCGGCATTATCCGGCCGCTCAAAGAACTGAACAAGGCTACAAAAAAGGTGGCGGAGGGAGATTTCAGTGCCCGGGCGGAAGTGACTTCTAAAGATGAGATCGAGGTTCTGGCCGACGGCTTTAACTATATGGCCGGCAATATGCAGGTTATGATCAGCAAGATCAAGGAAGATGAGCAGAAGATCAGAAAAACCGATCTCAGGCTTTTGCAGGAACAGATCAATCCGCATTTCCTCTACAATACGCTGGATACGATTGTATGGCAGATTGAGGGAAATGAACCGGATCAGGCGGTAACTATGGTAGTTGCATTATCCAATTTTTTCCGCCAGGTACTGAGCAAAGGAAAAGAGTTCATCTCGATCAGGGAAGAGGAACAGCATATCAGCAGTTACCTGGAGATACAGGAGATGCGTTACCATGACATTATGGAATACAGCATCCAGATCGATCCGGCTATCTACAACTACCAGATTCTGAAACTCACCCTTCAGCCGGTGGTAGAAAATGCTCTTTATCACGGCATCAAACGCAAGAGGAGCAAAGGATTCATCCATATCAAAGGAGAAAAAGACGGAGACGCGATCCGGTTTTTGGTCGGAGACGACGGCGCAGGCATGGATACAGAAGAATTGGAAGAACTGCGCAGAGAGATCGGGCGTCCCTGCAAGGAGACAGAGAAAGGCTTTGGCCTTGCAAATGTAAACGAGAGGATACGGATGTACTTTGGTGAAGAATACGGCCTTTCCGTCGTTTCGCATAAAGGGAGAGGGACAGTCGTAGAGATCAGGATCCCCGCCATGCTCAACGCACAGGAAAATCCAGACAGGGGCGGAAACCGGGAAAACACTGAAGGAAGTAAGATACAGCAAAAAGCATGAAAAGCGCAGCAGACAGAGAAAGGGAGGAAGACGGAATGCGTCACAGGAAATGCAGAGGAAAAAAACGCATCAGAATGACAGCGGCGGCAATGATTTTTCTGCTCCTGCTGGGAGGCTGCGGGAAACAATTTGAGGTGGACGATACAGGAGGCGAGACATCGTCGGACGAAGATCTGATCGTAGTGGGGGTATCTCAGCTGGGCAGCGAGTCCATGTGGAGAACGGCCAACACCACGTCTATAGAGGAGACATTTACAAGAGAAAACGGTTATCTTCTGGTCTTTGACAATGCAAGACAGAAACAGGAAAACCAGATCAAGGCTATCCGAAGCTTTATATCCCAGCAAGTAGACTATATCGTATTTTCTCCCATTGAAGAAAGCGGCTGGGACGTGGTCCTTGAAGAAGCCAGAGATGCTGGGATACCGGTCATTGTAATGGACCGGGGGCTGAAAGTTGAAGACGAATCCCTCTATGTGACAAGAGTCGGGTCGGATTTTCGGGCAGAAGGTGAAAATGCCGGCCTGTGGCTTGAGGATTATCTGGAAGAGCAGGGGCGTTCCGACGAGGAGATCAACATTGTAGTCCTCCAGGGAACAAACGGAGCCACTTCCACCATTGGACGGACGGAAGGTTTTGAAGAAATAGCGGCCCGGCATGATAACTGGAACATTCTGGAACAGACCGGCGCTGATTACACGACTACAAAAGCGAGAGAAGAAATGCGCAGGATCGTAAAGCAATATGACGACATTGACGTGCTGGTATCCCAGAACGACGATATGACATTTGGAGCGCTGGATGTATTTGAGGAAAACGGGATCACTACCGGCGTGGACGGCGATGTTATTGTTATTTCTTTCGATGCTGTAAAATCTGCGCTGGAGCGGGTGCAGACGGGGGATATTAATGTAGATATCGAGTGCAATCCCGAGCAGGGGCCGGCGGTGGAGAGCGTGATCCGGATGCTGGAAAACGGTGGTACCATAGAGCGGGACTACTATGTATATGAAAAAATATTCACTCAGGAAAATGTGGGACATTATATCAACGACAGAAGTTATTAAGTGTCAGGAGATGGGAAAATGTTAAAAGTGTTTCTTGTGGAAGATGAAAGTGTGATCAGGGATGGACTGAGGGACAAAATTCCGTGGGAACAGTATGGGTTCCGGTTTGTGGGAGAAGCGGCGGACGGGGAGATGGCCCTGCCCATGATCCGAAAGACCAGGCCGGATGTGCTGATCACAGATATCAAAATGCCGTTCATGGACGGGCTGTCTCTGAGTAAGATCGTCAGCGAGGAGTTTCCGCGGACAAAGATTGTGATCATCAGCGGATACGACGATTTCGAGTATGCCCGAAAAGCGATAGAAGTAGGGGTTGATCAGTATCTCCTCAAGCCGATCACGCGTTTGATGATGAAGAAAACTTTGCTGGAACTCAAGGAGAAAATCGAGCAGGATATGGTGCAGAACGATTACCAGGCGCAGTTCCAGAGTGAAATGCACGTATACGAACAGTTCTCCCGCAGACGTTTTATGGAACGGCTGCTGGGCGGGGACATGCCGGTGCAGGAGATTTACGAGGAGGCGTCCAGACTGTCTCTCGAGATAACCGCACCCTGCTATAATCTGCTGTTTTTTTACCTTCAGGAAAAAGGAGCATCAGTTTCGGAGGAACGTGCGGAGAATTTTATGCGAAAACAGGATGAAGTATTCCATTTCTTTCTAAGGCATCCCCAGTATATTCTTTTCCGCTGGAATGCCAACTGCAATGGAGTGCTCGTCAAGGCAGAGGAAGAACAGATAAAAGACTGGACTGAGAAAGGCGTGGAGCATATCCGCAGCCTGTGCGCCCCGGAGGAGGAGCACCTGGACTGGTATGTGGCTACCGGCAGTCCGGTAGAGCGTCTGAGTATGCTGCCTGCCTGTTATCAGGATGTAAACCATTATCTGGCCTATCGGTTTATCGTGCCAAATCTGCACATCCTGTCATCGGCAACACTGGGCGATTATCTGACTACAAGGGAAGAAAACAGGATAGAAGGGGTGGAATCCTCCGCCATGTCGCAGGAGATCATCAGAGACTTTCTGGTGAAAGGGAGCAGCAATGAGATCCATGATTTTGTGGAAACCTATCTGGACAGGATCAAAGAGCCGTTAAAATCCAGAATGTTTCGTGCCTATGTTGTGCTTAATATACGGTTTACCATACTCGCTTATGCAGAGTCCATCGGGGTACCCAAAGAAGAATTTATGGAGCAGGTGGGAAACCATACCCAGGATATGAATATGGAAGCCTCTGAAGTGCCGGAATATTTTCTGGATATGCTTGAGACAGCAATCAGTCTTCGGGATCAGGAGAGCACAAACCAGAACCGGAAGATACTTAAAAGAGCATTGGAGTATATTGACGAGAACTACGACAAAGAATCTATGTCCCTCAACCAGGCGGCGGCAAAGCTGTTTGTCAGCGCCAACTATCTCAGCACAGTGTTCAGCCAGAACATGAAAAAGACTTTTGTGGAATATATCACCGCAAAGCGTATGGAAAAGGCAAAAAAACTCCTGAAGAATACAAACAAATCTGCAGGAGATATCGCTCAGGAAGTGGGATACAAAGATTCCCATTACTTCAGCTTTGTGTTTAAAAAGACCCAGGGCTGCAGTCCGAGAGAGTATCGGGCAGGACATAAAAATCAGAAAGGACAGCAGGGGGAAAGCCTATGAGGCGGGCTTTCCCGTACTCTGCCTTACTTTGAGCTCCCAGGGGAGTTCCAGAGACTGTGCCGGAAGGCCTTTCAGCCTTCGGACCATCAGCTGCGCAGCCTCTGTTCCTGATTCATGAGGATTGTGGGACAGAGAAGTGATAGCGACTCGCTCGGAACTGCTCAGATAAGTGTTGTCAAAGGAAGCCACCGCAATATCTTCGGGGACATTCAGTCCGGCCTGGCGCAGTTCCTGGATAAGATAGTAGGCGGTCATATCGTTGTAACAGACTACGGCGGTGCAGTCTGCCAGAGGCTCTGTGATGATCCTGCGGAGAAAATCCGTGTCTCTCTTTTTGATCAGCAGCTCCATATCCGTGGAAAAGAACCAGCCGATCCGTTCATCAGGAACCGGAAGACCACAGTCCCGCATGGATTCCACAAAGCCCTGATAACGCTCTATGCCCTGCAGTTCATCTGCCGGGAAGATACCGCCCACCGCAGTGTGACCAAGACCAGTCAGATGCCGGACCAGCATACCGCTGCCGGTAAGGTTGTCGTCCTTTACATAGGAACAGCCGTCAAGCTGCGCATAGTAATTATTTATAAATACGAGAGATGTGCTGCTGTCCCGCAGTCTGCGGTACAGATCCAGGTTCGGGTTCGGAAGCGCACTGCGGCATCCCTCCACGATCAGCCCGCGCAGGGGCCGCTTCAGGAGTTCCGAGAGAATATGCCGTTCTGTGGAGGCGCGGCAGCCAGTCACAAACACCCGGGAGCCGAAACCGTTTCTTGACAGTTCGGACTGTATGTCATTGATCAGCGAGGGATAGATATAATCCTGGTCGTCGGAGATCAGGATGCCGATAATGTTGCTGTCGGGCTCGCTTCTCAGACCTGTGATGAAAGAGCCGCTGCCTCTCTTTTTAACGATCAGGCCTTCTTGTTCCAGAAGGGAGAGAGACAGGCGGACAGTCTGGCGGCTTACCCGGAAACGGCTGCACAACTCTTGCTCGGTAGGAAGTTTTTCAATTCCCTTCTCAATATCGGTATAGATCATTTCCTTAAGCCGGTCGGCCAGCCACTTATACTTGATTGCCATAAAATACATCTCCTAAAAACCAAAATTTTTAATTATTTTCAAAAAATACACACTTGGATTTTAGTTATTTTCACAGAAACTGGAAATAGAAGTAAAAAAACAAACTTTACATGAAAAAAAATCCAATCTGCACAAATGAAAAAATGTTGTATATGCAGGATGATCATCTGCGTGAAATATAAAATATCGTAAAAAATCCCACATATACGCCGGATAATAAAAGAAAAATAAACACAATAAAACGACTTGTATTTAATTTGTATAATAACACACAAAATTTGTATTGTAAATAACTTACAAATGATAAAATGTGAATGTTTTGTGATTGCCGGAATAGGTGGGGGGGGTATAATTTTATCATAGGTATAATAGCGTCGGTGTGCAGGAGAACACAGCCGGACAGCAGAAAGATGGGTCCCGGCTGTAAAAACATCTGTATATGGGCGCTTGCGCTGTGAAGGAACGATATAATGTGCCTGGAAACAGCGGTACCGAAAAAAATGGGAGGACAGGCTATGAGTAAGAAACTCAAAAAAACAATGGCGGCGGTTCTGGCAGGAGCTCTTGTGTTTTCCATGCTGCCGGCGGCAGGGCCGAAAACGGTCGAAGCTGTAGAACTGCCGAAAATGACGGCCCACTATGACATGTCCCACAGCGGGAATCAGCTGACAGACGTGTCGGGTAACAACAGACATGCTACATTATATGGCACGTTGGACAGTGATTTTAAGACCAGTGGAGACACCACGATACTTCAGTTTGAGGCTGATCCCGAAGCGGATGACCAGTATGCGGAACTGCCTCAGGGACTGGTGACTGGAACAGATAATAACTTTACTGTTGAGATCACACTGTCTACTTCTACAAAGGCGGCGCAGTGGGCCTGGTGCATTGGACAGGGTGTCGGCACCTGGGCAGGAAATGATGTTGGAAATTATGTGTTCGTAAATCCGATGGGACGTGTCGGAGACCGCGAGGGGGAAATCCTGGCCGGGATCAAAGTGGGGTCCCCGCAGACGGATGAGATCCGGCTTCCTTCGCCTTCGAAAAACCTTGGCGCCGGTTACGGGACGATTACCCTTGTAGGGGAGGGCGATAAACTTACGCTTTACCTGGATGGAGAAGCGATAGCAGAAGAAACCCACAGCTACAGCATGTCGGATGTAGTTCCAAAAGATGGCGTACTGGGATATATCGGCAGGTCTCTGTGGGAACCGGATCCGCTTCTGACCGCCAACGTAGGAGACATCAAGTTCTACGATGTGGCTCTGACACAGGAGCAGGTTGCGGCAAGTATGCCGACTGCGGAGGAAAAAATGAACATGCTGATGCTGGATCTTGGTGTAGATACCAGCACGAGTACGGGCGATCTGACATCAGACCTGATCGCTTCCTATGATATGTCCCGCGGTGAAAACGTTCTGACAGATGTATCAGGAAATGGGAACGACGCGCCGCTTGTAGACGCGGATGATTCAGATTTTGTTACATACAATGGCGATACGGTCTGGCAGATGAAAAATGACGGATATGCCAAACTTCCGTACTCGATTGTTGGAGATTTTGACGACAGTACAGATTTTACCGTGCAGGCGACGCTGACCACACAGACGCAGGCAGCGCACTGGCTGTTCGCTTTGGGAAATAAGCTCGGAGCATGGCAGACAACCGGGGATTACATATTTGTGAATCCAAGCGCCAGTGAATGGGGCGGAAGCTTCCTCGGAGGAATCAATAACGGTGGAGAGAGCAGGATCAACAACTGTGGTACAGGTATGGGCGATGTAAACGGATATGGTACGGTGACGCTGGTCGGAAGAGGCGGCGTGATTCTTCTGTACCTTGACGGAGAACTGATGGCCTATACGAATCAGAGTTCCACAATCCAGGATGTTCTGGCTGATATAAATGCCAACCGCGGACAGCAGAATGCAGATGTGGACGATGAAGTTGCCGGATATATCGGAAGGTCTCTATATAAAGTCGACGATCTGCTGACAGCAAACTTGGCTGATTTTAAGATCTGGTCCTGCGCGCTGGGAGAATCCGATATCGCAAAGACGCTTCCCACAGCCGAGCAGAAGAGCAATCTGCTCATGGCAGACATTCCCGGGGTTGTAAAAGCCGGAAATGAAAACCTGAGTACGGTGACAGACGACCTGAACCTTGCGGCCAGTGTAGATAACGTGGCTCTGACCTGGGGAACCTGGGAAGAGACTGACATTATAGATACTGACGGCACAGTCAGCATGGAAATAACAGAATCAAAGACAGTAACTCTTCCGTTTTCCTATGAAATTGACGGACAAAAATTTGAAAACAGCATAACGGTAACCGTGCTTCCGCCGAATGTGCAGGAAGAACTGGAAACAGCTCTTGCTTCCATCGACATCCCTAATAAGGATGATGTAAGAGGAAATATTACACTTCCGGAAGAAAGCGTAAACGGCATTGCAATCAAGTGGAGCACAGACCGGTCCGACATCGTAAATGTCAATGCGATTCCGGCGACAGTGGCGGGCTATGACGATACTCCGGCGGGAACTGTTACAAGACCTGCCAATGATACGGTAGTTACTATGACAGCGACGCTGACGCTGAACGGCCAGACTGTAACGAAGGATATTCCGATTAAGGTGAAAGCCGCTCCGGAGGAAATTGAAGAAGAGGACTATACAGACTACTTCTTTGCATATTTCGTGGGACAGAACGCTGCTGACGAAGAGCAGATTTACTTCGCGTCAAGCCAGAACGGCCTGAACTGGACGGAATTAAATAACAATGAGCCGGTTCTTACATCAACGCTGGGCGAGCTGGGTGTGCGCGACCCATTTATTATGCGTTCGGCAGAAGGAGACAAGTTCTATCTTATCGCAACTGACCTGAGTATTTATAGAAACGGTGACTGGACCAGAGCGCAGAATTCAGGAAGCCAGTGTCTGATGGTGTGGGAGTCTACCGATCTGGTGAACTGGTCAGAACAGAGAATGGTAGAAGTCAGCGCATCTATCGGAGCAGGGTGTACATGGGCGCCTGAGATTACATATGATGAGCTGACGGGCGAGTACGTTGTGTACTGGGCCTCCAGAACACCTTCTGTAGATAATAAGCAGCGCGTATATTACGCAAAGACAAGAGACTTCTATACATTTACAGATCCACAAGTATTTATAGATTATAGAGAATCAAATATTGATACCACAATAATCTATGATGAGGAAGATCAGCTGTACTACAGATTCACCAAAAATGAGGCGGAAGGCTACAATGAATTTGGAGTACCTGGAAAAACAGTATATGTAGAGACTTCAGACACCCTTCTGGGAGGAAACTGGACATTTGTTCAATCCGACTCTCTGAACTCTAATACCGGAGTAGAAGGACCGAGTATTTTCAAATTTAATGAGGATGATCAGGCAAACGGTGAATATTGTCTTTTGGTAGACAATTATGGAAGGGGCGGTTATTATCCGCTGGTTACAAATGATATTTCGTCTGCGGTATTTACAAGACCGGGAAGCTATGACATGCCTTCAGGTGCCCGTCACGGTACGCCGATCCGTATCACAGCCGCAGAATATGCAAGAGTGATGCAGCAGTACGGCGGACAGACAGTAGACAATTCAGAACTTCAGGCGGCAGTCGAGAGCGCAGGATACGCGGAAGCAGATTATACGGCGGCATCCTGGGAAGAATTCTCAGACGCCCTTGCATATGCAAATGAAATCCTTGAAAAAGGAACAAATGCAACGGCGGCGGAAGTCAGCGCGGCGCTTCAGCGGCTTGACAGCGGCAGACAGGGCCTCGTACCCGCCAATCGTGAGACACTGGTAAATCTGGTTGCGGATGCAAATGCAAAACTGGGCGAGACGGACAAATATACAGAGGCGTCTCTGGCGAATCTGAAAACATACATCGACGCGGCGGACGCAGTCCTGAAAAACAGTGCGTCCACTCCGGCACAGATCCAGACAGCCATCGACGAACTGAACCAGGCAATCGCTGCTCTCGATGAGATCGAGCAGGGCGGCCAGACCGGCGACGGGGGTGAGACCGGCGATGGAGATCAGACCGGAGACGGCAGCCAGAACGGCGACAAAGACAATGGCGGTCAGAATGACGGCAAGGACGACGGAAATGACAAAGCCGTTCAAACCGGTGATGACACCAACCTGCTCGTGCCGGCAATTATAGCAGTGATTGCCCTGGCAGCAGCGGCTGCGGTGATTATCATAAGAAAGAAAAGAAAGTAGGAATAATGAGAGGAGAGGATGAAAAAGCATGAAAAAGAAAATTCTGTCACTGCTGCTGGCAGGCGGAATGATCCTGACGTCGCTTGTTATCCCCACCGGAGGGGCTTCCACAGTGGAAGCCGCTCCCGGGGACAATCTTGTAGCTTACTACAAGTTTGACGGCGATTTTAAGGATTCTGTTGACAGCAGTATAGAGGGGACTCCGGCCAACACTAATGTGCCCACGACTGCTACAGACGATGTGCGCGACGGCGTTATGAAGTCCGGCAGCGGTAAAGGCCGTATAAGGACAGAAAACCCACTTTATCAAACAGATCTGTCATCAAGTGGTTTTACTGTAAGCGCATGGATTGATGCAAATGCAGTGGACAGCTATAACGGAGTGTGGAGCTTTTCGTCAGGTGATTCTGATCTGGATGGATTTTATGGATTATCCACCAATGGAAGTCTGTATTTTAACAACAGTCCGAGACAAGGAACTACCACCTATCAGGACATGAAAGAATTCGCCGGAAATATAACAGTCGACGGAGGGTGGGAACACATTACCGTTGTAATGGATACACAGAAGATCCATATGTACAAAGATGGAGCGCTGGTATATGAACTGACTCCTTCTACTCTGGGCAATAGCTCGGGACAAGGCACGCCGTTTATGCTGGATTTTGTTGAAACGACAGAATACATCTGGTTCGGCACTGCCAGCCCGCATTACTGGAGCTCCGGCGACTTCTATATGGATGACTTCAAAGTATACTCAAAAGCGCTGACAGCAGAGGAAGTGGCTCAGGAATATCTGTCAGACAGTATTGCGGCAAAGGAAGTGGTTGCGGCAGATAAGGAAGCCCTTTCTATTCCGGAATCCACTATGCTGGATCTCGAACTTCCTAATACGGGCAAAAGCGGATTTACAACCATTACCTGGTCGTCTGATAGCCCGAACGTGATTTCCAATGACGGAAAAGTAACCCGTCCGGAAAACGATACAGATGTTAAGCTGACGGCTACGATCACGGCGGGAACCGAAAGCGATACAAAGACATTTACTGTAAGAGTTCCAAAAGCAAATCCGGAAGAAGATCTGAAGCTTTTTGCAGAGCAGCTTACCTTGAACGCCGGATATATATCTGAGGATATCACACTGCCGACTTCCACGGGAGACGCAAAGGTAGACTGGGATTCCAGTAAGCCGGATGTAATTTCCAAGTATGGCAAAGTAACCCGTCCGGATGAGAACACAGACGTTACACTGACGGCGACGCTTTCCCTTGATGGTACGGAAGAGGTTACAAAAGAGTTCAAAGTAAAAGTCCTTGCAAAAGGCGGCAATGTAGCAACTTATGTAAGCAACGATCCGGGGCTGAATACAGACGCGCTGAAAGGTCAGATCGGCGGTATGATGATCGCGGCCGAGAATGAGGAGGGTACATATGATGTCCTCCACAAAGAGCAGCCCATCATGTACACCGCGAAGGGCGTAAAGGCATACGTGTCTCCCCAGGTCTTCCGAAAGGCTGACGGGAAGTTCGGCATGATCGCGGCGGACGGAGGCAACAACAACACGGTATTCCTTTACGATACAGAGAATCTGATCACATATACAGGCGAGACATCCGTTACACTTAACGGCGTAGCGAATATCTCCAAGCTGTATATGATCTATGATATGACGGCTCAGGAATACAGACTGTTTGTAGAGAACAAAGCGGGAACGGTTTATCTTCTGACCTCAAAGGATCTGAAGACATTCTCAGCGGCAGAACAGACAGATTTCGTGATCCCGGAAGTGACAAACGCTCCGGAGTACGCTGTGTGGGCGTCCGAGACGGCTCTGACACAGGCAGAATATGACACAGTAACAAACAAATTTACCAACCCGTACAACACTTCACTGGAATACAACAAACAGGATGAAATTACGGTAGAAGCAGGAGCCGATATCGAGGCGGCGCTGGACGAGGCATTCGGCGAGGTTACGGCAGAATACTCCAACGGCGAGCAAAAGCCCTATTCCATCCGCTGGAACAGCGACGACCTTGAAAAGGCAGACTCAACGAGAAGCGGCATGGAATACACCATCCGCGGAACCATCGGCGGTTCTGCATATTTCACAGAGGCGGAGGCTCCGCTGATCGAGGAACGTGCGGATCCGAGCATCACATATGACGAGGATCTTGACAGATATTATTTCACCGCTTCCTATCCGGTCAATGGAAAGGAAGGAGCGGACGGCTATGACAGGCTGGTCATCCGCGTGGCGGATACCATCGAAGGTCTGGCGGATGCAGAAGAGTATGTCATCTGGGATGAAAGCGAAACAGAGGGATACGGCCAGTTCATCTGGGCTCCTGAACTTCACAAAATCGGCGGCTCCTGGTACTTTATCAGTACGGCAGCTGTTGGAGAGGGCGGCTATAGCTTTGACATCCGTCCGTTTATGATGAAATGCAATGACGTCACAAACATCACAGACCCGGATTCCTGGGGCGATCCGGTTCGCGTAGAACCGAAGAAGGGAGATAAATCCTGTCTGCAGGTAATGTCCCTGGATATGACCTACTTTGAAGCAGGCGGGAAGTCTTATGTCTCATGGGCGGACAAGACACAGCAAAACCTGAGCAAGGTATTCATCGCAACCGTTGACCCGAAGGAGCCGTGGAAACTGACCAGCAATGCGACCGTGCTCACTACACCGGAGTACAGTTGGGAGTGCGTGAATATTGCGGTAAATGAAGGGTCTGCAGCCTTTGTAAAAGACGGCACAGTATATCTTGCATTCTCTGCGGCGGCAACCGGCGCGGAATACTGCGTAGGCCTGATGACTGCAGACGCGGATGCAGATCTGACAAATGTTGACAACTGGACAAAAGTGCCCTATCCAGTGCTTACAAGTGGAGACTTTAACGATGAGCTCTGTGGACCGGGACACAACTCCTTTACCACAGACGAGTACGGCAACCTGGTCATCGTTTATCACGCACGTCCGGCAGAGGAACACGCAGGACACAGCGGCGACCCGCTCTATGACGCATGCCGTCACGCTTATGTAAAACCGGTGCTCTTTGATTCCGAGGACATGCCGGTACTGAACCTTTCTGACGAAGAGTTCGCCATGGGCGGCTCCGAGATCACTGTGAAGGTGAAGGTAGAAGGCGAGTACGAAGAAGCAAAACCGGTACTTGAGTACAACTTTGACGAGGAACTGACAGACGGCAAGGCGAAGGACAGTGCCGGCGGCAATGACGCGACGCTTCACGGAGAACCCGCATATGTACAGGACGAGTCCTACGGACAGGTGCTTTACCTGGACGGAGACAACGGAGACTACATGGGCGGACATGACAGCTATCTGGAGTTCCCGCAGGGCTTCTTCGATGGAATGGACAATGTGACCATTTCCATGGATGTAAATGAAGTGTCCAGAACAGGAGCATACTTTACATTTGGCGTCGGACAGGACAGAAATAAATACTTCTTCTTAAAGATGCAGCCGACTAACCTGAAGCTTGCAATTACAGAAAATACATGGAGCGGCGAACAGGTAGCGGAGAAGAGCGGCGCGTACCCGAACAACAGCCGTACATGGATGAACCTTAAGATCGTAGCGACGCCGGACCGCATCTCGCTTTACCGGGACGGCGAACTGATCGCAGAGAGGGATGTCACAGTCAGTATGTCCGATCTGGGCGATGACCTGCTGGCATATCTGGGCAAATCTTTCTATGACGAAGATCTGTACTTCCGCGGCTTCTTTGACAATGTAAAAGTCTATAACTTTGCAATGAGCGGCGATGAGATCGCAAGAGTCTATGCTGACGAAGAGGCGGAGCGCATCGCCATGCTGGAGGATGTGCAGCGTGTGGCGGATCTGTTTGAGATCCCGAACATAGACGATATCCGCGGCAACATCACCCTTCCTTCTGTAAAGGACGGTGTGGATATTTCCTGGACGTCTTCAAACGAAGCAGTCATTACTTCAAAAGAAGTAAGCGGCAAGCCGGCGGGCGTTGTCACAAGACAGGAGAAAGATACAGACGTCACACTGACGGCGGTATTCTCAAAAGAGGGACAGGAGTCCGTGACAAAGACATACGATGTAACGGTGAAGGCGAAAGCGCCTGAGGTGACAGAGGACGACTATGTCGGATATCTGTTTGTACATTTCATCGGAAATGAAGCGGCAGCTTCCCACGAGCAGACTTACTTCTCCATCAGCGAGGACGGCCTGAACTGGTCTGAACTGAACGGCGGAAAAGCTGTGCTCACCAGCAGCATCGGAGAGAGCGGCCTGCGCGATCACTATATCGCGCGCGCACCGGAGGGCGACAAATACTATATGATCGCCACCGATCTGAGTATTTACCATAACCAGGACGGCAATTCAACATGGGCCAATGCCGGCGGAAGCGGCAGCCACGGCATCGTGGTATGGGAGTCCAACGACCTGGTGAACTGGAGCGAGCCATGGATCGCGGAGATCGCGCCGGAGAACGCAGGCTGCACATGGGCGCCGGAATTCATCTATGATGAGTCCACCGGCGAGTATGTGGTATACTGGTCGGCAACCTCTATTGAACTGAATGACGATGGCAGCATCAAACAGGAGTATGAGAACCATACGATCTATTATGCGAAGACAAGAGACTTCCGTACGTTTACAGACGCTGAAGTATATCACTCCGGCGGAGTAAACAGCGAAGGAAAACCGATCAAGGTTATCGACTCCACGATGATCGAGCATGACGGAACCTATTACCGCTACACAAAGAACGAGATGAACTCAACGATCATGATCGACAAGTCCGATTCGATCCTGGGCGAGTTTACGGAGATCGAATCAGATACGCTCTCTACAGATGCACCGACAAATCCGAACGTAGGACTGCTGGAAGGACCGATCATCTTCAAGCTGAATGAGAGGACAGCGGACGGAAAAGAGCAGTGGTGTCTGATGGGCGACCGGTTCGCCACAAACCGCGGCTATTATCCGATGATCACGACAGATCTGGAGTCCGGCGAATTCAGAATGCTGGACGACGACGAGTTCTCTATGCCGACGAACGTACAGAAATACCGTCACGGCTATGTGATGCCGGTAACTGAGAAAGAGTACGACGCGCTGCAGAGAAAATGGGGCGGGGACGACTACTTCAGCACCTTTGTCCTGGAAGATACGATCGCAAATGCAAAGGCGGTCAATCTGAATGAACTGACAGCAGACAGCGAAGCAGAGCTTACAGCTGCGATCAAGGCAGCAGAGGCCAGACTTGCAGAACTGACAGGCTCCAATGATATGGACGCGGTCGAAGAAGCGGCCGCAGAACTGCAGAGCGTGATCGACAATCTGGTATACTTCAGCACGAAGGAACTGGACGACGCGATCGTAGCGGCGGAGGCGATCGATCCGGCAACTCTGACAGAGGACAGCGCGGCAGCGCTGGCGGATGCGATTGACGCGGCGAAAGCTGCACGTGAAGCGGCGGCGGCATCCAGAGATCAGGATGCGGTCAAAGCGGCGGCTGATACATTAAACAACGTGCTTGGAGATCTGGAATACAAGGTTGTGAGGACGTTCCTTAGCCTGGAGATAACGGCTCCGACAAAGACCCAGTACACACTGGGTGAAGAGTTCAGTGCTGCCGGACTGAAAGTATACGCCGTATGGGATATTGATGGCAAGACGGTAAGATTCGACGTGACGGATCAGGCAGAAGTGATCGCACCGGATATGAAGAGCGTCGGCGATAAGCTCGTAACTGTCAGATATACTTATACAGATGACGGTGGAAATGAGCAGACGGCAGAGACAAAATTTGCCATCAAGGTGAATCCGGCTCCGGCCGACGAGGAAGAACGTCCCACCGATCCGAACCAGACGCCTCCGCAGGAGGGCGGCGCGGTTCAGACAGGAGATACGACGGACATCCTGCCGACAGCTGCGGCATGCATCCTTGCATTTGCTGCGGCAGCGGCGATCGCTGCACTGAAACGCAGAAAAAGATTTTAAAAAGTGATTTAAAATCATGACATCAGCAATTCCGGCGGGAGACCGCTTCCGCCGGAAAAGGCTGGTGAAGAAAGGAACAAGATTTATGAAAAGTAAAAAGTTTATATCCGGCTTGCTCGCGGGCGCAATGGTACTGACGTCTGTGGCGACATTCGGAGTAAGCGAAGCAGAGGCGGCCGGGGAAGACGGTCTGGTGGCGTCATACTCCTTTGAGAACGGCCTGGCGAATGACGTCGGAACAGACGGAGACGCGGCTGTGACCGTAGGAAAAGGCATCACAGAATATACCGATTCGCCTGATTATGAAACAGGACGCAACGGGCAGGCCATCCGTCTGAATGATAACTACGGCCTGAAGTTGAACCAGGAGAATTTCGGCGACAACTTCACCGTATCCCTCTGGGTAAAACCGGATGGGGCGCTTAAGGAAAACGAAGTTATTGCCTTCCTGGGCTGTAATGATTCGGACCCGGTTCAGGAAGACAACCAGGAACAGTGGGTGGCCTTCTCCGGCGGAACGCTTTATGGCGAAAGTTCGGAACTGTGCAAGTTCTGGGCGAATGGAAACGGGTACAGCACCCACACGACGCTTGGAACAACAAATGTCAATACAGACTGGCATAAGGTGACGATCACCGGAACAGATACGACAATGACTGCATATCTGGACGGAGTTCAGATCGGAAGCGGTGATACAAACCATCCGCTGGCTCAGGAAAACGGCGATATCTATATCGGCGTGAACTTCTGGCAGGATATGATATTCCGCGGTCTTGTCGATGACGTGAAGGTTTACAATACGACGGCGTCGGCCGAGGAAGTCCAGAAAGATTATCTGAGAGATATCGGTGAGCCGGAAGGGTTTAAGACGGCGACGTTTTCCTTTGAAAACAGCCTTGCCAACAGCGAGGGCGGAGACGACGCAACGCCGATGAAGGCAAGGACAGGCGGCGATGATACCTTTATGTATGAAGACGGCACAGCGCAATATGTTAAAGAAGGCTTCAAGGGCAGTGCTATCCGGCTGAATGATTACGGACTGAGGTTGAACCAGAAAGACTTGGGAGAGAACTTCAGCGTATCTATGTGGCTGAAAGCAGATGATGTATTCCCAGAAAACCAGGTGCTGATGTTCCTCGGACATTATAATCCGGAGAAGTGGCTTGCTGTTTCCGGAGGAGCGCCATGGGGGACTCCGGCTTCGTCTTTATGCAAGTTCTGGGCTAATGGAAGCGGATATGATAAGCATACGACAATCAGTAAAATGAATATTGGAGCCGGAGACTGGCATCAGCTGACTGTTACCGGTTCCGAGTCCACAGTAAAAGCGTATCTGGACGGCGTGCCAGTCGCATATGAAATCGGGCAGGACGGAAAAACAAATCAGCCCCTTGTGGGAGAAAATCAGGACATCTATATCGGCGTGAACAACTGGGATAAGGAATTTACAGGTCTTGTAGATGAGGTTCAGGTATATCAGTATACGCTGTCGGACGAACAGGTTGCAGCTGCATATAATGCGGAAATGGCTGATCCCGAGGAGGACAAGCTTGCAGAATATACCTTCGAGGAAAGTATTGCAGACAATAATGGCGTTTTGGCATCAGCTATCGTGACAGGACTTGGCGCTTACAATGGCGAGGTGAAATACGAGGCAGGTTTCCGAGGTGATGCAGTTCGACTTGGTGATTATGGCCTGAAGCTGAACAAGGAAGATCTTGGCACAGACTTTACTGTATCTATGTGGGTAAAACCGGACGGCACATTCGCAGAGAATCAGGTAACAGCATTCCTGGGATATCACGACCCGGAGAAATGGCTCGGAGTTTCGGGCAATAAAAGAGGCACTGCAAATGTGAAGTTCTGGGCGCGTGACGTAGAAGAAGCAGGCGGCGTTTATCCGGGCCATACAACCCTTGGAACGACGGATCTGAATTCCGGCGCATGGCACCAGCTGACGATAACCGGAACAGATTCTACTATAACAGCATATCTGGACGGACAGCAGTTCGCTTCCGGGACGTCAAATGATCCGTTGGACGGAACAAATCAGGATATCTATCTTGGCGTAAACAACTGGGACAATGAGTTCTCAGGCCTTATGGATGACGTTGAGATTTATGGACGCGCCCTGACAGCGGGAGAGATAAGTGAAATTTATATTACGGATCTCCTCAGTGCAGACGAAGCGGCGCTGACTGTTCCGTCAGAAGTGAAGTGGGATATGACCCTGCCCGCAGCAGGAAACAGCGGACAGACAACGATCACATGGACTTCTGACAACGCAGCGATCGATGCTGAGACTGGAAAAGTAACACGTCCGGCAAGTGAACAGGGGAATGCAAAAGTAACTCTAACGGCGACCATCACCAACGGCGACCGCCAGGTTGTAAAGAAATTTGAGGTTACAGTTCTTGCAGTAGATCCAGACTCAGATATTGAAGACTATGCAGACTGGCTGACCCTGAACGCAGGATTTATTTCTTCGGATATTAGCCTTCCGGCAGAAGTCGGAGAAGCCACAGTTACATGGACGTCCAATAACGAGGCAATCACGGTTAATGGAAATACCGGAAAGGTTACCCGTGCAGACGAAAACACGCCTGTAACACTTACGGCAACAGTAAGTCTTGCGGGAACAGTGAAAACAATGACGAAAGAATTTCTGCTTACTGTTCTTGCGGAGGGCCCGGATCTGCTGACCTACATCAGTAACGCGCCGGCGACCGGACAGAACGGCGGCATGAAGATCGCAGGGGAGAGCGACGACAGCTACTCCGTACTGCACAGCAATCAGCCCATCCTGTACGCGTCAAAAGGTACAAAATCCTTAAGCTCCGCGCAGATATTCCGCAAGGCGGACAGAAGCTTCGGCGTTGTGGCGGCGGACGGCGGCAATAACAGCAATCTGATCCTCTTTGATTCGGCGGATCTGATCACATACTCCAATGAGAGAATGCTCTCCGTACCAGGTGTGGCAGCCATTAAGGCAGTTAATTGTGTGTACGACAGTGCGGATAACGTTTACAAAATATTTATCCAGGATGGAAACGACGATGTATGGGTGGCTGAAAGCGCGGATCTTACAGCAATCGACAGCGTGACGGCAAGTGATTACACATTCCCGTCGGTGACAGGAGCGCCGGATGACGCGGTGACCCCCTGGACGGCGGCTCTGACTCAGGCCGAGTATGACGCGGTTGTGAAGAAATTCTCATCCATTCAGAATACCGGAGTGATCGCTCCGGAGGACATAGAGGTTACGGAAGGAGAAGATATTGAACTTCCCGAAACCGTGACCGCTCAGTATTCCGACGGCTCCACAAAACAGCTTGGCGTTGTGTGGGATGAGGAAGACCTGGCAAATGTCGGTTCCGACGGATCAGGCAACTATACAGTAAAAGGTACTGTACAGCGCACGATCTCCTATACCGATCCGGAAGAACCGCTGATCGAGGAGAGAGCGGACCCGTTCATGACCTACGATGCAGAGCGCGGGAAATATTACTTTACCGGTTCCTATCCGACAAACGGAAAAGACGGAGCGGACGGATATGACCGTCTGGTTATCCGTGAGGCAGACACGATCGACGGACTGCAGACTGCACAGGAGACTGTGATCTGGGATGAATCCTGGGACGACGGCTCCGGCAACAGCTACAGCCAGTGGATCTGGGCTCCGGAAATCCATAAGATTGGTAATTACTGGTATATCATCAGTACAGCCGGAACAAACGGCGGCGACCGGTTCGGCACGCTCCGTCCGTTCATGATGAGATGCAACAACCCGGATGATATTACGAATCCGGACTCCTGGGATGCACCGGAACGTGTGAAACCGATGGCCGGAGATGAAAAGAACTGCCTGAACGCCATGTCACTTGACATGACATATTTCGAGGCAGGAGGAAAGAGTTATCTGGCATGGGCCGACTTTACCCAGACAGGTATCTCCAGTATTTATATCGCAACCATTGATCCTTCCAATCCGACACAGCTTACCAGCCCGTGTACGATCATTTCCAGCCCGGAGTACAGTTGGGAGTATGTAAGGGCTACGGTAAATGAAGGGCCGGCCGTATTCAAGAGCAACGGCAAAGTATATATGGCGTTCTCAGCGTCAGGAACAGGTTCCGAGTACTGCGTGGGTCTCCTTACCGCAAATGAAGGCGACGATCTGCTGGATGCAGGCTCCTGGGTGAAATCAAATTATCCGGTTCTGACCAGTACAGACTTCAATGATGAAGTATCCGGGCCGGGACACAATTCATTCACTGTGGATGAATATGGCAATGTAATTATTGTTTATCATGCGCGTCCGGCAGAGATTCATGCAGGCCACGGTGGCGACCCGCTTCAGGATCCGTGCCGGTACGCATACCTGCAGCCCGTCAATATCGCGGCGGACGGTTCGCCGGTGCTCAACATGACGCCGGAGCAGGAACTGGCAGACGGGTATCAAACTATATCAGTTACGATTAAGGTCAGCGAGTCCTCTGATACACCGGGAACTATTGAGGACGCTACCAGCCCGGAGGACAATGCAGGAAACGCAGCACTTGCGGATGATGAAGAGACGTTAGGCAGCGCGGTTCTGACGGATGAAGATAAGACGGCTGTAGAGAACGGCGCGGATGCTTCTATTCGTCTGGATGTAGAAGATATAACAGAAAGCGTTCCGGCAGAGGATGCAGGCCTTGTAGAAGAGGCAAAAGGCGAGGCGGAACTGGGCATGTATCTGGGAGTGACGCTCTGGAAACAGATCGGCGACGGGGAAGAGGTAGCTGTGACAGAAACAAACGGCAGCTTAACCATTTCCTTTGAGGTTCCGGACAGCCTTATCAATACGGATCCGTCAGTTGTGAGAAGTTATCAGATCATACGGGTTCACGAGGGCAAAGCAGAGATTATCCCCTGCGAGTATTCGGAGGAGACCCGGACGATCACATTTAAGACAGATAAATTCTCAACATACGCGCTTGTATATACGGACCGTGAAATAGATCCGCAGGCGCCGGTACTGACAGACATCCAGGTTACGGCACAGCCAACGAAGACAACATACACGGCAGGCGAAACATTTGACCCGGCCGGCATGACAGTAACTGCCTCTTACGACAAGGGAGAACCGGCGGTTATCGCCCTGGATAAGCTGACATTTGCACCGGAGGTGCTGACCGAAGGAACAGAGGAAGTAATCGTTTACTATACGGAAAACGGAGTTACAAAGACAGCTTCCATTCCGGTAACTGTAAACGGGGAAACAGATCCGACTGATCCGGCCGATCCGGAAGATCCCGATAAGGATCCGGTGAATCCGGAAGATCCTGATAAAGACCCGGCAGATCCGCAGAAGCCAGGCACATCCACTCCTGCAGAGGATGACGGCGGCGCGGTTCAGACCGGCGATACAACAAACATCCTGCCGGCAGCGGCGGCATGCATCCTTGCATTTGCAGCGGCAGCGGGAGTTGTTATAACGAAACGCAGAAAGAGAGGTTAAGAAGCAGCTTATGAAAATGCATAAACGACTTCTTGCGGGCGCACTGGTAATGCTTACGGGCATTACCATGTGCGGGTCTCCCGCACAGGCGGATCCGAGTGATTCGGAACCGGTAGAAAAAGTTCTGGCAAAAAGCAGCAACGGCAATCCGCTGTTCGGCTTCGGGCCGGAGGAAATCTCCATACCGGCGCAGAATGGGTATATATACGGCGGCGACCCGTCTATTATGGTAGACGGCGATACGGTTTACGCTTATGTTGGCCAGGACACATCCGCCGGAGAGGGCTATGAAATGCCCAGATGGCTGTGCTACTCTACAACAGATCTTGTAGAGTGGAAGTATGAAAGCGTAATCATGACCATGCAGGACGTCAGCTGGAGAAATGACAATGTATCCGCATGGGCAAGTCAGGTAGTAAAAGTAGGAGATATGTATTATTTCTTCTACTGTGCAGAGGGAAATAGTTCTGTTGGCCGCGGCAAATGTATCGGCGCGGCAATCTCGGATTCACCGACAGGCCCGTTCAAAGATATTGGCCAGCCTCTTGTCAGAAATATTGATACGCCGGACGGACCCCATACATGGGAGGATATCGATCCTACGGCATGGGTGGAAGATGGGAATGTCTATGTCGGCTGGGGAAACAACCGTTTCTTCGTATGCCAGGTAAATTGCACGGATACGACAGTTACGATCAAGGATCAGGACAACAACCCGGATAACCTGTCCGTTGGCTATGAGAAGGGGAACGATATCGTCATCGGCAAGATGAACGGCATCGAGATATTCAATGACAACGATCTGTTTGAAGGGCATCACTTTACAGAGGCTCCTTACTACTACAGACAGCAGGATGAAAATGGTGATTATTACGGACCGTATTACATGTTCTTTGCATGCGACTGGAGAGAACAGATGGCATATGCTACGACGGATGATCTGATGAGTAATGACTGGACTTTTGGCGGCGTGATCATGGAACCGTCGGCTACAGCAAATACAAACCATATGGCAGTATTTGATTTCAAAGGCGAAACTTATTTCGTATACCATGATGGAAGCCTGCCTCACGGCAGCGGTTACCGGAGAGTTGCATGCATCGAGAAGTTCGACATCAACGAGGATGGAAGTATCGATCCCATCCCCAAGACTGCAGTCGGCCTGAACGGAACGGTCAGCACGATCAAGGACAGCGCCGGCGCGTTTGTGGCAAATGTTCCGTTTGAAAATACGTTAAATGACGGTGATTATCCGATGACTGACTGGAGCACGCCAAGCCTGGCGGCCCGCGGAAGCAAAGAGATCATCGTAGACTTCTTCCAGACCGGAACAGAGAAGGAATGGGAGATCAACCCGGCCAAGATCGAAGATTTTGACAGCCTGTCCGCAGGCGTGAACACAGAGGCTTATGTCTCCATCGAGTCCAATAATAAACCGGGACTTTACATGGCGGCGGGAGATCCGGCGTCTGACGGTTCCATCCGCATTGTCCTTGCACAGGATGCAGGCGGCACGGAGAATGAAGCAAAACGTATGTCGTTCCGCACTCTGGAAGGATTTGCCGGAGAAGGAGTTACATTCGAGAGCGTACAGTACCCTGGCTACTACATGGTAAGCCGCGACGGCGCGCTGTATCTGGAGCAGGATCCGGACGCTGAGGCAGCTACATTCTATGTATCTACGGAGCAGGGAGCAGCCTCCGGCGACGTGCTGAAGACCACAAGGCTTTACACGGCAGGAGAAAAGCTCAACGACGACGACATCCGCATTCTTGTAAATACGGACGACGGAAAGACGGAAGTCGTGAAAGATTACACGACCAACGCAGCTGAGATCGACATGAGCACGAAAGGCACAAAGACACTAACAGTTTCCTATGAGTATAACGGGGAGCAGCTGGAAGGTTCCGTAACCATTACAGTTGTAGATGCAGATTACCGTTAGGATCAGGATTGGATGAAGAAAGGAGATTAAATAAATGAAAAAGAAAAATCTTTTATCCGGACTTCTCGCAGGTGCCCTGATTCTGACATCTGTAGTTGTTCCCGGAATGGGAAAAGAAGTAAAGGCAGAAGAGTATGATCTTACGAAGGGACTGGTAGCGTCATTTTCTTTTGATGATAAGAACCTTACAGACGGACAGGGAGGAGAGGCAGCTTCGGCGGTGATTACCGGTCTTGGCGCATACAGCGGTACGCCCGAGTATGTAGCCGGCCATGACGGACAGGGAATCCAGCTCGGCGACTATGGCCTGAAGCTGAACCGCGAGAATCTGGGCGAGGACTTTACCGTTTCTCTCTGGATGAAGCCGGACGGCGCTCCTGCAGATAACCAGAGCGGCGTCTTCCTCGGATATCATTCTCCGGAGAAATGGCTGTCAGTTGCCGGACAGAGTGGGGAATATAAATTCTGGGCGAATGGAAATGGATACGGCTGGACCGAATTAGGCCGGACCGATATCGGAGCTGGCGGATGGCATCAGGTTACGATTACCGGGACGTCGTCCACTGTGGCTTTATATGTGGATGGTGAAATGAAGGTATCCGGAAACAGCAATGCGCCTCTTGTCGGAGACGATCAGGATATTTATATCGGTGCAACTAACTGGGATCCGGAGTTCACCGGAGCGGTGGACGAAGTAAAGGTCTATAACCGTACCCTCAGCGAGGGCGAGGTATACCGCCTTTATGATGCGGTAACTCCGGCGGAAGACATTCTGGATAAAGAGGGCATCACCGCTACAGAGTCTATGAACATGGTGGTCGGAAGAACCCAGAAGATCGAAGTTTCCATGCCGGTAATCGTTGCGGACTCCGATCCGACAGTTACATATGAGAGTGAGAATAAAGATGTGGCGACAGTATCAGACGACGGTACTGTTAAAGCTGTAAGCGAAGGCAATACAACAGTTACAACAACTGTACAGCTTGGCGAGGCGACAAAAAAGGCTACGACAACCGTTGCAGTTACCGGAAGCCTGGAGGATACCCTGGCTGCGTCCTTTGATTTTGATGGAAATCTTGATAATGGCGTAAGCGGGGAGGCAGCAGCTTCTGCCCTTGTTACCGGTCTTGAAGCATACACCGGAACTACGGCATACGGCGAAGGCAGAGACGGCGGCCAGGCAGTACGCCTCGGCGACTACGGACTGAAGCTGAATCAGGAGAAACTGGGAACAGAGTATACGGTTTCTTTCTGGATGAATTCAGAGGACGCGCTGGCCGGAAACCAGGTTGTTATGTTCATGGGATATCATGACCCGGAGAACTGGATCGCGATATCCGGAAGCCAGAACAATACAAATAAAGTGAAGTTCTGGGGCAACGGCGGCGTGGTCGGTCAGTGGGCGACTCTTGCAAATTCCACGATCCCGTCCGGCGAGTGGCATCAGATCACGATCACCGGAACAGCAGGTTCCACTACACTCTATGTAGACGGAATCGGCATGGGACAGGATATCAGCAACGATCCGTTAAACGGGACAAACGCGGACATTTACTTGGGCGTAAACTTCTGGGATCCGGGATTTGAAGGCCTGGTAGACGACGTAAAGGTTTATAATATTGCCATGTCCGCAGAAGAGGTGCAGGATCAGGCCAGAGAGACATTCCAGGCCGCATTTGAAGATATGGTAGACCGTACGCTGATCATGCATCCGCTCCTTGGAGAAAACAGCAGTTCCGCACAGATTATTTACGACCTGGAGCTTCCGGATGTGCTGACAGAGGGCACGACGATCGAGTGGTCCAGCAACAACAGTGATGTAATCGCGGCGGATGGCTCAGTGACAAGCCCGACTGCAACAAAAGAAGTAACGCTGACGGCAAAGGTCACAAACGGCACGCTGACTACGGAGAAAGAGTTTAAATTCACCGTTCCGGCGCTTGACCGAAGCGAACTGGAAGCTCTGATCGAAGAGGCGAAAGACATTGATACAACGTATCTGACGGATGTAAGCAGAGAAAGACTGGAAACAGCAATCGCAAACGCAGAAAATGCAGAGAATTCCTATACTGCAGTAGAAAAGGCGGCGGCAGACCTGCAGCTTGCAATGGATAATCTGGAATATATGGAAGAGGCGGTCAACCCGTTTGCACATATTGCAGACCCGGTATCTCAGACTACTCTGAAAGAGGGAGAGACACAGGATCTGTTTACCGTACCGGATACCGTGGCGGAGCTGGTTACTGTTGCGTATACATCAGAAGATGAAAGCGTTGTAGCCTATGCGGACGGCACGATCACAGCAGTGGGAGAAGGAAAAGCTATTGTTACAGCTACTGTAACTGCAAAATACAGCGGCTTTGAGATGGAATACTCCACCGCAGTGGAAGTAACCTCCGACGGCTCTTCCGTAGGCGCCGGCGACGTGACAGATACAACGAATCCTGAGGAAAATGCAGGAAACGCAGATCTGGCCGGAGACACTGGCTCCCTGGCAGACGCAGTCCTGACAGAGGACGAGAAGGAACAGGTAGCTTCCGGCGTAGATGTTAACATCTATCTGGTGGTAGAGGATATCACGGCAGTTGTGCCCGAGGCGGACAAAGCCCTGGTAGAAGCAGTTATAGGCGAAGCACAGGTCGGTATGTATCTGGATGTGACGCTGATGAAACAGATAGGCGCTACCGCTCCCGAAGAAGTGGAGAATACCAGCGGTACGGTGACCATCACCTTTAAAGTGCCGGAGAACCTGCGCAACACAGATCCAACGATAGACAGGACCTATCAGATCGTGCGTGTACATGACGGAGAAGCCCAGATTATCGGAAGCAGCTATAACGAGAGCACAGGTATCATCACCTTCTCAACAGACAGGTTCTCAACCTACGCGCTCGTATATACAGATAAAGCTGTAGAAACTCCAGATCCGCAGCCGGGAACAGATGAAGAAAAACCGGGCGGCGATCAGAACAAGGACGATGGAAAAGACACAGATAAAGACAAAGCGCCACAGACCGGAGATACCACAAACGTATACCCGATGGCGGCAGCTTGTGTCCTTGCATTTACAGCAGCAGGAACGATTGTTGCAGTAAAAGTAAAACGGAGAAAATAGTCAGATAATTTCTTCAAAAAGGGTCAGACCCCTTCGATAGGGGCCTGACCCCTTTTTCGACCAGGGTCAAACCCGGCATTTATAAAGCTGCATCTTTCAAGAACTGACGGATTTATTACCCGGAGAAAGTTATTATAAATAATATAGGGCCATAGAGATATTTTCCTTGCAAATTACAAAGGAAAGTGATACGGTTTAATTAAAATATATCCAGGAGGGAAAGTGCTGGGTATATGCTCGGGGGAGAAGATATGGATCCAGTCTCCTTCGAGAAAAGCGAAGGAGGATTTAGTTGTGAAAAAGAAAAGATGGTTTTCCATGCTGGCTGCGATGGTAATGGTATTTTCCATGATTCCGGCAACGGCTTTGGCGGATGAGACGAGCGGAGGCCGCAGCATTGATTTCAGCACATTTTTAAAGGAAGTAGAAAGTGCCGGATACGTTTATGACGGAAAGGGGATAACGGTAGAGTGGAGTCCCTCCTCTGCCTGTACAGATGACCGCCTGGATCATGACTGCCTTTTGGCAGAGACTGACAACAAGAAGCCTGACGGAAATAATCCGCAAAGAGGACAGGCGCCGAATGCGCAGTATCAGATTTTCAGTGGTCAGACAGATGTAAAAATTTCCAACGTGAATTTTAAGTTTATTCCTGCTGACTTTACGTTATGTATGAACAGCGGGTGGGGAGGATCATTTTCAAAGGCGAACATTCAGAATGCCGAGCTTCAGATGCTGAATACAGGAGATGTGAATTTCAGCGGGTGCAGCTTTGACGGCGTTATTGCCAGCCCGTTTGGCAGCAGGGGAAAATCCACATTTGATAACTGTGATTTTAAGAATGTCTATGACGCGTATGCAATTAAGGACATCTATTCGCGCGATGCAAGTATAACGGACTGTACGTTCGATAAATGCGGCGGCGGAATCTATTTTGAAGGCAATACTGAAAAAGGCGGTATTGTAATAGAAAACAACGTCTTTACCAATATCGACACCTATGCCGCAGAGACAAAGAAATTTACCCGGGGCCTGATCCAGTTCTCAGCGAATGGCGATTATTCAAAAGCTGGTATCACGATCGCAGGAAATACCTCGACCGGAGAGGCTGCGGCTGTGAGACAGCTTAATACTACGATCACATCGGATAAATTAAATCTCGACGAAGTTATGGAACAAAATGAATTTGAAGGGAATATACTGCCGGATTCTTCATTTGGTACAAACAACACGGTATACTATAACGGTACTTATTATGCCACACTGCAGGATGCTTTGACAGCTGTTTATACGAGCAGTCCTAAGAGCACCGCCCTGATATACTGCAAACCGGGAGCTGATGTGGGGACAATGACACACGGGCATGTGGCTGACGATATCATTATCTATGGAAACGGCGCATATGTTTCGTCAGGGGAACGCGACCTGGAAATTGATACTTATAAGTATGACAGATTAACGGGAAAATACAGCACGGAAGGAGCCTTCCTTGACAAAGACATTACCGTAAAAGTGTTTGACTTAAATGGTATTGCTGCATGGGGACAGAGAAATACAGAACATACGGTCAATCTTTTCTTTGAGAATTGCAAGAATATGGAGAGGATTTACTTTACCAATACCAATAATCGGGAAGGCAAGATCAATATTACTTTGAACAACTGCAGCTTTGACGGAAGCAATGAAAACCTGAAAAGCAGTGTTAATACTTCAGTTTACTCCAATGCAGCCGGCGACATTGCAATCAGCGATACGACATTTAAAGCGGTAGCCGTAGCGTTAAACATCAATCACAAATCAGACGGAGTCCAGAATATTACTCTTAAAAACTGTGTTTTTGAAGACTGCTCTCTTAGCGATTCTCCGCAGGCGGGGAGTACAAAAACCTATGCGGCTCCCGTCCGTGTTGTGGCGCAGGACGGTGCAACGACAAAGCTGACGATAGAGAATGGAAAGTTTATTTACAGCGGCGGTAAGAAAAACTGCGGCAACGGTGATATACTGATCGGGGACGGCCGTTACGATGCTGCTGAGAAACAGGGCATAGTGACGTTAGCTATGACCGGGACAAAAGCCGACATCATGGTTCAGAAAGCCGGTTATTACGCTGCCGACGGAACTGTCGCTGCTCCGGAAAAAGGAAAAACAACTTCAGTAAATGAATCTGATGTAGTTTACGCGAATACGGAGAATCACTTTATTGTCGATAAACACGATACTTTTGAGATTGTGGGTGCAAAAGATGCAACCTGTACCAGCGAGGGGTATACGGGCAATAAAGTCTGCAAGATCTGCGAGAAACTCATAGAAGAAGGCACGGTAATTCCGAAGACCGCGCATGATTTCCAGAACGGAAAATGTACGGTGTGCGGTGCGGCTGATCCTGATTATATTCCGGCAAAGCCGGGCGATTCGGATAAAGAAGATACAAACACCCCGCAGACCGGCGATAATAACAGCACAACGTTGTGGCTTGCTTTGCTGCTTGTTTCGGGAGCATGCGTATTCGGGGCCACAGTATACAGCAGGAAAAACAGTAAATAATTAAGAGCGAAAAATACTGCCCTATCAATAATCATGAGATTATCGATAGGGCAGTATTTATTTCTTCAATAGGGGCCTGACCCCTTTGGGAGAAAATGTCCGTATTTTATAAAAAAATATAAATATTTATCTCTATCCAATGGAAAATTTCCGCCTGTAATCGTCAAAATATATAGAAATAGAGTAAAAAAATAAAAAAAACCAACTTTATATGATATTCAATTCAATTTGCACAAATGAAAAATAAGGGTAAAATCAATGTATAAAAACTGCTGAAAATGAAAAAAATATACTTTTGTGTTATTTTTGTATAAAAAAACTAACAAATATGACTGGTTGTACTAAAATAATTTTGTCAATGAGGGTATTTGTATTGTAAATAACTAACAAACAAAAAAAATATGGGATATTGTGATTGTACAAAAGGTGGAGAAAGTGATATTATGTAAGCACAGGAAAAAATGATTTTTCCGAAAAGATCCAACATTAGAAAAGGGAGGAACGAAAATGAAAAGAAAGAAAATTTTAGCTTTACTTGTATCAGCCGTAATGGCAGTAGGAGTAATCGGATGCGGCGGCGGCAGCGATAGCGGCAGCGGAGACAGCGGCAGCAGCGACGGCGAACTGATCAAAGTTGGTATCATCAACAATGACCCGAACGAGTCCGGATATCGTACAGCTAACGATGCTGACATGAAAGAAATGTTCACAGAAAAGAACGGCTATGACGCTTCTTTCGCATACAGCCTGAAGAACGACGAGCAGATCACAGCAGCTCAGAAGTTCATCCAGGATGGTATTGATTACCTGCTTCTTTCTGCAGCTGATACATCAGGATGGGATTCCGTACTGAAAGATGCTCAGGATGCTGGAACACAGGTTATCCTGTTCGACCGTACGATCGATGCAGACGAGAGCCTTTATGTAGCATCTATCGTATCAGACATGAGAGCTGAGGGTGATACAGCTGTTAACTGGCTGAAAGAGCAGGCTCTTGATTCTTACAACATCATCCACATCCAGGGCGTTATGGGTTCAGCTGCACAGGTTGGACGTACAGCAGCTATGGACGAGATGGCAGCAGCTGAAGGCTGGACTATCGTTACACAGCAGACAGCTGAATGGAACGCTGAAAAAGCTCAGCAGATCGTTCAGTCTGTAATCGATGCTGGAACAGACTTCAACGTAATCTACGCTGAGAACGACGATATGGCTAAGGGTGCTGTAGCAGCTCTTGACAAAGCTAACATCTCTCACGGTGTTGACGGCGACGTTGTGATCATGGGATTCGATACAAACAAATGGGCACTTGAGGAAGTACTTGCCGGCAGATGGAACTATGACGGACAGTGCAACCCGTACCAGGCTTCCTACATTGATGAGATCATCCAGAAACTGGAGAACGGTGAAGAAATCACAGAGAAGACAATCATCATGGAAGAGAAAGGCTTTGACGCAGCTACAATCACACAGGAAGATGTTGATACATACGGCATCTAATCAAAAGCCATTTGTGAGTGAATAAAAAGCACGCGGTGCAGCGAAAAAATGTTCTTGTACGCTGCGCCGCGCTTTTTAAATAAAAGGTTGAGAGGTGAATATACTGGTGAAAGAAAAATCTGTACTCGAAATGAGAGGTATATGCAAGAGCTTTCCCGGAGTGCGCGCCCTGCAGAATGTAGACTTTACCCTGCAGGAGGGAGATATTCATGCACTGATGGGAGAGAATGGTGCCGGAAAATCAACCCTGATCAAAGTTCTTACCGGAGTTTACGAGAAGGACGAGGGACAGATTTTCCTGAAAGGACTTGACAAACCGGCAGTGATCCATTCTCCCCAGGATGCACAGAATCTGGGAATCAGTACCGTATATCAGGAAATTACACTCTGCCCGAACCTGACAGTTGCCGAGAACATGTATATCGGCCGTACAAAAGGAATGGGACAGAACTGGAAAAAAATGAACGCAGGCGCAAACAAGATCCTTCAGTCTCTTGGGATTCCTGCAACAGCTACCCAGCAGCTTTCAAGCTGCTCTATTGCCGTTCAGCAGATGATTGCCATTGCGCGTGCAGTTGATATGGATTGTAAGGTTCTGATTCTTGACGAGCCTACATCTTCATTGGATGACAATGAAGTTGAAAAGCTGTTCAAACTGATGCGAGACCTGAAAGCAAAGGGCGTAGGCATCATCTTCGTAACACATTTCCTGGATCAGGTATACGAAGTCTGCGATAAGATCACAGTCTTAAGAGACGGACAGCTCGTAGGAGAATATGAGATCGAGAATCTGCCGAGAATTCAGCTTGTTGCTAAAATGCTTGGTAAAGAGCTGAATGATGAAGAGCAGATCAAAGATGACAGCCTTGTATATCAGGGCAATGATGCCGATCAGAATGTTATTGAGGCAGAAGGGCTTCAGAGCAATGCAGGTATCAAACCGTTTAACTTCCATATTAAGAAAGGTGAGGTTAACGGATTTGCAGGACTGCTCGGTTCCGGCCGAAGCGAATGTGTCCGTGCTATCTTTGGCGCAGATCATGTGGTTGCCGGAACTGTAAAGGTTAAAGGCAAAAAAGTAAAAATTTCAAAGCCGATCGACGCAATGAAGCAGGGTATTGCTTATCTCCCCGAGGACCGCAAGGTGGACGGTATCGTCGGAGACCTTTCTGTGCGTGATAATATTATACTTGCTCAGCAGGTGCTTAGAGGATTCTTCCGTCCGTTCTCAAAGAGCGAGGCAAATAAGATCGCTGCTGAGTACATAAAACTTTTGGAGATTAAGACAGCATCTGCTGATACTCCGATCAAGTCACTGTCAGGCGGTAACCAGCAGAAATGTATCCTTGCACGCTGGCTGCTGACTCATCCGGACTACCTGATCCTGGACGAGCCGACACGTGGTATCGATATTGGTACTAAGGTTGAGATTCAGAAACTCGTGCTGAAGCTCGCTTCTGAAGGAATGAGTGTTACATTTATTTCTTCCGAAACAGACGAGATGCTCCGCACCTGCTCCCGCCTTGTTGTCATGAGAGACCGCAAGGTTGTAGGTGAGATATCGGGCAGCGAACTGACCCAGAGCGCGATCATGGGTACTATTGCCGGAGGTGACAAAAAATAATGCAAAAGACAGTTACAAATAAATCAAGTGTATCCCAGTTTTTTAGCGGACTTGTAAGAAATCAGATGTTCATTCCGATCATAGCCCTGCTTTTGCTGGTTGTATTTAATCTGGTTATGGATCCCAGCTTTTATGCGATCACACTGGGGCATAACAGTGCAGGTGATCCGGTCCTTTCTGGATATCTGATTACGATCCTTGACAATGGTTCTGAGCTGGCTATCCTGGCAATCGGTATGACGCTTGTTACAGCGGCATCCGGCGGACAGGACATCAGTGTGGGCGCTACGATCGCCATTGCCGGAAGTGTTATCCTGCGTGTTCTCTGCGGTACAAATCCGAGACCGGAAGAACTTCAGGCTCCGATTATCGTAGCATTCCTTGTAGCCTGTGTTGTGGCTATGCTTTTTGGCGCATTTAACGGTGTACTGGTAGCATATTTCAAGATTCAGCCGATGGTTGCGACTCTGATCCTGTATACGGCAGGACGTAATATTGCCGCATGGATCAACCAGAACCAGCTTCCTGTTGTTACTGACGAAGGATTTGCAATTTTCGGAAGCTTTATTCCGGGAATCCCGATCCCGACTCCGTTCTTCATTGCAGTGGCATGTATGATCATCATTGCCCTTGTACTGAAGTTTACGACTCTTGGACTCTACACACAGGCTGTAGGTATCAATGAGAGCTCATCCAGACTGAACGGTCTGAATCCGAAGGTCATCAAGGTGATCGCTTTCGTTATCCTCGGTCTCTGCGTTGCAGTAGTCGGATTGATCAAAGTAAGCCGTCTGTCCACGATCAACTATTCTGTTATTGCGAAGGATATTGAGATGGACGCCATCCTGGCGGTTGCTCTTGGAGGTAACTCCCTGAGCGGCGGTAAGTTTAATATGCCAGCATCGATCATGGGCGCATATATTATCCAGTTCCTGACAACGACTCTGTACAAATTCAACGTACCGTCTGACGCCCTTCCGGCTTACAAGGCTGTTGTCGTTATCATCCTGGTCGTACTGAGCGCACCGGTTGTAAAAGAGCGTCTGTCAGCTCTCGGAAAGAAACTGAAAAAGACGCAGCATACTGCAAAGGAGGTCGGCTGATATGGCAAAGTCTACAAATGCAGCTGCAGCTACAAAGCAGCAGAAAAAGAGTCTTTCTGACACAAATTTGCTGTTACTTATCACAGTAATAGTATTCGTCCTGATGTATGCCGGCGCTATGATTTTCCTTGGAGAAGGTTTCCTGAAGGCACAGAACTTCTTTAATATTCTGATGTCGCAGTCAGCGCTGATCATCACATCCTGCGGTATGAGCATTGTTATGATCAATGGCGGTATCGACATCTCCGTCGGCGGTGTTGTTGCCCTTGTAAGTATGTGCTCTGCAGTTTATCTTGATTTTATGGGCGGAAACCTTTTCGTTTCTGTTCTGATCGCTCTTGGCATCGGGCTTGCATACGGTATTGTTCAGGGCTTCCTTGTAGCATATCTTGAGATCCAGCCGTTTATCGTGTCACTGGCAGGTATGTTCTTTGCAAGAGGTCTTACATCTATCGTACACTCTGCTCCGTTCAATGTTGAGAATGAGGCGTTTATGGCGCTGAAAGATACACGTATTGTTGTTCCGGGACTTGGTTCTGTAAACCGTATCGGAAAATATGTGGATGCTTATATCAACATTGGTGTCATAGTTGCTATTCTTGTAGTAGTAATCCTGTTTATCGTGCTTCGCTGGACAAAACTCGGACGTGCTTTCTATGCGGTGGGCGGTAACAGACAGAGCGCTCTCATGCTTGGTATCAACGTTAAGAGAACAAGATTTCTCGCTCATCTGCTCTGCAGCCTTCTGGCTGGCGTAGCAGGATATGTATACTTCCTGTATGTAGGATCCGGTTCACCTTCACATGCGACAGGTATGGAGATGAACGCGATCGCATCTTCCATCATTGGAGGTACGATGCTTACAGGCGGTGTTGGTAACATCTTTGGAACATTCCTAGGAGTGCTTTCACTGAGTACGATCCAGAATATCGTTTCTTCCATCGGTCTTGACGAGGCATGGTGGACAGGAATTACAGTTGCAGCAATGCTGTGTCTGTTCCTTGTGATCCAGAGTATTGTTATGGCTCGTAAGAAGAGCGCATAATCTGTCAGAAAAACTGAAAAGAATATCTGATAAAAAGCACCGTGCAGCCGGGACTGGCAGCGCGGTGTTTTTTATTATGATTTGAGAATGAGCAGGCAGACGCTCATTGAGAGGAGACGGCGATATCGCTGAGGAAATTAAAATATATTTAGCTGGAAAAATGAATGAAATCTGATCATAAATTTCAAAAAAATAAGATGAAGAACGAAAAAACAGGATAAAAAAGAGAAAAAATGCAAGAAACCATTGACGAACCATCAAAAATTATATACAATAACAAACAGCGCAACAATGAGTGAAAAAGAGTGGAGGATTCTGTAATGACTGCGTACAAAGATCTAACGAAAGAAGAGTTACTGGAACTGAAGAGCGGGCTTGAGGCTCAGTATGAAGAAGTAAAGGCAAAGGGCCTGAAGCTGGATATGTCCAGGGGAAAGCCGTCAACAGAGCAGCTGAATCTGTCAATGGGGATGATGGATGTGCTCAACAGCAGTGTGGACCTGACCTGTGCGGATGGCGTGGACTGCCGCAATTACGGCGGCCTGGACGGTATCGCTGAGGCGAAGCAGCTTCTTGCCGATATGATGGAGGTGCCGAAGGATAACGTGATCATCTTCGGAAATTCCAGCCTGAATGTGATGTACGACACAGTTGCCCGCGCTATGACTCACGGTGTCTTGGGGAGCACACCGTGGTGCAGGCTTGACAAGGTCAAATTTCTGTGCCCCGTGCCGGGGTACGACAGACATTTTGGGATTACCGAGCATTTTGGAATTGAGATGATCAACATTCCAATGACCCCGACGGGACCGGACATGGATCTGGTTGAGAAATATGTAAATGAAGACCCGGCAGTAAAGGGGATCTGGTGTGTTCCGAAGTATTCAAATCCGCAGGGCATCACATATTCCGACGAAACGGTATTCCGCTTTGCGAATCTGAAGCCTGCAGCAGAAGATTTCCGTATTTACTGGGATAACGCGTATTGCGTACATCATCTGTATGAAGATAAGCAGGATTACCTTATTGAAATTCTGTCAGAGTGTAAGAAGGCAGGAAATCCGGATATGGTCTACAAGTTTTCTTCTACATCAAAGATCAGCTTCCCAGGCTCCGGTATCGCTGCCCTTGCTGCATCTGAGGCAAATCTGAACGAGATCAGAAGCATGATGAAGATGCAGACGATCGGCCATGATAAAGTGAATCAGCTCCGTCATGTGCGTTTCTTTAAAGATGTACATGGAATTGTTGAGCATATGAAAAAGCATGCAGATATCATGAGACCTAAATTTGAGGCTGTTATCGATGGCCTTGAGAGAGAACTGGGCGGCCTGGGGATCGGTTCCTGGGTTAAACCTCTTGGCGGCTACTTTATCTCCTTTGACGCTATGGACGGCTGTGCAAAAGCAATCGTTGCAAAAGCGAAAGAGGCAGGGCTTGTGATGACAGGCGCAGGTGCAACTTATCCGTATGGAAAAGACCCGCACGACAGCAATATCCGTATTGCGCCGTCTTATCCGACACCGGAAGAACTGGCAGTAGCTACAGACATCTTCGTGCTCAGTGTAAAGCTTGTCAGCATAGACAAACTGCTTGAGAATATGTAATTTCAGAAACGTATGGCCGGGAGACGCTGTCTCCGGCCATACGTTTTTTACAGGAAAACCCGGCGATCTACCAGATACCCAGGATATGCTGCATTCCCAGGCTTACCAGTGTTATACCCGCCCAGCAGCAGGATCCGGTAAAAATAGGTTTGCCTCCGGTTTTAATGAGTTTGACGATATTTGTGTTAAGTCCGATGGCAGCCATTGCCATAACAATGAGAAATTTGCTCAATTCCTTCAGCGGAGCGGTTACAGCGCCAGGAAGCTGAAAGAGAGTGGTCGCGACAGAGGCCAGTACGAAAAACAGAACAAAAAATGGAAAGGATTTTTTCAGGCTGAATGAGGAAGTCTCAGACTGCCTGGCCTTTCTTCCCCGCCAGATGGCAAGAGCCAGTGTGATCGGAATGATTGCAAGGGTTCTTGTCATTTTTACGATTGCGGCGGACTCCAGAGTATTGCTGTGGTGGACTCCGTCCCAGGCGGTGGCGGCAGCGGTCACAGATGAGGTGTCGTTAATGGCTGTTCCGGCAAAAAGGCCGAAGCCTTCATTGCTTAGGCCGAGCATTGTTCCCAGCGCAGGAAAGATGAGGGCGGCCATTACATTAAAGAGGAAGATGACGGAGATGGACTGGGCCACTTCTTCATCAGATGCGTCGATTACAGGCGCAGTTGCCGCAATGGCGCTTCCCCCGCAGACTGAGGAACCAACCCCGACAAGAATGGCATTGTTTGCCCGCAGCCTCAGCGCTTTGTAAAGAAGAAATGCAATGACCAGCGAGGTAGCGATCGTAGAAACGATAATAGGGAGGGACTGTTTCCCTTTTGCCAGAATTTCGGTCAGATTCATTCCGAAGCCCAGAAATACGACTGCTGCCTGAAGGATCTTTTTTGAAGTAAAATTAATTCCCGCTGAAAAAGGCCCCTTTTTTGCCAGAATCAGAGTCAGTATCATGCCGAACAGGATGGCGAATACCGGTCCGCCGATAACCGGAACAGCCAGGCCAAGGAACCAGGACGGTACAGCGATGATAAGGCAGAGTAAAAGACCCGCGGCATTGTTTTTTAAGAAATTCATATGTATTTTCCTCCGTTTCACTTATTTCTCTAAAAAGGAAGCATAACAGAGATGAAAGTTCTGTTTGGCGTCGGTTTACACCGGCGCTAACTTCCGATTTTGTAAAATTTTGCCTGCTGATACAATAGCATAAATAAATCATAAAATAAAATTATATATCTTTATTTTATGATAAAAATATGTTATAGTATGTGCAGGGAGTAGTTCAGTATAGATAAGGGCGGAGATTCTGTACAGGAGGCTCCGCCCTTATTGATTTATATTCGCGGGACTGCAGGAGGCCGGGCAGATATCTGCTGTATCCTGACCGGAGCAGGGTGCAGGCCGGCGAAGTGAGCAGAGAAAAGCGGATGGGAACAGAACGTCTGCTGTACGGATAAGGGGGATGTATTTATGCTCGATTTCAGAATGGAGACTTTCCTTACTGTGTGCCGGTATATGAATTTTACACGGGCCTCAGAAAAACTGAATATCACGCAGCCCGCGGTTTCCCAGCATATCCGTTTTTTGGAAAAGCACTATAATACAAAATTGTTCCGGTATGAGGGGAAAAAGCTCAGGCTCACGGGAGCAGGGGAGATCCTTAGGAATGCGTCGCTTACAATGATGCATGACGAGCAGTCCATGCAGAATGAAATGCAGAAGTCTGAGAAAGAGGCAGAGATTCGATTTGGCGCTACCCGCACGATCGGGGATGCGGTCATGGGCCAGGTACTGGCGGAGTATCTTGCCCGCTATCCTCATGCCAGACTCCATATGGAGGTAGAAAATACGCAGGATCTTCTTGGACGTCTGGATCAGGGGCAGATAGATTTTGCTCTGGTAGAGGGATTTTTCAAAAAAAGTGAATACGATTTTCTGGTTTATTCCAGGGAAAAATATATTGCAGTCTGTAGTGCGGATTATGTATTTCAGAGTATACCGCATCGTATTGATAATCTTTTTCAGGAACGTCTGCTGCTCAGGGAAGAGGGATCCGGGACGCGGGAAGTGTTAGAACGCTGTCTGGAGGCGGGAAATTTCAATATTCAGGACTTTGGGGAACGGATGGAAGTGGGCAGCATGCAGACCATTAAGGAGTTGACAAAAGCTGGATGTGGTATTACATTTTTATATGAAGCCGCAGTCCGCAGGGAGCTGGAAGAAGGTTCGCTGCGGCAGATCCCGCTGCAGGACTTTCCCCTTACTCATGAGTTTACATTTATCTGGAGACGGGGGAGCATCTACGCGGACTGGTACAGGGAGCTGTTCCGGCGTTTTACCGTGTGATTCTGTCTGTAAAGCGGTTTAAGGCTGCGGGTATCAAATGAAAAGGAAGTGACAGCTTAAGATGCTGCAGGTAGAACATTTATCATATGATGTTTTAGAAGAAGGGAAACAGTCAGAGATTTTAACTGACGTCAGCTTCACTGTAAATGACGGTGAGATGCTTGTGATCACCGGCCCGAATGGAGGAGGAAAGTCTACTCTTGCCAAACTCCTGATGGGTATAAACAAGGCTTCGGCAGGCAGGATCCTGCTGAACGGAGAGGATATTACCGATTATACGATTGACGAGAGGGCGAAGGCCGGGATCGGTTTTGCATTCCAGCAGCCGCCCCGGTTTAAGGGAATGACAGTGCGCAGGCTCCTGTCTCTTGCTGCGGGACGCCCGCTGGATGAAAAAACATGCTGCGGTCTGCTCAGCAGCGTGGGCCTGTGCGCGATGGAGTATATCGACCGGGAGGCAGACGCGACTTTGTCGGGCGGTGAGATCAAGCGCATCGAGATCGCCACAGTGCTTGCGAAACAGCATAAACTCTGTGTATTTGACGAGCCGGAGGCGGGCATAGACCTCTGGAGTTTTTCCATGCTGATCAAGCGGTTTGAACAGATACACAAAGAAAAGCGCGAGAGTATGATCCTGATCTCTCACCAGGAACGGATCATCCGTATGGCGGACCGTATTATGGTGATTTCAGACGGTAAGGTAGAGTCTGTCGGAGAGGCACAGGAGATCATGCCCAGGCTGTTTGAGCAGGAGATGGATTCCTGTGAGTGCAGGAGGCAAAAGGGAGGTGAACTCTATGGAGCTTAATAAAGTGACAGAAGACGTTCTCAAGGTGATCGACTCTTATGGATTTAAGCAGGAAGGCGCGTATAACCTGAGGCTCAACGGAATGGCTGTCTGCCATGGCGACAGCCGCCATATCAAGATCGTAAAAAAGGAAGATAAGCCGGGGATAGACATTCATATCAGCGGGGAGACAAAGGAAGAGCAGGTGCATATTCCCGTCGTTATGTCCCGGGAAGGTGTGGATATTGTATACAATGATTTCTATATTGAGGACGGCGCCGACGTGACGATCATAGCCGGGTGCGGCATTCACGGCGAGGGGTGCAGCGAGACGCGGCATGACGGCATCCATACGTTTCACGTAGGGAAAAATGCAAATGTAAAATATATAGAAAACCACTACGCAGAGGGCAACGGCACCGGCAGCAAGGTTCTAAACCCTGTAACCAAGATTTACGTGGGTGAGAATTCAGTGTTTACGCTGGAGACAACGCAGATCGAAGGCGTGGATTCTACTGAAAGAGAAAACTATATTGAACTTGCAGAAAATGCAAAACTTTTTGTAACAGAAAAGCTGATGACGGATGGAGAACAGACCGCAGTGTCTAATATGGATGTAGAACTGAACGGGGAAAACAGTTCCGCACGGATCATTTCCAGATCGGTGGGAAAAGGGACATCCAGACAGGTGTTCCATCCCAGGGCAATCGGAAACAATCTCTGTCATGCGCATATCCAGTGCGATTCCATTATCATGGATCACGCAGAGATCAGCTCTATACCTGAGATTGACGCAAAACATGTGGATGCGCAGATCATTCACGAGGCGGCCATCGGAAGGATCAATGATGAGCAGCTTGTCAAACTCAGGACATTCGGGATGACAGAAGAAGAAGCAGAAGCAGTTATCATCGAAAGTTTCCTGAAATAGATCGGGTACGGATCGGGTGAAGGAAACTTCTGCTATAAAGCATTCCAAAATCAATGGTTACAGATGACAGGAAGACGTATTCCATGACATGAGGCGGGAGATGACAGCTCATTTTAAAGCAGCTGCCATCCCCGCCTCATTTACAAATCCGAATCTGCTTTTTGTACAGTCTTGGACGCGATGACCGCTGTCCCTGTTCCTGCCGCATTTTCCAATATTATGTCTCCTATGTGTACAGGAGCCTGGACGCGGATTTTCTTTATACATTTCATACAGTCCATGATTTTATCTTTGGGGATTTCATGCGCCGTTTTTACGGGCAGCATCCGTTCCGTTCCGTTTTTAACTTCTATTGTTGTCGTTACTGTCCGGGAGGGGCTGAGAATTTCCTGCCGGGCATAATCTGCACCCCGGGGGCAGGTGTTCCCGCTGATGTCAAGAATCTGTCCGTTTTCCTGGCGGACGGTGAGAGAGCAGCCCAGGGGACAGGTGATGCATGTAAGATTCTTTATTTCCATTTGGATCCCTCCTCTGCCTGAATTGTAATGGTTTTTACATCCGGGTGCGCGTCAAAAAGTTCTTTTGACAGGTTCAGTGTCTCCATTTCCCCTGGAACCATGATCTTCTTTCTCCTGCTGAGGATTTTTTCTCCGTCAAAATATACGCAGAGAGAATAGTCCCGGCAGACCCGGGTCACGCGGAAGCGGATCGTGAGGGAACTTCCGATCTGTGCAGGACGGGCAATGGAGGGAACCGTATACCGTACATTTTCCCCCGGTGTCAGAAGAACGGATGGCAGAGGGATATCCCGGTATTTTTTTGCAGAGGCGTACAGGGCGGCTTGTTTTCCGGCTGTGGCAGCTTCCTGCGAGACATAATCCACAAGGTCATGGACGTGGAGGACGTTGCCGCAGGCAAAGACGCCGGGAATGCTGGTCTCCAGGCTTTCGTTTACGATAGGGCCGGATGTGGCCGGATTGATGGCGGCGCCCATTTCCCGGGAAAGTTCATTTTCCGGGATCAGTCCCACAGAGAGGAGCAGGGTATCGCAGGGAAAATATTTTTCTGTACCGGGGACAGGAGTCCGGTTTTCATCTACCTGTGCAACGCTGACCCCTTCTACCCGTTCTTTTCCCCGGATATCTGTTATGGTATGGCTCAGCATGAGAGGGATCCCGTAGTCGTCCAGACACTGCACGATGTTGCGTTTCAGTCCCCCGGAGTAGGGCATCAGTTCGATGACAGCTCTGACGACCGCGCCCTCCAGAGTCATGCGTCGGGCCATGATCAGGCCGATGTCGCCGGAGCCCAGGATGACCACTTCTTTTCCGGGCATATAGCCGTCGATATTTACCAGTCGCTGGGCGGTTCCGGCAGAGAAGATACCGGCGGGGCGGTAGCCTGGGATATTAAGGGAGCCTCTGGAACGTTCCCGGCAGCCCATAGCCAGAATAATGGATTTTGTATGAATTTCATACAGGCCGTCTGTCTGGCTGACCGCAGTGACTGTGTTTCCGGGCCGGATGTCGATGACCATTGTGTTAAGCCGGTATTCGATTTCCCGCTCTGTAACCTGACGGATAAAGCGGTCAGCATACTCCGGCCCTGTCAGTTCTTCCTGAAAGGTATGCAGTCCGAATCCGTTGTGGATGCACTGGTTGAGGATTCCGCCCAGTTCCCTGTCTCTTTCCAGGATAAGGATATTTTCTGCGCCGTTATCCCTGGCGGAAACAGCGGCTGCCAGTCCGGCCGGGCCTCCGCCGATGATGACAATATCATAGTTTTTCATGCATGGACCCCCCTTCTATTATCCGGGATCTGCCGCCGGATTTTGTGATCTCGGACAGATCAGCGTCAAGCTCTCTGGCGAGAATTTCCATTGTGCGGGGCAGGCAGAATCCTGCCTGGCAGCGCCCCATGCCCGCACGTGTCCTGCGTTTGATCCCGTCCAGTGTACGAGCTCCCAGAGGACGGCGGATGGCGTCAATGATCTCGCCTTCAGAGACCATTTCACAGCGGCATATGATCCGGCCGTAAGCAGGATTCTCCCGGATCAGACGATTCCGCTCTTCTTTTGAAAGAAGACGGGGATTGAGTATGCCCTTGCGTGTTCCGTTAAAGTTCGGATTGGGCAGAGGATTCAGACGGTCTGTGACAAGCCCGGCAGTCATTTCACCGATGGCCGGGGAACTGCTGAGTCCAGGGGATTCAATGCCTGCACAGTCAATAAAACCTGCCGCGTCTTCCGCCTCCTGTATGATAAACTCATGGCCGGCCTCGTGTGCCCTCAGTCCGGCAAAAGAGGTGATGATCTGGGACAGAGGGATGTTTTTTACGTTGCGGCCGGCGTTTTCCAGAACCTTGGCAAGACCGCTGCTGGTGGTGTCGGTTCCTTCCTTATTTTCTATGTCATCGGCGGTAGGGCCGAGAAGAAGGTTCCCGTGGACGGTAGGGGTGACCAGTATCCCTTTCCCGTATTTCCCGGGCAGGGAATAAACAGTGTGTTTTACATGGGCGCCGGCGCTTTTATCCAGCAGACAGTATTCTCCCTTTCTGGGCGTGATATGTATCGCCCTGCGGCTGACCATGTTGTGAATTTGGTCTGCATATACGCCTGCGGCATTGACCACACATTTCGCTGCAAGGGCGCCCTGATTTGTGCAGACAGTAAAATGCCCGTCCTGTTTTCGGATATTTATAACTTCTGTGTCAAAGCGGAATTCCGCGCCGTTTGTATAAGCATTTTCAGCCAGAGCGGTGTTCAGCTCGAAAGGGCAGACCATCCCTGCGGTCGGCGCATACAGGGCGGCGTATACATTTTCGGTAATGTTTGGCTCCAGTGCCTGCACCTCTTCACGGTTCAGGATCTGGAGACCTTTTACTCCGTTCGTGATGCCCCGGTCATAGAGCGCCTGCAGTCCAGGCATTTCACTTTCTTCCAGGCACACTACAAGAGCTCCGTTCCGAATAAAAGTGAAATCCAGATCTTTCGAAAGCTGCTCCATCATTTCGTTTCCCCGGAGATTCAGCTTCGCCATGAGCGATCCCGCAGGCGCGTCAAATCCGGCGTGGACCAATCCGCTGTTGGCTTTTGATGTTCCGCAGCAGACGTCGGCCTCCCGCTCCACTACACAGATACGCAGCTGCCAGCGTGACAGCTCTCTCACTGTGGCGCAGCCGGATACGCCGGCTCCAATGATGATAACGTCATACATTTTATCGTGCATGTCAGTTCTCCTTTGCCCATCCAAATGAATATTTTACGGCCTTATTCCAGCCCTTGATGCGTTTTGCCCTGTCATCCTCGGCAGAGGAGGGAGCAAATGTACGCTCGATCACCTGATTTTTTATGATGTCTTTTTTATCAGTCCAGTATCCCACGGCCAGTCCGGCCAGATAGGCTGCTCCTGCTGCGGTCGTTTCCACACAGGCGGGTCGTTTTACCGGCGCGTTGATGATATCAGCCTGAAACTGCATCAGGAAGTCATTTGCACTGGCTCCGCCGTCTGCTTTGAGCGCGGCAAGCGCGATCCCTGAATCTGCGTTCATGGCAGAGAGGACGTCATTGACCTGGTAAGCCAGGGATTCCAGTGTTGCCCGGATGATGTGGTATTTATTTACGCCGCGGGTGATCCCTACGATCGTGCCCCGCGCATACTGATCCCAGTGAGGTGCGCCCAGCCCGGTAAAGGCGGGCACCACATAGCAGCCGTTTGTATCTGGCACTTTCTGGGCCATATATGCAGAGTCTGCCGCGGAGTCGATCAGACGCATCTCATCTCTCAGCCACTGTATGGCGGCTCCGGCTACAAAGATAGATCCTTCCAGGGCGTAAGTTATTTCTCCGTCCAGTCCCCAGGCAATCGTAGTTATAAGACCGTTTTTTGAGAATACAGGGGTATCCCCTGTATTCATCAGGAGAAAACAGCCGGTTCCGTAAGTATTTTTTGCCTCTCCGGGGGTGAAACAGGTCTGTCCGAAGAGAGCGGCCTGCTGGTCGCCCGCTGCTCCCGCGATGGGAATCGGTCCTCCCAGAAACGAGGGATCCGTTTCCCCGTAAATACAGCTCGACGGCCGGACTTCGGGAAGCATGCATCGGGGGATGTCAAGCTCTGTCAGGATTTCATCGTCCCACTGAAGCGTATTGATATTAAAAAGCATGGTGCGGGACGCGTTGGAATAATCTGTCACATGGATCCGGCCCTTTGTCATTTTCCAGATCAGCCATGTCTCGACCGTGCCAAAAAGCAGTTCGCCCCTCCTGGCACGCTCCCGGGCCCCCGGCACGTTGTCCAGGATCCATTTTACCTTTGTGCCGGAAAAGTATGCGTCGATCACAAGACCGGTCTTTTTTTTGAACTTTTCCGTTAATCCCTTTTCCTTCAGAGAATCACAGTAATCCGAAGTTCTCCGGCACTGCCACACAATAGCGCGGCAGATCGGCTCCCCGGTTATCCGGTCCCAGACAACAACTGTCTCCCTCTGGTTCGTAATGCCGATACCGGCGATATCCCCGGCTGACGCACCAATCTTATTCATGGCCTCCACCGCCACGCCAAGCTGGCTGGCCCAGATCTCATCCGCATCATGCTCTACCCATCCAGGCTTCGGAAAATACTGTGTAAACTCCCGCTGCGCCATGCTGCATATCTCGCCCTTCTTATTAAAAAGAATACAACGGTTGCTCGTTGTACCGGCATCCAGCGCCATAATATATTTAGCCATATGTACCTCCTCTCGGATATTCAAAAGGGGTCAGTCCCCTTTTGAAGAAGTTGTCAGATTATTTCGCCAAAAGGGGTCAGACCCCTTTGCATACGTCGACCCATTCGTCTGCCTGCGCGGCTGTTTCAAGTTCTTCACAGGTCATTTCTACAGCGGAATTTTCGCTTCCTGCTGCGGGGAATACGGTATCAAAGCGTCTCATTGAGATGTCAAGATATACTTTTGTGTTTTCTGGATTGCCGAAGGGGCACACTCCGCCGATAGCATAGCCGGTCAGGGATTCTACGTCTTCGGGAGCAAGCATTTTTGCTTTTATGCCGAAAAATTGTTTGAATTTGCTGTTGTCAATTTTCATATCCCCGGCTGTGACGACGAGGATAGCTGCATTTTTTTCTTTATTGTAGAAAGAAAGGGTTTTTGCGATCCGGGCGGGCTCTACGCCAACGGCCTGAGCGGCCAGTTCGACTGTTGCACTGGAAACGGGAAACTCAAGAATTTCTTTGTTAATTTGATTGGCTTCAAAATATTTTTTTACAATTTCTACAGACATAGTTTAATCATCCTTTTCTTTATGGTATCTGAATAAATTATAACAGGTATCGGATTGTTCGGAAACCGGATTTTACATAACACTGAGATTTATCATTTATTGCATTTCTTATCTGGACGTGGTAACATTATTCCCGGACTGGAAAATGCATGGCCAGTTTTCCCGGGCAGCAGGCTTTGTGCCGGGTTTTTACTGCTCGTGGTGTATTTTACGCCGATTTTTGTTATCTGGCGTGCTGGAGGGATAAAAATGAAAAATGTAAATGTGAGGAAGCTTGCCCTTGCGGGCATTCTTGTGGCAGCAGGGCTTGTATGCTCCCCTCTGTCTATTCCGGTAGGAGCATCCAGATGTGCTCCGGTTCAGCATTTTATCAATATACTTGGAGGTGTGTTTCTGGGGCCGGTCTACGCGGTCTGTATGGCCTTTGTTACCAGTCTTCTCAGAAATCTTATGGGTACGGGGACGCTGCTGGCCTTTCCGGGCTCCATGTGCGGCGCATTTTTGTGCGGTGTTTTATATAAGTTTGGAAAACGCCTTCCGCTGGCTTACGCAGGTGAATTGTTCGGAACATCTGTCATCGGAGGATTTCTCAGCTATCCGGTGGCAGTGCTTCTTATGGGGAGTGAAAGCGCGGTATACGGGTTTGTTTTTCCGTTTTTTGTGTCAAGCTTCGGCGGTACAATTATAGCGGCAGTGCTTGTGACGGCAATGAAAAAAATGAAGGTATTCGATATCTATCTGGGAAATCTGCAGACAAAGCCGCATATTGCACAAACAGTAAAAATAGAAGAGGAGAAAAAGAAATAAAAATGTTCAAAAACTGTCTTGAAAATGTAAGGAATACAGTGCCTCTTGTGCATAATATAACCAACTATGTTACGGTTAATGATGTGGCAAATGTAATTCTGGCATGCGGCGGGAGTCCGATCATGTCCGACGAGGCGGAGGACGTTGAAGACATTACATCCGTCTGCGGCGGGCTGAATATTAATATAGGAACCCTGCACAAAACAAGTATAGAAGCAATGTTCCGGGCCGGCCGCCGGGCGAATGAGCTGGCGCACCCGATTCTCCTGGATCCGGTGGGCGCCGGAGCGAGCGCCCTTCGGACAAAAACAGCGCTTTCCCTTATGACGGAACTTAAGCTGAGCGCAGTTCGGGGGAATATTTCTGAGGTCAAGACTCTGGCACGGGGCAGCGGTACGACAAAGGGTGTGGATGCAGATGTGGCCGACGCGGTGACGGAGGAGTCTCTGGATGACTCCGTAGCATTCGTAAAGGAATTCGCGCAGAAAGCGCGTTGTATCATTGCGGTGACTGGAGCCATCGATCTGGTGAGCGACGGTAAACTCTGCTATGTCATTCGAAACGGCCGGCCGGAGATGGGGAAAATTACCGGAACCGGATGCCAGCTGTCCGGCATTATGGCGGCCTATCTGACGGCCAATCCGTCTGCTCAGCTGGAAGCGGCTGCTGCCGCAGTGTGTATGATGGGGCTGGCCGGAGAGATTGGATGGAGCCGGATGCAGGAGGGAGACGGCAATTCCACATACCGGAACCGGATTATAGATGCTGTCTGCAATATGACAGGAGAAGAACTGGAGAAAGGAGCAAAATATGAGCTGCGATAAAAAGGATCTGCTTCTGTATGCGGTAACAGACAGAAGCTGGCTAAACGGACAGACACTCTATGAACAGGTAGAGCAGGCGCTGAAAGGAGGGGTCAGTTTCCTTCAGCTCAGGGAAAAAGAGCTGGAAGAACAGGCATTTCTCGAGGAGGCCAAGGTAATCCAGGAACTGTGCAAAAAGTATCAGGTTCCATTTCTTATCAATGATAATGTAGAACTGGCTGCAAGTATCGGGGCAGATGGCGTACATGTGGGCCAAAGTGATATGGCGGCGGGCGCGGCCCGCGAAAAGCTGGGGCCGGATCGGATTATCGGAGTGTCTGCCCGGACCGTGGAAGAAGCGCTGGAGGCTCAGAGGCAGGGGGCTGATTATCTGGGTGTAGGAGCAGTATTTCCCACAGGCTCCAAGGCAGATGCGGTCGAGGTGGATCACCAGGTGCTAAAGGAGATCTGCAGCGCGGTGGAGATTCCCGTAATCGCTATCGGAGGCATCGGAAGGGACAATGTTGCTCAGCTCAAAGGCAGTGGAATCTGCGGCATTGCCGTGATCAGTGCGATTTTTGCCCAGAATGATATTGAGGCTGCAGCCAGAGAACTGAGGGGCCTTACGGAAGAAATGGTGAATGGATGAAATGATTCGCGGTGTAATATTTGACGTGGACGGAGTGCTTTTAAACTCCATGCCCGTGTGGGAAAATCTTGGGGAGCTGTATCTGAAACGTAAGGGAATTTCAGCGGAAAGCGGGCTGGGGGAGATTCTTTTTTCCATGAGTCTGGAGGAAGGCGCCGACTATCTGATCTCTCATTATGGCCTTGAACTGACCCGGGAACAGGTCGTAAAAGGACTGGCCAGGGAGGTGCGGGATTTTTATGCAGAGCGGGTGCCTCTCAAAGAAGGAGTGCGCCGGTTCCTGAATGAGTTCCGGGAGAGAAAGATTCCGATGGTGATCGCCACGTCCGGGGACAGAGACAACACGGAAGCGGCCCTGAAGCGTCTGAAGGTATTTTCCTATTTCCAGGGGACATTTACTTGTTCAGAAATCGGAAGCAGCAAGAACCAGCCGGACATTTATCTGGCGGCGGCTCTTCATATGGATGCTGATCCAGAAGAAACCCTGGTGTTTGAAGATGCATATCATGCACTTCTTACCGCAAAAAAAGCAGGATTCAAGACCGTGGCTGTCTATGACCGGTCAAATGACAGGCAGCTGGCGCAGATCTGGAATACGGCAGATATTTATCTCCCCGAATTTGAAGATTTTGAACTGTTCTGGAAACGGGTGAACAGAATCTAAATTTGAGAAATGAAATATATATTAAAGAAAGGAAAAAGTTTCTATGAAAACGGCTCTTACTATTGCAGGCAGTGATTCTAGCGGAGGTGCGGGAATCCAGGCAGATATGAAAACAATGATGGCAAACGGGGTATATGCAATGAGTGCCGTTACTGCCCTGACTGCTCAGAATACAACAGGTGTTGCGGGGATTCTGGAGTCGTCTCCTGAATTTCTGGGACAGCAGCTGGATTGCATTTTTACAGATATCCGGCCGGATGCAGTGAAGATTGGAATGGTCTCATCGACGGGGCTGATCAAGGTAATTGCAGAAAAGCTTGTCCAGTACAGGGCAGAAAATATTGTGCTTGATCCGGTCATGGTGGCGACCAGCGGCGCCAGCCTGATCAGTGGGGAAGCTGTGTCTGAACTGAAATCCAGCCTGCTTCCTGTGGCGGACGTCATCACTCCGAATATCCCAGAAGCAGAAGTGCTTTCCGGCTTGAAGCTTTGTTCCAATAAGGACATGGAGAAAGCGGCAGAGCAGATTGGAAAAGAGTATGGCTGCGCGGTTCTTCTGAAAGGGGGACATGCCGTGAATGACGCCAACGATTTTCTTTACCAGAATGGGCAGGGACGCTGGTTTTTAGGACGGCGTATCCACAATCCGAATACCCATGGAACAGGATGTACCCTTTCCAGCGCCATAGCCGCCAATCTGGCGAAAGGATTTTCTATGGAAGAGGCCGTGGAAAGGGCAAAAGAATATATATCGGGCGCGCTTGCCGATATGCTCGATCTCGGACAGGGCAGCGGGCCAATGAACCATGGATTCGATCTGGACGGCCGCTTTATCTGTGGCCCGGTCTAATCTTACTGATATCGGTACGGAGCCTGAAAAGCTCCGGCCGGTATATTTTCAATAAATTTCTTCGGGGTCATCCCGTATTTCTTTTTAAATTCCCTGTAAAAATAGGACAAATTTCCAAATCCGCAGGATAAAGCTGTGTCCAGTACGGACTGCGTACCCCGGGCAAACTGCTCCGCCGCTTTTTCCAGACGAAGGTTCTTGATGTATTCCAGGCAGGAAGTTCCCATATATTTCTTGAAAAAACGCATAAAGTGATACTCGCTGAAATAACAGATCCGCGCCAGGTCTGCGATAGTCAGTTCTTCAGCATAATGCTCTCCTATATATTCCAGCACAAGCTTCAGCTTAAAAGTATGCTCCGATTCAAGCGGAGACTGCACAGTCATCTCATTTCCGTAAGGGAGGAGAATGGCAATCACCTGAAGAAGGTACGACCGCAGCAGCAGTTCGTATCCCGGAGGCATATCGTCATAGGCATGGCTGATCTTCTGGAAAATATTCAGAACATCCATATATGCCGGGTGTTCTTTCCCAATCAGGCATGGCAGAGCGAAAGACTGATTTGTCAGCGGTGTCAGATACTTAACTGCGCAGACATCTGCGGAATTTGCACCGAGAAAATTCATATGGAACACATAAGTTTCAGACTGCATTCCGCCTGGAGCAGTAATCGAATGCAGTACTGCCGGGGGAACAAAAAGAAGATCCCCAGCTGTGACTTCATAGGTATCCAGATGAACCTGATAAGAACAGCTTCCGTCGGTGATAAAAGTCAGTTCCGCCTCCTCATGCCAGTGAGGTGAGACAGAAGGATAAAGATCAGACAGCGTAGTTATGTATTTCTTCAGCGGAAACATATGCTCCCCGTGCCGCGCCTGTTCCTTCTGTTCTGGAGAAAGAGATAAATTGTGTGACATTTTCGGCTCCTTTCTGATAACTTTTTCAAAAGGGGCCTGACCCCTTTTGAAAATTCATAGCAGAATTATGCAATAAATATGAAAATATTGTACAAGATTTTTTGGTTTTACAGATATATAATAACAGCATCATACAAAAATGACAATAAGGAGCGGATGGAAATGAAAAGAAAGTGGTGGCATGACAAGGTAGCGTATCAAATTTACCCGAAAAGTTTTCTTGATTCAAACGGAGACGGGATTGGTGATCTGCGGGGGATTATTTCAAAGCTGGATTATCTGAAAGATCTGGGGATTGATATTATCTGGCTGTCTCCAATCTACCGGTCGCCTTTTGTGGATCAGGGGTATGATATTTCGGATTATTATAAGATTGCGGAGGAATTCGGCACCATGGAGGAGTTTGATGAACTTCTTGCCGAGACGAAGAAGCGGGGAATGTATGTCCTGATGGATCTGGTTGTAAACCACTGTTCGGATCAGCATGAGTGGTTTCAGAAAGCGCTGGAGGATCCGGACGGCGAGTATGCCGGGTATTTTCATTTTGTGAAAGGAAAGGATGGAAAGGAGCCCAGCAACTACCGGTCTTATTTTGGCGGAAGCGCCTGGGAGAGAGTGCCCGGGACAGACAAATATTATCTTCATATGTTTGCGAAAGAGCAGCCGGATCTGAACTGGGAGAACCCGAGGCTGAGAGAAGAGATATACAAGATGATCAATTGGTGGCTGGAAAAAGGGCTGGCCGGATTTCGGATAGATGCGATCATCAATATTAAGAAAGATCTGAGTTTCCCGTCTTTTGAGCCGGACGGCCCGGACGGACTCGCCTCCTGTGTAAAAATGGTCGAGGAGGTGCAGGGAGTCGGAGCGTATTTTGAGGATATGAAGAAAAATACGTTTGAAAAATATGACGCTTTTACCGTGGCAGAAGTGTTTAATATGAAGGAAGATGAACTGGCGGAGTTTATCGGGGACGACGGACATTTTTCATCCATGTTTGACTTCAGCGCTCATGAGCTGACTCAGGGAACGCACGGATGGTATGACTGCAGGCCGCTTAATTTTAATGAGTGGAGAGATGTGATTTTTGCATCTCAGAAAAAAGTACAGGGAATAGGATTTGAGGCAAATATAATCGAAAATCACGACGAGCCGCGCGGCGTCAGCCGCTTTCTCCCGGAATATGCACAGAACGAGGCAGGGGCAAAAATGCTTGCCACTACATCTCTTCTTCTGTACGGCATTCCGTTTATCTATCAGGGGCAGGAGATCGGCATGACAAACTGCAGGAGAACGGACATTTCTGAGTATGATGATATCAGCACAAAAGATCAGTACAGGGAAGCCCTGCGGGCAGGATGCACGACGGAACAGGCGATGGAATGCTGTTATGAGAACAGCCGGGATAATGCCCGGACACCTATGCAGTGGAGCGGCGGGGCAAACGGAGGGTTTACCGAAGGAACTCCATGGCTGGCCATGAATCCGAATTACCGGGATATCAATGTGGCGGAGCAGGAAAAACGAGAGGATTCTGTTCTCTCTTATTATAAAAAACTGATCGCTTTGAAGAAATCTCCGGAGTATAAAGAAACGCTTACTTATGGCAGATTTGTTGCCGACTGCGAAGAGTCTGGCTGCATCTTTGCCTACCACCGGGTATCGGAAGAAAACGGTCAGGACATTTTGGTTGCTGCAAATTATGGAACAGAGACGTGTGCAGTACCCCTTAAAGGGAAAATGGTAAAAGTCCTTCTTTCAAACGCGGGAAAAGAAGAACTCCACGAGAAAGAGGGAAGGGATAAAGGAAAAATCACACTGGAAAGCTGTCAGGCAGCAGTGATCCTTCTGGAGAGCTGAAAAAGCAGGAACATAAAACAGGACTTTTGCTTCCATCATAGGCGGCAAAAGTCCTGTTTTTATGAAAATCAAAGAAGCTGAATTCCGTTTGCCAGCGCTCTTTCTACCACATCTTCCGGCCACAGAGAGGACTGTACCTCACCGATGTGAGCCTTTCGGAGATAATACATACAGATGCGCGACTGTCCGATGCCCCCGCCGACAGTATAGGGGAGTTCCCCATTCAGCAGAGATTTCTGGAAAGGAAGCCCGGCCCGATCCTCACAGCCGGCCTCTTTAAGCTGCTCTTTGAGAGAAACTTCATCTACGCGGATTCCCATGGAAGAAAGTTCAAGAGCCGTATCCAGCACCGGATAATATACGATAATATCACCGTTTAATTCCCAGTCATCATAGTCCGGGGCACGTCCGTCATGTCTCTGGCCGGACGCAAGAGTTTTCCCGATCTGCGAAATAAATACCGCACCTTTCGCCCGTGCGATCCGATTTTCCCGTTCCTTGGGAGAACAGTCAGGAAACATGTCTTCCAGCTCCTGGGAAGATATAAAGAAAATATCGTCCGGCAGAAGCGGTTCTATGTAATTATATCTGCGTGAAATAAAATCTTCTGTGTCCCGCAGAGCGCTGTATACCTTTCTCACAGTATACTGCAGCGTTTCCATATTGCGTTCTTCTCTGGAAATGATTTTTTCCCAGTCCCACTGATCGACATACAGCGAGTGTACATTGTCAGTGTCCTCGTCCCTGCGGATAGCGCTCATATCTGTATACAGGCCTTCGCCGGAATGAAACCCATATTTCTTCAGGGCATATCGTTTCCACTTGGCGAGGGAATGTACGATTTCAGCGGCAGCGTCGTCCTGCTCCTTAATGCCGAAAGAGACCGGGCGCTCCACCCCGTTCAGATTGTCGTTCATTCCCGATTCCGGACGTACGAAAAGAGGAGCGGACACACGGGTAAGGTGGAGGGATTTGGCCAGGGCCCGTTCAAAATGATCTTTTACTTCTTTGATGGCGACCTCGGTTTCCCGGATCGTAAGAGGGGAAGAGTAGCCATCAGGTATCTTTAACTGTTCCATATCAAGACTCCTTTTACAAAATATAGACATATCTATTCTATTTTACTGAGGCGGCGGGCAGAAGTCAATAGGCGCTCCAGCGCCGGCAGCTCTGACGAGCAAAATATATTTTGTTTATATAAAGAGCGTTTTTTTGGCTTTTTACTCATTGTATCTGTCTGATAGTTCTCAAAAAGCCGCACTTTCCCTCTTTTCCCTTTTATGCACCCTTCTTTTT
>DXDR01000092.1 GCA_019115385.1 Candidatus Mediterraneibacter avicola | reverse complement strand
GCAACACCGGCTCCTGCAAAATCCACTATATCCGGGAACAGGTGCTTTACCGGATCGTACTGGAGACTATCCAGCGGACATTGACTTACGTCCGTATGTTCCGGAAGGATTTCAAGTTGGAAATGCTGGCGCAGAATGAGGAAAGCCGCAAGGCAGAACTGGCAGAAAAACAGAAAGCCCTCTCCGGGGCGAAAAAGCGGATGGAGGATTTAGACCGGATTATCCAGCACATCTATGAGGACAATGTGCTGGGCAAGCTGTCTGATAGCCGGTACTTAAAATTATCCCGCCAATACGAGAAGGAGCAGGCGGAGATTGAGCAGCTTGCCGCTGTACTGGAACGGGAAATTGAAACACAGGCCGGGCAGGTTTCCAATGTGAACGAGTTTCTGAAGCTGGTGGACAAGTACCTGGATATTCCAGAACTTGACGCTGCCATTCTCAATGAGCTTGTGAGCAAGATCGTGGTGCACAGCCCGGTAAGGGAGAACGGGAGGAAGCATGTGCAGATAGATTTATACTTTACCTATGTGGGGCAAATCCGCATCCCTTTAAAGATCGGAAGGGAGTCCCTAAACGAATCGGAACCGGCGTGATTTAACACACCGGTTCCTGCCAAATTTCTTTTTACTTCCTTATGGGACGCTGCATAAAGGAACGGGATCTTTGTTCTTAGGCTGACATATCTCGTAGTAGGTGTCGGAGAACTGTACGCCGTTATCCCCGCGTCTTCCGCCAGAAGCAGCGCCCGTTTCATATGAAGCGGATCACTGACAATAATTGCAGTCTCATAACCATATTCATCCATGATCAACTTAGAATTTTCCAGATTCTCCTGCGTGATCGTCGAAGTATCTTCTGTAAGTACAGCCTCGTCAGGAATTCCCTGCTCCAGAAGATACTTTTTTGCCACTAAGGCTTCGGACATCTCCGAGCCGTCAGGTGATCCACCAGTCACTATGATTCTGTCTACATAGCCTTCCTCATACAGCGTAATTCCATGGTTGATGCGCTCTCTGTACACCGGAGAGGGTTCTTCGGCATATACTGCCGCTCCAAGAACAATTGCCACATTCGCCCTGCATTTCTGATCGACTGTACTGAATGACCAGATGTCATATATATTTTTGCCTGTATAGATAATGAGAAGCACCGCGATCACAAACAGGATCTTAGATGCCAGTTTTCTTTTATTATTTTTCTTCATTCTGATGTTCTCTTTATTCATCCGTCTGCTGTCCGTCATGGCCTTCCACTGGCACGCTGTCAACTGCATATGAGAAAACACTTCCCTGAACAGGCATAGATACCGGACCGGATCTTCTCCTTGCCTTTGTGCATATGGCAGATGCGCATCTGCTGAAAATGCCCCCCGTCCTCAGACCACTCAATACAATAACTTTCCGGATTATTCTTATGCCTGGCATATCAGCCTGGCGTATTTCTTTTCTGAATCCTCAACTACCCTGATCTTCCCCCGGGCAATCAATTGATCAATCCTCCGGGCGTACCACCAGTCTCCCACACCGATCTGATTATTCCCGAGAATATCGCCGATCAGACAGGCTTCCTTTTCCGGTTCCTTCGTGATTCTTTTCCATATCAGAAAATCATAAAAATCTTCAGGGACACCAAGTATCCTTCCATTTACAACAGCACGCAGAGGGCTGTTGTCCTTCTGCAGTTCCTCCCATCTCCATGTGTACATGTTTAACTCCGTTTTGCACAGCTTCTTTTCATGCGGCAGATACTGCTCAAATACTTCTGGAAGCACTTCACCCCAGTGATTATATAAAATGACCGTACTATCCTGCCGCAGTTCATACTCAGGCAGCTTTACTGCACAGATTTTATTTTCACAATGCTGCAAAAGACTGCACAGATGATAGAAACCGCAGATTGAATATGGAGCGTTACTGTACCAGATTCTGACAGCTTCACCTTCCTCCACATACCGCTGTAAACGCTTCAGTTCACGGCAGTATACATCTCCCGCTTTCCGGCCCTCCTTGTTAAACTCTTCATCTTCGCTCCATTGATCCTGCGCAAAAATGGAATGGATCATATTTCTGCGGTAAAGGCTGTCCGCACTTTGTTTTATATCCCCGATATCCATCATAAAACCGAGGCAGATAACCTTATCCGCATCTTCGGAATTATGTTTACTTTTAGCGATTTTCATAGAGCCGGCTTCGCTTTCGCCAAATAGAACTTCTACCAAAAAGCCACCTTCTTTCCGCAAAATCCAACTGTCTCCAGTATCCGCCTTTTCATAACCAGATTATTCTGTTTTCCCCCGCTCCGCGCAGTCAGTTTGACGTAATACTTGTGAGGAAAACATACATTGCCATATCTTCCATATAAGTAATATAACCGATCATTTCCGCAAGTTTCTCATTCCGAGGATTCTGTTTTAACTCCTTCATCTGCTTTCTCAGTTTCTCTTTCTCATCTTTCGAAAAGAACGGATTCAAATTCCTGGACTCCTGTAAAATGCACAGGAGCGCCATATCCTGAGAAGTCATCTCTTCTTCCTCTGCAACTGCAGCTTTCAGAGTCCCGATCAGTTCATCTTTATATTTCTTTTCCGGGATATATACCTGCTTTGGTCTGAACAGGCCTCCCTCTTCCTCTTTCGCAAGCCCGGCTTCCTGCAGAGATCTGCCAATCCGTTCCATAAGCTGTCTGCACCTGCTGCCTGAATGCCAGTCTGTCATTATTTTGTTTGCATAGCGACGTTTTTCTCTCAGATATACATAGAGCGGACGCAGATACAGCAGCTCATCGGGCAGGTCTTTCACTACCACAATTTTCTTCCCTTCTTCCTCAACGATTCCTGCTGCAAGAAGCTCCATAAATGCCGCCGCTGCAAGCCCTGCGCCGGCTTCCTCTCTGTGCATCGAGGGCAGCATACCGTATTTATCCGTCACTAATATGTAGTATTCCTGTGCGATTGATTTTCTGTTCATAATATATCCCTCCGATATTTTTCCACTTTTACACTCGTATGTTGTAGGTTCGGATATTTATGCTCTACGACGGCTTTGCACCCAGAATCCAGATAAAAAATAAGGATACAGCCAGAGCAATCACTCCTGCTCCCACCGCCAGGAATATTTTCTGATATAGTCTTTTCCCTTTCTCTCTGTCTTTTTCGATCTCACTGAGGCTTTTCCCATCCAGAAAGGCCTGAATTTCACGAAATGTCTGCGTATCAAACTTCCTTTTTTCTTTTTCGACCCGGTAAGCCACGAAAATTCCCGCCTCAAGAATTACGATCCAGATCACCATTCCCACATAGGATAAAAAATGCACCAGGGGAACAGGGGTGATGAGGATCGCCAGGAACAGTACGGTAAACACGATACTCAGATGTTCAAACTCTTTCCTGCCGTCACTGCTGTTGATCTGTTCTGTCATCTTCTCCACATCTCCTTTGATTAATTGATCCAAAGAGACTTCAAAAACCTGACTGAGTAAAACAAGACTGTTGACGTCTGGATAGCTTTTATCATTTTCCCAGTTTGAAATTGTCTGTCTGGAAACAAAAACCTTTTCCGCCAGAGCGTCCTGTGATAATGACCTTTCGTTTCGGTATTTCTTAATCTGTTTTCCCAGTTCCATTTTCTGTCTCCCTGCATATAAATTTTAATCACAAAAGCGTGGATTTGTCTGTCAAAAGTCTTTGACAGCTCCGTTATCCCATTATAAGTCTCAGTACATTTCAGCCGCAGCTTTATCTCTCTTTCCCCATCTCCGAACAACGGGATGCCGCCTCCCAGAATAGTGGGTATAACTGAAATACAATATTCGTCAATCATATTTTCACGGATCAGCGGCCGGATAATCCCTGCGCATAGGTATTCCACCCCATCACAACAGTATCTATTCTCTTTATGAACTCTGAATAGGTATCCGCATTCTCTTCACCCGCGTCCTGGCCTGCCAGCCAGTCAACGCCTCCGTTTTCATCAGCGATATAGCCGTCAAGACTCATAGCAATATATAAAATAGTTTTTCTCATGTTTTATTCTTGTCCTTTATAAATGTACATTCTTGTCATGCAGCCCTCATCTTCTTCCGCCATACACAAATATTCCCATCCATATTTTTCATAAAATGATGTGTGATCGGTAATAAGATATAGTGTATAAATTCCATTCTTCCGCATATCCCCGCATATAAACTGGAGTAGTTCTCCTGCTATTCCTCGGCAGCGGCGGTCCTCTTCCACGTAGAGCGCGCATACGTTCGGGGTCAGGTCTTTTCTCTTATGAAAATCATTCTGTATCACTCCGGCTCCGCCTATGATCCTGCCGCCTTCCATCACCAGATACCACTGCGGAACCGGGACAATGCTCCCCAATGACTCTTTCATGCTTTTCCTGTATTCCTCTGTTGGAACCCGCCATTTATCGTGAAACCAGACGGCAGCATTTTCTATAAGTTCCGGCTGATTCTTTATATTTATAATCTTATAATTATCCATTTTAATGTTTACCTGTCCTTTTTATAACTTTCTTATGAATGTTCCTCCACATACTTGAGAAATTCCGGCGTCTTTGACCAGTATTTCACACCCCAGTTTTCAAAGTTCCATTCTTCCATATATTCATTACACTCATAGTCAACATAATAGAGAATACCGCCCTGCATGATAAAATTTGTGGGAAAATAATCAATATTTGTATCTGCTGCATACAGCAGACGGCACATCTCTTTTACCTGACGCAGACACTCATCCAACGGTCTGTCATTCAGAACCATTTCATAGACCGTATCTCCCTCTATGTATTCCTTTATAATCTGCTCATTGTCCGTATCCACATCCAGCATCTTTGGAAGGGTAATCCCGATTTCTTTCAGCCGCTTGTAATCGTTCCGCTCCGCCTCGATTTTATTCCCAAACTGATAATAATCACAGGGCTCGTGATGAATCTGTTTTAATACAACTTTTCCCTGATCAGATTCTGCCAGATAGGAATATCCGCCCTTGCCTTTTCCCAGCAATTTCAATATCCGGTATTCTTTTCCGTTTACTTCCAATACTTTTCTAAAATCATAAGCCGTCGTAATTTTAATGTCCATCTTCTATTTTCACTTCCGCTCCTGTATTTTCGGGCAGTTTCATTTCATGCTCCATTTTTACAAAACCGTATTTTTCATATAACGGCCGCCCCATAGCTGTTGCCTCAAGCGAAATGGCTGTAATATGCCTCTCACGGCATTCTTTTACAAGCATATCAAGCACTTTGAAAGCGATCCCTTTTCTTCTGTAATCAGGATGTGTATACATATTCATAATATATGCCTTATTTCCGCTTGGATTATTCCACGTAGGCATAACCTGAAAGAAGCTCACTCCTCCAGCACCTACGACAGTATTCCTGTCATACACCAGATATGCAGTATGAGTATTACTGTTAAGAGCTCTTTCATAATATGTATATGACTTTTCTCTTACTTCGCTCATATCTTCATCTGCCAACAATTGATTTGCAGCTCTTAACACGTCTATTCTTGTTTCCGTCAGTATATCTATATCTTTTAATTCTGCCTTTTTATATATTAATTCCATAATTTTGCATCACACCCTCTTCCTCGTTACATTCCTTTTTTTCTGCAGATATATAGCCTTGAACCTCTACTTAGAATATGCTATATTCTTAATAGAAAAGGAGTAGCCGCCCACAAGGGGTTGACCTGAAAATTAGGTAAAACATAGAAATGCCACCTCATTACTCGTCAAAGTTAGCGGGGTGGTTTTTTCTATGCTTAGCGCACTACTTCAAATTCGCAAATACGAATGTCAGCAATGCCAGTATGAACATACCAAAGGCCATCAGGTCTTTAAAATCAAATGGTTTCTTGTCCATCAGCATCACCTCCCATTCTATGTAAGAATAGAGGTCAGCCACCCTGCAACACGGTTGCTCCATAATTCATTCTATCATAATACGCTTTGCGTGTTCAAGTTCTTTTTTCATAGCTATCCCACACTCAAATGCCAGCGCCATATATTTCTCTGCCCCATCCAGTCCATACTGCATCAGATCTCTGATCTCCCATGTGCTGTCGCCAAGATTATCCGCACCGTACAAAAACTGAATAAAAGGGACCTTCCTGTACTGCGAAACTGCCAGTATAGATGCGCACTCGTCGCGCTGACGCGCTTCAGTTCCGCGCTACGTGCTAAGACTGCTTATGTAGGCGGAGGTTGCGAGTTCCACTCGCCCTCAGGTATAGGAGAATGCTTCTTACATGCAGGCATGACGCTGCATTCTCCTATACCTGAGTATGGTGTGGACTGTAACCTTTTTCCATCACATAGTTTGTCAGCAATATTCCTTTTCTCTCCACCTGCTGCTCCTGCATAACCTGATAGCCTCTTTTTTCAAAAAACGGCTTCGCCGTAACAGACGCATGAGTTGTAAATTCTGCCACATCCGCCGTCTGCTCCAGCCTGTCACAGAGCGCTGATGCGATTCCGTTCCGCTGAAAATCTTTGTGCACATACAGCCGGTCAAGGTACCCTGTACTGTCCATATCCGCAAAACCCACGATCTGTTCCGTTTCATCTCCCTTATCTGACGGCATCACCGCAACCAGTGTTCTGTGCTCCTGGAAGGATCGATCCCACGCTGACAGATCTATATTTCCGTCAGCCCACACATCCAGCTGTTCTTCCGTATAGTCCGCCGCATTGATTGTGTGTACTGTATTGTAGAAAAGTTCCGCTATCGCTTTTATGTCTTCCCTTCTGTATGCCCTGATTTTCATATCTGTACTCCGTTTTTCTTCTGCATTTTCTGTTCCGGTATTTTCAGCTTAAAGAGCCAGCCGTCTCCCTAAGCTTTAGCGCCATAAATATATCCGCCGTATAATTATCATTATATCTTTCTGTCCGCTCAAATCCCGCCTTTTCATATAAACGGACAGCACGTCTGCTCGAAGACAATGTATCAAGGTATATTTCCGCATATCCATCCTGCCGCGCTTTGTGGAGGACGGTATTCAAAAGCCGCCGTCCCAGTCCTTTTTTATGATACTTTTCCAGAAGATACAGAGCTTTCAGTTCACACCTGCCGCTGTCCAGCTTTTTCAGCGCTGCCGTCCCGATTATATCTTCTCCGTCAAAAAGGCACCAGAAATGCTCGAAATATCCCGGGACATTATTATACATCTTATGACGGCCGTTGGGCTCAAATTTTCTGCCCGACTGCGGCAGACATATTTCCAGAAACTGAAACAGTCTGTTCTGATATTGTGCCTCGTACTTTCGAATCATAAACATATTACTCTCCGTCATTGGTTTTCTCATCCTCAACTTTATAACCGTCTCTGTTCAGCCGTTCCACTGCCTTCATTTCATTTTCTTTCTTCACAAGAACTATCACCGCATACATGCTTTCACAAATTTCACGGGCACATTCATCCTCTCTGCGGCCTGCTCCGGTGTCATTCCGCTCTCCAGGAAGCGCCTGCAGACAACTTTCATATTTTCTCCGACTTCGATAATATGCCTGTCCGGATCATAAAAGCGCACTACTCTCTGGCCCCAGGAATGTTCCTTCACCGGATGCACATATTCAACGTCACACTCTTTCAGTCTGTCTGCAAATTTGTCAAAATCATCTTCTTCAAAATATATCTCAAAATCATTGCCGCCAAAAGAAATTTCTTTTGTACCGATAAATTCTTTGTATGTTTCAGCCGTCTGCAGAGCAAGTCCGCCGGTTAAAGTTTTGTTTGCGCCAAAGTCCATGATGACATGAAATCCAAACACCTTTTTATAAAAATCAACCGACTGATCTATATCATTTACTACTAACATGGGATTTTTTAATTTCATTTTCATTACCTCATTATATATAATAATTTGCGTGCCGTTGATGGCATATTATTTACCTGTCGTATTTCATAGGTGTATACCTTATCCCATCAGCCACCTGTTCCGTATCTATATCTATAAAACCCAATTTGTGATAAACAGGCACAGCATATGGAGAAGAGTTTACGGTGATTGTTTTATTCTGACTATGCGCTAAAAGATATTCCCATAGTTTTCTGCCAATTCCCTGTCTGTGATACCTTGCTTTAACAAAGAAGCAGCAAATATGCTTTCGTTTCTCATTTGTGGCAATAACGCCTTTTAATTCTCCGTGGTCATACGCTCCCCAAAACTCCAGAGTCTCTATAATTTTTTTATCTTCAATAAAGTTTCTGAATGATTTAACGCCTTCATCAGAATAGTCCGAAGCTTCAAACTGCAAAAATGTTGTCCAGATCAGATTGAGAGCAACAGCGATTTCCTCGCCATTTATCATTTTGATTTCCATAAAATTTTCCTCCGCACTTCGTGTCTGTAGTTTTAATTCTGTCCTTACCTCCAGACTCCCTGCAGGATAAAAGCAGACATTATCAGCACCGCAATCACCTGAATGACCATACTGATACCCGCGATTATATAAGACGGCTGTCCGGTTTTTCTCATTTCCCTGATAAAGGGAATGTCATATCCCAGTGTAAATAGCACATTTATGATAATCTCGACAATAAGGAGCAGAATCAGGTTATTTCTGCTTCCATAGGAAATCCCCAAACCAATATGCGTAATAACAGATTCTGGAATACTATTCCAGTTTGCAAAAAACAGGATGCCGGTCACTGCAATCATTGCCCATGTAATATAATTTATAATTTTTTTGATTCTATCCATCACTTTCCTCGCACAACAGCAATAACACAAATTCTCAATCTTCCAGCTTCTTCACTATATCTTCCAGGCATTCCGTATCTACAAAACTGACTTTCTGTCCGTACGTCTCAATCATTGCCCGGGTATCCGCATCCTGCTCACCAACCGGCTGTTTTTTCACCTGTTCATAGAGCAGTTTCATCATCATCCTGTGTTTGAAACTCAGCTTTTCATAATCAATCCCGCCCCTCAGATGACAGAATTCCGTTTTATCAGCAAGGGGCTTCGGAATTTGTCTGAGCGCAGACGCCCTGATATTCTGTATGTTTTTTTCATCAGCCGGGTCGGCAAGTCCTACGGTTATCACGATGAATTTTTTACACTGATCCGCCGGGATCTTCTTCGCTGTCCTGACCATGCCCATAACGCCGCCTGCGTAAAGTCCGCCTACATAGATGATCCTTTCATATCCGGCCGGCTCTTTCACTTTATCGTACGGTAATAGCTCAGATTTCAGCCTCTCTGCCAATGCCTCTGCATATACTTTTGCCGTTCCATAGCAGCTGCCGTATATAATAATTGTTTCCATATGTTTTTCTCCCCGGATTTTATACTACATTCATTTTCTGTAATCGCTCTCTTTGCCAGGCAGAATGTCTACTCTGCAGACACCCGGAATCCGTAATCCACAGTTCCGTTTTCCCATTGTCCCTGCACCAGATATACACAGCCCGGCTGTGCCGTGAATTCCGGATTTCCGTTCTCATTTTCCTGCACTTCCACAGGTGTACCCTCCGGGATCTGCTCCGTGCTGTCCCGATATTGCCCCAGAAGGGAATCGTCCCATGAAAGCAGCTGGACGCTCTCCGGTTTTTCATCAAACTGCAGTTCCATTTTCAGCGGTTCTGACAGCTTTGTGACCTCTGTCGGCTCAGTCTGCAGAATATGGGGCGCGTCTGTAGTAATCGTTCTGCTTTCTCCATTCTCCTCGTAAGTCCATGTATAGCTGAAAGCCTCCGGGATCATTACCGCCGCAGATGCAAGTTCATCTGAATAGCATACATTCAGATAAGGGAGCTGGGCTGG
>DXDR01000091.1 GCA_019115385.1 Candidatus Mediterraneibacter avicola | reverse complement strand
CACAGATAGTTTTTCGGCAATTCACTCTTCCCACCTAAAGTGCAGCTTTAATCCGCACAGCTGAGCTTACTGATTTTTAATTAGTCTAGCATATATAATCATGTAATTGATGATAAAACAGACAAATTGACCGTTCCCTGATTTATCCGATGCATTTTCTCATCTAAACAGCTAAATCAATGTTATAATATACTATGATATTCAAGAATCTTTTTAATATGACACATAGGGGAATATATGAGAACACTTCTTTTTATTGATGACGACCAGGATTTTTTGGAAAGCAACAGACTGTATTTTTCGCACAAGGGATATCAGGTGTTCTGCTGCCGCAGCCCGAAAGAATCCCTGGATATGCTCTCGTCTGCTGCTGTAGACTGTATTATCCTGGATATTGACATGCCGGATATAAATGGTTTTGAACTTTGCCAGAGGATCCGCGAACAGAGCTGCACTCCTCTCATTTTTCTTTCCGGGCTTTCTGAAAGCGAAAACCGGATCCGCAGCTTCCGCGTAGGAGGCGATGATTTTCTTGGAAAACCTTATGATATTGTTGAACTGGAATATCGGATCCTGGCAAGGATCCGCAGAAGTGAAGATGTCTTTCCTGACGAGGTGATCACATTTGGAGATCTGAAGATTGACACCGGGCGCCGCATTGTGACATATGCCGGTACAGAAGGCGATTTTTCCGCTCTGCAATTTGATCTTCTTGCTTTTCTCGCCCGCAATCCGAACAAAGTTTTTTCCTATGAACAACTCTATGACCGCATTTGGAAAACCCCGATCGTAGCAAGCCGCCATAACCTGCAGGTAGCGGTTGCTACGATCCGCCAGAAGCTCAACCGCCTGTGCGGCGGCAGGCAATATATTAGAACTGTTTCCCGAAAAGGCTACTGTTTTGTACCTGAGGAGACACATCTTCAGAGAAGCGGAGCCGCCCCGGATGAAAATTTCAGTTAGAAAGTCCGTCCTTTACGTCCGGCTCTTTTTCTGGCAAAAATAATTCCTGTAGAGATGCCGAGGATCAAAAGTACGGCTGCGGAACCGGCTGCGGCCTGTCTCCATATGCCGGAGTCTTCTCTGGCAGAATTTTTCTCTTTTTTTAGGGATCCGCCGTACTGTATATCCGTATCTTCTCCATTTTCCTCCGGAGATGTTTCGGAAGCATTCGCCTCTCTCCTGTCGTTTCTTTGCTCTTCATCCCTGTCATTCCACCCTCCGTCCAAGTCAGAAACGATATGATCTGCGCCCGCAGAAACGCTGCCGCTCTCACCATACTGCAGTTTTTCTCCTGCATCTTCCTCTGCCGGCAGGGCTGGAAGCTGGTCTTGCCCCTCAGAAGGACTGGCCTCTCCGCCCCGTCCTCCGTCGATATCCGATGCCACAAACAGATTGTCCTTTGTTATTTCCAGGATTTCCGAGCATACTTCTGTTCCATCCGGAAGAATCTGGATCATACGAAAATAAGAAGGTAATCCCGTTCCAGCTTCATTTTCTGAAAAATGCAGGATCCAGTTCATGCTGCCGCCTTCCGTCACTGTAAAAACCTCGCCGCCGTTGTCTTCCCCCGCCTGGTTCCACAGTTCTCCGTCACTGGAATACTCGATATACACTGTTCCTTCCACGTAAGTCTCGGCATACATATGCAGAATATACTGCCCGCCATAACTTTCAACGTAAGCGTTGAGGAAGAATGGAGCATCTGCTGCCTCCCATATGACCAGACATCTGGGTTCATATCCGCTGAACGGGGCATAGCCGTCAGGAAAACTTCCTGATATGATCGTCCGTTTTTGCGACTCAGGAAAGGATTCCTCATTCCATGCCACGGCCAGGCTTTCACTGTTGTCACCGAACTCCCGGTTTACTCTTGCGTCCACAGTATCAGGAAGCATTTCTTCGGTAAAAGAGGCATTTTCCTGAATTCTTACCATAGGTATTTTTTCATAGTCATACCAAAAGGCAGCTCCGGCTGTTATCTTATCCGGGGAAACAATCCGACCTGTGCAGGAAAATGCGGGAAGTCCCAGCCCTTTCTCGCTTCCGCAGACAAAAAAGGCCCCGTTGTCCTGCACGACCGCTGTCCCGGATTCCCCTGCGTCGACAGAAATACTGATGAGATTCAATTCGCCGCCGGGACATACATGGAACAGTTCTCTGGCTCCGCCGTCTCCCTCGACCCTGAGGAAAGGCCAGAGGCTCAGCCTCCCTTCCACATAAATAGTATGCCCTGCCGTGTCAATGGTAAGTTCTTTTCTATAAACGCTGTTTATGTATTCATAACTTTCCCCTGCCGGGATCGTTATGTCACTGCCCAGCACTGCCGTCCCTCCAGAACTTTTATGCTCTTCAAGCCATTCCGCAAGACCAGAAAATGATTGTATCACACAGGATTCTTCCGTGGATTCAGAAGACGCATACGCATGGATAGGAAGGCACCAGAAAATGGCCGCCATAAAAGCCAGAATATATGTTATGATTGCAGGAGAATAGTTTTTTTGATTTATTTTCAATGCACAGACTCCTCTCATTTATACTTTGCAGCAGCTGTTACCCACTAATGCAAAGTCACATATGAATCTATAAAATGAGGTAACCTTATGAAGAAAATTGTATCTCGCCTGACGATACTGACACTGTCTGCCTTTCTTGCAGCGGCAGCATTGTTTTTTATTCTGTATCGGTATGACAACAAGTATATCACACGGGCATCCGTATCTCAAGACGGTGTTGTTATCCTTCCCGGGAGTCAGGAAGACTCTGATCATATTTCCTGGCTTGTAGAGGGATGGGAATTTTTCCCTGACCAGATTATTGAGCCGGGCGAAACGGTTTCCGGCTCTGTCAGTATGTACATCGGGCAATATTTCCGCTTTTCCTCTTTTCACAGTGATAATAGCCCTTTCGGAGAGGGCACCTATCGCCTGACACTTCATGGGACCGGTGATTATACGCTCCTTCTCCCCGAAGTGTTCAGTGCATGCAAAGTCTACATAAACGGAGTTCTGGCTGCTTCCGCCGGCTCACTCTCCCCATATAGCCCTTATGTCAGGGATCTGATCGTTCCGATAGAAGCGAAAGGGGACACAGAAATTCTCATACAGGTATCAAATTATACGCATTATTACAGTGGCATTACCTATCCGCCGGCCATAGGCAGTCCCCGGGCTGTAAGCCTCCTGCTTTCTTCCCGTATGCTTTTTTATGGTTTTTTGTGTTTTACCTCACTGGCTCTGGCTCTTTTTTCGTCTGTTGTATGGCTGGGTTTCAAAAAGGATCAAAAAGCGATTGCCCAGAACCGCTGGCTTGGTATCGCCGCTTTTTCCTTCGCACTGCACATATGTTATCCGTTTGTGCGATTGTTCGGCCTTCCAGTTACTGAGCCTTTGTACGCCCTGGAAGATGCGTCCGCCAGCATGCTCCTCCTGTGCACAGTGAAAACCGTATCTTTGCTGTGCCTGAAAAAGAACTCGCGTACCGACTGTCTTCTGACTGGAATTTCAGCGGGATTTGTTATAATCTCCGCTGTATTTCCCCTGGCCGTGCTCCCCCGCCTGCCTGGATTTGTCCCGGTATATGGGCAGATTGTCTTCTGGTATAAGGCGATGGTCTCTGTTTTTATGATTTTCCTCCTCTTAAAAAACTGTCTTCGGACATCTGAGAAGCATTCTGCGCCTTTGATTCCGGGTCTGGTATTTTTCTTCGTCTCCCTCGGGGCACACGCGCTGACCCTGGGGCATTTTGAGCCAGCCCGCTTTGGCTGGTTCGAAGAATGGGGGTCCTTTATACTGATCCTGCTTTTCGCTTTTCGGATGGCCGCTGTAAATATTTCTGTCATCCGTGAAAATAATTATCTGAACACTCATCTGCAGGAAGAAGTAGCTCACAAAACAGCTGCACTTACAACTCTTCTTGACGAGAGGCGTATGCTCCTGGCTTCCTTTGCACATGACCTGAAGACTCCTCTGACTTCCATCACGACATTTACCCGTCTTGTGGAACTGGACAACACAGGGCTTGATGATGAATCCCGTTTATATCTGGATACGATCCGGCGCAAAACCGGGGAGATGAAACAGCAGCTGGATATGCTTCATGAATTTACCAGCCAGGATGTTTCTGCTGTTTCATTGGAATCAATCAATCTTTGTGATCTTATAATGGAATTTTATGAAATAAATAAGCCGGATATTGATGTGGCCGGCCTGAATTTTGAACTTTCCCTGCCCCGCGGAGCTCAGCTTTATATCCTGGGCGACCGCGAAAAACTGATGAGCGTGCTGCAAAACCTGGTATATAATGCAGTCAGCTTCACACCGGTAAACGGAACAATCCGGATAAGTCTGCACAGGGACAGATCCCGGGCTGTTATCTCTGTAGCCGATACCGGCTCAGGGATTGCAAAAGAAGACCTCTCCAATATATTCAACTGTTTTTTCACGCGCCGGAAAGATAACAGCGGTGAAGGCCTGGGACTCTACATTGCCAAATCTATTGTTATGGAACACGGCGGAGATATCCGGGTGTCTTCCACGCCAGGGGAAGGAAGCGTCTTCACCCTGTGGCTGCCTGTAGACGAACAGAAGCGCTGAATCTTAAAGCGTCTGAGTTTCCATTTTCCCGCGCCAATACAGTCCAAAACCCCAAAACAAAAATACTGGGGAGAGCGGTATGCTTGAGTGGCTCACTCGCTGTGCGAAGCTCGATTTCGCTTCGCTCCATCCCCTCTGTGTACCTGAACACTAGGCTCGAAAACACCTCGCCAAGTGTTCAGGCATCGCTCGCGGGCTGGCGCCGCCTTCCGACATTCCCGCCGTGCGAAGCTCGATTTCGCGCCTTGCGCTCCATCTCGCTCGCGGGCTTCGCCCTATGATAAAATAAAAGAAAACTCCCAGGAAAATGCAAGCACTTTCCTGGGAGTTTTCTTTTATTTTATCGCACGGCTCATTGCCAACGCGAACATTACTCGATGATGGATGCTACTGTACCTGATCCTACTGTACGGCCACCCTCACGGATAGCGAATCTCAGACCTTCTTCCATAGCTACCGGGTGGATCAGTTCAACTGTCATTGTAACGTGATCTCCAGGCATGCACATCTCTGTGCCTTCCGGAAGCTCGCAAACACCTGTTACGTCTGTTGTTCTGAAGTAGAACTGCGGACGATAGTTGTTGA
>DXDR01000090.1 GCA_019115385.1 Candidatus Mediterraneibacter avicola | reverse complement strand
GTCCCCAACCCGGATTCACCCTGTCCCTAATCATGTAAAGAAAAAATACTTGACACTAATACTTCTTTCGTGTATGATAGCAAAGGTGACTGTGATGAATAAGATTTTAGAGCAGGCTTTGTTGTATGATTTTTATGGTGAGCTTCTCACTCCGCATCAGAAGGAGATTTATGAGCAGTTTGTGCTGGAGGATCTTTCTTTGAGTGAGATCGCAGAAGGAGCCGGAATCAGCCGCCAGGGAGTGCATGACCTTGTGAAGCGATGCCAGAGATCTCTCGAAGGGTATGAGGCCAAGCTTCATCTTGTGGAGAGATTTCTTTCTGTTAAGGAGAAGGTGGGCGAGATTGAGCAGATGCTCATCTGCTGGCAGGAGAAGAAGGGAGACCCGGACGAGATTGTCAGACAGGTTCTCCGAATATCCGGAACGATCATAGAAGAACTGTAACAACATACAGGAGCGTTAGAATGGCATTTGATAATTTAACTGAAAAACTACAAAATGTATTTCGGAACCTGCGGAGCAAGGGGAGACTTACGGAAGACGATGTCAAAGCGGCTCTGCGGGAAGTCAAGATGGCCCTCCTGGAGGCGGACGTTAACTTCAGGGTGGTAAAAGGATTTGTCAAAGACGTCCAGGAGCGTGCGGTGGGTCAGGATGTTATGAATGGCCTGAACCCGGGGCAGATGGTCATTAAGATCGTAAATGAAGAGCTGGTAAAGCTCATGGGTTCGGAGACGACGGAGATCAGGCTTCAGCCCGGAAGCGCTATGACCGTTATTATGATGGCGGGACTTCAGGGTGCAGGTAAGACGACGACTACAGCAAAGCTGGCGGGCAAGTTCAAATTAAAAGGGAAAAAACCTCTGCTTGTGGCATGCGACGTCTACCGTCCCGCGGCGATCAAACAGCTGCAGATCAACGGGGAGAAGCAGGGAGTGGAAGTCTTTTCCATGGGCGATAAGAACCGCCCTTCCGATATTGCGAAGGCTGCCGTACAGCATGCAGCAAAAAACGGGAATAATATTGTGATCCTTGATACAGCCGGCCGGCTGCATATCGACGAGGACATGATGACAGAACTTCAGGAAATAAAAGCGGCGGTGGAAGTGCACCAGACTATCCTTGTCGTAGACGCTATGACAGGACAGGACGCGGTGAATGTGGCCGGTACTTTTAATGATAAGATAGGAATAGACGGGGTTATCGTCACAAAGCTGGACGGAGATACCCGGGGCGGCGCCGCGCTGTCGATCAAGGCGGTGACCGGCTGTCCGATCCTCTATGTCGGTATGGGAGAGAAACTGTCCGATCTGGAGCAGTTTTATCCGGACAGGATGGCGTCCCGTATTCTCGGCATGGGCGATGTCCTGACCCTGATTGAAAAGGCGGGGGCCGAAATTGATGAAGAGAAGGCCATAAAAATGGCCGACAAGATGAAGAAAGCCCAGTTTGATTTTGACGACTATCTGGAGAGTATGGCTCAGATGCGCAAGATGGGCGGCCTGTCCAGTATCATGAGCATGATGCCGGGGCTGGGCGGTCTGGGAGGCAGGGGAAAGATGCCGGATCTGGATTCGGAAGAGAATGAAAAGAGGATGGCCAGAATGGAAGCCATGATCTATTCTATGACTCCGGAGGAGAGGAGCAACCCCGATCTGCTGAATCCTTCCAGAAAGCACCGGATTGCCAGAGGCGCGGGCGTAGATATTGCAGAAGTCAACCGTATGGTCAAACAGTTTAATGAGTCCAGGAAGATGATGAAGAAACTTCCCGGCATGATGGGTGGAAAAGGTGGCAAAAGGGGCAGGTTCAGACTTCCCTTTTAACACATAGATCATGCCTGAGGCATCCGGCTGCAGGTGCGGCGGGGCTGAGGGCAGAAACAAACAAAAAGAAAATAATTAAGAGGTGAAAAAAATGGCAGTAAAGATCAGATTAAGAAGAATGGGACAGAAGAAAGCTCCTTTTTATAGAATCGTAGTAGCTGATTCAAGGTCCCCGAGAGACGGCAGATTCATTGAGGAGATCGGAACATACGATCCGAACTGTGATCCGAGTGCGATCAAAGTTGACGAGGAAGCCGCTAAGAAATGGCTCAACAACGGTGCTCAGCCGACAGAAGTGGTAGGCAAGATCTTCAAGGCAGCAGGTATCGAGAAATAAGATCTCTTTGCGGAGGTGCGCGTACGATGAAAGAATTAGTTGAAGTTATCGCAAAAGCGCTGGTAGATCACCCGGAAGAAGTCTCTGTAAACGAGAAAAAAGAAGGGCGCACGACAGTGCTCGAACTCCATGTTGCAGAAGGCGATATGGGGAAAGTGATCGGCAAACAGGGCCGTATTGCAAAGGCAATCCGTTCCGTAGTAAAAGCGGCGGCGGCAAAGGAAGATAAAAGAGTTGTTGTCGATATCGTATAGAGGATATTGAAGCAGAGAGGGAGAGGGACAGTTTTCCGGTACGGAGAGTCTGCCCCTTTCTTTTTCCTGAACGCAGAGCAGAGGAACAGATTCTGAAGTTCTGTGAGAATTCTAAAAGTTAAAACGGACAACAGAAAGGAAGCGGGGGAAATGGAACAGTTTCTTCAGGTGGGCGTGATTTCTTCCACACACGGGATCCGGGGCGAAGTCAAAGTATTTCCGACAACAGATGACCCTGCCCGTTTTAAAAAACTGAAAATAGTGCTCCTGGATACAGGAAAAGAACTGACAGAGCTGGAGGTACAGTCGGTAAAATTTTTCAAGCAGTTCGTGATCCTGAAGTTTCGGGGCATTGACAATATAAATGATATAGAAATATATAAGGGGAAAAGCCTTCTGGTGCCGAGAGAGGATGCGGTAGAGCTGGAGGAAAACGAGTATTATATCGCAGATCTGATCGGCATGGAGGTGGTTACGGATGAGGGAGAATTCGGCATTCTCAGAGACGTGATGGAGACCGGGGCAAATGAAGTCTACATTATTGATTCCAAAGAACACGGCGAGGTGCTTATCCCTGCGATCCGGGACTGTATTCTGGACGTGGACGTAGAGAACCGCAGGATGAAGATCCGGCTGATGGACGGACTCATATAAAAGCACGTACGATAAGAACCGGACGGGGAAAAACATATTTTCAGGAGTAAAAAATGAATTTTCATATACTTACATTATTTCCGGAGATGGTAATGAACGGGCTCAATACCAGTATTATCGGGCGGGCGGTCAATGCAGGGCTGCTCTCCATCGAGGCGGTCAATATCCGGGATTATGCTTTCAATAAACATCAGAGTGTAGACGATTACCCTTATGGCGGAGGAGCCGGAATGCTCATGCAGGCGGAACCTGTGTATCTGGCGTACCGGGCAGTGGCGGAAAAAATCTGTGGTGATGCACAGAAAAAGCGCCCCCGGGTAGTCTACCTGTCTCCCCAGGGAGATGTGTTTGATCAGAAAATGGCGGAAGAACTGGCCGGAGAAGAGGACCTGATCCTGCTCTGCGGACATTATGAGGGGATTGATGAACGTGTTCTGGAGGAGATCGTGACAGATTATGTATCGATCGGAGATTATGTGCTCACAGGAGGAGAACTTCCGGCGATGGTCATGGTAGACGCCATTTCCAGGCTGGTGCCCGGAGTGCTCCACAACGACGTGTCTGCTGAATTTGAGTCGTTTCAGGATAATCTGCTGGAATATCCCCAGTATTCCCGCCCGGAAGAGTGGCGTGGAAAGAAGGTGCCGCCGGTGCTTCTGTCCGGTCATCACGCGAATATTGAAAAATGGAGGCGGGAGCAGTCCATTCTCCGCACTTATGAGAGAAGGCCGGATCTGCTGGAAAAGTGTGAACTGACAGAGAAGGAAAGAAGATGGCTCCGGGAATGGACGGCATCAAAAAATGAAGGCCGGAAAGAAGAACAGCAGGAAAAAGCAGAATAGGGCTTGAAAATACTGTGGAAATATGGTAAACTACAAAAGTTGTGAAAAGAAGAGCGATGGTCCTCTGGCACAAAAGTGTGTTAAGAACGTCAAATATGAAGGAGGTCACACAAAATGAACGAGATCATTAAGAAGATCGAAGCAGAGCAGCTGAAAGAGAATGTGCCGGTATTTAACGTTGGCGATACTGTCAGAGTACATGCCAAGATTAAAGAGGGTAACCGCGAGAGAATCCAGGTTTTTGAGGGAACAGTCCTGAAAAAACAGGGAGGCGGCGCAAGAGCGACATTTACAGTAAGAAAGACATCCAATGGAATCGGCGTTGAGAAGACATGGCCGCTCCATTCTCCGCATGTAGAAAAGGTAGAAGTTGTGCGCAAAGGTAAAGTAAGAAGAGCAAAACTGAACTACTTAAGAAAACGTGTCGGAAAAGCTGCGAAGGTAAAAGAATTAGTAAAATAGTAACCATGAGAGGGACAATTACAAATATGTAGTTTGTCCCTTTTCTTATAAGAAATTGCGGGAGGAATTATGCAGGGACTGAAGTTTGGCAGAAAGCGGCGGGGATCGTCGCTGAAGTCCGGAGCCAGGAAAAAGACTCCCGGGCGTTCTGGACTCCGGTTTGAGAGAGAGAGGGGGAGAAGGCGCCGCGCAGGTGCGTACGGCAGACCGGCGGGAGTAAATGTAAGCGGAGCGCTGCGGTGGGCGGCAGAGATCATTCTGGTATGTGCGGCGGCATTTTTGCTTGTCCTGTCTTTCGGCTGCAGAGTCAGCAATGCGGGAGATTCTATGAAGCCTGTTCTTGAAAATGGCGAAGTAGTGCTCGTGAACCGGCTGTGCTACCGGATATTTTCTCCTTCAAGGGGAGATATCGTGGCATACAGCCGGGACGGCAGCGGGCAGTATTCCATTAAAAGGATCGTGGGACTGCCGGGAGAGACCGTTCAGATCGTGGACGGCAGCGTTTATATAAACGATGAGAAAATGACGGATGATATCTATGCCGAAGATATCGAATACGCGGGGATAGCCGCGGCTCCTGTTGAATTAGGAGAAGGGGAGTATTTTGTGATAGGAGACAACTCTGAAGCCAGCGACGACAGCAGAAGCCCGGATGCAGGTCCGGTCCGGAAAAATGATATTTACGGGAAAGTCTGGTTTGTGGCGGATTTTGGAGAACATTTTGGATTTATATAGGAGGAAAAAGATGCATTTTCAATGGTATCCGGGACATATGACAAAGGCCCGGCGGATGATGCAGGAAAATATAAAGCTGATCGACCTGATCATTGAGCTGGTCGACGCGAGGGTTCCTCTGAGCAGCAGGAACCCGGATATTGACGAGATGGGGAAAAATAAGGCCCGGCTCATTCTTCTGAACAAGGCAGATCTGGCCGAGGAAAGATGCAATGACGAGTGGGTCGCATTTTTTAAGGAAAAGGGATATTTTGCTGTCAAGGTCAATTCCAAGAAAGGCGGCGGACTCAAATCCATTCAGCCCGTGATCCAGGAAGCGTGCCGGGAGAAGACAGAGCGGGACCGGAAAAGAGGGATCCTTAACCGTCCGGTGCGGGCGATGGTAGCGGGGATCCCCAATGTGGGCAAGTCTACTTTCATCAATGCGCTGGCCGGGAAGGCCTGTACGAAGACCGGAAATAAGCCGGGTGTGACAAAGGGCAAGCAGTGGATCCGTCTGAATAAAAATGTGGAGCTTCTCGATACGCCGGGAATTCTTTGGCCCAAATTTGAGGATCAGGAGGCAGCTCTCAAGCTTGCATTTATTGGTTCTATTAAAGATGAGATCCTTCAGACAGAAGAACTGGCGGCAGAACTGGTGAAATTTCTTGACAGAGAATACCCGGAAGTGATCGGGGAGAAGTATTCTGTAGAAAACTCCGGCGATCCGTATGAACGTCTGAGAAGCATTGCGGAGAGCCGACACTGTCTTGTACGTGGAAATGAACTCGATATAGAGAAGGCTTCGGCGCTTCTGCTGGACGACTTTAGGAACGGACGTCTGGGACGGATCACACTGGAAAATCCGGCGAAGATGTCTGGAAAATAACTGCGTTTAAAAGGCCGGCGAAAGAGAGGAAATGACCGATGAAAAGTATTGTAAAAGAACTGGGCGCGTGGCTTATTTATATACTGGTGATCATAGGACTGTCCTATCTGGTGATCACGTTTGTGGGACAGCGGACTCAGGTGAGCGGCTCTTCCATGGAGACAACCCTCTCCGACGGAGATCAGCTTATTGTGGATAAGATATCTTACCGTTTCCGGGATCCGAGCCGGTACGATATAGTTGTATTCCCTTACAAGTATGAGAAGAATACATACTATATTAAAAGAATCATCGGGCTTCCCGGAGAGACGGTCCAGATTGTGGACGGGTATGTGTATATTAATGGGAAGAAGCTGGATGAACACTACGGAAACGAGGTTATGGAAAATCCCGGTATTGCCGCTGACCCGGTGGTGCTGGGCAGCGACGAGTACTTTGTACTCGGAGATAACCGTAATAACAGCCAGGACAGCAGAGCGGCGAATGTGGGAGTGATCCACAAGGACGACCTGCTGGGGAGAGCATGGGTGCGGATCTGGCCGCTGAGTGAGTTTGGGGTGATCAGACATGAGTAAAAGTATCGCGCAGATCAGCCAAGAATTCAGCCAGGCGGGGGAAGACAGATGGGAAGAGTTGTGCGCTCTTTATGCAGGAGATACAAGAGCGGGCGTACAGAATCTGATCGCCAGGTGCAGAAAGAAGAAAGCGGCTCTGGAAAAAGAGAGGGAGCGGCTCCGCCAGATGAGAAAATATGAGCGGGAATACAGCCGGTATAATCTGATCTGCGGCATTGACGAGGCGGGCAGAGGCCCTCTGGCAGGTCCGGTGGCTGCCGCGGCAGTTATTCTTCCCGGAGACAGTGAGATACTCGGATTAAATGATTCCAAAAAGCTGACGGCAAAGAAGCGGGAACTTCTGTATGATGAGATTATGGAAAAGGCTGTTGCAGCGGCGGTGGGAATTGTTTCGCCGGAGCGGATCGACCAGATCAATATTCTCCAGGCAACTTATGAGGCCATGAGGAAAGCTGTAGGCAGCCTGGGTGTGGAGCCGGAAATCCTTCTGAACGATGCGGTTACAATACCGGAGCTTGCAATTCCTCAGGTCCCGATCATAAAAGGAGACGCAAAGAGCGTTTCCATTGCCGCAGCCAGCATTATCGCAAAAGTTACAAGGGATCGTATGATGATGGAGTACGAGGAGAGATATCCCGGATACGGGTTCGCCTCCAATAAAGGGTACGGCTCAGCGGAGCATATCGAAGCGCTCCGAAGGCTGGGGCCTTCACCGATCCACAGAAAGAGCTTTATAGGCAATTTTATCTGACAGATATGGAAAAGAATCGTACAGGAACAAACAACAGACGGACCGGCGCTGCATATGAGCAGGCTGCTGGATTTTATCTGGAACAGATGGGCTATGAGATAGTGGCATACAATTACCGGTGCCGGTTTGGGGAGATAGATATTATTGCCAAAGACGGCCCTTATCTGGTATTCTGTGAAGTGAAGTACCGCTCCGGCAGGGGGAAGGGAAGCCCCCTTGAGGCGGTGGACGGGCGGAAGCAGCAGAGGATATTCCGATGCGCCGCCTGCTATCTCACAGAGCGGGGAAACACAGACGCGCTCTGCCGTTTTGATGTGATCGGCATAGAAGGAACAGCTGTGACCCATGTGAAAAATGCATTTACAGGATAAGAAAGGCTGGTATCGGAATGGAACTGGGACTCACATATAAGAACAGTCAGCATATATTTGATGAGAAGGGGGACAATACGCCATATCTGGAGTTCCCTCTCCTCCGGCGCTCTGGAATCGTAAACCACGGATTTTCTACCCGGCTTGGCGGCGTGAGCGAAGGGTGCTATTCGTCCATGAACCTGAGTTTTGACCGTGGAGACAGGCCTGAGGCAGTGCAGGAAAATTTCAGGAGGATTGGCGAGGCTATCGGCGCAGAGTGCAGCGATATGGTGCTGTCCCGCCAGACCCATACGACGAATATCCGCCTTGTAACAGAGGAGGACAGGGGAAAGGGGATTGTCCGGGAACGGGATTACACAGATGTGGACGGGCTGATCACAAATGTGCCGGGCATCTGCCTGGTCACATCCTATGCGGACTGCGTGCCGCTGTATTTTGTAGATCCCGTGAAAAAGGCCATCGGGCTGAGTCACTCTGGATGGCGCGGTACAGTGGGAAAGATCGGGAAGAAGACTGTGGAAAAGATGCAGGAGCATTTCGGCTCTGATCCGGCGGATATACTGGCAGCGATCGGCCCCTCTGTGTGTGTGGACTGCTATGAGGTCAGTGCTGATGTGGCCGGCCGGTTCAGAGAAGTTTTTGACAGAGAAGAATGGGATAAACTTTTCTATGAAAAACCGGACGGAAAATATCAGCTTAACCTGTGGAAGGCAAACGAGATCATACTCCGGGAGGCAGGTATTCTGCCGGAACATACGGCAGTTACAAATCTGTGTACGCGCTGCAACAGCAGGATCCTGTATTCCCACAGGGCACAGGGAGACAGACGGGGCAATCTGTGTGCATTTCTTGCCCTGAAGAAAAATCTGAGGAGGTAGAGAACGGATGACATTACTGGCTGCGGCTAATACAACAGATGAATCGGTAACGGATATTCTGGATACTGCGACAGAAGTTACTGCAGAGGCAACCAAAGAGGTAAATGGACTTTTTCAGTTTGTGGAGGACAATATCCCGACTATCATTTCCTTCGGGATCAAGGTGCTTCTCGCTCTTGTATTCTTTTTTGTGGGCGGAAAGATCATCAAATGGCTCCGAAAAGTTGTGAAACGTTCACTTGAGAGGACGGGAGCAGATACCGGGGTCATGCAGTTTGTGGATTCCATGCTCAAGTTCGGCCTGTATGCGCTCCTTATCTTTATGATCGCCACGAATTTTGGCGTGGAATCTTCCTCCGTGGCAGCGCTGATCGCGTCGGCCGGTGTGGCGATCGGCCTTGCCCTTCAGGGAAGCCTTTCCAATTTTGCCGGCGGCATCCTTATTCTGCTGCTCAAACCATTTGCCGTAGGCGATTATATTTCGGTGACGCAGGAAGGGATAGAGGGCACAGTAAAGGAAATCCAGATCTTTTATACAAAGATGGCTACAGTGGATAATCAGACCGTTGTAGTGCCGAACAGTATTCTGACCAGCAACAGTCTGACGAATGTTACCGCAAGACCAGAGCGGAAACTTGATCTGAAAGTAGGGATTTCCTACAATGCGGATATGAAGGCTGCAAAGAGGATCGTGGAAAATATGCTCCGCAGCGATCCGTCTGTGATCCAGGACGAGGAGATCGTAGTATTTGTATCCGACCTGGCCGACAGCGCTGTGATCATCGGCCTGCGGGCCTGGGTGAAGACGGAGGAGTACTGGGCTACAAGATGGCGCCTTCTGGAACAGATCAAAACAAGATTTGACGAGGCGGGAATCGAGATCCCGTACAACCAGATTACCGTGCATATGGCCGGTACAGCGTCGGATGAGCGGCAGACCGGCATGTCCGATGAGGGAAAGTAACAGTCATTCGGGAAACCGCTTCATGGCTGAATTGTTGTGGGAAAGTAAGAAAGATAAAAAAACAGTTGAAATTTGCCTGAAAACAGGATATAATGTGTGAGTCCGCAAAAATGCGGACGATATGCCGGAATAGCTCAGTCGGTAGAGCACTTCACTCGTAATGAAGGGGTCGTCAGTTCAAGTCTGATTTCCGGCTTTACGATTAAAAGGCGCAATCCCAGTGATACTGAAGGGTTGCGTTTTTTTGCGCGATACGCCCGGAGGGCGACCACCGTGCTTGCACGAGCGGGCATCCGACGGGCAAAGGTCATCGAGCGGCAATGCCGTGAGATGAGCGAGGTATCGCGGTGATCGGATAGGGGAAGGAATCTTCCCCTATCCGATTAATGAGAGGAGGAATATGCCGTGAAACCGACAGAAGAAGTAAAGAAAATGTTTGAAAAGGATCGTTTTGCCACGGACAATGGCGCAGTTATTGATGAGGTGGACGACCATTATGCAAAATGCAGCCTGAAGATCGAGGACAGGCACAGAAACGCAATGGGTGCAGTGATGGGAGGCGTATATTTCACTCTGGCGGATTTTGCGCTGGCCGTTGCCTCCAACTGGCAGGAAATGGGATGGGTCTCTCTGGATTCCCAGATCAATTACCTGAGCCGGGCGAAGGGAGAACGGCTGACGGCAGAGGCGGTCTGTATAAAAAAAGGAAGGACAACCTGCTATTACAGGATCGATGTAAGGGATGATCTGGGGAATCTTACCGCAGCCGTAACAGCCAACTGCTTCTGCGTGGCAAAGTAGAACAGGTTTATAAGCTGTCGTTTATAAAAAGAAATTTTATCGGAAAAGGTGGAAGAGTATGGGAAGTTCAAAAGTATATTTCAGTGATTTCCGGGTGAACGCGGGTACAAATCTGCCGGAAAAACTTCAGAAACTCATAAAAAAGGCCGGAATAGGAAACATTGATTTTAACAGAAAGATGACGGCGATAAAGGTTCATTTCGGCGAGCCGGGTAATCTGTCATACCTCCGGCCCAACTACGCAAAAGCTGTGGCGGATGTTGTGAAAGAACTGGGCGGGCGTCCGTTCCTCACGGACTGCAACACGCTCTATGTGGGGAGGAGAAAAGACGCGCTGGAGCATTTGAGCGCCGCGTATGAGAATGGGTTTAATCTGCTGTCCACGGGCTGTCACATCATTATCGGAGACGGGCTGAAGGGGACGGATGATGTCAGTGTTCCGGTAGAAGGCGGTACGCTGGTAAAGGAAGCAAAGATTGGCCGTGCCATTATGGATGCGGACGTATTTATCAGTCTCAGCCACTTCAAGGGGCATGAGATGGCCGGGTTCGGCGGATGCCTGAAGAACATCGGCATGGGCTGTGGGAGCCGGGCCGGGAAAATGGAACAGCACAACAGCGGAAAGCCGGCTGTTGACAGGGAAATCTGCGTGGGCTGCCAGGTCTGTTCCAGAAACTGTGCGCACGGGGCGATCTCATTTCCGGGAAAGAAGGCCATGATCGACCATGAGAAATGTGTGGGCTGCGGGAGATGTCTGGGCGCATGTAATTTTGATGCTATCTACAACGAAAATTCTTCGGCGGCAAAGGAACTGAATATGAAGATCGCGGAGTATTCCAAGGCGGTAGTGGACGGCAGGCCTGCTTTCCACATCAATCTGGTGCTGGATGTATCTCCGTATTGTGACTGTCACGCGGAAAATGATATTCCAATCCTGCCGGATGTGGGGATGTTTGCAAGCTTTGACCCGGTTGCTCTGGATCAGGCATGTGCGGATGCCTGCAATGCGCAGAAGCCTATTCCCGGAAGCCTGCTGGACGAACGGATGCATGAAAAGGATTTTTGTGACCATCACGATCACTTTGTAAATACAACGCCTCAGAGCGAGTGGAAGACCTGTCTTGCCCATGCAGAAGAGATCGGGCTCGGCAGCAGGGAGTATGAACTGATCGAGGTGTAAGCCGGTTTATGCCGGATTGTTTTTTCAGTGGGATGCATTGAAAGGAAAGAGAGGGAAAATTTATGAAAAGAGAAAAATTTGGCTCCCGACTTGGATTTATCCTGATTTCAGCCGGGTGTGCGATCGGACTGGGAAATGTGTGGCGTTTTCCTTATATTACAGGCCAATACGGAGGAGCGGCTTTTGTGCTGATCTATCTGCTGTGCCTGGTACTGCTGGGACTTCCGATCATGATCATGGAGTTTGCCGTGGGCCGTGGCGCCGGGTGCAGTATCGCAATGGCATTTGATAAGCTGGAGCCTCTGGGGACAAAATGGCACTGGTATAAATGGTTTGGCATCGCCGGAAATTATCTGCTGATGATGTTTTACACAACGATCGGAGGCTGGCTTCTTATTTACCTGTATAAAATGGCGGCGGGAAATTTTGAGGGAATGAACGCATCGCAGATCGAAGGTGAATTCGGCGCTCTGATGGGGCAGCCGGTGCTTATGACGCTGTGTATGGCTTTTGTCGTGCTGCTGTGTTTTGGAATCGTAAGACTGGGGCTTCAGAAAGGTGTTGAGGGGATTACTAAGATAATGATGGTTTTGCTGCTTGTGCTGCTGATCGTACTTGCAGTCCGCTCCATTATGCTTCCGGGTGCAGGGGCGGGACTGGAATTTTATCTTCTTCCAGATTTTGAAAAAATGAAAAATGCCGGAATCCTGGAAGTAATATCTGCGGCCATGAACCAGTCCTTTTTTACACTGAGCCTTGGAATCGGCGCTATGGCGATTTTCGGAAGCTATATAGACAAAAAGAGAAGACTGGCAGGCGAGGCGGTGGCGATCACCATATTGGACACAAGTGTAGCTCTGATCTCCGGTCTTATCATATTCCCGGCCAGCTTTGCATTTGGCGTAAATCCTGACAGCGGTCCGAACCTGATCTTTATAACTCTGCCCAATATTTTTAATTCTATGGCAGGCGGAAGATTTTGGGGAGCGATTTTTTTCCTGTGTATGTTCTTCGCATCCGCTTCAACGATCATTGCCGTATTTGAAAACATCATAGCCTTTGCAATGGATCTGACCGGATGCACCAGAGGAAAAGCCGTAGCTGTCAACATAGTGGCGATCCTGATCCTCTCCATGCCGTGCGTACTCGGCTATAACGTTCTGAGCGGATTTGCCCCCTTTGGCGAGGGAACAGCGATCCTGGATCTGGAGGACTTTATTGTAAGCAATAACCTTCTGCCTTTAGGCAGCCTCGTATACGTGCTGTTCTGTACGACGCGCTACGGATGGGGCTGGAAAAACTTCCTTACAGAGGCCAACACAGGAGAAGGCCCCAAATTCCCGAAATGGGTAAGATTGTACGTGACATTTATCATCCCCCTGATCGTAATTTTCCTGTTCATACAGGGCTACTGGAGCAAATTTGCAGGCTAGGCTTAAGCCATGCGAAAGAAGAAAAGAGAGGAGGATCATCGTGCTTGCACGAATGATCCTCCTCTCTTTTCTTCTTGCATAGGGCGCAGCCCGTGAGCGAGATGAAGCGAAGCGGAATCGAGCTGCAGGGCATAAGCCGGAAGGCAGGAGGGGCGCAGCCCGTGAGCGAGATGAAGCGAAGCGGAATCGAGCTGCAGGGCATAAGCCGGAAAGGGGGAGGGCGCAGCCCTTCACATTCGTCGCTGATACAGCCTCTCTACAACGCCGATCACCGCATACAGCGCCATTGCCATAATACACAGCAGCACGATGGACATGATTAGCCAATCCATCTTAAAGAGGTGAAGGGACAAAAAGATACTTTTGCCATCGTATTATTGTCCCGTGGAATCACAGCCCGTAGAGCCTTATTTTATAAAGGGCACTGAAAAAGCCTGATTCAAAAAAAGAATTGGACTTTTGGTATTGTATTATAATAAAAATAGGAGGAAGGAGGGTAGCTACAATTATCATTACCACCATATCAGGAGCATTATGATGCAATAATTCCCGCAAATTATCTTTTATGAAGGATGAAGGAAAATATAAATTCCAGCTTTATAAATCTAATGATTTGGCTCGTTTGGGGTGGTTTTGTCCTGTGGCGTCAGAAATCGTCATTTTTTGTAAGAATGGTGTAGTTGGGATGCGAGATAAATGCAATATGAAATTTATGTTTACAGGAGAAAATTGCATTGCTATTGTGCGTACAAATATGTATAATGAAGAAAAGGATATGCATGAGAAAGGAGCATTGCCATTATGTCAAAGTCAGCAAATTTATATGTGAGAATAGAGCCGGAGATCAAAGAACAGGCTGAAAAAATCCTGTCCACACTGGGTATCCCTGCTTCCAATGCTATTAATATATTTTATAAGCAGATTATCTTACAGAGAGGGCTTCCCTTTGAAGTAAAAATTCCAGATAGCACGCCCATAGATATAAGTAAACTGGGAGCAGAAGAACTACATGCAGAGTTGGAGAAAGGATATGCGGATGTAAAAGCAGGGCGAATTAAAGATGCAAAAACAGCTTTTGCAGATATTCGTAGAGATTATGGCTTATGATTTTCAAAGTAATAATATCGGCACAGGCTGAAAATGATTTGCGAGGGATATTTGAATATATCACTTTTGAGCTTTTATCGCCGGAAAATGCGGAAAAGCAACTGGATCGTCTGGAAAAACAGATATTAA
>DXDR01000089.1 GCA_019115385.1 Candidatus Mediterraneibacter avicola | reverse complement strand
ACGCCTGCTTTGTCGAAGTGGCCTTTCTCAGCTTTTGTCACACCGTTTCTGTGTGCGACCGCTTTCTTGCCGCTGCCGTCTTTTGTGACGATCTTCTCTTTCTTGTCAACAAAACCAACCTGTACAGCGCTGTAGCCGTCGTTCTCGACTGTCTTGACCTGTGTTACCACACACGGTCCTGCCTGCAGAACAGTTACCGGAATCAGTACTCCGTCTTCAGCATTGAAGATCTGAGTCATTCCAACTTTTGTAGCCAAAATAGCTTTCTTCATTATTATTACCTCCTGTGATTTACAGCGGAGCGCATCTGCGCTCATCCTAAATGTTAGGACGTTACTGTCTGATGTTGCTGTCCTTCTTATTTGGACTTCATTTTGATATCGATGTACACACCTGCCGGCATTTCCAGTCTGGAAAGTGCATCAACCGTTTTTTGGGTCGGTGTGATGATATCGATCAGTCTTTTATGAGTTCTCTGCTCGAACTGCTCTCTGGAGTCTTTGTACTTGTGTACCGCTCTCAGGATTGTCACTACCTCTTTCTTAGTCGGCAGCGGCACCGGTCCGCTCACCTGTGAACCGTTCTTTTTTACAGTTTCGATGATTTTCTTTGCGGATGCATCAACCAGCTGGTGATCATACGCCTTCAGTGTGATTCTCATTACTTGACTTGCCATAAAAAAAGTCGCCTCCTTTTCGTACTTGTAACTCAGTACGACAAGCGGTGACTGTACACTCTCCCGTGTGTGTCGTGAGAAACAAACACGGCGCTCTCGTTCTTTCAACTCCTGCCATGGTCCCGGACCATGCGCAAGAACGAGATACTGTTGTGATTCGTACAGTGACTTGTCGCCAGTTTCCTAACTTGACATTCGCTCCACGGAAAACCCGCCCTTGCTTATTTTTTCGCTCCGGCGGCAACCTCACGCTTCATTGCTATCATGTCACAGCCCCATTAGTATAAAAGATTCAGGGATTTATTTCAAGTAGTTTTTACTAAAAATTGTATTTTTTTAGTACAATCTTATTTTATTAATGATACCCCGCTGTCTTGATTTACAATACAGCTCGGACCCCCTCTTCTCCCGAACATAAAAAAGGCCGATATACACCAGACCTACCTGCCTGGCACATATCGGCCTTTTCAGTATCATTAACCCCCAATTTAACGGATCAGTATAACGTTTAGAGTTCTACTAATTGAAAAAATGAACGGTTAAGTTCCATAAATCCCATACTCAGCGAAGCGCCATTTGTTGCATTTCCATCATATCTGAGCATATAATTACTATCTTTATTGCTACGGATCAAATATCCCAGCATTTTTCTGTCTTCCACTTTCCAATATTGATTCTCTGCTCTTGTATTCTCTGCTACAATAACGCTTTTGCCTCCATTCGCATCATCCCATGTAAGAACCCTGCCATCAGTTACACTAACGATCTGATAGGCATTTTTGCCTTTTTCATAAACCAGATCCCACTGTTGCTGCTGTTCTCCGTTCCATTCCCAGAGGCTTGTCTGCCCGGTGCTTCTCCTATTGTTGTCCACCACCATCTTGGGCGAGAAGACGAGATAGATTTTATACCTTCCCATCTCATCCGTATCGATCAGGTAATCGTTACATTTGATAATACCGTCTATCAGCCGTGCACCCGGGAAATCTGCTGCCACGATCCCGGTTTTAGAAACTCCTTTGTTCTCTACAAGATTTGCAAACAGCGTGTTAATTCCTTCAAACGCAATACTGGACAATTCTCCCACCTGTCCCACACGCGGGAAATCCGGGTAATAAGATGAGAACCCTGGTTCCGTAAGGCCTGTAAGAAGCCTGGGCGCACCAGTCTGAGGACTGGAATGTCCGCTTGCCACAAAATATGGCATAACGCCTGCCGAACCTGCACTCAGATGATTCAGTGTGACTCCGCTGTTTATAATATCCACCTTTTTTGCATGTTCCTTTACTTTTTCCCATTTCGAATAGAGATCCCAGTTTGTCCCAAGATCATAGTAATCCTGCGTATTCACATCGCGATAGTTCAGGCCGTATACATTCAACGACAGGACATCCGACATAAGAACCAGTTTTCCTCTCATGCTTCCCAGAGTAGGATCCTTTTCCCCCGTAGGCTTCCAGAAAAGACTCTGATATCGGTTATAATAATATGTATCAAATACCTTCTTCATCTGAGAATCTGACGCGCTGCTGTTTTCCTGCTTCAACCGCATAATAATCGTTTCCCCCGGGTGCTGCTGAAGAAAAGTCTGTACCGTTTGGAGCACATTCTCAAAATCATAACCTAAATATACAATTCCATGATGCAGCGGAAATCCGGTATCCGTATATTTCACGCGGATATCAATGTAACGAATTCCGCTATCTAACTGCTGCTGAAGGTTCATCGTCTGTGTACGAGTATTATCCACAAAACTGAGGTCACTGCAATGTGACATCGAATCATGCGTTCCCGGAATAGACAGTTCACTTAACCGGGCATTGTCTCTGAGTCCGCTCATCCAATCTGCATTGTTCGAAGCCAGCTGTTCCTCATGATAATACGCGGTGTTATAGTGTGCAGAAACTTTTTCTGCCGGAAGCAATGCCAAAGCAAAAGCTGCTGCCATTACCATAATGCTTCTCCATTTTTTCATAACATACTTTCTCCTTTCCTTTTCCCACAAGTCAGATCGATTTTCTTTTTTCTTTCTGAACCTAACCATTGCTGAACATCCCCATAGACCCCGCCTCTGGTGTCAGTCGAATCTTTCTGATAGCTGAACAGTATCATCATCCCCCCCCTCACCTGTCAATATTTATTGAATAAAAATATCAAATTTATTTATTGTATGCAACACATTGTTGCACACCAGAGATATCGTCAGGCAAAACTCATTGACTTTTATCCGATTTCGGATTATAATTTCCGTTGACCATTTGGAAGGGCGCTATAAACGGAGGCAAAAGTGAAAACGGAGGAAGAAATGAAAAACCTGATCGTTGATCAGCTGGCGGCTTTTGACCAGCTTTACAGGGAAATGGATGAAATCTACCATATATATGCAAAGAGCTGCGGCATCTCGGATACGAGCATGTGGCTTTTATACTCGCTTTATTTAAACGACGGCACATACACTCAGAAGGAACTGTACTCTGTCTGGCATTATCCGCCGCAGACCGTAAACTCATGCCTGAAAAATTTTGAAAAGCAGGGCATCATAAAATTAGAAGCCGTGCCCGGAAACAGGAAGAACAAGCTTGTGGCTCTGACGGAGAAAGGGAAGGACGAATCCCGCAGGATCATCGCCCGGCTCATCGGCGCGGAACAGCGCGCCTGCGCGGACATGGGCGCCAAAGAAATGCAGACTCTCCTGTCTCTGACAGGAAAATATACGGAACTTCTGCGCTCAGAAGTGGATCAAATATCAGATATATCATCAAAGGAGTAAACTTATCGCTATGAACTCACATGAACTTTTCACGAAAACACCGCCTGTAAAGTTGTTTTTCCTGGCTTCGGTCCCCGGAGCGATCAGCATGCTGGCAAGCGCGCTCTACCAGACGCTTGATGGGATTTTCGTCGGACAGTTTCTGGGGGAGACCGCCTTTGCCGCGCTGAACTTCTCCATGCCCTTTGTTGTCATCAATTTTTCACTGGCAGACCTGATCGGGTACGGCTCGGCAATCCCCATATCGATCAGTCTCGGGAAAAAGAAGGAACAGGAGGCGAATAACCTTTTCACCTGTTCCTGTATCCTGATCATCGCCGCCGGCATCCTGATGGGCAGCGTAATGTTCCTGGTAGCCCCCGCTCTGATCCGGCTCATGGGAGCTGACGGAGCATTCGCCTCCATGGCAGTGCAGTACCTTCAGGTCTATGCGCTCTGCGCCCCGGTGACGACCATCATATTCGCGGTGGATAACTATCTGAGAATCTGCGGATACATCAAAGGCAGCATGCTGATCAATATCATGATGTCTGTTTTGAGCGCTGTGCTGGAGCTTCTGTTCCTCGGTGTGCTGGGCTGGGGGATCTGGGCCGCGGCGCTGGCCACCTGCATCGGCATGTTTGTCTGCACTGTCGTCGCCTTTTTCCCATTTTTCCGCGGGAAGGCGCTGCTCCGCTTCTGCCGCCCCCGCTTTCAGGCTCGGAGCATCGGTCAGATCATTGCCTGTGGAAGCCCCAATTTCTTAAATAACATTGCCGGCAGGATCACTTCTATTTTAATGAATGTGATCCTGGTGCGGCTCGAAGGGGAAACAGCTGTATCTGTGTATGGCATCCTGATGTTCGCGGAGGGATTCATCCAGCCGCTTCTCTACGGAATGTGCGATTCTCTCCAGCCCGCGGTGGGGTACAACTGGGGCGCCCGGAGATTTTCCAGAGTGCGGGCGATCGAGAAGTGCTGCTTTACCGCGAGCGGGATTTTCTCTCTTTTTTCAGCCCTCGTTATCGCTGTCTTTCCGGAGCAGATCACTGCCATGTTCATGGCGGATGCCGGAAATGAAGTGCTGAGCATCTCCGTCACGGCGCTGCGGCTTTTTGCCCTCACCTACATTACACGATGGTTCTCTTTTTCCACCCAGAGCTATATGCTGGCCATCGAAAAGCCTCTGCCCGCGTCAC
>DXDR01000017.1 GCA_019115385.1 Candidatus Mediterraneibacter avicola | reverse complement strand
CAGGATGAGCCTGCCGGTGAGTGGGAGCCGGAAAAGACGTCCTGCGAATGCAGCAGATTTACAAAGCAAATCTGTAATTGTGATATCATGTACGTCCGCGCAGCTTTGGCGCTATTCGGAATGGGCGGCATGAAGCTCATCAGGCGGATTTGATTTCCCTTTGATCCGTTGAGTAATAAATGAAATTCTTATTGCTTGAAGGAGGAACCTATGGGATCAGATAATTATAAATGGCACGTTCACTGCCCTGTATGCGGAGCTTTTCTTGAGAAGAGTTCCCAATGTGATTCGGAGGTGGATTGTAAAAAATGTAAGAGCACACTGGAAGTATTGGTAAAGGATGATATCGTATCTGTCCGGCCTATGATCATCAGAGATGAACAGCTGAAAGCCAGAATGAGGGTTTATGCGCAGAGTTTCAGGACTGGATCCGGTAAGAAAAATTAAATAGGATGAGATATCTGTTCAGGCTGTGAATTTGGCTGGAACCATCAAGACAGCGGCAGATATCAAGAGTTTGTCAAGGAGCTGAACCTGACTGGAATCACTAAGAGCCCGGCAAAACATTTACAGGTGTAACACAAGATCTAAAGGTGATCATGTGTTTACGAGACACTGTATGTGTTTTGCCGGGTTTTTTTGTCCAGAAAAAGAAATCAGAAAATAGATCAGTCATTCTATTGGCAGAGAGATATTACGGAGGTGATTCTATTGGAGAAAAAAAGTATTAAATTTTAAATTTTTTCCTGTAAATTGCATTTTCCCTGTTCCTATTAGTAGAGGGAAAAGTAATCTGGAGCCTTGGGCTCCCGTTCAAAAAAAACGGGTGAGTCCAGGGCTTATTGTAGTGCCTGAATTTACAAAAACGTAATTGAAGCAAAATCTGTACCCAGGACCACCCGCAGCCGCAAGGCAGAAAGGTGGTCCATATGATGACATTAAAAGAGTTAAGAAAAATGGTAAATCTTACAGAGAGCAACGGGAGGGTTCCCACTGCGAGACAACTAATGGAATCTGGAGAAGAAGTGATCGTAAAGGAAATTCTTTCACGGGAAACAGCAATCAGCGTGTATGCGAATGGATTTGTTCTTTACCGGGCAGGAAAGCATTATACCGTCTTCTCTATTGAAGATTGTGGGACTTATGGTTATGAGTCAGTAAAGGATGCCGCTCAAATATATGAGTCTTCATTTTTTGATAATGAAAACTGGTATGTCCGTTTGATCATGGAAGCGGAAGACCGGCTGGAACGAAATCAGGAAAGAATTAAATCTAATCATAAGGTATGTTCGTATGACCGTCTGGTCGAGGAGTGCGGTGAGATAGGAAATGATGAAGAAGATATTCTGGAAAGTATGGCCAAAGATGATCTTATCAAAAGAATGATGGAAAAACTCAATGAACGTCAGAGGGATATTGTCTATCTTTTTTATTTTGAGCAGTGGAGACAGCAGGATATTGCAGATCATTTCGGTGTATCGCAGCAGAGTGTTTCAGATATGATCAGACGGGTGTTAAAAATTTTATCTGAATATGTGCATCAGGAAAGAAATAATTAAAAAATTTTTAGGTTCACCTTGTAAAAGGGTATAGGTCACTTCTGAAAGGTGAGGGGGTTAAAAACTCTCAGGCACCTTGATAAGTGAATACCCTGCTCAGAGTGATACCTGACCTGAATATGCATCCTGCGTGTCTTGTCAGAGAAAACGTTCCGGAAATATTGGAACCCGGGACAGGAACGGATCTGAGAAAGAAAACAGGAAAATGCTCAAATCTTAAATCAAAAATAATTGTCTGATTCATAAAGATGATGACAGTAGAAACAGTGTGGCGGTGTTTGTTTCCAAAGGAATAGATACCGCCATATTTTTGTACTGTTATCCCGGCATTTATAAAAGCCGACTGTCCCAGGCAGTGCAAATATATTGGAAGGGAGGAGATGAAAGGCACGATCAGAATATAAATCGAATGAAAAAAAGCTACTGTAAAAATGAAATTTCAGAAAGGATTTAAGAAGATGAAAAGAAAAAGAATGGCAAAGAGAGTGGTATCAGGATGTCTGGCGCTGATTTCTTTTCTGTCCACGGCATTATCTCCTGCAGTTGCCTATGCTGCGGAACCGGCATCTGAGAAGATCCCTTATTATGAGGAGATCAAAGATCAGCTGGATCCGGACGAGGTCGTTACAGCAAACGATTATGAGATTACGGTTGGTTCTTCCTTTGATATTACTTCTGATTTTTCCGGGATTGAGATCCCGGATGACAGTAAGGTAAAAGTGACGTTCCATGATGCAGAGAATGAGAGTGGAAATTCCTTTAGTACAGATCATGAGGATACCTACCAGGCGGTCTATTATGTGGAACCGCAGACAACCGGCCATCCGGTCTATCAGATCAGCAGGAACATCCTTGTAAAAGAGGTACAGACGGAAGCAGAAAGTACAGCCAACACAGACAGTTCTTCTGATGATGACTCAGGGAATGGAGAAACTTCTGACAGTGAAGAGGAGCTATCAGACACGGAATCAGATCAGGTAGGTCAGACAGAAGCAGAGGATGTACCGGACAAGGGCGATATGCTTTCTGAGGAAGCATTGGATGAAGCGATTGAAAGTACGGAAGGACAGAAAATCGTAGATGAGGAAACCGGTCTGTCTCTGGGAGAAGTTCTCATTCAGGCAGAGGAACAGGGCGTAGACATTCAGGGTCTTGATCAGGGAGAAAGTGTAACTTTTACAGCTAAGGCCCCGATGACACGGGCGGCCAGAGCTTCCCAGACAGTCACTATTACCCAGGGATCGTGGTACTACTATGCAGACTATGGACTTGGTTCCTATTTGACCTCTCCATTTACTGTGTCTTTTGGAAATGTAACGGCAACAGCATATTGCGTACAGCCGTCCAAACCGGGACCGGGAAGCGGCACATATCAGATCACAAAGCTGGAAGGGAATAAAGAACTGGCAAAGGTCTGCTATTATGGAACAGAAGCAGCGGGATCAGCATATTTCTTTAATAATTACCATCAGGATTTTTCTGCGGGGAAACGGTTTATTGTAACGCATCTGGCGGCGTCATATGCAAATGGGAGCAGCGATGCGTTTTATGGAACCAACAGCACAGGAGAGGCTCTGGCTATGGAACTGTATCATTATGCAGTGAGACAGCCGGATATTCCGGATGTAGAAATGTCCTTCTCTAATGCGGAAGTGACTGCATATGTTGATGGCGACCACCAGAGAACAGAAGATATTACGTTTAATGCATCCAGTCAGCAGACAATCACTATGAACCTGCCGGATGGGGTGAAACTTCATAACATCAGTACAGGCAGTGTCAGCGCTGCTGGAGCGGATGTCACGATTTCCGGAGGTACAAAGTTTTATCTGACCGCACCGCTCACCCAGACAAAAGACGTGTCCGGATCGTGGTCGGCAAAGATGCAGGGAAGTATTACAAAAGACTACTCTGCCTATAAGATCACAACCGGGAGTGAGCATCAGGATCTTGCCCTTGTATTCGGCGAGGGCGTAGAGGATGAAAAGTATGTAAGTTTTTCGGTGAAATGGCTGGAACTGGCAAAGGTAGAGGTCATCAAAGTGGACTCCAATCATGAGAACGCAAAATTATCCGGAGCAGTGTTTGGCATATACAGTGATAAGGACTGTTCAGAACTGATTACAGAAATGCCGGCTACGGACCAGAATGGATCTGCTGTAGCAGAGATTGTAAAGACTCAGGATACGGTGTACCTGAAAGAGATCACAGCTCCATCTGGTTACCGGATCAATGTGTCTGCTTATAACGTAAACCTTGTGGCGAATGAGACAACTTCCGTTACTGTTCCGGATCAGGAGCAGATGGGAGAACTTACAATCTATAAGGATGGACAGGTATTGACCGGTGCGGATGTGACAGAAGATGGCGTCACCTTCCGCTATGAGAACCGCAGGCAGGAGGGCGCTGTCTATAACGTTTATGCGGGAGCGGATATTATAACTGCCTACGGCGCAAAAGTCTACAGTAAAGGGGATTTGGTAAAAGCGAACCTGACAACAGATTCCAATGGAGCCACCGTGTTGAAAAATCTTCACCTTGGGACCTACACCATTAAAGAAGTGCAGGCTCCGGAGAATTTTTATAATGCCGGGGAGGAAAAGACAGTCACGCTGTCCTATGCCGGACAGAACGTGGAGACGGTATTCAGCGAGAGTACCTTTGTCAATGACCGGCAGAAAGCGGAAGTTTCCGTGCTGAAAAAGGACAAGGACACCTTAAATCCTCTGGATGGCGGCGTGTTTGGCCTGTATGCGGGAAGCGAAATTAAAAATGCAGATGGAAGTGTTGTGGTATCTAAGGGAACGCTGATTGAGAAAGCGGTGACTGGAGAGAATGGAAAAGCCGTATTTACGGCAGACCTGCCAATAGGATTTTCCTATGATGTGAAAGAAATCCAGGCTCCGGAAGGTTATGTGCGGAACCAAGCAGATGTATATTCCTTTACGTTCTCTTATACCAATGACAGCGAAGCGAAAGTGACATTTACCCATACCTTTACCAATGAGAGAGTAAACGCCACAATCCGCTTGCAGAAAAAAGACGCAGAGACGAACCAGGTAGCTCCACAGGGAGACGCCACGCTGGAAAATGCGGTGTATGGCCTGTATGCCCGTGAGGATATTGTCCATCCGGACGGGGCAACCGGCGTGATCTATAAAGCCGGTGACAGGGTGGCAACGCTGACCACGGATGAGAACGGGGAAGCGTCTGCAGAGAATCTTTATATTGGGGAGTATTTTATAAAAGAGATCACGCCTCCGGTCGGGTATCTGGCAGATGAGCAGGAACATGACCTGATGTGCAGCTATGAAGGAGATCTGACAGCAACCGTGGAGCGGGAGTGCGTTTCACTGGAACAGGTAAAGAAGCAGCCCTTTGAAATTATCAAAGCAGCCAATAACGGGGAGACGGACGCCGATCTGCTTTCCGGTGCCGGATTTACAGCATATCTTCTTTCTGATCTGACGGTAAAAGAAGATGGCAGCTATGATTTTGATTCCGCAGAACCGGTGGTGATCGGGGAGAATGGAGCGACAGAGATGTTTACGGACGAGAAAGGCCATGCCTGCAGCATTGCCCTTCCTTATGGTACCTACCTTGTCCGTGAGACAACCACGCCCCATAATTACAAGCCGGTGGATGATTTTATCGTGCGGATCTCGGAGCATAGTCCGAACACGCCCCAGGTATGGCGGGTGCTTCTGGACGAAGAATTTGAAGCGAAGCTGAAAATCATCAAGCAGGATGATGAGACGAAAAAGCCGGTACTGCAGGAAGGCACGGAGTTCCGGATCTATGACCTGGACAATAAAGAATACGTTGAGCAGGTGACGACTTATCCGACAACGGAGGTTCATACCTCTTTCTTTACGGACGAGGAAGGCTATCTGATCCTGCCGCAGAATCTTGCAATCGGGCATTACCGGATTGAGGAAGTCACAGCGCCTTACGGATATACGCTGAATGAGAATTACTATGAGATTGCCGTGGATTCCGATACCGCTTACCAGGTGGACAGTGTTTCCGGGGATGTGATCATTGAAGTGGTCTATGAGAATCATCCGGTCAAAGGACAGCTAAAGATCGTAAAACAGGGCGAAGTGCTGGACGGTTTCAGCAAGGATTTTGTCTATAAGACAGAGAACTTAGCAGACGCAGTCTTTGAGGTTACCGCTGCGGAGGACATTTATACGGCTGATTTCCAGAAAGACACAGAGGGGAACCGTATTTTAGAATACGCTGCCGGCGAGCTGGTGGGAACTGTGACTACGGATGAAAACGGGCAAGCATTTCTTTCTGATCTGCCGCTTGGAAGTTATAAGATCGTGGAAGTGAACGCCCCGGAAGGTTTCGTGCTGAATGAGGAAGCACAGACAGTGACCTTTACCTATAAGGATCAGGAGACACCTGTGATCGAGCAAGAAGCTGTATTCCAGAATGACCGGCAGAAAGTGGAAGTATCCGTAGTGAAAAAGGATGCTGAAACACAGGCGGAAGTGGAAGGCGCTGTGTTTGGATTATATGCCAAAGAGGATATTCTGGCGCATGGCGAGGTACTTGTGAAAGCGGACACGCTGATCAGCAAGGCATTGTCTGATGAAAACGGGAAAGCGGTATTTATGAATGACCTTCCCTTTGGACATTACTATATCAGAGAAGAAGCGGCTCCGGACGGATATGTTTCTTCCGATAAAGTTGTAGAAGTGATTGCAGAGTACCAGGGGCAGGAGATCCCAGTGGTGGAACTGGCCTCTGAATATGAAAATGAGCCGACAAAGATTTCCGTGAAAAAGACGGATCTCACAACCGGCGTGGAGCTGGAAGGCGCAAAACTGACAGTCCTGGATAAAGACGGAAATATCGTAGACAGTTGGGTTTCCGTAAAAGGAGAGGAACATCTGATTGAACGGCTGACGGTGGGCGAGACTTATACACTCCGGGAAGAACGGGCTCCCTATGGCTATCTGAAAGCAGAAGAAATCACCTTTACCGTGGAAGATACTGCCCAGATCCAGAAAGTGGAAATGAAAGATGATGTTCCGACAGGAACGCTGATCATCAACAAGAAAGGCGAGTTTCTGGAGGATGTGACACTGGTCGATACCATTGGCGGCTGGATCAGCCACCTCTTTGAGTATATTACCGGCGCTCTGAAAGATGTAACCTTTGAGGTATACGCTCTGGAGGACATCCAGGCGGCAGACAGCGAAAGTGAGGATTATTACAAAAAGGATGAGCTGATCGCCACGATCACCACAGATGAGACAGGCATTGCGAAGCTCTCAGATCTTCCGCTTGGAAGATACTATGTGAAAGAAAAAGAGACGGCGGAAGGCTATGTGCTGGACGGGGAGATCCGGGAGATTGATCTGACCTATGTGGATCAGGACACAGCGGAAGTCACCTGGTCTGGAGACTGGCAGAATAACCGCCAAAAAGTGGAAGTCTGTGTTCTGAAGAAAGAAAAGGACACTGACCGTGTGCTTGAGGGCGCCGTGTTTGCTCTTTCCGCAAAAGAGGACATTATCAATAAAAACGGAGATGTGATCCTGGAAGCGGGAACCGTAATCGAGGAAAAGACAACCGGCGAGGATGGAAAACTGACCTTTGAGGCGGATCTGCCCATCGGATTTTCCTATACCGTGAAAGAGACTTCTCCGGCTCCGGGATTTGCTACCACAGATGAGGTGCAGGAGTTTACCTTTACAGCGGAATCTTCCGAAAAAGCGACAGTTTCCTATGAATTTACCTTCGAGGACGAACCGACAGTTTTTGAATTTACCAAAACTTCCCTGACTACCAGGGAGGAGATCGAGGGAGCAAAGCTGACGGTAACGGATGAAAACGGAGAAGTTGTGGATGAATGGGTATCCGGCAAAGAGCCACACATCATAAAAGAGCTGGTGGTCGGTCAGACCTACACGATGACGGAAGTGATTCCGACTCCGGGATATGTGACTGCAGAGAGTATCCGGTTTACCGTGGAGGACACTGCCGAAGTCCAGAAGATCGAAATGAAGGACGATGTAACAAAGGTGGAGATTTCTAAAACGGATGTTGCCGGAGAGGAACTGCCGGGAGCAGAGCTGACCATCCTGGACGAGAATGGGGAGGTCGTGGAGAGCTGGACTTCTACGGAGGAACCGCACTATATCGAGATGCTGCCGATCGGAAAGTACACACTTCATGAAGAATCCGCACCGGAAGGATATCTGATTGCGGAGGATGTAGCGTTTGAGGTAAAGGATACCGGTGAGATTCAGAAAGTTACCATGAAAGATGAGGCAGAGCCGGAAGAAACAGCGGAGACGCCTCAGGACACCACATCCGTGGATGCTCCGCAGACCGGAGACCATACAAACATTCTGCTATGGTCTGCATTGCTTGGTCTGGGGCTTTGCGGATCTGTCGCAGCAGTTATTTTAAGAAGAAAAAGGAAATAAGCAGTTGGAAACGGGCGTTCACTGAAATATGTGGGCGCCCTTTTATGGAACAGAAAAGGATACAGGATTATGGGAAATAAGAAATTAGTGATCGATCCGAAAGCGGCAATACCGGGGCAGAAGTATCAGAAGGACAAACCATGGTCCTGCAGATATTGTTACTGGTGGGGAAAAGGTGGATGTAAGGAAAAACAGTGTCATTATCTGGCTTCAGAAATCAAAAAAAGAGAATTGCCCCGCGAGCCGGGACGCTGTAAAGGCTGTCCCTATGGAAAGCATATGCCGTGCATCGGTTACTGTATTGCAGCTTTATATCGGGAAATGAATGTTCGGAAAGCGAGGTGAAAATTTGCAGGATGAAGTAAATGAGAAAACAATCAGTCTGTGTGTTCAGTGTACCAGGATGACAGCAGGAGTGCTGAAAGCGGCGCTGCGGAAGTATTTGAACGACAGAGACCGTGCGAAGCAGAATAAGGTACAGGTAAGACAGGCTGCAAAAAGAGGCAGGGCCCAGGAGAAAGGAAGAGTAAAAGAACAAAAACATCAGCAGAAGAAAGTGCCTCATGGGAAACAGACGGTGAAACAGTTGATGGCAAAAGGAGCCCAGCTGTCAAACATTCTGATAACGGATCAGAATATCCATTCGTTTGATCGGGTTGCTAGAAAATATGGTATTGACTATAGCCTGAAAAGAGATAACAGCGTTTCTCCGCCCAAATATATGGTGTTCTTCCGTGCAAAGGACGTGGATGTGATGACTGCAGCCTTTCGGGAGTATGCCGGTGTTGCGATGAAGAAATCCAGGAAACCTTCCATCAGGAAGAAGTTACTGAAAGCTATTCAGAGGACAGCAAAGCATCGGGAACGTGTAAAGACCAGGCAGAAAGACAGAGGGCAGGAGCGATGAAAAACATACAGATAAAGAAACTGCTCCTTTTGAATTTTCCTTATGTGATCTGCTTTTATATTGTGGATAAGGGAGCGTGGCTTTTCCGTCATTGTACGGGAGATAGTTGGCTCATACGTATGGGCGTGATGTTATCGAATTTTAAACTGGCGTTTGTATCCTGGCTCCCCAGCCTTTACTTATATGATCTGTTGGCGGGGGCAGCTGCGGCTATACTTTTAAAGCTCATAGTCGTCTATCGGGGGAAGAATGCAAAGAAGTTCCGGCAGGGGGAGGAGTATGGATCAGCCCGCTGGGGTACGGCAAAAGACATTGAGCCTTTTATGGATCCTGTATTTGAAAATAATATCATCCTGACCCAGACAGAAAGGCTGACCATGAACAGCCGGCCAAAACTTCCAAAATATGCCAGAAACAAAAATGTTATCGTGATCGGAGGCTCCGGATCAGGAAAGACCCGGTTCTATGTGAAGCCACAGCTGATGCAGATGACAGACCATGTTTCCTATGTAGTTACAGACCCCAAAGGCACGATCATCGTGGAATGCGGTCGGATGCTGGTGAACCACGGATATCAGATCAAGGTGCTGAACACCATTAATTTCAGTAAATCCATGCACTTTAATCCATTCCACTATATCCGCTCGGAGAAGGATGTCCTGAAGCTGGTGAATACGATCATTGCGAATACAAAGGGAGAAGGAGAAAAAGCAACAGAGGATTTCTGGGTCAAAGCAGAGAGGCTTTTGTATACGGCCCTGATCGGATATATCTGGTATGAGGCTCCGGAAGAAGAACAGAATTTTTCTACATTGCTGGAATTTATCAATGCCAGTGAGACACGGGAAGAGGATGAAGATTTTAAAAATGCAGTGGATGAACTGTTTGAGGAACTGGAAGCAGAAAATCCTGAACATTTTGCCGTAAGGCAGTACCGGAAATATAAGCTGGCTGCCGGAAAGACAGCGAAGTCCATTCTGATTTCCTGCGGCGCCAGGTTAGCTCCTTTCGATATTGCCGAACTACGGGAACTTACCAGTTACGATGAACTGGAACTGGACAAGCTGGGAGACAGAAAGACCGCCAT
>DXDR01000088.1 GCA_019115385.1 Candidatus Mediterraneibacter avicola | reverse complement strand
TCCCCCGGAGCTGAAAATGCACTTCTCCTTCCTCAGTTCCGGGGGATGTTTTATTATAATCTTATTCTGGCAGGACCCCATCTTTCGGGAATCGTCCCTTTCTATTTTACAGCCTTTCGCCCATCCAGTCTGCGGAATATCGGCTTCCTCCCCTCAAACACCGTATAATACCGAAACCCGCATTCCCTCAGTATCTCCTCCACCTTATCAAAATCATATGCGATATGCTCTGGCTTATGGGCGTCTGCCCCAACGGTAATGATCTCTCCGCCCAGTTCCCGGTACCGCTTAATAATATCAGGATGGGGATTGCTAAATCCAAGCCCGTACTTGAATCCGCCCGTGTTCAGCTCAATCCCTTTTCCCATCTCAATGACTTTCTTAAGGATCTCGTCAATCTCGTCCGCAAACCTATGGTAAGAATAGTGCGCTGCCTTTTCCTTCCCATAGCGGACCACATAATCAATATGCCCCAGAACGTCAAAGCCGTCAATTGCTTCCAGGTCAGCCAGAGTCTCCCGGAACGTCTCGGAGTAAGCCTCCTCATTCGTCCTGCCCTCAAAGAGCGCTCCGTAGTAAGGATCCAGCCCGTGTACGAGATGGACCGAACCGATGACGAAATCAAAAGGATACTTTTCTGTCAGCTCCCTGTAAAATCCCCCCAGGTGGGGCTGCAGCCCGATCTCGATCCCGGTGCGGACCGTGATCCGGTCGCTGTACTCTTCTTTCAGCCCGGCAAGAGTGCGGCAGTATTCCTCCGGGTCGAATACAAAGGGAATCCCCTCGATATCCGGCACCCGCGGATAGTCCTTATCATAGTGGTCCGTAAGGCAGATTTCCCGGAGCCCTTTCTTTATCGCGCCCTCAATCATACTCCTTACGGGTGTCTCGCTGTCTGATGAAAACTCTGTGTGCATGTGGCAGTCGCTCTGTATCATATCGTTTCCTCCCCGTTTTGTACGATAGTGCCAGTATACTCCAACAGTACGTCTCAGGCAATAGCACAGATTCGTTTTTTCGGATCGGATTATTTTGCGTCTGCCTGCTATTACAAAAATTTTACCTGTTCTTCACATTTTATTTTACACAAATAGTTTATGCTTCAAACAGAGCAGTATTGATACTATCACAAGAGGGAGCCTCGAAGATGATAAAAGATAAGATCAAAAGGATATCCCGTTCGTTATTGTCTGCGTTTTTGGTTTTTATTATGCTTTTTATCGTAATGTGGGCTGGCTGCTTCATCTATACGGCTGTCGGACTTGTGGCAGAAAATATAAATTATACAGAACATTCTGTAGGCGAAGTGTTAAAGATCGAGCGCTGGATGGGACTGGATGATGACGGGGATGCTTATAATTTCACAGTGATCACATACCGTTACCGCACAAAAGATGGCAGATGGATGATCGGGAAGGAAAATACAAACATCAGGGAAACCACTTCTGCGGACAGATGTGTGGAGACGATCGGGGAACTGAACACCGAAATCTGGACAGGTGCAAGGCAAGATCTCTTATATGATCCCCAAAAACCGGAAAACGTTGTAAGTGAGTATTACCGGAAGAATAATGAGATGCTCTGTCTGTTTACAGGATCCACCTCAGCAGCAGCGATCGGAATCATACTGATTGCCAGAATGCTCTTCCGCCGTTGTAAAAACGCGAAGCGGAAAAAAATCCCCGAAGATATCAGAATGTAAAGGAGAAATGAAATGAGTTCTGAAGGACCTGAAAAAAATCGTATTGACTGGATCTATATCATGGTGGTGCTTATTTTCGCAGTACCCCTGCTGCTTTTCGTGGGGATCATATTTTTCCTGGATTCCTTCCTAGGCAGTTCTGACGCAGTAATGGGTGTCAGCGGATTTGTGCAGGAGGTGATCTGGCGGACGATTGTGGTAGTTCTGGCATTCGCGGCTGTCATCTTTTTCATTCAGGTCATCCGCAAGCCGGTGACTTTAACAGAAGGAAAAGCAGGATGCGTTGGTATACTCCTGAAGAAAGCAGGATGCGCTGTCGGGATCCTGGCATGTCTGGCGCTTTCATTCATTCTGCTGCGGACGCTTGTTCTTGATATACCATATTTGTCACATCCGAAAACAGACTACCTTTACAGATTGGGATTTGACATGGGGTCAACAGATGACGGGGAAGAGACGTTCTCTATGGAAGGCGTGGGCATGGATGGAGAGAATCACATCTTATCCATGACGTCTGATCTTTACGAGGAAGGCGAGAAGCTTTGGCAGGAAAATAGCGATCTGCGCGCCAAGGCAGTCTATCTGCCGCATACGGAGGTACTGTTCTCTCTGGAATACATAACCAGCCTGGATGAACAGGCTGACAAGTTATATCCGGCGCTTCCATCCCTCCCGGACGATTGGCGCAGTTTTTCTATCCAGATTAACAATGCCGTATACTCGCTGCCTGTGTCTCTTTCTGATTTTTTCTCAAATGGATGGTATATTAAAGAGGGGCAGGATGTCCCCAGGAAGCTTCAGGGGACAGACAGTCCATATGCATCCTATGACAGTGCAAACGTCACTCTTACGAATGACCGGAAACAGAACCTTTTTGTCACCGTATACAATGCAGCGAAAGAGGCCGTCCCACTTACCGACGGAACGGTCGGCACCTTATCTGCCACTTATGAAAACTATGATTTTTCCGGGACTGATCTGATCCTTCCCGGAGGCATCCGCCTGGGCTGGTCAAGACCGGCTGATGTAATAGACATATATGGGCAGCCGGATCCCGGCGAAGACGATGAGGAATACCGCTATACGCTCAGTGGGCATTCCGGCAGCTATGAGATATTTCGCTTTAACGATTCAGGCTATTTAACAGGAATTATGATCTGCACGCCCCGTAGTCCAATGCAGCCATCGGACTACGAGGCATAAATAGAAATCTAAAGTTACTTATATATTCGCAGCGGATTCATCCGCCCAGACATGGAACAGTTCTTCAATGGAGGAAAAAATATATTCCGGCGGATTGTCCGACCGCTGCGCCTCCTCCCGCGAAGCCTCCCCGGTAAGCACCAGGGCAGTCTCCACCCCAGCACGTTTTCCGCAGAGGATATCCGTATAAAGCCGGTCGCCAACGATCAGGGTTTCCTCTTTTGTAAAGCGGTTCTTCTTCACAGCGAATTCCACCATGGCAGTCTCCGGTTTTCCGATAAAATAAGGAGTCCTCTTTACCGCGTGCTCCAGCATCTCGCAGATGGACCCGCAATCCGGCACATAACCAAATTCAACCGGGCAGACATAGTCAGGATTGGTTGCAATATAATCCACATCCGGGCGTCTGGTCAGAAGCTGGCAGGTATCGGAAATTTTCTCATAGGTCAGCTGATTGTCATAGGAGACCAGGACGCAGGAGATCTCTCCGTCCTCGCAGTCTGTCGTAATCCGTATCCCGTTCTGTTTCAATTCCCGTAGCAGAGACCTGGTCCCAAGAACATAGATCAGTTCTCCGCTGTGATGCTGCTTCAGATACTGGACTGTTGCGTAAGATGCAGTGATAAAATTTGAAAAATCTGACTGAATCCCCATTTTCTGGAAGGAAGCAATATAGTCGGCAATGCTTTTCGTGGCATTGTTGGTAATAAAAACAAACTGGCCGCCGCAGCTCTTCAGATATGACAGGAACTCGCGTGTGCCTCCGATCAGCTGTTCTCCCTTACAGACGGTTCCGTCAATATCGAGCAGAAACAGTTTTTTATTTTTCATCATTAGCTAATTCTGCCTCCGCTTCCGCACGCGCCTCTATCCCTCGGTCCGGATAATTGGTGATCACTGCGTCCACGCCCTCCCGGATCAGCCAGCTCATCTGGTCTTTTTCATTCACTGTCCATACCCTGACCGCAAGCCCGCTCTTTTTGTATTCCTCAAGGAAATCCGCCATCTTGACATGGAACAGCGCCGGATGGATGCCTTTGACCCCTGTTTTCCTCGTGTACTCTGCCACGTCAAGCATAACATCTCCGATCAGATAGGCTGTCTCCGCATCCGGGGCAATCTCCCTGATCTTCTGTATACTGTAATGATTAAAAGAAGAATAGATGATGCGTTCTTCCATTCCCTCTTCCTTCACCAGATCCAATACCTTTTTCTCAATCTCGGGATACCAGTATATCCCCGTCTTCAATTCAATATTAATCTCCATTTTTCCGGGCTTTACCAGTTCAAGCACCTCCCGGAGCGTAGGGATCCGCACATCCGGATACTGTTCAAAATGATTTGGCACGGGGATCTTTTTCAATTCCTCCAGCGTATAGTCCCTCACAGCCCCCTTTGCATTGCTGACACGGTCAACCGTCTCGTCATGGATCACCACAAGTTCATTATCCTTTGTCAGCTGAACGTCGATCTCGATCCCATCGGCTCCCTGCTCCATGGCAAGGCGGAAGGCCTCCAGCGTATTTTCCGGTGCATAGGCGCTCGCTCCCCGGTGGGCAAAAATCTTTACTTTCTTCATTTCATGGCTCCTCCTTATAGTACATACTTTTTATTATACAGCAGTCTTCCTTTTTTACGGATAAAAGCGTGCCGAATTTTTTCAGGCACGCTTTTAAAAATCAGGATCCGGCAGTTTATTTTTTAACCGTTGACCAGGTTGTACTCTTCAATCGTCTTATTGATCTCGCTGGCCATGTTGTCAACAGCCTCTTCCGGTGTCACATTTCCGTTCAGCATATTCTCGATCTGTGTCTCGACGATCTGACGTGATTCCGGGAATACGCTCAGGAGCGCCCCTGCAGATTCCGGTGTGGAATCATGAAGCTGGTCCAGCGCTGTCTGGAACTGAGGATACTTGGCAATGTTGTCCTTGAATGTCTGCTCTTCCTGAGCCGCAGTAACGATCGGGAAGTATCCGGTCTGGGCGTTCCAGTATGCCTGGGACTCCGGAGAGATCAGGAACTTGATAAACTTCCATGTTGCCGCCGCCTTTGTCTCATCCTGGTTGTTCAGGGCCCACAGAGACGCGCCTCCGATGGACACTCCGCCTTTGTCGTCCGGGCTGACTGCCGGATAGTAAGCAGTACCTACTTCAAAGTTTCCGCCGCTGTCTTCAAGGACCTGCTTCAGTGAGGCTGTAGATGCAAGCATCATAGCAGCTTTCCCTGATGTAAAGTCTGTCGTAGCTGTATCGCTTCCGGAACGTCCGACATTCGGGGCATATCCTTTCTCATACAGGTCATACCATGCATTCAGGATATTCAGCCCGCCGCCGTTTTCGTCAAATTCTACCTTGGTAGCTGCCGCTTCACGGCCGTTTCCATTGTCCACCATATTGAGCCCCTGCTTACAGAGGAACTGCTCAAAATACCAGCCGTAAATGCTGATCGCGATCACTTCCTGGGCCCCGCCTTTCTCCATCAGGGCGTCGCCGATCTCAGCGATCTCAGGAAGGCTGGCCGGGACCTCAGTGATCCCTGCCGCTTCAAACATATCTTTGTTGTAGTAAAGAAGGGGCGTAGATGAGTTGAACGGCATGGAGTACATCGTTCCGTCATCTGTTGTATAATATGCCGCAACGTTAGGCTCGATCTGTGAAATATCATACCCGTCCGCATCGATCATATCCTGCATCGGGATCACCCATCCGGAATCAATCATAAAACGTGTTCCGAGGTCATAGATCTGGACAAGGTCCGCCCCCATATTTCCGATCTGGGCACTTTTCAGCTTATTGATCGTGTCATCGTATTCCCCCTGGTAAACTGACTCAACTGTGATCCCGTCCTCGTTTTCTTCATTAAACTTGTTAACCAGGTAGTCCATTGCCTCGCCGTTCACTCCGCCCATGGAATGCCAGAAAGTAATGGTTGTGCCGTTTGTGTCCACATTTTTAAAGTTGTCAGTGATCACGCTGGATCCGGCACTTTCTGCGCTCTCTTCCCCCTCCGCGGTTGCGCCTGCCGCTGTGTTGGATGCGGTGTTTCCGCACGCAGCGAGGGAAAATGCCATTGCCGCGGCAAGAATGGATGCGATTACTCTTCTTTTCATAAATACATTCTCTCCTTTTCTGTTTTTGTGTCGTACCGCCGGAACGTCGTGCGGGATGC
>DXDR01000087.1 GCA_019115385.1 Candidatus Mediterraneibacter avicola | reverse complement strand
GATCGTCCAATGATAGCATCTCGCCAATGCTTTGGCAACCGCATCCGGGTCCGCCGCCACATATTCCCCAAGGAGCTTGCTGAATTTCGGCTTTTCAAAGACGCCTTTCAAAATACGCCTGAGTGTACCAGCCTGCACAAGCCGGTTCAGGTTTCTTCGTATGGTCTCGCTGTCCGCCACATCCGAAAAATCGGAAACAATAAAAATCGTACCGTCAGGAGCCGCGCCAATGCGGTTTTGAATCTCTTTCGCATAACTGTATGCCATGCATATCGCCTCCTTTTGTCCCGTTTATTATATATTATTCGGGACAAAAAGCAATGAACCTGTCCCTTTTCGTAAAGAGTTCCCAAAAAAGACTTCTTCATACATCAGGGCATGACAACGCATGCTATTATTTCTCCATACTGCTCAGAATACCCACACTGCCGTACACCAAACACAATTCTCCATTCCGAATATGGATGCATAAACACCTGAGCCGATTGTGACACGATTGATACCTTAGCAGCCGGCACAAAATATATCCCGGTAACGAATAGCCAATGAATCTGCTGGTTTTCATTTTAATTTTTTTAATACTTCACCGATATCCCCGTCAATGCACAACGATCGTTCCGCAATCTCTCCCGGTGCGGCCGCATCCCCAATGTTCAGACAGACATAGAATGCCTCCGGATTCCGGTACGTCTCCTGCCAGAAGGGATACTTGATGATGCCCGGGGGATTATGTTTATTGCGCACCATATTTTCATTCAATCAGTCCTTCAGGCAGCCGATCGGAACTACATATACTCCATCCTGCCTTTTGTACGCGTAGTCTCCAACCCCAATTAGAACCATCAAAAAAGAGGGGGCTTTCATTTTGGTTATATCAATTTTGTTCTTTAATGTCTTAAGATTGTCTGCTCCTTCTTCTATCAGCTTATCTCCGCCAAGTTTCACTTCAATCAATCCATAAGACCCATTTCTCAAATGAACCACCGCATCACATTCCAATCCCGTTTTATCCCGAAAGTGATATACTTTCCCATTCAGTGCATCCGCAAATACCCTTAAATCTCTGATGCACATTGTTTCAAATAACAAGCCAAATGTATTCAGGTCTCCAATCAGATCCTGGGGACCTAATCCCAGTGCGGCAACTGCAATGGAAGGATCCACAAAATAGCGGGTATTCGAAGTCCGTATTGCTGTTTTAGAGCGAAGATTCGGATTCCAGGCTTCCATTTCCTCAATTACAAATATTTTTTGTAATGCGTTGATATAAGAATATACCGTGTCTGTGTCAAGAGATTCCGCATCATTCGCCATAATGTCATCCTTAAGCAAGGTATTTGTTGCCTGTGAGCCCTGGTTTCTGGCATAAGAACGCATGAGGCGCTTTACCCGCTCTGGATTTCTTGTGATTCCATCCGCTCTGGAGATATCAGATTTTACAACCGCATCATAATAATCAAAGGCCTGTTCAAGCGCAACCTCTCCTTTCAGGTCGGTTGCCCTGGGCCAGCCACCGCGGCACACCAGAAAAGCCAATTGATTCAGGTCAAGCGAATTTTCGCCTTCGATCTGTTCCGGTGTCTCAAAAAGTGCTTTTAAACTCACCTCTCCAGTCGAGTCCAGAGATTCATATAAGCTCATCGGACGCATCAATATCCACGAGAAGCGTCCTGTTCCGGTATGATGAATATGCTCATGGGAAGCCGGAACTGCAGAGCCTGTTAAAATAAACTGTCCCATTTCATCCCTGTGATCGACCTCAAATCTGACGGCATCCCACAGCTTCGGCGCAATCTGCCATTCATCGATCAGCCGCGGGACTTTCCCCTTCAAAAGTCTCCCTGGACTAATTTCTGCCATTGTCAGATTTTGTTGTTCTTTTTCCGGGTCTGCCATATAAAGAATACTGCCGGCAATCTGCTCAGCCGTTGTTGTTTTTCCACACCATTTAGCCCCTTCAATCAAAACAGCACCTTTTCCAAGCAGCCGTTTTTCTAATATTTTGTCTGCAATTCTTGCTTTATATTTTCTCATTTAACTTGAGCCTCCTGCCACACAATACCTATTTATATTTTCTCCTGTTCACCCAAAAGTATACCTGTTTTTCGGCATTTTGGCAAATACATTTTCGGCATTTTGGCAAATACATTTTCGGCATTTTGGCAGTTACTTTTTCGGCTATTTGGCTCTTTTATATTTCTTTCATCAATACACAGCGTCCATAGCAGAAACTGAACCTGCTTCTTTTCATTTTATTTTTTTTAATACTTCGCCAATATCCCCGTCAATGCAGATAGAGCGACTGGCAATTTCTTTTGGCGCGCCGGCTTCCCCCAGGTTGACGCAGGCATAAACCGCCTTGGGATTCTCCGCTGTCATTCTCCAGAAGGAAAATTTCACTATGCCCGGAGTGTTATATCCCACGCCGAGCTCCAGATACAGCACTTTCATGCCCTGATGGCTCCTGATGAATCCGGTATACCTTTCTGACGCCTTATACCACCCTTCATCCTGTACAAATGTGTCGTCCGCGCGCAGGTTCATTGTCATCGGCTTCCCGCAGTTCGGGCAGCGGGGCACCAGCTCGGAGGGGATCCTCATGTCTGTCTGCCGCTCTGTCATTTCGCGGATCATGGCTTCGTTATCCCAGGTCTTCTGGCAGCATGGTTCCGAGCACTGGAACAATCCATAATCTCCCTGGGTGTAGAACAGCCGCTTTTTGTCAAATCCCGCTGAGGCAGAAAGCCCCGCCCCTGCTCCGATCACAACGGCGTCCGCCTCATCCAGCGCGTTTTTCAGAAGCCGGATCTTATCTGTATGAGGATCCGGTTTTCTTGATGGCAGTATTCTGGAAAGCATCTCCTCTTACCTCCTTATGACCGCAGACACCGGACAGTTGGCGAAGCAGCTCCCGCAGTGCAGGCAGTGTTCCTGGCGGATCCGGAATGGTTCTCCCGCCTCAATGCAGCTCTGGGGACATTTCTGTACGCAGGTTCCGCACCCGATACAGGCGTCTGTGATCTCATACCCTTTAATTGTAACATTTTCCGCTCCTATCGTATAGCTCTCGCGGAAGATGGGATGTACGCCCAGGTTGAAATACTCGATCTGGGCGCGCCGGATCATGAACACGATACCGATGTCGCGCGTATCCCCTGGATATACATTTTCCAGATAGGGCTGTTCCCGGAAGATCGTGTCGATCCACTGCTTCTGCTCATCCCCGGGAGCCGGCTCTGCCTTTGCCGTCACGCGGATCATTTCTTTATACTTTGTGTAGCCGAGTATCTGTACCCGCCCGTCGGAAAGAAGCTCCCGGCAGAAGTCTTTTCCTCTCGCGGTGAAGAAATACATCGCATCCGGCTCGTAATGGATCGCGCTGATATTCCGCACCTGCGGGGCTCCATTCCCGTCTACTGTGGCAAACGCCAGCACTCCCACATACTGTAGTTTCTTTAAACAGGTTTCTGCATTCATCACTGAATCCTCCTATCTCTGTCTGTCCTGCCGACCATCTCATACACGTATCATGCGCCCCGGTTTGCGCGGCTTCGGCCGGGGATGCCGGTCTCCCTCCTTCGGATATCCGAGAAGGAGCTGCATCACAGCGTAATAATCGGGACGGATCCCCCATTTCTTCAGGATTTCCTGCCCATACGGATCTGCAAACGCCGTCCCTCCCTGCCCGATATAGCAGGAACCCACTCCCAGAGAATCGGCAAGGAGCATCATGTTTTCCGCTGCCACCGCACAGTCCTCCCCGGAGAAGAGAAAATGCTTCGGGGCAAAGAATGTGATGACTGTCGGAGCGTCGTAAAAAGCATCGGTCAGCTTCGGATCGTCTGCAATGCTCGGCTGCTCCTTTGAAATATAGTTCCCGCCCTTTGCCATGCGGGGACTGGAATTGGCTCTTTTGATCTTTCCGAGTCTTTTATTGACTTCTCTGTCCTGGCAGACTGCGAAGATCGCGCTCTGGCGTCCGCCTGCGCTTGGCGCATACAGCCCGGCGTTCAGGATCTGCCGCAGCACATCTTCGTCGATCTGTCTCGTGTCGAACCGGCGGATCGCCCGGCGGTGCATTATAAGTTCCATCAAACCGTTTTCCATGTCTGTCAAACCTCCTTCCAGCACTGCGGATCCGCCGCATAAAAGTTCCCGTCCCTGCCGCTCGCCACAGCAGGGCATCCACGGCACCAGGCGAGGAGCTCGCATTTCGAGCATTTCTCAAATTTCCGGTAATCCCGGTACTGCTCCATCTGGCAGACCCATACATCTGCGATCCGGTCGGTGAACACATTTCCCACCTTGCTGTTCTGCACTCTCCGGCATGCATAGATATCCCCTGTGGGAAGGATGGTCAGATGGCAGTTCCCGCAATTGCATCCGCCATAGATCATGCCTTCTTCCGCATTTCCTGGGATTTGAAACGCCCCTGTCTCGTATTCATACAGCGTCCAGAGATGGTCTTTTTTTTTTAAATAAGTTTCGCAGCCTTCCGCCTCATACTGCCGGAACTTCCGGTCACAGTCCTCCAGCAGTTTTCTGTAACGCAGCGGCTCGATCCCCACTTCTTTTTCTTCACTCGTGGGACAGTACCGCGCAAAGGCAAATACATCCGCCTTGTGTTCCACAACTGTATCGATGATCTCCGGGATTTCGTCTATATTCGTGCCCGAAACCGTTGTCATGATAACGGCGCGGATGCCCGCTTTCTTGATACACGCAATTTTCTCCAGCGTAATATCAAAACTGCCCGGCTTGCGGAACCAGTCATGGGTTTCCCTCATACCGTCCAGGGAGAGCTGGTATTTCTCACATCCATAATCTTTCAGCCTCTGACAGACCTCATCCGTCAGGTGGAATGGATTTCCCAGGATGGTAAACAGAATCCCGTGCTCTCGAAGAAGTTCCAGCAGCCTCCAGAAATCCGGATGCAGGATCGGATCCCCTCCGGTGATGTAAAAATACGGCAGCCTGCCGTAAGTCTCGCAGAAATCAAGACAATTATGGAAGGTTTCCTGCATCTGCTCCCAATCCATCGCGTCCAGTTTCTTACAGTTGTCCTCAGAAAAAATGTAACAGTGCTTGCACCGCTGGTCACACTCATCGGTAATATGCCATTGAAAAGAAAAATACTGCTTCATCTGATCTCCCTCACTCTGCTTTTATATCAAACCGGCACTGCCGGGTATATTCTGTTTCAGTTCCCGGCGGGAATGGATCACCGCGCCCGCCGGGAATCGCCTGCCGTATCTCAGAAGATTATTTGTCCCCTGCTCCGCACGCACTGCCGCAGGCTGACGGTTTCTCATCCGGCTGGTCTCCTGCCCCGCATGCGCTGCCGCAGGCTGACGGTTTCCCGTCTGCATTTTTATTGTAATATTCAAGGTTACAATTGAAAAGTACGCACTTTTTTATTACCTGGTTACTTTAAAGTTACTGCTGCGCATCTTCTTGCTCCTTTCAATCTTATGTGATATTCTGGTTTTGAAAAATGCGAGGTGATCAAATGCTCACAAGAGACGAAATGCCGGCATGTCCGGTGGCGACAACAGTACAATTGATCGGAAGCAAATGGAAGCTCCTTATCCTGCGGAACCTCCGCATGCGCCCCTGGCGGTTCAACGAACTGCGGAAAGATCTGGAGGGGATCAGCCAGAAAGTGCTGACCGACAGCCTGCGGGCGATGGAATCCGACGGGATCGTCACCCGTACCGTCTATCCGGAAGTACCGCCCAGAGTTGAATATTCCCTGACCCCTCTGGGGGAATCAATGAGTCCGATCCTGGACGCCATGGAGCAGTGGGGAATTGCATATAAAAAACAGTTAGAAGAACAATAGGTACGATCAGGGACAGGGTAAAACGCGATTGGGGACGTAGTAAAATTCGATTTTACTACGTCCCCAATCGCGTTTTACGGTGTCCCCAACTGCACATATTTTCCGAGATCTTGTATTACGTCTGCCAGCGTGATCGCCTTCAGCTCCCGCTCCATTGCTGCCTGCACGCGCACCAGCTTGTCGTCCAGGATGTTGTGGATATTGCTTCCCACCGGGCAGTTTTTATTCGGATTTTCATGGAAATGGAACAGCGTATTCTCTTCGATACATTCCACCGCATGGTATACGTCTAAAAATGTGATCTCATCCAGAGGTTTTGCGACCGCCGCGCCGCCCGTGCCTCTCCTGACTTCGATCATCCCGGCGTCTTTTAGCTGCGACAGGATACGCCGGATGATGACGGGATTCACATTGATGCTGCCGGCAAGGAAGTCGCTTGTGATCTTATAGTCTTTTTTGAACGCCTCCATACATGTCAGCATATGGATGGCGATTGTAAATCTGCTTGATATCTGCATGGTGATCTCATCTCCTTTTGAGATTTATTTTACCTGCAGCCTATTGTAATGTCAATTATTACAGGTCAGTTCTCTCTCGTACAGCTCTCTGTCCGGATCTTTGAATACATTGAAGATCACCCGGTCAAATTCCTCACTGTGGTCTTTCAGGAAATCCGTTACTGTCTGCACGGCGATCTTTGCCGCTTCGTCATTCGGAAAATGAAACTCCCCGGTACTGATGCAGCAAAACGCAACAGAACGTATTCTGTTCTCCGAGCAGCATCTGAGCACATTCAGATAACAGTTCCTGAGATCTTCTCTCAGCTTCTGATCCAGCCGCCCGGCAACGATCGGCCCGACGGTATGGATGACATGTTCCGCAGGCAGATTATATCCTTTTGTCAGGACTGCCCGCCCCGTAGGCTCCTCATAGCGGGAGCCGTACTGCATCCGCCTGTTATTCATATAGTGACTGCACTCCTCGCGCAGCTCGATCCCCGCCGCGCTGTGGATCGCATTGTCGATGCATCTGTGGCACGGGATAAAACATCCGAGCATCTGGGAATTTGCTGCGTTTACGATTGCTCCGACACGGAGTCTGGTGATATCTCCCTGCCAGATCGAAAGCTGACCGGCAAACAGATGGCTGCTTCCATACTGCTCTGCCGCCGTGGGGATATCCTCAAGCCCTGCGATCCCTTTTTCCCGCGCTTCTTCTTTGAGGAACTCATCCTGTACTTCCAGCACTTCCCGCGGCATCTCCCCCGGCATACGGATATTCATAAGAGAGCGCAGGAGCATCCGCTTTTCCTCATAATTTTCTCCTTCCTCCAGGTCTCTGTACCGGACGGAATCTTCCTTAAATTCACGTAAAAGGTAATCCAGCCGCTCCTGTTGTTTCCGCTTCGCCTCTCTGCTCTTTTCCATCAGTCTCTGCCTCTTTTCCGATTCATTGTCACAATTCATGTTACATCTGTTAAGGCAAATATATCACGCTTTCAATGTAATGTCAATAGTTACATCATGGGAATATCTGATCTATAACTGCAAGCACGCCGTCCCTGTCATTTGACGGGCAGATATACTTTGCCGCGTTTTTTACATTCTCCGGTGCATTTTCCACAGCAAAACTGTACCGGCAGTATTCCAGCATCTCAATATCATTGCCGCCATCACCAAACGCCGCCCTGAGCGCCCGTGTTTACAGCTGAACAGCTACAGTTTTACCGCTTCCGGGAGTACCTGATAGACAGAGACCCCTGTCTTTTTCTCAAACATTTCCCTGATCTCCAGCGTTTTCTTCCACCGCTTTGCCATCACCGGCACTGTGCCATACCGGAGAGCCACATCTACAAATCTTTTCTCCAGAATGCAGAATCCGTCGGGAAGCGCCAGCGAATCGCAGAGCTGTACCAGCCTGTCATAGTCGTCATAGACGGCATTCCTTATAAAATCATCCATAAAACGGTACTCTTCTTCCGATACGTCAAATGTACCGATCGAAGTTCTGATATCCTGTATCATAAACGCGTGGGAAATGCAGATCTGTGCTGCTTTCTCCCAGCCGCGCTCCATACAGAACCGGTATCCGTCTATCAGGTGTTTCTCCGAACTGACCCCCGCGTATCTGCCGATATCGTGCAGCAGCCCGAAACAGTATGCCGCATCAGCGGACATTCCACTGCACAATCCCGCGATCCTTTCACACGCCTGCGCCACGAAACGGGAGTGATCCCCTCATTTTCCCGGGTTCATCCTGCCCGCCCGTTCCAGTTCTTTCTCTGCCGTTTTTCTGTCTAATTTCAAAACCTGTCTCCTTTCCGAAAATTTTCTCAGGCAAAAAAACTGACACTAAGCCGTCAGGTTTCCTTTTTCTTATCATTATAACACTAATATCAGATCCTGCTTGCTGTTTTCTGCCATGTTTTATCAGGATCCTGCCTTTTTCACAACAGCAGTTTACTGCCTTTTTCACAGATTTCATAGATCTCATCGTATTTCTCCTCGATCAGGCTCTCATCCGCATACTCCCGGGATACACGGCTGTTGTCATCTGTCCAGTTCAGATCATCGTCCGTGTACGGTTCCGCCGGCTCAACTTCAAATAAGTCTCCGCCTGTGGCGTCTGCAATATAGTTTGCCACTTCCTCGGTATTTCCCGTTGCAGAATAGTAAACCACAAGTACGTTCCCCGAACCGGAACCCGAGTCAGAAGCATTGTCTGTGCTGTGCTGTTCTGTCCGTCCGCTGCATTCTCCTGCGAACCGCTGCCGTCCCCGCTGTCTGATGTGCTGGAACTGCAGCCTGCGAGAAGCCCTGCTGCCGTGACGCCGGCCAGTATTATAGAGAGTAATTTTTTAGCTTGCATGATCATCACATTTCCTTTCCAATTTAGTTTTTTATTTCTTCTCTGTTGCAAGCTCAGTATATCCGAAAATCCGGTTTCTGAGAATTTTCCATTTATTGTTTCCTATTAATCTCTTGGTAAATGCTCTCCGGGACATCACTGCGCATAGGGTTGTTCTCTCTTATTCCTCATCAGGCCTGCCAGATCCAGCACAGTCCATTATAGAAATATTCCATCGCATATTCCCCGCTTGGGGTTCCGCCTTCCTGCTCCAGAAAATACAGGTTGCCTTCTCCTTCATTATTGGCATAGCGGAATGTCCCGTCACTCACATCTGCCATCGCCTCAATCTGATCTTTGAATGAGGAATAGGCAAAATCCTCCGTCCCCGATGCTGCAAAGATAAAAAAATCGCTCCATATATGGCCGGAGTCTTTCACAATAGAAGCCATATATTCCCCGTCTGACGTAAGACTCCCACTGGAAGGCATGAAATAACGAAAATAATCCAGACCGTACTGAAATGTTCTCCATGTAGCCACCGATCCCATAGAAAATCCGCAGAATGCACGGTGATCCCGGGAAGCCTGAAGTCCCTCCTGAGTCGTATCTTCCGCATAGGTACTATAGGCGCCTTCCACCGCAGGTATCAGGTCGTGGATCAATTCGTTGTGGTATTTTTCCGTAAGCCGAAGCGCCAGGCTGTAATTTGCGCTGTCATCAGAACTGGTGTTGTTATAAGTAGGGCAGACCACGATCACCGGTTCAATTTTCCCGTCTGCGATCCCGTTGTCCAGGACATTTTTAAATACATTCGGATTCTCCGGCGTTCCCAGATAGGTCGTTTCATTGCTCCAGCCTCCATGCATCAGATAGAACACGTTATACTGCCGATCCTCAGAATAGCCATACGGCAGGTACACGACCGCTCTTTTATGGAGCGCCTGTACCCGGAAAGAGCCAGCGCAAAAACCAGAACCAAAAGAAAAATCCTGAACCCTGGCGTGTTCCATAATTCTCTCATACATTTTCCTCCTGCCGTCCTGTCAGCGGATAAAATTCGTTGGCTCGAACGGTTCCTTTTCCGGGAGACCGTATTTTTGCTTTCCAAGCTCGACAGACCGCATCAGAAACGCCATATTTCTCGCCAGAGTCCTCATTCCCTGAAGACCTTCCGCATCCTGAGCCGCTTCGCCTATCTCTCTGCCGTGCACGCTGTTCCAGTACTGCCCGGATGCCACCGGCATGCCGCAGATCGTAAAATATTTATTCAGTTCGTCGAAGGTCGAGGATAACCCGCCTCTTCTCGCCACTGCAACGCTTGCGCCCACCTTCATGGTCTTGTCAAAGGGCGTGCTGAAAAAAAGGCGGTCAAGAAAGGAGACCAGAGTACCGTTCGCCGATGCGTAATAGACCGGGCTTCCGATCACGAGACCGTCGCACTCTTCAAATTTCGGTGCAGTCTCATTGACACAGTCGTCAAAGACACAACTCCCCTTCTCTGCGCAGGCGCGGCATCCAATGCATCCCCGGACCGGCTTATTTCCCACTTGTATTATCTCGCTCCCGATCCCTTCTGCGGTAAATATCTTTTCCATTTCTTTCAGTGCAATGTAAGTGTTTCCCTCTTTATGAGGGCTTCCTTTGATCATCAATACTTTCATGTTAAACCTCCATCCTGATAGTTATCAATTTGTCTTTATTTTTTAACCCGCTTCTGTAAATATGCCGGTAGTATACCGGATGCAGCACAGCCACTGCCCGCCCATGATTACAGTCAGTATAAGCGCCGAGCTGATGTGCCATGAGATGACAGGTAAAGTCGCACCTCTTTCCCAGCTTGATCAAACGGTTCTCTGACAGGGTGGAATCCCAGAATAGATCGCTTCTCGCCGTATAGTCCTTCGGATTTTCCAATGCAAGTTTTGTATTGCGGATCACACTGCGCATCAGGGCTTCCGAAATCTCATCGGATACATTCTGTTCATCCGGCTCGCTGAAATAAGTCTCCATGATGTGAGACAGGCTGTCAAAAGCTCCCGATATCATCTGTCCTTCCGGCACACTGAATGTGTAGGCGGGATCCATCAGAGCGAACCGGGGATTACATGCAGGATAGTCATAGCCTGTCTTTATTTTTTTCTCTTTATTGGTTATGACCGCAGCGCCATTGCATTCACTTCCTGTTCCTGCCAGTGTGACGATCACGCCTACGGGAATCGGGGAAAAATCAATAACGCCTTTTCGCTCCCAGTAATTCTCCCACGGCTCTTCTTCACAGCAAGCCGCAAGAGAAACCGCCTTACAGCAGTCCATGACTGAACCGCCTCCAATTCCGAGGATAAGCTGTACACCGCTGCTCCTGGCCAGCCTGGCCCCTTCCATAACTTTGCTGTAAGTCGGATTCGGCATGATCCCGGAAAATTCCACCACATTTTTCCCGGCTTTCATCAGGGTGTTCAGGATCTCATCATAGATCCCGTTCCTCTTAACAGAGCCCTGTCCATAGGCCATCATAACCGTATCATAATCCTTTACCAGGCTGGTCAGAAATTCTCTTACGCACCCCTGTCCAAAATAAACTTTTGTACTGTTTTCATAAATGAAGTTATTCATATGTTGAAAAACCCCCTGTAATACCTTCTGACTCTATTATAAAAAAATGAGACCTCTTGCAGAAGTCTCAATTAGTTTTTCAGTTATTACCCTGCGCTTTATACTGCTTTTTTACCGCTTTCAGAAAACGGTTCACCAGAGCCGACGGTTCTGTAGAGTAAAGGATCCCGTATGGAATCGTGTACTTCCATTCCACAGGAATGATCTTCAGCAGCGGATGAACATCTTTCCAGTTTTCCACAGCCATGAGTATCTCATTGCTGTTCTCACACTGGTTTAAAATCTCCATGCTGTAAATATCGAAGTCCACTACCTGTATCTGGGGATGGTTCTTCCAGATATCATCCCGCAGCTCATCCACATAATTGCTCCAGCCCCTGACACTGTCTGAGCCTCAGCATCGTTTCATCGAAGATACCTCCCACCACATCAATATTGGTCCCCAGGTTTTCAATATCTCCCGGGCGCTCTCCTGGCTGTTCATATAGGGGATCAGCTGCAGGCGGATATCAGGATAATCTTTCTGGACTTTTGACCATGCCTGGACCAGAGGCGCCGCAGGCGTCATCGGAGAAGTGCCGATACGGATAATATTGTCCTTTTCCTCCATCGCCTTCTTCGCCCGTTCCTGTTTCGTAACGGCAGGCGGCGTGCTGGCCTGTCACTCCGCAGCTTTGCGCTCCTTCATCGTCTTTTCATAATCCCGCAGGGACTCCAACGCTTTCGGGGCGAGAGGAATCAGGGCAATCATGTTAAATATCGTCATCAGTCCGACTCCCACATCTCCCAGATCCCAGACAAACTGATACGCTGCCAGTCCTCCTACAAAAAGCATTGCAAGTGCCAGCACCTTATACAGGGTCTGGGAGAGCCAGTTATCTCCGAAAAGGTACGCCACATTCGGCCTGGCATAAAACAGGATTCCAAGGAATGTAGAGAAGCTGAACAGCCAGAGGATCACCGCGATAAAGATCACGCCAAACTCACCCAGATGATACTGCATGGCCGTCTGCAGCAGATCCATTCCTTCCAGCCCATTTGTCATCCCCACCGGAGTCAGCAGCATGATCATTGCCGAACAGCTGCAGATCACGATCGTGTCTATAAACACGCCAAGCGCCTGCAGAAGACCTTCTTTTGCCGGATGGCTGATATCTGCCGCCGCAGCAGCACAGGGCGCGGATCCGCTCCCTGCCTCATTGGAAAACAGGCCTCTCTTGGCCCCGTTCATGATCACTGCTCCGATACCTCCGCCCACAACCTGACGGAAGCCAAACGCTTCAGAAAATATTCTCTCAAACACGGCCGGAAGCTGTCCTGCATTTTTTACAATAATAAAAATTGTGATAAAAAAATAGCATGCCGCCATAACCGGCACAATAATATCCAGCACTTTTACAGTAGCATTTTTCCTGAGTACGATCACCGCAGCGATCGCCACAAGCACGATCGTCGAATACAGCGGCGGCACATGAAATGCATTTTCAAAAGATGAAGAGATTGAGTTTCCGATCACCTGGCTGATCCCGCACCAGCAGATCAGGCCGGAGAGAGCAAACAGGACGGCTATGACCGAATGTTTTCTCAAACTGTCTTTTTTTATAAACAGCCGGTGAAGATAATATGCCGGTCCGCCCCGGTAGCCTCCGTAAAGGGGATCCTTTTCTTTATAGATCTGGGCCAGCGTCGCTTCGATAAATGCGGTGGACGAACCCAGCAGCGCGATCACCCACATCCAGAACACCGCCCCCGCTCCCCCGGCGGAGATAGCTGCAACCACACCCACCAGATTTCCCATGCCAACCCGGCATGCGGTGGAGACGATCAGCGCCTGCAGTCCTGAGATTCCCTCCCGGTCTGTCTTTTTGTTGCTCTCAAACGTTACTTTGACCATCTCCGGAAAAAGCCGAAAGGGCAGAAACCTTGTCCGTATCGTAAAGTAAAGTCCTGCCGGGACAAGGATGAGCACCAGGAGCGAAAGTCCCAGAGAACTGCCGCCGGGCAGAGGAATCGTGATAATATCTCCCCAGAGTAGATTGTACACTGCACGAAAAACTGACATAACTTTTATCCTCTCATTTCTTTATCCCCTCAGTTTCTCCGCGGACCAGATCAGAGGGCCGGGTTTTAGGGGACTTTATCTGATATCGCCTGTATAGTATAGCGTAAAAAGGAGCATCTGTAAATCATGCCGCCCGGAATTATCTGGGGTCAGCTTCCTCCATTTCAAAGACATACTCTTAGCAGATTTCGGAATCATCCTTTCCTATTCTGCCCTTTCCAGTATACTAAAAAATGTATCCACGTTCATAAAATTGTAGTGCTGTTTGTCTCTTCAATCAATATATCTTTTCAAATGAATAGAGAGGATACACTTAAGATCCTCTCTATTCGAACTGTATTCATTTTTTTCTTTGAGCATTTGAATTTGTTTTTCTAGTTGGAGAATTCTTTCATCTTTTTTAAGGATTATTTTCCTCTGTTTATTACGTTCTTTCTTAATATTATTATATGCGTTTTTCAAAGTTTTGTTCTCTGAAATCAAATTTTCCATTCTCAAATATGAAGGAAGTACTCTCATTCCCCAAAATGAGCGCTGATCCTTTTCAGAAATAGGACGTCCCCCATCATATGAAATTCTGTGAATTTGTTTCATAAAATCTGTAATCTGTTTTTCAACCTTGCAGCCCTCTAATTTGATAATATTATACGCAACAAAATCAGCAAATTGTAAGCCTGCTATATTTTTACTTTTTGAATGCGTAACAATCGTTCTATTTCTATTTTGAATTGCCCTACTGTCTGTATACACAATCCCTTTATTATTCGCTTGAATTTTATGATATACATTTATCAATTTAATGTCTGGAGATTTTTCCGAATTTTCTCCCATCGTATTACGAGACTCATATATAATATCTCCATATCCATCATTTACTGACAAATAATGAGTAAAATTTTCAATAACCTTTGCTAACCTCACCTTCGCCTTTCAGTCTCAGTTCGCCAAGCAACGCTGCATAGCTTCCAACTACAGTTCATCTGCATCCTGTACTGCATCCGCACAAGCGCCTAGCTCGATTCTGCTTCGCTCCTTCTCGCTATCCGTGCGTCGCACGATAGATATACAAAAAGAGTCACAATTACGAATAAACTCGCATTGTGACTCTTTTTGTATATCTGCCGCGCTTGTGCTAAACGCTTAGTTTCCAGCCATCTGCGCCGCTACTTCTTCAGCAAAGTTTTCCTGTTTCTTTTCGATTCCCTCGCCGGTCTCGAAACGGATAAATTTCTTCACTGCAAGGTTTGCATTGTTCTCTTTTGCTACCTTGTCAACATATTTTGCAACTGTAAGGTCGCTGTCCTGTACGTATACCTGATCCAACAGGCAGATTTCTTTCATCTCTTTGTTGAGACGTCCGATGATCATCTTCTCAATGATATTATCCGGTTTTTCCGGGTTCTCTTTCTTAGCCTGAGCAAGCAGGATCTCTTTCTCATGATCCATGTACTCCTGAGACACTTCGTCGCGGGATACATACTTCGGAGACATAGCTGCAACCTGCATAGCTACGTTCTTCAGACATGTCTTGATCTCATCGTTTACAACATCTGTATCAGCAACAACGAGTACTCCGATCCGTCCGCCGCCGTGAATGTAAGATACAACACATCCGTTCTCAGCGTTCACTCTCTCAAATCTTCTGATGTTCAGGTTTTCTCCGATGACTGCGATTTTCTCAACAAGAGCGTCTTTTACAGTCTTGGATGAATCTGCTGCCCATGCCTCAGCCATGAATGCGTCCATGTCTGCCGGATCATTGTCTGCAACCTGATTTACAACAGCCTCTACAAATCCCTGGAACTCATCGTTCTTTGCAACAAAGTCAGTCTCAGAATTCACTTCAACGATTGCCGCAACCTTGTCGTCTCTGACAACAGTCTTAACAATACCCTCTGCAGCGATTCTGCCGGCTTTCTTTTCAGCTTTTGCCTGTCCGTTCTTTCTCAGGAATTCAACAGCTGCGTCCATATCGCCGTTTGTCTCTGTAAGAGCTTTCTTGCAGTCCATCATGCCTGCGCCTGTCATTTCTCTTAATTCTTTTACCATTCCTGCTGTAATTGCCATGATAAATTCCTCCATTAAATTAAGTTCTTACTTAAATGAAATTCTTACTCTTCTACAGCCTCTTCTGCGTCTGCTGCCTCTTCCTCTTCGTAAGCAGCTTCCTCATCATAGTACTCTGCGTCTGCTGCAGCGCCCTGATTTGCCTCGATAACAGCGTCTGCCATCTTGGAAACGATCAGTTTGACCGCTCTGATCGCGTCGTCGTTGCCCGGGATCACATAGTCCAGTTCTTCCGGATCGCAGTTTGTATCACAGATACCGATCAGCGGGATTCCCAGTGTATGAGCTTCCTGAACGCAGATCCTCTCTTTTTTCGGATCAACGATAAAGATCGCATCCGGCAGTCTCTTCATCTCTTTGATTCCGCCCAGGTTCTTCTCAAGCTTTGCCCACTCCTTTTTCAGAGCGATAACTTCCTTCTTCGGAAGTACTTCAAATGTTCCGTCCTCTGACATTGCCTCGATCTCTTTGAGACGTTTTACACGGCTCT
>DXDR01000086.1 GCA_019115385.1 Candidatus Mediterraneibacter avicola | reverse complement strand
AAGATCATCTGCAGGAAGTAGAAGAGAAGATTTGTGCAGCATGTGAGCGTGCGGGCAGAAAAAGAGAAGATGTGACGCTGATCGCCGTGAGCAAGACCAAGCCGGTGGAAACCCTGAAAGAGGCATATGATCTTGGTATACGTGTATTCGGTGAGAACAAAGTACAGGAGATCACCCAGAAATACGAGGCTCTTCCCAAAGATATACACTGGCATATGATCGGACATCTCCAGACAAACAAAGTAAAATATATCATAGATAAAGTGGATCTCATCCATTCAGTGGACTCCCTGAAACTGGCTCAGACGATCGAGAAGGAAGCTGCAAAACACGGACTTGTCAAAGATATCCTGATCGAGGTCAATGTAGCGGAGGAGGAGAGTAAATTCGGGCTGAAAACAGAGGAAGTGATCCCTTTCCTTGAGGAGATCTCCGGTTTGAGCCATATCAGGGTCCGCGGGCTCATGACAATTGCACCTTTTGTTGAAAATGCAGAAGAAAATCGGTCAATTTTCGCAGATTTACATAAATTATCTGTTGACATTGAGGAGAAAAACATTGATAATGTTACTGTGAGCATACTTTCAATGGGGATGACCAATGATTACGAAGTTGCCATCGAGGAAGGCGCTACCATGGTCCGCGTTGGAACCGGGATCTTTGGTGCCAGAGATTATGCAGTGTGATCCGCATAGGTTCTGGATCAGAAAGTATGAAATAATAATTATGCTGATGAAGCATGAGATAGGAGTGTAAAAAATGGGTGTGTTTGATAAATTTCTGGACATCATGAAATTGAACGACGACGATGATTATGAAGATGATGATTTCTATGATGAAGACGAGTATTACGAGGATAATTATGAAGAAAAGCCCCGTCGTTCTCTGTTCGGAAAGAAAAATGCAAAAGAGGAAAATTACGACGATTTTGACATGGGCGAGGACAAGAGAGTCCAGCCTGCTTCCAATAAAGTGACACCGATGCGGCCTGCGCCCAGACACGGCGGTAATATGGAAGTCTGTGTGGTAAAGCCGAGTTCTGTGGATGATTCAAGAGAAATCACAGAGACTCTTCTTTCCGGCCGCACTGTCATTCTCAATCTTGAGGGGATGGATCTCGAGATCGCGCAGAGGATCATCGACTTTGTTTCCGGTGCAACTTTTGCCATCAGCGGAAATCTTCAGAAGATCTCGAATTACATATTCCTTGTTACACCGACAAATGTAGATATCTCCGGAGATCTTCAGGATCTTTTGGGCGGCTCAATGGAGACTCCCAGTGTAAAAGGCAGATATTAGTTTGTCATGCAGAAAAACAGTCAGGAAAAAGACATGCAGTTTCTGGAAAAGCGTTTCATTGAGCTTTCCAGAACTGCATATCAGCGTGAAATAGTTACATATACAGATTTTCTGAACCTGAATGAACAGAATATTCTACACAGCCTGCCAAAAAACCGGCTATTTTCCCGGTATCAGTGTTTTGGCGGGTATGATATGGCAGAGCGTCAGATGGCTGCATTTATCCCTGATGCTCTTTATTTGCGTTGCGGGAAAGAATGTCTGACTCCGGAAGAGATCAGGTATCCTTTCCGCGGGATGAGGATCATGCCGCTGCATCGGAAGTACGCGGAGGATCTGACTCACAGGGACTACCTGGGGGCTGCGCTGAATCTTGGGATTGAGCGCGCAAAGACGGGAGATATTATCTCCTGGGATGATGATGCAGTGATTTTTATCCACAGAGATATGGCAGGCCTGCTTCTTGAAGAACTGACCCGGATACGTCACACTCAGGTTACTGTCAGGGAAGTCTCCCCGGAGGATATAAACTATACTCCAAGATATGAAGAGATAAGAGGGACGGCTGCGTCCGTCAGACTGGACAGCCTGCTGGCACTTGCATTTGCCTCATCGAGGACGAAACTCTCGGGTCTGATCGAGGGAGCCAGAGTATATGTGAACGGCAGGCTTGTTACAAGCAACGGATATCAGCCCAAAGAAGGGGATATCATATCCGTGAGGGGGATGGGGAAATTCCGTTTTGCGGAAGAGGGAGGACGCACAAGAAAAAACAGACTGTGCATTGTCCTCCACAAATATATTTGAGGATGGAAACAGAAAATGAACAGGACGACAGAAAGAAAAAAAACTCTGATAAGCTATATTGCCGCGCTCCTCGGATTTGCCGCTGCTGTAACTGTAGATCAGGTTACCAAATATCTTGCCGAGATGTTCCTGAAAAACTCAGAGCCTATCGTGCTGATCGACGGCGTCTTTCAGCTGCGATATCTGGAAAACAGAGGTGCTGCTTTCGGGTTGATGCAGAATATGCAGTATGTATTTGTGGCGGGAGCGGTCATTATTATCATTGCTTTTATATATTTTTACGGAAGGATCCCTCATCAGAAAAAATATATCCCCCTGCGGATCTGCGGAATATTTCTCTGCGCCGGAGCTGTGGGAAATATGATCGACCGGCTGAGGCTGAATTATGTGATTGATTTCTTTTATTTTAATCTCATCGATTTTCCGATCTTTAATGTCGCTGACTGCTATGTTGTTTGTGCATGCATTGGATTTGTCCTGCTGATCCTGTTTTATTACAGAGAAGAGGATGATTTCGGTTTTCTGACGAAAAAGAGCGGAAAAAAATAAACCAGCAGGTGCGGAAAGGATGCAGGAATGTGTGAAGAGTGTAAACTGATCTGCGAGGAGCCGGGAGAGAGGATAGACCGTTTTTTAAGCGGGAAAATGCAGGAATTTTCCCGGTCCTATATACAGAAGCTTTTAAAAGAAGGGGCAGTCAGCGTAAACGGGGCATCTGTGAAACCGAATTATAAGACCGGAGCCGGAGACCAGATATGTATTCGGATTCCCGAACCGGAAGTTCTGGACGTTCTGCCGGAAGAAATACCTCTTGATATTCTCTATGAGGATGAGGATATTCTTGTTATCAATAAACCTAAGGGGATGGTCGTACATCCGTCACCCGGGCATTCCAGCCATACGCTTGTCAATGCTGTCCTCTATCACTGTAAAGGGCAGCTCTCGGGTATCAACGGGGTGATCCGTCCCGGGATCGTCCACAGGATTGACATGGATACCACCGGCTCTCTGCTCGTATGCAAAAATGACCGTGCGCATCAGATCCTTGCGGATCAGCTGAAAGAGCATTCGATCACCCGCAGATATCAGGCGATCGTCTATGGCAATTTCAGAGAAGAGGAGGGGACGGTGGACGCGCCGATCGGACGCCATCCCACAGACAGGAAAAAAATGAGCACCCGGTCTGCATCAGGAAGGCCTGCGGTCACCCACTACAGAGTCCTGGAGAGATTTGGAAATTATACTTATATTGAGTGTGAGCTGGAAACGGGAAGAACTCATCAGATTCGTGTTCATATGAGCAGCATCGGCCATCCGATCCTGGGAGACAGTGTATACGGCCCTGCTAAATGTCCGTTTTCCCTTCAGGGTCAGACGCTGCATGCCAAGATTCTTGGAATCCGGCATCCCTCCACAGGAGAATATATGGAATTTGACGCGCCTCTTCCAGACTATTTCATCAGACTTTTATCCACACTGCGCAGCTCGAAGTGAATTTGGACGGACTACTGTTACTAAAAATGTGTCCAGAAAAAGATTTTTTCATTGTAATATCTGTTCTTTTTCGTTATAATACTCATATAATAAACAGATATATATAAATTTTTTATGCAAAATGATGATATCTGTGGCAAGGAGAGTGGACAGACTATGACAACGAATACAATTATTACGATCGGGCGTGAATATGGAAGCGCAGGCAGAGAGATTGGATATAAAGTCGCAGATGCGTTCGGCATCAAACTTTATGATAAAGAAATGCTCGCGCGGGCGGCAAAAGAAAGCGGGATTTGTGAGGAGATATTTGAATCCCATGATGAAAAACCAACCAATAGTTTTTTGTACTCCCTTGTGATGGATACATATTCTATGGGCTATTCGGGAAACACTTATACAGATATGCCCATTAATCATAAGGTTTTTTTGGCTCAGTTTGATGCGATCAAAAAAATAGCAAATGAGGGGCCGTGTATTCTGGTCGGCCGCTGCGCAGACTATGCGCTGGAATCCTACAGCAATGTGGTCAGCGTGTTTATCCATGCGGATATGGATGCACGGATTCGCCGTATAGCCCGGATTTATGACGTGACAGACGCCAAGGCAAAAGATATGATCGTCAAAACAGATAAAAAGCGTGCCAGCTATTATAACTACTATACAAATAAGAAATGGTCCAATGCAGACAGCTATGAGCTCTGTCTGAACAGTTCTGAACTCGGAATCGAGGGCACTGCCAAAATTATTGAAGAATATGTAGCCCTGAAAGAAACGGTAAACAAAGAGGACAGGAGACTTTGAGTCCCAATAAAAGAAAGAAGGATTCCTCTGAGACAGAAAAGTCTGTCTCAGGGGAATCCTTTTGTGATTTCCCTCTTTTTAATCAATGTGTGAATGGGCGCTTTATTAACGGACTCTGATCTGACGTTCGGGCCAGCCTTTGATATTTCCGTTTAAAATCGCGTGGAACATCCTTTCTTTTGCACCGGGATGTTCCCGGTTTATCTGACGGAGCAGATCTTTGGCATACTGCCTTTTTGTGTAGCCGTCCACCGGACATTTGCTTTTTACTACAGGCAGATCATACTTGTTTTTAAATCCGATGACATCCATTTCATCGACAAACATAAGCGGGCGGATCACGGTCAGATCCATACGGTCCAGCCAGGTTTTCGGGGAAAAAGAGTAAAAACGTCCCTCAAAGATCATGGAAAGAAGCATGGTCTCCACGATATCATCCTTGTGGTGGGCGTAAGCGACTTTATTACACCCCATTTCCTTTACCGCCTGATTCAGCGCACCCTTGCGCATCTTGGCGCAGAGAGAACAGGGATTGGATTCCTTCCTGATATCAAATAATATGTGATATATATCTGATTTTACGATCTGATATGGAATATCCATATCGCGGCACAGTTCCTTTATGGGGGTTAGATCAAAGCCGTCAAATCCCAGATCCACTGTAACGGCGCTCAATTCAAATTTCTGGGGATAAAACCGCTTCAGGCCGTGCAGGGCATAGAGGAGAGTAAGGCTGTCTTTTCCGCCTGAAATGCCAACTGCGATATGGTCTCCCTCCTGTATCATTGCATATTCGTCAACAGCCTTTCTTGTAAAACTTAAAAGTCTCTGTAACTGCATAAAAACTTCCTTTCTTTTCTTTTGATCTGTTATACATCCCGGAGCTTAACAGCGCCTGCGGCCTGCCGCCTGCGGTTCTCGTCGATCGCCGCGTAATGCTTTCGCGTCGTATTTACGTCTTTATGGCCCAGTACGTCAGCTACAAGGTAAATATCTCCGGTCTCCTTATATAAAGCTGTTCCGTACGTGCTGCGAAGCTTATGAGGGGTTATTTTCTTGTTGGGGGTAACTTCTTTTGCATACTTTTTTACCATATTTTCTACCGCCTGGACGCCCATACGTTTGCGCTGGGTAGAGAGAAAGAGTGCGTTTTCGTGTCCGGGGAGAGGAACAACTGTTTTTCTCGTTGTATAAAGATACGTTTTCAGCGCGTTTTCAACCTCTTCTCCAAAATATACGACCATTTCATTTCCGCCTTTGCGTGTGACCTTGACGCCATTATTCTTAAAGTCCACATCCTGGATATCCAGTCCCACACACTCGGATACACGGATTCCGGTGCCGAGGAGAAGGGTAAGGATGGCAAGATCACGGTTTTTTGTCTTTTCAAAATAAACTTTTTTTTGGCCGGTCAGATTATTGCCTCCGTGATCTACATAGTCCAGGAGCATAGCGACTTCGTCTGTATCCAGGCGTATGATCGCCTTCTCATGCAGCTTTGGCATATCTACAAGGAGAGTTGGATTTTTGCTTATGATCTGATGTTTAAAAAAATACCCATAAAAACTTCTCAGGGCAGACATTTTTCTGGCAAGTCCTTTCTCAGTGTTTGTTATCTGTTTGTTTTCATCGTTTTCATATACCTTGAGATATTCCTGATATTCCTCGATATCCACAGGCTCCAGCCGTTCCAGATCCTGTACGGTAAACTGATCCATGGAATAATCTTTGTATACCGGATTATTCTCTATGAGAAAATGAAAGAAAACCCGGATATCATATGCATAAGAAATCCTTGTTCTGGCTGAGGTCGTCGGTTCAACTGCACGGAAATAGTCCTTCGCAAAAGGCGGAAGCGTCTTCAGAATGGAACGAAGACGGAGTGTGTTGTCTACATATTTCTGCTCATGGTAAGATTTTGTTTCTTTTGCATCCATATTTTTATAACTCCCTTTTACTTAAATACCCATATTAATTAAGCTGTTCCGTTGCCTATTATAGCATACTCAGGGTTTTTAGTCTACATCTTTTGGAAAAATCAGTATTTGTCGTATAGATTAATCTGCCATTGTATTCTTCTTCTTTCAGGCTAAATGAAAACTCCCGGAAGAAATACCGTTTCCAGGCATTCTTCCGGGAGTCTCCGTGAGTGTACATATTGGGTTTCGTACATATGTATATCAATATCGGGATGTATATTGATATCAGATTGATCAGGCAAAGACAAAGCTCTGCCCACAGCGCAAATGAAGATTTACATTCAGTTGCTGCACTCTATAATAAGGTATTGTCCGGATTGAATAAAATCTGAATCCAGAGAATTAATATCTTTTAACGCGCGGACGTACTCATCCACGGAACCGTAATCGGCAGTTATATTTTCCTCGGCAATGTCCCATAATGTATCGCCAGACTGAATCCTTACGCTTTTGTAATAAGTGTCAGTCTCCTGGGCTGTGTTTTCTCTTGCGGATACAAGAAAAGCACCAAAGATAAGACAGACTGATAATAAGATAATAAAACTTACTGTAAGAAAGATAACCTGATTTTTTCGTTTTCTGTATGCTGTCCTTTTCATTATAAATACCCCCTGAAGCTTCTGCTTTTAATATAAGCAGCTCCCAATAAATTGTATACAAGTATTCAAATGAGCTCATCATAACGAACAACTGTTCTGTAATGTATTATATGGCATGAACATGTGTTTGTCAATACAAAAACAGAAAAAAATCGAACATATTTTCGCAACAAATGTTTGATTTTTGGATAATGCTGTGTTAGTATATCAATATATGAAAAATGTTCGGAGGGACGATATGGCACAGGGAAAGATAAGTAAAAAGCAGCTGGAGATTCTTGAATATATCAAATCTCAGATTTTGGAGCGCGGATTTCCGCCGGCGGTCAGGGAAATCTGTGAAGCGGTGAACCTTAAGTCCACTTCTTCTGTCCACTCTCATCTGGAAACGCTGGAAAAGAACGGATATATCCGCAGAGATCCTACAAAGCCAAGAGCGATCGAGATATTGGATGACAATTTTAATCTCACACGCAGGGAGATGGTCAATGTTCCGATCGTGGGACAGGTTGCTGCAGGCGAACCCATACTGGCGCAGCAGAATATTGAAAACTACTTCCCTATCCCCGTAGATTTTATGCCGAATAATCCGACTTTTCTTTTGAAAGTAAAAGGGGAAAGCATGATCAATGCCGGTATTCTGAATGGAGACATGGTTCTCGTGGAGGAGACGCGGACTGCATCAAATGGAGATATGGTGGTAGCAATGATCGAGGACGGCGCGACTGTGAAGACTTTCTACAAAGAGGAAGGTGTTTTCCGGCTTCAGCCTGAGAATGATTTTATGGATCCGATCATAGTGGAAGAAGTCACTATTCTTGGAAAAGTAATCGGTGTTTTTCGGTTTTTCAAATAAATACAGCCAAAATAAAAAGCCTGCAGGTCTGTGCGGGCTTTTCATTTTGGCTGTATTCCTGCTCTTCTGCTCTTCTTTTCAGCGCTGCAGTTCTTCTATTCCAATCGTCCTTCCGTCTTTCCAGATTCTCTCCAGATCGTAGAACAGGCGGTTCTCCCTGTCAAATACATGGACGATGATATCGCCGAAATCCATGAGCACCCAGCTGCCAGAGGCTTGTCCTTCCCTCTGCTTCAGGGAGAATCCGGCTTTGTGAAGCTCTTCTTCCACATTGTCTACGAGAGCGTTTACCTGACTGTCGCTCGTTCCGTTTGCGATAATGAAGTAATCTGCAAGCACAGAAATCCCGGTGATATCAATGATCTTGATATCTTCGCCTTTTTTATCATTGAGCGCATTCCAGGCGATCCGCGCCATTTCCTTGGACTGATCCATTTCATTCCTCCTTCTTTTTATAGAAATTATAGGTGTTAATTGTCATAGGGTCAACCGCTTTTCCTCCGTTTTTCAGATATCGTACCGTAGAACCGGCTGACAGACATACTGCTCTGTCAATATCAGTAAACACGATCTGCCGGATGTCGGCAAGTCCGGGGATTTCTTTTCGGTTGGGTTCGATATAGTCGGCTATATACACGAGTTTTTCCAGAAGAGTCATATCCGGCCGGCCTGTCGTATGATACGTGATCGCGTCCAGAATCTCCGTATCTTTAATATGATACTCGTGTCTGGCAAGATAGGCGCCCAGTTTCGCATGCACAAGTGCAGGCATCTCCAGTTCTGATTCTGTGAGCGTGATCTTTTTCTTTTCGCAGAGGCGGATCTGTTCTTTTGGCGGAAGATATTTCCCGCAATCGTGAAGTAGCCCGGCAGTCATGGATTTTTGGATATCAGCGCCATAACGCATGGCCAGAGCTGCGGATGTGTACATTACACCCAGCGTGTGTTCATATCTGTCCTCTTTCAGTATTTTAGACAGTCTTTTACTGATCTTTTTTAATTCTTCCGTCATGCCTGTCAGCTCCTGTCTGTTTTATCTTTATATAGATGGTTGTTCTTGATATATTCTGCAACCGGATCCGGCACCATATAGCGAACCCCCAGATTTCTGGACGCCCTGTCGCGGATGGCGGTGGACGAGATTTCCAGAAGCGGCGCCTGAAGAAGACGGATCCGCGCGCCGTAGGCATCGCTTAAATACCGGATCTGGCGGCGCATTTCGTCTGCATCTTTGTCATCGCGCATGGCGGCGAGAATGGTACATGTGGGAAAAATCTCCCGGAAATAACGCCACTGTTCGATCGAGAACAGAGAATCCGCGCCTAGTATAAAGAAGAATTCATGCTCTGGATACATATGGTTGAATGCCTGCATTGTCTGATAAGTATAGGAATGCCGCGACGCATCCGCCTCATAGAGATTGAGACGGAAGTATGGCACGCCCTCGATCGCTTTTCTGATCATTTCGATACGGTGATCCAGCGCTGTCTCTGTATCCGCGGTTTCCTTGTGTGGAGGATTGCCGTTCGGCAGAAACCAGACCTCATCCAGTCCGAAATCTTCATAGGCAAATTCTCCGAGAAGCAGATGGCCGATATGGACCGGATCAAATGTTCCTCCCATGATTCCAATTTTCATCTCTGTTATTCCTTCCCGCAGCTCTGGCTTGCTTTATAAATACTGCCCTTCCCTCATTATAAAGGCAGAAGGATTTTCTTCTTATTGTCCTTGCCTTCTCTGTACAGTACGATCTTCTTTCCGATCACCTGGACTACCTGGGAGCGGGTACGCTGGGACAGGATCTCAGCCAGTTCCCTCGGATCATCTGCGCAGTTATTCAAAACGCTGATCTTGATCAGCTCACGCGCCTCCAGCGCTTCTGAGATCGCCTGTGTAAGTCCCGGCGTCATGCTTGATTTGCCCACCTGAAAGATTGGCTCCATTGTCATGGCCAGGCTTTTTAGATATGCTCTCTGCTTTGTGGTCATATGTCCTCTCCTTCTTCTCTGCTGCTTTTTCTTAAGAGACAGACTGCTTATTTATAATAGTCGAACTGCAGTCCATACATTTTAACGGTGTCGCCTTCCTGGATTCCCTTCGCCTCCAGTTCGTCCAGGATTCCGGTCTCCTTGAGAAACTTCTGGAAAAAGGCGAATCCCTTTTCGGAATCCAGATTTGTGTATCCCAGCATTTTTTCAATCTTCGGTCCTTCAACGACAAACATTCCATCCTCGGTTTCCACTGTATACGGAAGTTCTTCGTAGATCAGTTCTTCATCCGGGAAATATTCCTGTTCAAATATAACAGGCGTTTTATCCATCGTATCAAGCTGTGAACTCACATAGTATAAAAGTTCTGAAATGCCCTTCCCGGTCGCGCCTGAGATGGGGAATACTTTTATCCCTTTCGGCTCGAATTCAGTTCTGAGGCGTTCTATAGGCTCATCCTCAGACTCGTAGATCAGATCCGTTTTATTGGCGGCAATTACCTGCGGACGCTTGGCAATTTCAGGATTGTATGCTTCCAGCTCCGCATTGATCTTATAGATATCGTCCACCGGATCCCGCCCTTCTGTCCCGGCTGCATCGACGACGTGGATCATCATCTTGGTACGCTCAATATGGCGGAGAAATTCATGTCCCAGGCCCACGCCCTCAGAGGCGCCTTCGATCAGCCCGGGAATGTCGGCAATGACAAAACCTTTGGCGCCGTCCAGATCTACAACTCCGAGATTGGGGTTAAGCGTTGTAAAATGATAGTTCGCGATTTTGGGCTCTGCATTGGTGACCCTGGAAAGCAGGGTGGATTTTCCCACATTTGGAAATCCGATCAGACCTACGTCGGCGATCACCTTCAGTTCCAGATTGACCTCCAGCTCTCTGGCCGGCTGGCCGGGCTGTGCATATTTGGGGACCTGCATGGTAGCTGTGGCAAAATGCTGGTTACCCAGACCTCCTTTTCCTCCCTTGAGGACAACCTGACGTCTGTTTTCACCGGACATATCCGCGATCACTTTTCCGGTGACAGACTCCTTTATGACGGTCCCTTCAGGAACATAAAGGACAAGGTCTTTTCCGTCCTTCCCGTGACACCGGCGCTTTCCGCCAGGTTCCCCGTCTCCGGCCGCATATTTTCTCTTATGTCTGTAGTCCACAAGGGTGTTCAGCCCTTCATTCACCTCAAAGATCAGGTCGCCGCCGCGTCCGCCGTCTCCGCCGTCAGGGCCGCCGTTGGGGACATAGAGTTCCCTTCGGAAGCTGCAGTGGCCGTCTCCGCCTTTGCCGGATCTGATATAGATTTTTGCTCTGTCTGCAAACATAGTGTGCTCCTTTACAAGTAGAATCGTCTCTTACAGGTATCAATTCCTGATTGCTGCTGCGGTTGACAAAAGCCCCAGACAAAAAGTCTGGGGCTGTGACTGTTATATACAAGCGAAAAGTTATCTCAGCACTTTTCTGTCAGTCTGCTTACTCGGCTGCCGGGTAGATAGAAACCTGTTTCTTATCTCTCCCTTTTCTTTCATATCTGACTACGCCGTCTACCAGTGCAAACAGAGTGTCATCTCCGCCGCGTCCTACGTTAAGACCCGGATGGATCTTTGTTCCGCGCTGTCTGTACAGAATATTTCCAGCCTTTACAAACTGTCCGTCTGCTCTTTTTGCACCCAGTCTCTTAGACTCTGAGTCACGTCCGTTCTTTGTGGAACCAACTCCCTTTTTATGAGCAAAAAACTGAAGATTCATTTTCATCATGGTACCTACACCTCCTTGAAAATTATATCAATGTATGGTTTGTATTCACTGCTCTCCTCGATCCCTTCCAGTCCGAGGATCAAAGAATCAAGCAGAAGCGAGGCATCGTGGGACGGCTGCCCTTGGAAACGAAATTGGATCATTCCGTTTTCTTCATCCGAAACACAGCTTGTCTTATCCTCTGTAAATTCTTCGACAGAATTTACGGTATTGATCACAAGTGCCGACACGGCGGCGCAGACTATATCGAATCCCTCTTCGCCGTATCCTGCGTGTCCGGACAGGTCAAACCCTAAATACTCCTGCCTCCCGGTCTTATAAACAGTTACCCTGATCATGCGGACTGCTTATGCGTTGATCTTGTCGATCTTAACAGCCGTGTACTGCTGTCTGTGTCCGTTTTTCTTATGGTATCCAGTTTTTCTCTTATACTTGTAAACGATAACTTTTTTCGCTTTTCCGTCACCGATTACAGAAGCTGTAACTGTTGCACCCTCAACAGTCGGATTTCCAACGACCAGTTTGTCATTGTTCACTGCAAGCACCTGGTCGAATGTATAAGTCTCTCCAGCTTCAACACCAAGTTTCTCCACTTTAATGATATCGCCTTCAGCTACTTTGTACTGTTTACCACCTGTTGCTATAATCGCGTACATATGGCACCTCCTATTATCATTACTCGCCAATTACGGTGTCCGC
>DXDR01000016.1 GCA_019115385.1 Candidatus Mediterraneibacter avicola | reverse complement strand
GTTCCACGCAGTTTGTTTACGATCAGAGTTGTCAGGGCCTCGCCTTCAATGTCCTCTGCAATGATAAGGAGTCGTGCGCCGGACTGTACAACCTGCTCAAGGAGCGGCAGGATATCCTGGATATTAGAAATCTTCTTGTCTGTGATCAGAATGTACGGATCTTCCAGAACAGCCTCCATCTTCTCCATATCTGTCGCCATATAAGCTGAAATATATCCACGGTCAAACTGCATACCTTCTACAAGGTCGAGTTCCGTCTGCATTGTCTTGGACTCTTCGATCGTGATAACGCCGTCGTTGGATACCTTTTCCATAGCATCTGCTACCATCTCACCCACTGCCTCGTCTCCTGAGGAAACTGCCGCAACTCTTGCAATCTGCTCTTTGCCTTTTACCTTGCTGCTCATAGCCTGGATCGCGTCGACAGCTCTGTCTGTCGCTTTCTTCATACCTTTTCTCAGAACGATCGGATTCGCTCCTGCTTCAAGATTCTTCATACCCTCGTGAACCATAGCCTGTGCAAGAACTGTAGCCGTTGTTGTACCATCTCCGGCAACATCATTTGTCTTGGAAGCAACTTCTCTGATAAGCTGAGCTCCCATGTTCTCGAATCCGTCTTCCAGTTCAATCTCTTTTGCGATTGTAACGCCGTCATTTGTGATCAGCGGCGCGCCGAAAGACTTGTCAAGAACAACATTTCTTCCCTTCGGTCCGAGTGTAACTTTTACTGTATCTGCCAGCTGGTTTACGCCTCTCTCAAGCGCTGCTCTGGCCTCTGCTCCGTATTTAATCTCCTTTGCCATGTCAATACATCTCCTTATTTCCTGTTATTTTTATTCTGTAACAACTGCTAAAATATCATTCTGCTTTACAATAATATACTCTACGCCGTCCAGCTCAACGTCTGTCCCTGCATATTTGGAATAGATTACCCTGTCACCGGCTTTCACCTGCATAACTACTTCTTTTCCGTCTATATTTCCGCCAGGTCCGACAGCGATAACTTCCGCCTCCTGAGGTTTCTCCTTTGCCTGTCCCGGAAGAACGATGCCGGATTTCGTTGTCTCTTCTGCTTCTAACTGTTTTAAAACAATTTTGTCACCTAATGGTACTAACTTCATTGTGATTCCTCCTTAATCTTTGTTTATTAGCACTCATTTCGCCTGAGTGCTAACCCCATGAATATAAAATAGCACTCCGCTGATGATTTGTCAACATAGTTTACAAGGTTTTTATAAATTCAGAAAACGGCGTCAAAAGGGGCCTGACCCCTTTTGACGCCGTTTTCTGAATTTTCAGATTATAATTTTGTGCACGGATAAAGCGCGCCTTCTCAAGCGCGCTTTGTCGTTTTGTTTCCTTCGTATACATTGTAAAAACCATTTTCTATCCTGAATTTCAGGAGATTCGTATCTTCACACCTATAACGCTCTTTTACAACGCCTGTACAGTAGAGCAGTTCTGTTCTGGTTGAGATATAGCATCTGTATTTTGCATCCAAAGATATGGCGCTCAGATCTTCTTCCTTTAATTCGAGGTAGATATAATCTTCCTCCAGATCATATTTATGTACCCTGCATTTCCTTGTGGTATCGTCAAAAATGCCGTCGGCAGATATGATTTTTTCCATCTGCAGGTCAACGGGATTCCCTTCATACATAGCAAATCCCTCCCGCCTAATTCCGCTCTTTTTTTATTCTCTCAAGTTCTGTGAACACGTAATCGTTCAGCACCTTGATATAGGTTCCCTTCATGCCCGAAGATCTGGACTCGATCACACCTGCGCTCTCAAATTTGCGCAGCGCATTGACGATGACAGAGCGGGTTATACCGACTCTGTCGGCCACTTTACTGGCAACAAGGATGCCCTCTGTGCCTCCAAGTTCATCAAAAATATGGATGATCGCCTCAAGTTCGGAAAAAGAAAGGGTGCTGATCGCAGACTGGACAATATGCTCTTTTCTTGTCTCCTCCGCGCTTTCTTCATTGACAGAACGAAGCATCTCCAGACCTACCACAGCTGTTCCATACTCACTGAGAATGATATCGTCAATGGAATATGTGGAGTTCTGTTTATAGATAAACAGACTGCCAAGCCGTTCTCCCGCAATGTCTATGGGAGTAATGATCGCCTGGCATCCCTCTACTGCCTCCGGTGAAAATCCGAGCGTTTCAAGATTGACATTTTCTTTTGTAGAGAGAATGCTTAACAGACGTTCATTGAGCATTTTATCAATATGTGAGCCCACGGACTCCGTGATCAGCTCATTGATCTCTCTTACATCGCTGCACTTGCTCACGCCGAGTATTTTCCCCTTTTTGCTGACCACCAGGACATTGGAGTCAAGGATATTCGTCAGGACAGCACAGATATCATTGAACACGACCTTGCTCGAATTATTATTGTGCAGCAGTTTATTAATCTTTCTTGTTTTATCTAACAGTTGTACGCTCATTATTTCCTCCGTATCTCTCTTTACAAACACTTGATCATATAAATAAATTCAGATAAATTAATCGACGAATTTATATTATCATACAATTCCGAAAACATCAATGCAATTCAGTCATTCTTTTTTGTGATCTTTGAAACATAACCACACTTTTCGTCAGCGCACACAAGTTTATTTCCTTTTTCTAACATATATCCGCCGCACTCCGGGCACTTTTCCCTGGAAGGTTTCTGCCATGACATGAAATCGCATTCCGGATTATTCTCACATCCATAATAGCGCCTTCCTTTTTTGGTCATGCGGATGACTACCTCTTTCCCGCATTTCGGACACGGCACACCGATCTTTTCCAGATACGGCTTCGTATTCCTGCACTCCGGGAATCCCGGACACGCCAGAAATCTGCCGTGAGGCCCGTACTTAATGACCATATTGCGCCCGCACTCTTCACAGATCACATCCGTCACTTCATCTTCGATGGTAACGCTCTCCAGTTCTTTCTCCGCCTTATCCACCGCTTCTTTGAGATCAGGATAGAAATTGCGGATGACTTCTTTCCAAGGCACCTTTCCTTCCTCGACCATATCCAGAAGTCCTTCCATATTGGCGGTAAAGTGAACATCCACAATGCTGGGGAACGACTGCTTCATCATATTATTGACCACATCACCTATTTCCGTCATGTAGAGGTTTTTTCCTTCCTTGGCCACATACCTGCGCCCCAGTATGATCGCTATGGTAGGAGCATATGTGCTTGGGCGTCCGATGCCCAGCTCTTCCAGCGTTTTTACAAGAGTTGCCTCCGTATAATGTGCCGGAGGCTGTGTAAAATGCTGTTTGGGATCAAAAGAATCTCTGGTAAGAACCGAATCTTTACTCAAATTTCCCACAAGAACATTGCTCTCTTCCTTTTCCTCATCCGCTTCCGTATATACAGAACGGAAGCCGTCAAACAGCTGCTTTGATGTGGACACGGCAAATGAATAGCGGTCTGCTCCGATACGAACAGCTGTAGATTCATAGCGGGCAGGCTGCATGCGGCTGGCGGTAAATCTCTTCCAGATCAACTGGTACAGCCTGAACTGATCTCTTGTCAGAGAATCCTTAAGCGACGCGGGCGTTCTGCTAATATCCGTAGGCCGGATCGCCTCGTGAGCGTCCTGCACATTTTTCGAGTTTCCTTTCGCACCGCTTTTTGCCGCAGCATACTCTTTTCCGTAAACAGAAGCAATATAATCTCTCGCCGCCTGATCAGCCTCGTCAGCAACCCTTGTAGAGTCTGTACGTAGGTAGGTTATAACACCCACAGTCCCGTTCCCTTTTATATCAATCCCCTCATAAAGCTGCTGGGCGATCCGCATCGTCTTCTGCGTGCCAAAATTCAATGCTTTTGCCGCCTCCTGCTGCATCGTACTGGTAGTAAACGGAAGCGGAGCCTTGCGGATCCTCTCCGTGGTCTTAATATCCGCTATTGTAAAATCCGCTTTCTCCACCGTACGCAGGATCTCATCCAGTTCCTGCCGGGAACGGATTGTCTTTTTCTTGCTTCCCTCACCGTAAAATCTGGCTGTGAGCGGTCTCTTTTCTCCTTTTATCTTCAGAACGGCGTCAAGAGTCCAGTATTCTTCGGGAATAAATGCATTGATCTCGTCTTCCCGGTCTGCGACCAGCCTAAGAGCCACAGACTGGACTCTGCCGGCGCTCAGCCCTCTCTTAACTTTTGCCCATAGCAGCGGACTGATCAGATATCCGACCATACGGTCAAGCACACGTCTGGCCTGCTGCGCATCCACAAGGCCCATTTCAATATCACGGGGATGCTTAAGTGATGCCTTTACCGCATTTTTTGTGATTTCGTTAAACGTAATTCTGCGCATCTTTTTCTCATCCAGCTTTAACGCTGCCGCCAGATGCCAGGATATCGCCTCTCCTTCCCGGTCAGGGTCGGTTGCAAGATAAACCTTGTCTGCTTTTTTTACTTCTTTTCTCAGGCCGGCAAGAATATCGCCTTTTCCGCGGATAGTAATGTATTTTGGCTCATAATCGTTTTCTATGTCAATTCCAAATGTACTTTTCGGCAGATCACGCACATGTCCCTGGGAAGCGGCAACCGTATAATTGCTTCCCAGAAACTTTTTGATCGTCTTCACTTTTGCAGGTGACTCCACAATAACAAGATAGTGTGCCATAAACCATATTCCTCCATCCGGCCCTTATACTGCCATATTGATAATTGTCAGCAGAGGCTCCCCTCAGCCGCCACATAATAGTTTTTCGATACTTCTCTCGCATATCCCTCCAGTTCCAGTGAGACGAGCAGCCCAACAAGCTCCCTCTGGCTCAGATTCGTCTCCTCTGAGATCCGTTCTATATTCTTGGGATACAAACCGAGACAACTATACACCAATTTTTCGGGACTTTCAAGCACTTTTTTATTTTTCCCTTCCTGACCAGGCTCTCCGTGAGGCGTAATCCCCCACTCTTTGAGCAGTATTTCCGGGGACATCAGAAGCCCTGCCCCCTGCTGGATCAGCCGGTTGCATCCCTGGCTCAGGCTGCTGTTTACCGGACCCGGAAGTGCATAGACATCCCTCCCCTGCTCCAGCGCCAGATCCACTGTGATCAGGGATCCGCTTTTTTCTCCTGCTTCCATCACGAGCACAGCATCTGACAGTCCGCTGATGATACGGTTTCTTGCAGGAAAATGATATGGCAGCGGCGGTGAGCCCGGCGGGTATTCCGACAAAACCCCTCCACCCTGTTCCAGAATATCCATATACAATCCAATGTGTTCCCTGGGATAGCAGATATCCGGGCCCGATCCAAGCACGGCAAAGGTCCTGCCGCCGCCCATAAGAGCACCGCGCTGTCCCATGCCGTCGATTCCTCTGGCAAGGCCGCTGATAATCTCCACCCCACATTCAGCCAGTGTTTTCCCGAACTCTACGGCAAACTTTTCTCCATAAGGAGTACATCTGCGGGCCCCTACAATGGCCGCCGTTCTGGCAGCCGGTTTCGGGAGGCTGCCTTTGACGTAGAGTGCATAGGGAAAATCATCCAATTCCAGAAGCCGTCCCGGATAGTCCTCTGAAAACCATGGAAGAAAGCGGATGCCTCTTCTTTCCGCCTCTTCACAGGCATTCCCGATTTTCTGTCCTGCCGCTGCCCGGAGCAGTTCCCGGTCCTTCTCCGTGAGAAATTCCATCTGTTTTAACTGTGTTTCTTCTATATAATAGATTGCCCTGCCTGTCTTCATGTGTTTTCGAAGAAGATATTTCTTCTTCGCAGAAAGCCCCTGCAGCCCTGCAAACCAGTACTCGTACTCCATTTCTTCCCTGGACAGAGGCAAACTTCTATGCTCTGTATCGCTTTGAATGTATAATCTGTCCATTCCTTCACCTCCCCCAATATTTACTGTCCACTGTCCGATACCCTATCGCTTCTCTCAGATGGCTTACCCGGATTTCTTCTTCTCCTTCCAGATCCGCGATCGTCCGGGCAGTCCTGATAATTTTATGATAAGCCCTGGCCGTAAGCTTCATGGCATTAAAAGCCTGCTCCATCAGGTTCTGCCCCCGTTTCCCAAGCCTGCAGTATTTTTTCAGGTCGTTCACATCCAGTTCTGCATTGATCTTTATAGCTGTTCCTCTGTACCGCTCCTTCTGCCTGTCCCGCGCCAGGCACACCCGTCTCCTGATTTCTGCGGAAGACTCGCTCTCCTGATATCCGTTCAAATCCTCATAGCCAACTCGGGGCGCCTCGGTGCACAGATCAATCCGATCCAGAAAAGGCATACTGATCTTTCCCAGGTAAGCCCTTATCTGAGCAGGCGTACACTTGCACTTTTCCATATCGGGATAGCACCCACAGGGACAGGGATTCATAGCGGCGACAAGCATAAATCCCGCGGGAAACCGGTATTTCCCATATGCTCTGGATATCTCTACACAGCGGCTCTCCAGCGGCTGGCGCAGCATCTCCAAAATCTCCTTCCTGTACTCTGTCAGTTCATCCAGAAACAGTACGCCGCCGTGAGCCAGACTGATCTCTCCGGGGCGCGGCACGGTTCCCCCTCCGATCAGCGCTGCTCTCGTAACCGTGTGGTGCACTTCACGAAACGGCCGCTGTACGATCATCGGCGCCTCCGGCCGAAGCATATCCATCACACTGTAAATCTTGGTAATCTCCAGGCTTTCCTCCTTCTCAATGGGCGGAAGGATCCCTGCCACAGCTCTGGCAGTCATTGACTTTCCGCTTCCGGGCGGGCCGATCAGCAGCAGATTATGCCCTCCGGCCACAGCGATTTCCGCCGCTCTTCTCACGGTTTCCTGCCCCCGTATGTCGGCAAAGTCCACTTCCGCCTTCTGTTCCCTGAATACATACTTTGAAACAGCAGGAGAAATCCGCTTTTTCCCCTGCAGAAAGTCCACTGTCTCTGCCAGATCCTTCACACCTATGATCTCCATATTTCCGGTCAGCGCACCCTCCGCCTCATTCTCCTTGGGAATAATACAGTATTTAACGCCGCATTTTTCCGCCTCCGTCACAATAGGCAGAACCCCCGGTATCTTCCGCACTTTTCCATCCAGGCTCAGTTCTCCTGCCAGAAGGCAGGACTTTACCCTTGCCGGGTCTACGATTCCCAGAGAAATTAAGATGGATACCGCGATGGGCAGATCAAAAGACGCCCCTCTTTTCCGAAGCGCGGCAGGTGAAAGGTTGATCACAGTCCTTTTTGGCGGATACTCAAATCCAGAATTCCGGATCGCTGTCCTTACCCGTTCTCCTGCCTCCTTTACCTCTGATGACAGATAGCCGACCATGTTAAAAACCGGAAGACCATTTGACACGTCCGCCTCCACATCTACAAACTCTGCCGAAAGTCCCTCGATGGATGCGGACAAAACTCTGCTGAAGCTCATCGTCACACTCCTTTCCATGAGCTTCCTGTCGTCCTGCAACACCACAATGATTCTCAGTACCTTGCCCGCATTTCTCACACTGTCCGCGCAGGCAGTAATACGGCATCTGAAAATTTGGCTGAATCAGCCGGAAATGATCGCCGGAGCAGAACGCCCCGGAAATGTAAGAACATCATATACCCGATAAGCTTTTCCTGTCAATATTTTCTTTTCCACCCGTTTTCCCCGGATTTTTCCACAAATGTGGAAAACCAGAGTTCACAGTGGAAAAGCACAATTTTTGACATTCCATCATACATTATATCAAATGTGCTTAGAGGTGCCGTCTTGAAATCATTTCCTGCTCCGCTATCTCCCTCGGAAGAAAAATATTATATCCAAAAATATACAGAAGGAGACCTCGAGGCAAAACATATCCTGATCGAACGCAATCTGCGCCTTGTGGCGCACGTTATCAAAAAATATCAGAACCTGGAAGAAGACCCGGAAGATCTGATCTCCATAGGCACGATCGGTCTGATCAAAGCGGTTGTTACTTTTAACCCTGATAAGGGGAACCGACTGGCCGCATATGCTTCCCGTTGTGTGGAAAATGAAATCCTTATGTACCTCCGTTCCAAAAAAAAGGCAGGAAAAGAAGTCTCCCTCTATGAACCCATCGGAACCGACCGGGAGGGAAACGAAATCCGCCTGTACGATATTATAGAGACTGAAGAAGACGATATCCCCGATAAAATCCATCTGAAAGAAAACATCCAAATACTCTATGAAAAAGTGGAAAACGAGCTTTCCTCCCGAGAAAAGCTCGTTTTAAAAATGCGTTATGGACTCTATAACGGTGAAGAATACACGCAGCGGGAAATTGCCAGACAGCTTGGGATTTCCCGCTCTTACGTCTCACGCATCGAAAAAAGCGCGGTGGAAAAACTCCGGGAGCACTTCAAAGATAATGAATAACGATTTATATTTATGTAGAGTCCATTTCATTGTTTTCTCGAAGAGTTTACACCCAATGAATAAACCGCCGCACTGTATTCACAGTGCGGCGGCTTTATAGTCCGTTATCTCAATCTGGAATTTACTCCTGCGGACCTGCTGCAACAAGTGCTTTTCCAAGCTCATTACTCTCATATTTCTTAAAGTTCTTGATGAATCTTGCAGCAAGATCTTTTGCCTTTGTCTCCCACTCGGAAGCATCAGCATATGTGTCGCGCGGATCAAGGATTGCCGGATCAACTCCCGGAAGCTCTGTCGGAACCTCGAAGTTGAAGTGCGGGATCGTCTTTGTCGGCGCATTAAGGATCGCACCGCTTAAGATAGCATCGATGATACCGCGTGTATCT
>DXDR01000085.1 GCA_019115385.1 Candidatus Mediterraneibacter avicola | reverse complement strand
TCTCCCCAGACAAAAATTCCTGCAATATAATCCTCATCCAGTCCGATAAATCCCTGGATCTGATTTTTATCTTCATCTATATATACATACACTTCCGCTTGGGAGATCATTTCCTTTACCGCATCGTAATTGCCTTTCCAGTACTCCGGCGGGATAAAATCATGGGCTTTCAGATTCGTATCCAGCCAGATTTCCGCGACTCTGTCTGTATCTGTTGTCTGCATTTTTCTGATCATAGTGTTTCTCCCCTCTTTTGCTCGGTTACTTTTGATTTTTATCCTAATTATATCAGCCGTTCTCCGCACCTTCAACAGCCCTTTCCATTCAGACCATACCTCTTGCAAAGACTTCAGCACATGTGTTCTCCTGCTATTTTCTTCCTGTCATGGTATCATGGCTCCCATAGACAGCAGTCCTGACGCAGCGCTGCCGCCATATCTGATTTGATCCAGATTCAATTATTTATATCCCAGATGGCTCATATCCGGCACTCATCTGAATATCACCGTCCGTATCAGACAGATATCCAATGAAAAAGCTTGAAAATTCACAAAAGAAAAAGCAGACTGTATGATTGATATTATAATGATATGGAGACAGTCCTGTGCTGCTGGAAACGGAGGTTATATTGCGAAAACGGCATGTATTACCACTTTGAATTCGAGAGTGATTCCATTTCCGAAGAAGATTTGAAACGGTTCCGGGAATATGAAGCTTCTACCGCAAGAATTTACAACGCCCCGGTCCTAACCTATATGATCTGTTCATCAGGGGTAAAGAAGCTTCGGGACAGTATCACAGAAGGGATCAATACATACCTGGTAAGACTGATCCGACTGAAGGATGAAAATGCGGAAACTACTTTTTCCAAAAACGACATTCGAAAAATGGACAGAGACCGGATTTCCACCGTCTCTGTCCAAAGTTTTTTCTTTCCCTCTCAGGCCCTCAGCCTGAATGTCTTCGGCGCAAACCGATACACAAGAATACATGCCGTAACAGAATAGACCACGCAGAACGCGGTACAGGCAATCCCGAACACCAGGATCGGCAGTCTGACCCGCATCAGGAAAAAGCAGACCAGATAGGTAACAGACAGAATGATCTGGTACATCCCGCTTTTCATCTCCGTACCAGCATTATACGGCTGCAGCAGATAATAGATCGTCAGGTAATGGATCGAGAAAAACAGGCTCATACAGAGGATCGACACAAACAATACCACATAATTCAGCGGATTCTCCGTCCCTCCCGAGACATACAGGATCACGCACAGCCCGGCGCCGATCACAACGGCAGGAAGCGCATTTATTTTCATGATCTCCCGCAGTCGGATGCGGAACAGTTTTAATATGAATCCGGGCCGCTTATAGAGTGAATAGGTAAGCAGACTGTGATCGCAGTTCATAAACAGGGCCCTTGTAAACCCGGTCCCGCGGTTGATCGCATACATGATAAAAGCAAAATACGGAAGCCAGGTCATGATAAGTTCATTGACCCCTTTTCCCGCCTCCGGCGCCATGATCAGAGCGATGACCGCCGCGCAGCTCAAGATCGAGCAGATCCCGGCAATGCGGATCGTGGATTTCCAGAGGATCTTCCTGTGACGCTTGATAAAAAGCTCGTTTAAGTATTCAAAACCCCTGCGATGACTTGTGATTGAAACATCAGTGGAAATGGATTTGTCGCTCGCCGTCCTGGCCGCCTGTTTTACCACATCCATCTGATTTGTAACCTGGACAAGCAGCTCCTGATTGACTTCCCGGTAATGCCCGAAAGATATGATCTTCCGGATACTGAAAACCCCAGCCAGGATAAACAGAAGCATCACGGCCATGGATACCGCGGACGGAAGGACTATTCCCACGGCTGGCAGGGCATAGGCAAGTACTAGCAGGACTGCCGCAAATATCCAGAGATGTTTCCTGAGCTTATTCTCATTATAGACAAATCCGCTCCTCTCATAATCCCACAGGGAATACGCAGCCACTGACAGCTTGAGCCCTGCCACGGAAAATGGGATCAGCATACAGAACCAGAACGGCACGTCCCTCTGAATACCAAATATAATAGAAAACGGCAAAAAACCAGCAAGCACCTTTAGGATTGCATATCCATAGTTGACCAGCGTATATTCCCGGGCGTTCATGCGAAGCTGGATCATGGCGTAATACTTATCCCGGGTCGGATTGAACATGCTTGTATTCATATACGCTCCGATGACCGTCAAAAAAAGCAGGATATGCAGGAACACCTGATCCGCCGGAACATTTTTGTACAGCATCCCGATCCCACAGATCATGATAATAAAATATAGGAATTTCCCCAGGAAGACCGAGATGATCTCCCCTATCACCGAAATGACGTTTGCAAAAACCTTTAGCCCCCTCACGCCGTACAGCGCATCCGGCAGGACCCTCTTGATGAGCGGGATCTGTTTGACAGAAAACAGAATGCTGTTTACCCGGTATGTGTTTTTCAATGAAAAAGAAAGACGTAATGTTTTATACATGTTCTTCCTCCCGCAGCGCCGCAATGATCTTATCCTTAAATTCCCGGCTGTCCAGATTGGATTTTTCCACCACTTCCAGCTCCCCATGGCTGAGCAGCACGATCACGTCGCACAGATCCAGCGCCAGGTCCATGATATGGGTGGAGAAAATGGTGATCCTTCCGTCTTTCAGCGAACGGAGGAGCTGTTTCATCTCTTCCGCCACCACCACGTCAAGGGAAGTCAGGGGTTCATCAAGCAGAAGGATCTTCGGTTCTGCAATGATATTGACAAGCATCTGCATCTTATTTTTCATTCCATGGGAATAATCTTTCATCAGTTTGTCCCGGTCTTCCGGTTCAATACTCATAAAATCAAAATATTCATCAATACTTTTGGGCTCCATGACAGAATCCGCGTTAATGTCCAGAAAGAACTTCAGGAACTCACGTCCGGTCAGAAATTCCGGCACAGCGGGCATTGACAGCACATACCCAATATCCTCCGGCTCCACTTCCCGGCGGATTCCGTTTTCTTCCAGGCAAAAGCTTCCGCCGTCCGCCTTGATATCCCGGTTGATACAGTTAAACAGCGTGGTCTTTCCCGCGCCGTTGCGCCCCAGGAGCCCATAGATCTTTCCCTCTTCAAAAGTAAAATCAATGTCTTTCAGCACTTCCTTCTTATCAAAATGTTTCTTCAGATGTTCAATAATAAATCTCATGTCTTTTCCCTCATCTTTTTTATATTGATTGTTTCCACATGACTGCCTCAGTTTATAGACGTGACCGCCACTGCTGCCATAATGGCTGTCATATCACTGACGTAATCTATCGTCTCTTCTTCCTGCACTGCCAATCTGATCACATAGATCAACTCTTCTTTATGATCTTTTTCCGGAATAAATCCCTGTTTTTCCCATGTTTTTGTGCTGTCAAAGGTCTTTGACAACGGGTTTCCTTATATACAATGATCTGCGGGTCGGCACCTCCGCAGCCGTATTCGCATACGAGAAGGTATTCTTCATCCGCCACTATTCCATAACATCTGCTGCTTCCCGGGATCTCTATCTGATTTCCCAGGTATACTTTATCGTCTTCAAGCAGCTTTACGGACTGCCCGTTTGGAAGATGATACTCCAGATTGACATAAAATCCGTTCAGCAGATTCAGGTCGTTCACCTTAAGATCTTTGATCCCCAGAGAATTAAATTCCTGAACCAGTTTTTCTTTAAATTTTCCAAAAGCGTCAAGCCCTTCTCTTTTTATGTATTCCGCGGCAGTACATGTCCCGCCAAAAGGATGTCCTTTTGTTTCTGCACAGCCTCCGCATTCTTCTTTTCTGCCACAGTTCTCACAGCAGTCTGTTCCGCAGATCGAGCGTGGATACATGTTTCTCACTCCATTCATAAAATTTGTATCAATATACTGAAAATATGGTTTTTTATTTACTTCTGTTTCATGTTCAGCATACCACTTTGCAGCTTCATATCGCCATTTTGAGGTAAATAAAATTTTCTATCTGTCTTTGCACAATCGAATACAAAAGCCTCTCTATATACATTATTCATTGGACCATACAAATATGGTGGACGTAAAATATATGCATCATGAACCCTATCTAACAAAGCACTTTCCGCCTCAATCTTATCTGTACCATATTTTCCCCAAAACTTATTGGCAGATTTTTCTGTGTCTTCCCTAAAAGGTTGTGGTGCGTATTCAGGATACACAGCACTTGAACTGATCATAATATACTGTCCAAATGACCCAAGTGAATCATATAAATCTATGATATCCGATGCATTGTATGCCGTAATATCAGCTACTACATCAAAATATTTATCCTTTAATGTGCTTCCTAAATGATGTCTGTCTCCCTCTATTAATTGAACTCCTGGAACTTGTGACTTCGAATTTCTATTAAGTACATAAACTTCATGATCAGCATCCACAAAATATTTTGCGACATATTTACTTACAAAAGTTGTTCCTCCTGTTACCAGTATTCTCTTCATCACAGCCTCCCATCCAAAGCGCCCGGTTCGAGTTCTTTTACCAGCATTGCTGCGGGATATATTTGCCGGGCTGCCTATTATCACAACTGCCTCATCCCCCAGTTCAGCCGTATGTTTAAGCGAATGCCCATACATTTTTATCTTTGTTTTTCATTCTCTATCTTAGCATGCATACCATTGTCCGTAAAGGAAATGATCCGCTAAAGAACTCTTGTGTTTCGTATTCCTTTATGATATTCTGTCCTTACACTTTCCAGATAGATATCTGCGCATTCTGGAAGATGTCCCGGACGGCAGGGCTGTCGCCCTGATCAGCCGTCCCAAAATAACTTCCTGCTCTGTAATCGAGCATTTTCAACGTTTATTACGACAGAATCAAAGCATTTCCAAAAGTGCTGAAAAAGGAGGAGATTCCATTGATATCTAAAAAACTTTCTGATATTGTTGCAGCCTGAAACCGAATTAGATATACTAAAAAGGAGATAAATGGAGAAAAGAAAGTTACAATGGCACCCTGCTTTTGGCGCAGCGCTCCGCATTACCCTGAAAGAGGAAATGGAATTTCTGGTGATGCAGGAAGAATATCTGCTGAGCAAAAAGCCGCCTCAGATCGATATCCTTATTGTCAAAAAGCTGCGGGATCTTCCTGTTAAGAAAGCCATAGGCAAAATATTCCGTCAGCATAATATCATTGAATATAAAGCGCCGGGTGATTATCTGAGTATCAATGATTTCTACAAAGTATACGGCTACACCTGCTTTTATCAATCCAATACCGACAAAGTAAAAGAAATCGATCCGGCAGAAATGACGATCACTTTTGCCTGCAGCCGTTATCCGCGTGAAATGCTGAAGCATCTCGCAGAAGTCCGCGGAATACATGTGGAAGCCCGGGATAAGGGAATCTATTATCTGACCGGAGATGCGATTCCCATGCAGCTCCTGATCACTCAAGAATTGACACAGGAGGAAAACTTCTGGCTGAAGAATCTCCGAATGGATCTGAAAGCCGGCAGGGAAATCCAAAATATCGTAGCAAAATATGAGCAGAACAGACACTCAAAGGACTATGCCGCTGTGATGGATCTGATCACGCGGGCAAATTGGACAGAAATGGAGGCTGAGCGAAAAATGTGTGATGCATTAAAAGAACTTTTTGCCGAGGAATTGAAGGAAGAAAATGAACGCGGGATGGAACGCGGAATAGAGCGCGGCAGAGCCGAGGGCATTCATCTCGCGAAACTTATTTTCAAGCTGTCTGCCCAGGGCAGTTCAGATGAAGAGATTGCCGAAAAATGCGCTCTCTCTTTAGAACAGGTACGAGAGATCCTGGAATAAAGTCCAGAGGGGACTGCTGTCACATGATACAGCAGTCCCCTCTTCCCATTCTTCTCCCATCAGGAAATCTCATATCCGGCAAGTTTAAGTACTCCCATCGCCTTCTCAAAGTTCTCTTTCTTTGTCAAAATATAATCCGTATTGTAAGTGGATACCACAAAGATCCCTATTCCGTTCTCCGCCATCAAAGCCGAAAGCTTCGCAAGTATCCCGATCAGAGAAAAATCCAGCGTTCCCTGAACCCGGAATGCCTTCCATCCGTCATCATGGTCAGTCACATTTCCTGGTATATCGTCTGTAATGCATACTAATGAACACTCTTCATCCGTCTTACCGATGAAGCAGTATTCGCTCCCCAGATTGGTCTGGGAATAATCCTCCACCCTGCATACCGAAAATTCGTGATCTATTTTTTCTATTTTCATTTCCGCCTCCCGCAGTTCCATTTTCAGATAAACCATATCAACAAGCTGTCTGCCGCACTCATAGATGGGATGATCGTAGTGCTCTGTGAAAAAGTTCCGGATCACATGTGACCTGCAAAAACCGCATTTCTCATAAAACGGAACTGTGGCAGGGCTGTCCCCTGTGCCTACATACAGAACCTTAAAACGATCCCTGTAAGAATCCGCCACGAAACGGATCATGCGTCTGCCGTATCCTTTCCCCTGGGATTCCGGGCTGACCGCCAGATTTTTGATCTCCAGGACACCGTCTCCCTCATCGGTCACGACACACACTGCCTTCACACCGTCATCCTCCAGGACATACAGATCTCCCCGCCCAAGATACCGGTCGATCATATTCTCCTGCTCATCCGCCAGAAGAAGCAGGGGCAGGTATTCTTTTTTGTCTGTTGCTACTTTTCTGATCTTCATGCCAGTCCCTGCTGACTGCCTCCTTCCCTTTTCTCCCATCCGGGCACTATTCAGGCAGTATCCTCACCTTGTCTCCCTCGATCAGTATTGCCTGATGATCATTGATAACCTTTAAGTCCAGTTCTGACGAATACTTTTCAATGATACCCTCTGCCCCTGGTCCCATTTCCGGATGTCCCAGATGAGGAACCACATAAAAATCCACCAGTCCCATCCCTGTATAATCTGTCAGCTCCGGCGCCTTCTCGGGAACATCCATCTCCGCAGAATATCCGATATCAGGGCACGCGGCAATGGCGCCCGCGGATTCCCCTATGTAGAATTTCCCTTTTTTCACTTCCTGGGAAATGATCTTATCCGCGCCTGACCGCTTCAGCTCCTGGAGCAGAAAGAACGTATTCCCGCCTCCTACAAAGATCATATCGTTCTTCATCAGCGTTTCCCTGACGGTTTCCCTTGAAGCAGTGGAAACCTCAAGCTCATCAACGGTAAGTCCCAGCTCTTCCAGCATCCTGGTCTCCTCTTCCGCCATCCCCTCGATCCCCTCCCCGATCGCTGCGGTCGGGATATAGGTCACGGTCCTGCCTCTCAGATCCGGTTTAACCTCCTTCAGCACATCTGTCACCTTGTATGCCATTGATACTAACAATAATTTTTTCATAAACCTAACGCCTCTTTCTCGCAGTCCTCTTATTGAAATTCTTTGCGCAGCACCTCTTTGGGCGGCTCGATCTCACCGGCAATGGTATGCTCCGTTAATTCGGACAGGAGTTTGATCTTCTTGTTGAGCAGCGGTCTCATACAGTTTGGGACATGTTCCTGATGTGCCCTGTGGATTGCCACACACTCCTTGCAGTTGCCGTGGTAACGACAGGCTTTCCTGCAGGGGCAGTGATCCTTATCCTTATATTCCTCGCGGAACGCAGCGGCGAATTCCTCCTGCAGCCTCAGCCCCTCCTTCCGGTTTCCCTTGTGGAACTCTTTCATTGCGTCAAGCTCTTTCTGGTTTCCTTCGATGATCATCTATGTATCTCCTTTTGATAAACTTACTTATCCGGCTGCTGGCCGTCATGTGCCCTCCACTGGCACTCTGTCAGTTTCATATTGGAAAATACTGCTGAAAATGAATCCCATCCGAAGAGCATTCAATGCAGTAGTCATCCTCTCTCCGGCTGAAACGATACCACATGGATTTTACCGTGGCATCTATCACTGTAGTCGCCCAGTCTGAATAACCCTGATTCGTGACAACGCTTCCCAGATGCTGATCCATTTGTATCCTCCACTGTCTTCAGCACGCGTCCTGAGGTGCTTTTATTGCATTTCAACTCTTTATTCCACTTCCACTCATATTTTAACGCTTTTCATATCTGAGTTCCACAATCCCATTATAACTTCTTGTCTCCACAAGTCTTAATGCCAACTCCTCCGGAAGCTCACCGAACAGCCTGACGCCTGCTCCCAGAATAATGGGAATGACCGAAATATAAATCCTGTCGATCATCCTCTCCCGCAGCAGCTGCTGCACAATACTCGCCCCGCCGCAGATCCAGATATCTTTTCCGCCTGTTTCTTTCAAATTTTTAATCAGTTCTGACGGAGATTCATGGACAAATCTGATTTTCTCAGAAGACGCTTCTTCGCGGTGCGTGATCACATAAGTCGTCAGATCATCATAAACCCATTCGTCCGGTGAGAGTTCTGTTATCACCTGATAATAAGTCTCCCAGCCCATGACGACTGTGTCGATATCCTGTACAAATTCGGGATAAGAGCCCTCGCTTTCATCGTCAGGATCCTGCCCGCACAGCCAGCCAACCCTGCCGTTTTTATCCGCAATATATCCGTCTAAACTCATGGCAATATATAGTATGATTTTTCTCATGTTCATTACAGCCTCCAGGTTATTCTCTTCCATTTTCTCCATGGACATACATCCTGCACAGACCGCCCTCCTCTTCTTCGACGAAGCAGAGGAACTCCCATCCATATCTCTCATAAAAAGATGTGTGATCCGTGATCAGGTACAGAGTATTGATCCCTTTTTCCCGCATATCCCTGCATACATGATCAAGGAGTTTTCCGGCGATTCCCTGCCCCCGACACTCTTCTTCCACATAGAGAGCACAGACATTGGGTGTCAGATCCTTTCTCCTGTGAAAATCATTCTCGATCACTCCCAGACCTCCTATGATCTGCTCTCCTTTCACTGCCACATACCATTGCGGTACAGAAGTTTCTCCGCTTATAGAATCTTCTATGCTGGATCTGTATTCCTCCAGGGGAATCTGCCATTTCTCATGAAACCATGCCGCCGCCTGCCCGCTTAACCTGGGACAGTTTTTTAAATTGACGATATGCAGATGTTCCTCAGCATATTTAAGGAATTCCGGTGTTTTGGACCAGTATTTCACTCCCCAGTTTTCAAAATTCCATTCCTCCATATATTCATTGCACTCATAATCCACATAATACAGCGTGCCGTCCTGCAGGATAAAATTTGTCGGGAAGTAATCAATATTTATATTCGCGGCATAAAGCGGACCGCACATTGCTTTTACCTGTTCCAGGCAGGTTTCCGGGAGCCTGTCCTCCAGGATCATTTCGTAAACCGTATCTCCGTCTATATACTCTTTAATGATCCGTTCCTTGTCTTTGTCAACATCCAGCATCTTAGGAAGCGGGATGCCGATCCTTTTCAGACGGTCGTAATCCCGGAGCTCTGCCTCGATCTTATTTCCAAACTGATAATAGTCGCAGGGTTCATGGTGGATCTGTTTGATCACCACTCGCCTGCCTTCCCGCTCAGACAGGTAGGAATAGCCGCCCTTTCCCCTGCCGAGAAGTTTCAGGATGCTGTAGTCTTTTCCATTTACGGACAGCACCTGAGGCTGATCCTTGTCCGCCGAACCTTCCCTGACGCTGTTCATTGTGCCGTCATCTAAATCCAGTCTCATATAAATTGACGATTCCATAGGGCTGTCATTATAGCTTGGGATTTCATAAAATCCCCATTTCCTATACATGTGTACCGCGCTTTCTAAAAAAGGCAGTGTATCCAGAAGCATATGCTTATATCCGATTTCTTTTGCATCATCTATGATCCTTTGGATCAGCAGCCCGCCGATATGCATCCCTCTGAACTCTGGTCTTACATAAAGTCTTTTCATCTCGCAGTTCAGGGAATCAAGCTTCTTCAGCCCAATGCACCCCGCCGCTCTGCCGTCACAGTACGCCAAATACAGCCGTCCGTCCGGCAGACCATATTTTTCCTCAAGATGGTTTAACTCTTCATCATAATTCTGTATCTCAAGATATTCTCTAAATGTCGGATCTCCATTTACCGGCATATCTGTATATTCTGAAAAAATCCCGCATACTTCGTCAGCAGAATCATATGCCAATACGATATTGATGTCCATTTAACTTTCCTCCTGCTCCCATTATGCCAGACCCGGCATCGGATGTCACCGGTTTTCAGCAGAATATTTCTTGACATTTCCCTCTGCGGCTCCTATAATTTTATTGTTTGAATTCTAATCATTTGTATTCAAATCTTATTGAGATTGGATTTGCAGATTGCGGTGATCGTTACAGTGTGAACAGCACCCGGTGATCTGCCGCCGGAAACACTGTTGTAAAGGAGATGACACTATGTCCCATTCATTTCACTATCTGATCATGGCGGAACAATCCCTGTTCCAGAAGGAGCTTCTCGCCAGGCTGAAAGATACCGGTCTGACCATCGGACAGCCGAAGATCCTTGACTACCTGAAGGATCACGACGGCGCCGGTCAGAAAGACATCGCGGGGGGATGTCACATCGAGCCCGGCACGCTCACCACACTCCTGAACCGTATGGAGGACGCCGGCCTTGTGGAACGGCGCACACTGAACGGCAACCGCCGCAGCCTCTATGTTTTCCTGACAGAGAAAGGGAAAGACCAGGTTAAACTGGTGACGGAAGCATTCTCCTCAATGGAAGAAGAAGCGTTCCGGGGTATGTCGGAAACAGAATGTGAAACATTGATGTGCCTGATGCATCGGGTCTATGAAAACATCTCATCTTAGTACACGTCTCTGACATTGTGGGATACAAGCCTTATTTGACACAAAACAAGACAACAGATCAACAGACGGTCCGCCTGGCGCACCGTCTGTTATTTCGAGGGAGGATTGATTAAAATATGGAAAAACTAAAACGTTACATTGTATTTCCGGTCGGCCTTTTCATCAATTCACTGGGGGGCAG
>DXDR01000084.1 GCA_019115385.1 Candidatus Mediterraneibacter avicola | reverse complement strand
GCACAAGAATTTCCGCAGCCGTCCGGAAGTTCTGGACAGCGTCAATTATATTTTCAGGCAGATTATGGGCAGAGATCTCGGGGGAATCGAGTACGATGACAGCGCCGCGCTGTATGCAGGGGCAGATTTTCCATCTCTTCCTGAAGATGCGGAAAAATCCGGATTTACTGACCGGACAGAGCTTCTCCTGCTGGACAAGGCAGATACCGGAGATGAGGACGCCCGCAGGGCAGAGGTCCGCATGATCGCCCGCCGCATCCGGAAACTTATGAGGACCGGTATGGTCATTGACAGGGAGACCGGAGGGTATCGCAGAGTGCAGTACAGGGATATCGTAATCCTGACCCGCAGTATCAAAGGATGGGCGGAAGATTTTTCCGCGGTGCTTACGGAGGAAGGGATTCCTGCTTATTCCGTGAGCCGGGAGGGATATTTCGAGACTTATGAGGTGAGCGTCCTGCTGGATTATCTGAAGATACTGGACAATGCGCGGCAGGACCTTCCCCTGGCGGCAGCTCTGACCTCCCCATTCGGAAATCTGTCCACAGAAGACATGGCAGAGATACGGATCGCATTTCCGAATCTTGCATTTTATGAGGCTGCCGCTGCGTATGCCGCGGGGGAAAAAGAAAAAACAGAGCCGGATGGGACGCTTCAGAAAAAATTGTCGCGTTTCTACCGGCAGACAGCTTATTTCCGGGAAAAGGTGCCCTATACACCGGTGCACGAGCTCCTGACAGAAATTATAGAGGAGACAGGTTACGGCCTGGCTGTTGCGGCAATGCCCGGAGGCGCCCAGAGGACGGCGAATGTGGAGATGCTGGTGGAGAAGGCGTCGGCGTTCGAGGGGACGAGTTACAAAGGGCTGTTCAATTTCGTGCGGTACATCGGACAGTTAAAGAAATATGACGTAGATTATGGGGAAGCAGGGATCATGGATGAGCAGTCTGATACAGTGCGCATTATGAGCATCCACAAAAGCAAGGGTCTGGAATTTCCCATCGTATTCACCGCGGGAATGGGGAAACAGTTCAATATGCAGGATGCAAAGGGCAGTGTGCTCCTTCATCCGGAGTGGGGCGTGGGACTGGATTATATTGACCTGGAGAGAAGGACAAAGAAACCGGTATTCCTGAAGAAAATGATTCGGGAAGAATCTCTGCTGGAGACGCTGGCGGAGGAGATGCGTATTCTCTATGTCGCCATGACCCGGGCAAAAGAAAAACTCATCATGACAGGGTGTGCGGATATGGATGCCCTGACAGCATATGGAAATCTGGGCGTATTCCGCGTGGAAGGGGCCAGATGTTACCTGGACTGGGTGCTCCCTGCGGTACTGGAAGGAACGGAGCGGGAAGCGGCAGATGCAGCCGGGGAGACGGATGTAAAGGTAAAAGCATGTGCCCCGGTGGAACTGGCTGTATTTTCCGGGGCAGACCTGACGCCGGAGACGTCGGAAGAGAGAGCGGAGGAGCTGGCGCTGGATGTACTGGAACACTGGGACACATCCCGGGTCTATGTACCGGAACTGCGGGCCCGCCTGGAAGAACAGATGGCTTATGTATATCCGTATGAAGATTCGGGAAGGATGAAGTTGAAATTTACAGTCTCAGAGCTTAAAAAACGTTCCGGCCTTGCGGAGGAAGCCGGGCAGGAAATGTATGAGGAGCCGGAGGTCGTACCCCTGCTTCCGGGATTCCTCCGGGAAGAGGAGACGCTCACCGGAGCTTCCAGGGGCAGCGCCTATCACAAACTGCTGGAGCTGCTGGACTTTACAGCGGAATATGATGATGGAAGCCTGTCCGCGGCGATCGGGAAACTGCGGGCAGCAGGAAGGCTGACCGGGGAGATGGCAGAGTGTATCCGCCGCGAAGATATCCTTCGGTTCCTCCGCTGTAAGAGCGGAAGGCGCATGCGCCGGGCGGCAAGCTGCAAAGAACTGTTCAAAGAGCAGCCGTTCGTCCTTAGCATTGATGCATCTGAGATCTACCCGCAGGACCAGTCGGGTGAAAAAATTCTCGTGCAGGGGATCATCGACGTGTACTTTGGAGAACCGGATGGACTTGTAGTGCTGGATTATAAGACGGATAAAGTGAGAAGCGCCGGGGAACTCAGGGAGAAATATCACGCTCAGCTTGATTATTATGCCCGCGCGCTGACGCGGCTCACCGGGAAGCCGGTAAAAGAAAAAATCATCTATTCGTTTACGCTGGGAGAGGAGATTGCGGTATGAGCATGGGTATGAACATTCTCACCTATTATCTTTTGAGCATTAATTTCATTACCTGGGTTGCCTATGGTCTGGACAAAGGGCGGGCAAAGAAAGGAAAATGGCGGATTCAGGAGCGGACGCTGCTCATCCTTACAGCGGCGGGCGGTTCCGTGGGAGCCCTCGCCGGAATGCTCCTGTTCCGGCACAAGACAAAGAAGGCAAAATTTGTCGTGGGAGTCCCGGTCATGCTGGTGGCGCATTGCGTGATTACAGCCGCGGCAGTACAATGGCTGATGAAATAGCAGGCGATAAAGTGTGATGAAATAACAGGCAGTGAAATCGGATGAAATAATCGGCTGATGAAATAAATATTGAAAAACAGGAAGGATTCTGCTAAGATAAGTCTGGAAATAACAGAGCGGGTTCTGGTACTCCTGTCATACCGCAATGGGGCGGAAGGACAGGAGCAGTCCCGCTTTTATCTTTTTAGAAAGGAAGAAGAAGTATGCCAAAATTAAACGAAAATTATCTGAACGTGCAGGACAGTTATCTTTTTGCGGAGATTGCCCGCAGAGTAAAAGTATATGAGGAAACCCACCCGGACAAGGCGCAGAATATCATCCGGCTCGGTATCGGTGACGTGACCCGCCCGCTGACAAAAAGCGCCATCGAAGCGCTTCATGAGGCGGTGGACATGCAGGCGGTGCCGGAGACATTTAAAGGATATGGACCGGAGCAGGGATATGAATTCGCCCGCCAGGCGGTAGCCGGATACTACGCCAAAAACGGCGTGCATGTAGACGCAGATGACGTGTTCATCTCTGATGGAGCAAAAAGTGATACCGGAAATATCACGGAGCTTTTTGCGCAGGACAATGTGATTCTCGTGCCGGACCCGGTCTACCCGGTGTATGTGGACACGAACACAATGGACGGAAAGCAGATTCTCTATATGAACGGAACGGAAGAGAATAATTTCCTGCCAATGCCCGACGATTCTGTAAAGGCGGACATTATTTACCTGTGCTCCCCGAACAACCCGACCGGAGCGTGCTACAATAAGGAACAGTTAAAAGCATGGGTGGAATATGCGCTGAAAAACGAGGCGGTAATCCTGTTTGATTCTGCTTATGAGGCGTTTGTTTCCGAACCGGAGCTGCCCCGCAGCATCTATGCGGTAGAGGGCGCGGAGAAGTGTGCCATTGAGTTCTGTTCCCTGTCCAAGACAGCAGGGTTTACCGGAACCAGGTTCTCATACACTGTCGTTCCAAAAGCGCTCGTATTCACCGCGTCAAACGGCCGGCAGATGAGTATCCGTGATATGTGGAACAGACGCCAGTCCACGAAATTCAACGGAACGCCGTATATTATCCAGCACGCGGCGGCAAAGGTGCTTTCCGATGCGGGCATGAAAGAGTGTATGGAAAACATCTCCTACTATATGGAAAATGCCCGGCTCATCGCGGATACGCTGCGGAGGAAACATATCTCCTTTACAGGCGGCGTGAATTCTCCGTATATCTGGTTCAAATGCCCGGACGGTATGGAGTCATGGGATTTCTTTGACTATCTGCTGGAAAACGCGCAGGTCGTGGGAACTCCGGGGGCAGGATTCGGGGTAAATGGGAAAAACCACTTCAGACTGACATCCTTTGGGACACACGAAAAAACAAAAGAAGCAATGGAACGTTTTGAAAAACTCTTTTCATAAACTCTGGGTTTGTCTGAACAATGGGACAGTCCTGTGGAGATTTAAGGCTTTAACAGAGCCTGGATTTCACAGGACTGTCCCTTTTTATGCTGAAATAGTCAAAAAGAGAAGTGGGTACAGAGACGTACAGAAAATATTCGGACAGAGTTTTTATTCATTCAGACAGAAACTATTGATAATTAATATAGAAAATGATACGCTGTGATAAATTAATTATCCATTATTTACCAGTTGATACACTGGAAGGGCAATGGGATGGAAGTCTATAATATAGTGAAATTTAAAGGCAGTCGAAAATGAACCGTCCAGACCAGAATATGATATTGCATATCGCTCTGTAAGAGAAGACGATGACGGGTTTACTGCGCAATTCACTATTAAAAACAATACAGAACAGGCTATGACTGACTGGTCATTTGATTTTGATTATAATATGCCAATCGAACGGTCAGATAATGCACAGATGTCTGTAACAAATTATGATGAAGAAGCACAGTATAAATATCATTATCAGTTAAAAGGAAATGAGACAACGAAGACGATTGCACCTTACAGTGAATTGTCGATCACCTATAAAGTAAATCAAAAATTGAATATCAATGATACGCCACAAAATTATAATTTTGCTTATCAGAAAGTAAACCCATCTATAGAAATCATACTGAATGAAGAGGGCTTAGAAAATAAAGGAAATGATTATTTTGTTGAAACAGGGGTGTTTAAGGACATCAGTGGTATGATACATTCACAATTTCCGATTAAAAAGATTGAATACAGTATTACGTCTGGTGGACTGAACATGGATATGGGAGTTTTAGATGCTTCTGAAGAATGGCATATAGCCGATCCTGTCCTGTTTGCAGGGGTAAACCAGCTGACTGTTACTGTTACAGACACCAGTGGATTTATGCTTGCAAAAAGCTTCATCTTACATATGGGAAGCATAAAAGGCGACCCGCAGCTTGATAAAAATGATAATGACGGAGATGGACTCCAAAACTGGGAAGAAACCATGTATGGTACGGATCCGGATAATGCGGATACGGATGGCGACGGACTAAGTGATTTTGCCGAACAGACCTCTACAGGGACGAACCCTCTGCTGTCAGACACAGACGAAAATGGAATTACAGACGATTTAGAAGATGATGACGACGATGGTCTTACAAATATGGAAGAAATCGATCTGGGTACTGATCCGGCATCTAAAGACAGCGATAAAGATGGATTGGATGATAAAGAAGAACAACAGTATCAAACCTCCCCCATTGATTCAGACACGGATAAAGACGGACTTCCGGACGGCAGAGAAATTATTCTAGGAACTGACCCTTTAAACCCTGACACGGACGGAAACGGCATTCCAGACGGTGAAGAAGAGATAAAGGTAAGTGTGGAAGTGACGGAAAAAGAGAAAGATCCATTTGTAACGCCTTATTTGGAGGTGGTACTTCCTGCCGGGATTTCTGACACCGTAGAGATAAAACGGGACGACCCGGAAAATAGTGTCTGGGTTCCAGAAGATGTTCCCGGACTGCTGGGTGCTGCATATGACTTTAGCGCTGAAGAAGAGATAAAAGAAGCAGAAATCGCATTTAAATTTGACCGGAAATTTTTAGATAATGAAAATTTCAATCCACAAATTTATTATATTGATACGGAAAAACAGGAAATGTATCCATTAGAAGACCAGGAAGTAGATTTAGACAATTGTGTTGTGAAAGCAAGGACAGCACATTTTTCAAAGTATGCTTTGATTGATACTTACCTGTGGGATCAGGCATGGAAAGACGACATTATAGCAGGAGAACAGGATAAACTAAATGCAAGAATAGATGTTGCATTTGTATTGGACGAATCTGGAAGCATGGCGTCAAATGACCGCCGGAATGTTCGTGTACAGGTTTCAAAAAACTTCATAGATATTTTGCGTAATGAAGAAAAGGTTCATGACCGCGGCGCTGTAATTGGATTCGCCAGTTCGGCAAGACTTTTATCGCCTTTTACGAACGACCATGAAGCATTAAAAAAAGCTCTGGATAATATCAGGGCAAGCGGCGGTACTTCGCTAAGCTCGGGAATATCATTGGCATTAGGGCAATTCCCTCTTCCGTCTGTTGATTTGCCTGATACGGATGATAATTATGAGACGTCTATGAAAATCATTGTAATGCTTACGGATGGAGCGGGAAGCTATAGTGATACTTACACACAGAATGCGATAGAAAAGGGTGTAAAAATATATACCGTTGGCCTGGGCAGTTCTTATGACCGGACACTTCTGCAAAAAATCGCCGAGCAGACAGGGGCGCAGTCCTACCATGCAGAGAATGCGGATGATTTAATAGGAGAGTTTGAGAAACTGATGAGCGAAAGTGTTGATATCGTTACCGACAGTGATGGCGATGGTTTAAGCGATTATCATGAGGAAAGGATCCGCTTATTCAATGGGTTAACGATTCAACTGGACCCAAATGATCCAGACTGTGATGGCGATGGTTTGAAAGACGGCGAAGAGATTGTTCAGGCAACGGATATGTGGGGAAGAGTATTTTTCCGCATGAAATCACACCCCAATATGACGGACAGTGACGGAGATGGAATCCCGGACAATGAGGACGCCAACCCAATGCAGTCGGACAGGGAAACGATCACCCTGAAAAGGTCAGAGTTCGTTCACATTGATAACGCTCCAAGAGGAGATGGTTATGGCGGTAATCAAGGTACATTTTCCACAGATGATTTCTGGAGCGTAGATTCAATCATCAGCAGATCCGGATGCGGAAATATTGCAGGCAGCAATGTCATACTTTACTGGGCGCTGCAGAATCCTGATAATGCAAACGAAATGACGGATATAGCGATTAAAGACGGAAAGATAGAACTTGAAGATTTTAAAAACTTTTCCAGATTCATGCATGAAACCTATTTTCCTGTGGCACGTTGGATCGGTATGTTTGGTCCTCAGGTATCGAATGGTTTAAATAAATATGGAAAAGCGTATACGGAAGAAAAGTATGCCTCCTCGTGGTCTGCTTTTTGGGATGCGGAAGAAACTCTCCGGGACATCCGGGATATGCTGGAACAGGATATCCCGGTAGTTATGGCGATTGGGATGTCCAATAATGGCAAACTTGATCTTTATCGAAAAGTCAATAATGAGTATATTAATGCTACAAGAACATCACTGCATTTTGTGACAATTACCGGATTATATATGGACAAGTCGCGGGCAAATCATAAAATCATGCTCGAGGTATCTTCTTGGGGATGGAAATATTTCATAGATTATGAAGAATATGCAGACTTTTGCAGCCATTTCTTCGGGGTATTCTCAAATGGCATCGTAAATATCCAGGCTTAGAGAAGAGCGGATACCGCCGACAGAAAGGAAGGACGGCAGTATGAAAAAAAAGAAACGGAGAATATTTTTTCTTGTCATACTTTTATTTTTTATTGGATCCAAAATAGTAAAAGATATACAAATATCCTATATGCGTGCAAACAGCGAAGAATACCGGCTGATTGACGACGTCCTTAAGGAATATGGTACAGGCCTTTATCCATTAGAAGTTACAGGGATTGACATTGATAAAGATAAAAAAACCATAGGATATGGTTTTAAACAAAAAATGGGACTGGATATATTCCGGAAAGACCTGACATGGGAGGATGCAGAAACCATGCGCGAGCTGATGAATGCGTATTTAGCGGAGCATCCGGACTATTATCTGAATGACAACTACTCGATTTATGTGAACATACAGCAGGCGAATCAAGTGCCGTGGATGGGGTTTACAAATG
>DXDR01000083.1 GCA_019115385.1 Candidatus Mediterraneibacter avicola | reverse complement strand
GAGGCCACTCTGGAGAAATTCCTGAACCTGGGATACCTCCGGACCTTCCATGACATCTACCATCTGGATCAGCACCGGGATGAGATTATCCGGCTGGATGGGTTCGGGGAAAAATCCTTTGACCGGCTCTGGAATGCAATCCAGGCCAGCCGAAATACTACCTTTGTCCGCTATCTGATCAGCATGGATATTCCCATGGTAGGCCGTACCAAAAGCCGGGTATTGGACACCATATTCTCCGGCAATCTGGATGACTTCCGGGCGGCTGCCATCGATGACTATGATTTTTCGCAGTTAGAGGACTTCGGCGCCACGCTGAACCGAAATATTCACGACTGGTTTGCGGATGAGGAAAACCTGGCACTTTGGGACACGTTACAGAAAGAATTTACATTTGAAGAGAGAAAGGAAGAGACCATTATGACAAAAGATAATGTATTTGCAGGAAAAACAATCGTAGCAACCGGAAAACTGGAGAATTTTACCCGCTCTGAGATCAATGATAAGATCCTGGAGATTGGTGCCAAACCGGGCAGCTCTGTGACAGGCAAAACAGATTATCTCATCTGCGGTGAAAAAGCCGGAAGCAAACTGGCGAAAGCCAAGTCTTTAGGCATAACCATTCTGTCAGAAGCAGAGTTTCTGGCTAAAATCTCTTAAATACCACTTACGGTTTTCGCTGAATAATGATTTTGGGGACAGGGGCTGCCCGGCAGCTCCGTCTCCCATGGAGAAATAAGGAGATTATTTATGAATATCAGAGATCGAATTGCAAAACTACTGGCATTATCAGAAAGTCCGAACGAGCATGAAGCAAAAGCGGCTCTTTTAAAAGCCCGTGAACTCATGGCAACGCATAAGCTGCGTCCGGAGGATGTACTGGATGCAAAGGAGCAGAAAGTTATCCGGAAAACAGTCAGAGCCACCTGCACAAAAATGACAAACAAATGGGCGGTGGAGCTTTCTGCTGTGATTGCCCCGCATTATTGCTGTAAGGCATATTACAGTCGGATAAAGCGTACAAAAACGGCAACTATCGGATTTATTGGCCTGGAAGATGATTATGAGGTGTGTTCCCGCATCTTTCTGTACGCTTATGATTATATCCTGACACACTGCCAGGAACTTCGTCGGAAGTACCAAAAAATGTATAGCGGAACGCAGATACGGGAACTCTGCAATGCCTATGGTGCAGGTTTTGCCGCCGGTCTTTATGAAGCCTTTCAGAATCAGGACAGGCAACACGAAGAAGGCTGGGGGCTTGTCCTTACTGTCCCCCGGGAAGTAGAAAAGGCGGCAGCTTCCCTGCGTAATGGCGGGGTTTATGCAAATCTGAATCCTGGGAACTTCCGCAGCTTTTCCAGGCAAGGCTATGAGGACGGCAAAAACTTCCATCCAGAGACTTCTTTGGAACAAGCAGAACAGCCAACCTCTCTCTGTGGCTGATGCCAGCACAGGGACTTTGCACGAAAGAAAAAAGACAAATAAATGGGAGTAAGCCAGAAAACCTTGCAAGGCTCAGAAATACCTTTCCACCTGGAACCTGTGTGGAGCCCATCCGCAGGATGATCCCTACACAAAAATTCCAAAGGGGACTCAAGGTACGCAATAGACGCCGATGACATCAGGGTGGTCGATCCAGATAATGCTACAAAAAATAAAGGATTTGGGGAAAGATCCAGCCAATTCCTGTCATTACGGATCCGGGAATGATGCAACCATTCCGCTGATAATTCCGTTGGAATACAAATTCATTTCTGGTATAATAGGGGCAAATGGAGGCAATGATGAGTATGAGTATTCAATCGGATGTGGAAATACTATCCATTCAGGCTCTGGAGCAATATGCCAGACAGCACAATCTGTCCACTGCAGAAGCCGTCAAACTATTTTATAAGCATCAGGTGTTTGAAAAAATCCTGATACAGCATGAATATCTTCATCAGCTCGACTTAGAAGAGACACTAAATTACGTAGAGGAAATTATTGCTGAAGATGCGCCGGAACTTGTGCTTTACCACGGTTCCAACATCGCATTTGATAAGATTGACCTGGGAAAATCCCATAACCGCCGTGACTTTGGCCGGGGATTTTACTGTACGGTCTTAGAAACTCAGGCGGAAGAATGGGCCAGACGGCTTTATCTGCGCTCCCGTCAGGGCGGCAGATATGTTTACCGTTATCTATTTCGACAGACAGATGATCTGAAGATCAAGCACTTTGCTGCTCTGGATCAGGAATGGTTGGAATTTATCAAAGAGAACCGCACCAAAGGCGGCATCCAGCACGCATACGATGTGGTAGTTGGACCTGTTGCAGATGACAATACAATGGAGACAGTACAGTTATACCTGTCAGGTATTTTAAAAGCTGAGGAAGCTGTAGAAAGGCTTCGCTATAATAAAGTCAACAACCAAGTGTCTTTCCATACACCGCTTGCCCTGGAGCACCTGACATTGGAATCCCGAAAGGAGGTTTCGTAAGCCATGGAAGGAAAATATTTTTTTAACAACAAAGATATAACGATGAACCTGTGTATCCAGATCCGGGATGTGATTGATATTATCAAGGAAAGGGACCATCTTTCTTTCCAAGATGCCGCTGGAGCCTTCTACCATTCTAAGACGTATCAGGCTCTGCAGAATACTGAAAATACGCTTTGGGCGGAGTCAGCAGGATATATCGCAGATCGGTTCTATGAAGAGCAGGAACAGAAAGAATTACAGGCAATCTGAAATTGTACAGCATATTTAAGTCGGGAACTCCCCATCACGGGAAGTTCCCTTTTTTACTTGCATGAGAGAGTATGATCATAAAAGCGTAATTGCTCCATGTATTCATAACAATTTTTACTTTGATTTATTTTCATTGAAATAGCGACGTACAACTTTTTGATTAGCAGGATTTTTTGAAGAAATTTTGCTCTGATTAGCAAATTGTTAGCTGCTAATCGCCGTTAGGTTCTGTGTTCGGATTTTTTCAGGAAATGAAAGAAGCCGAAACTCTTGATTTTTCAAGGAATTTTCGGCTTCTCGGTTACGTTCCCGAGGTGATTCGAACACCCGACCTACCGCTTAGGAGGCGGTCGCTCTATCCAGCTGAGCTACGGAAACTTATATAAAAACAGCTTTTTATCGCTGTTTTTAACTATTTTGTTGAACTGTTGACTTTTTTCACCCATGACTCAGGCGGATGTTCCGACGTCTCCTTAGGAGGCGGTCGTTCTATCCAGCTGAGCTATAGCGACATTTAAAAAGCTATAAACAGCCGTACCCATTTCCCGGGCACGGTTATTAATATAACACATTTTCTCCCTTTTCACAACCAGTTTTTACAAGAACTTAGAACTATGACAGTTGTGTGGACAGCCTGATCCGGTCGCTGTTTGTGTAGGCTCTGTTGTACTCGATCACAAGACCGTCCTGGTCCCTTGTCACGTCTGTCACGAGGAACACCCGGCTGCCGTCTTCTTTTCCGAGACAGCGTGCCTCCATGCCCGACACTTCCACCGCGTCGATGGTCTCGTCAATATATGTAGGCACATGATGGCTTTTGCTCCACGCGTCGTAAAGGGAATAGACTTCAAAATCAATACACTCGAAATCCGGGATCAGTTCCTGCCGGATATATGTAAACTCAAGTGATATCGGCTCTTCGTCAGCCAGACGCAGACGAACCAGCTTCCACACCGGATCTGACTTGTGGATTCCCATAACTTTTGCTATCCGGTAGCCCGCCGCCTGTCCGGTCTTAATGAGCACCCGGTTCGTGATCCGTACTCCCTGCTGCCGGAGCAGCCTGGAAAATCCGCTGACTTTCTGCAGAGAGTAGCTGATATCCGGCCGGTTTACATATGTCCCTTTTCCCTGAATACGAAAGAGCAGACCTTCCTTTTCCAGGATATTCAGGGATTTCCGCACTGTTTTCCGGTCAATCCCGTATATCCGCTCCAGTTCTCTCTCCGGCGGAAAGACCTGGCCGTATTTATATTCTTCATTCATGATCCGGTTTCTCAGTCTGTCCGCCAGCTGCACGTAAAGCGGTTTTTTCTCACTGCTGCCCATAATTTCCCCTGTCCATATCTTCCTGTTCAATCTGTTCCTTTGTAAGATATTTTACACTGCCCGCTGCCCTTGCCGCAAGATATGCCTTTGCCCCTTCTTCCAGGTAAACCGCCGTCTCCAGCGCCGAAAAGACGGAATCGCCCATAGCGATCACCCCATGGTTTCCCAGTATTACCGCATCCGAGGCGCCGCAATACCGGACAGTCTGCACCCCCATACCTTCATCGGAAGATACAGTAAATGGCGTCACCGGTACGTCGCCATGGGCGGTATCTATAATGGTAGTCAGGCATGCCGGAAGGCAGTCGCCGATCAGTCCCGCCGCCGTTGCATAGGGCTGGTGCGTATGGATGATCGCTTTCACCTCTGGCTTATGCCTGAAAATATAAAGCAGCGCATCCGTATCCGAAGAAGGTCTCCGCCTTCCTTCCAGAATATTTTTTTCACAGTCCAGGCGGACAATATCGTCCTCCTCCATATCTTCATACAGCATGGCGGAGGGCGTTACCAGAAACGTTCCGTCGTCCAGTCGCAGGCTTACGTTTCCCCCGGTAAGAGAGACCAGCCCGTACCGGAGCATTTCCATGCCGCATTTAATTAATTCCTGCTTTTCTTTCTCATACACAGTCCATACACCTCCTACTACTGTTTTTGCTGCCGCGCTCTGCAAAATCCGATTCTCTGCTCTACATTCTGTGCGCAAGGTAATCCCGGGCCTGGGTCAGCGCGGCCGCAGTGTCCTCATATTGATCGCTCCAAAGTTCCACAATGAGAGGCCCGCCGAATTTAATCTCATCAAGGACGGAAAACACCCGGTCGAAATCAAGCTCCCCTTCTCCCAATGGGATATACCCGTCATCCGGCACGTCTCTCATGTGCAAAGCGGTCATATGCCCTTGGGCTTTTTGCAGTTCTTTCTCAGGCGTATATCCCATCATATAGAGATTCGCCACATCTGGATAAACTGTCAGCCATGGAGAATCTGCTTTTTCGACAATTTCCACCGCTTTTTCCACAGAAGTCACATACTTTTCCACTGTCTCTATCGAAAGCATGATCCCGTTCTGTTCCGCCAGACGGGCCGAATGCATCAGGTTTTCCTCAAACCGCTTCCCTGTTTCTTCTGTATGCGGTTCATAAAACACATCGTATCCGGCCACCTGTATGACCCGTATGCCCAGATCATATGCCAGTTCTATCGCCTTTTTCATCATTTCCACCGATATTTTCTCAATATCCCTGTCTGCGCTCCCCATGGGGAATCTGCGCTGGCCGCTGAAGCACATGGAAAACAGCCTTATGCCCGCATCCCGGGCGCTTTTCAGTATGTTTTTCCGTTCCTGCGCGTTCCAGTCCAGACGAGCCAGCCTCATATCAGATTCGTCCACGCTGATCTCAAAAAAATCAAATCCCAGTTTTGCGCCGGCTCCAAACATATTTCCCAGAGGCCCGGGATCCAGCGCTTTCTCATATATCCCTATCTTCCGTTCCACCCGGCTTCTCCTTTCTGTAAAGCGGGCGCCGGACAGCCTGCACGGCTGCCCGGACGCCCGTTTACGGCTTATCCATGTTTATTTCCCGCTGCCCGTGTTCCTGCATTTATGTATGTGCAGATCCGGGCCGTTCTCCCTCTTTTACTCTGCAAAAAAGGCTCTTCCTAATACGGCGCAGTCCAGTCCCAGCTTCTCAAGCTCCGGCAGCGCTTCCCTGCGGATGCCGCCGTCCGCCCAAAGCTCGATCCTGCCTTGCGCATTGCCCTGCTGCCGGATCATTTCCCCCGCCTCCTGTATTTTCTTCATAGCGTATGGCTTAAAAGAAAGCGTGGGATCCCCCGCTTCGCACGTCTGAAGCAGCAGATAATCGATCTGATCCAGCCATGGCTCCGCAGCATAGACCGGCGTCCCGTAGTTGAGCGCCAGGCCGGCTCTTCCGCCGCCTGCGTGTATGAGTCCCAGGCACTCTGACGGATATTCCACAGCCTCCAGATGGACGGCAATATCTTTTACTTTGCAGTCCATGAGCTGAGGAATGTATTTCTGAGGGCAGGTCACCATCAGATGAGCGTCGATCCTCACGTCTGTCACAGCCGCGATCTGTCTTGCCAGATCTACGCCGAAGGTGATATCCGGGCTGAAGTTTCCGTCCTCCATATCAAAATGAAGCCGTCCCGTCTGTTCCGCCTTTTTTATTTCACTCTGAATATTCAGAAGGTCCGCCGAGGCGATGGAAGGTGTGATTTTCAGCATACCGTCCCCTCACCTCCGCAGAAAAAGTCAAGCGCTTTCAGGGCTCGTTTATAGGTTTCAAATTTTTTCTCATAGACCGCGCCTTTTTCCGGGTCAGGATAGTAGGTTTTCTTCATATGCACCATATGTTCCACGGCCTCGTCCACATCCCGGTAAGCGCCGCCTGCCACAGCCGCGCACATGGCGGCTCCCAGTGCGCCCGGTTCCATTGCCTCAGACACTTCCAGGGGCATCTGCAGCATATCGCAGAAAATCTGGGCCCATACTTCCGATCTGGTGATCCCGCCGGACAGTTTAGCGCGACTGAAATGCCTGCCGCTTTCAATCAGCCTGTTCACATGAAGCATAGCCGAGAACGCCACGCCTTCATACACGGCCCGCACCATATGCTCCCGTCCGTGATAGCTTTCCAGATTAAAAAACGCCGCCTTTGCGTCCGGGTTTGTGGCGGATGCAAAGAGATAGGGCACAAATACCACATTGCTCTCCTCCGGTCTGATCTCCTCCGCCATTTTATTGCACTCGTCATAAAAAACAGTCTTATCCGTCCCTTTCCGGTCCGGCTCCATAAGCTTTTCGATAAACCACTCAAAGTTGCCTGCCGACGTGGGGCTGGATTCCTCCATAATATAGTAGCCGGGCTTGTAAGACTCGGCGATAGAGTTCGCCCCGTCTACCAGTTCCTTTGAAAGGACTTCGTTAATCGACCATGTCCCGGCGATCATACACAGAGTATCGTCGTCCAGTATGCCGCTGGCCATTGCGCAGGCGTTTACATCGTAGCAGGAGCCTGCCACCGGAGTGCCGGGAGCCAGTCCGGTCTGTGCGGCCGCCTCTTCCGTCACTGTGCCGGAGATCTCTGTTACCCCGGTATACTCCGGCATCTTTGACCTGCAGTCTTCCAGCCCCAGGGCGCGGAAGATCACGTCGTCGAACTCATGAGTATGGATGTTCATCAGTCCGGTACATGTCATTTCAGTCAGCTCATAGCAGCGGCGGCCGGTCAGCTTCATACGGATAAAATCTTTAATTGAAAGGATACAGTCTGTTTTTTCCAGAATATCCGGGTAGTTTTCCTTCAGCCATACCATGAGCATCGCCGTCTGAGCCGGCCAGAACTCCTGATAAGTAAGATGGTATACCTGATCCTGCACGCCATTTTCTACCAGCCTCTCGCAGAGGTCCGCCGCCCGGTTGTCACTTGAGACAATCCCGTTGTACACCGGATTCCCGTCCCTGTCCACAAGGCAGATGCCGTTTCCATATCCGGTCAGCCCCAGCCCTGCGATCTCCTGCGGATCGATCCCGGCTTTGTGGATCACCTCTTTTATGAGCTCTGCGTTCGTCTTCCAGACTTCATTCAGATCTCTCTCGACCCGGCCGGCGCAGGGCTCGATCAGCGGAATCCTCCTTCCCGCTGAAATGATCTCTCTTCCTTTCAGATCAAAAACCGCCGCTTTTGTTGTAGAACCTCCATTATCAATTCCGATCAGATATTGTTTCATAAATATTCTCCATTCTGCCGCCCTCAGGCGGCTGAAACGCCACCTGCTCTGCTATCTGCAGTCAACCCATTCGCAGTCTCTTAACCAGTCCACAGCTTTTGCGACTGCAGCGTCCGGGTCACTGAAGTACATCTGATTGTTGATCTCCAGCGTAATGGAATTGCCGTAGTCGTGTTCCGCCAGAATTCTCAGATAGTCTTTCAGCGGATTCTCTCCGTCTCCCGGGCAGAGATGGCCGGTCGGGAACCCGTCGGCCAGATGCGCGTGCTGGAGCCGTTCTCCGAAAGCGTCGTAGTAATCGGAGACAGACTCGCCCGCCGCCGCGGCAGCCACGCAGTCCACACATGCATTTAAAGAACTGCAGTTGACGTCGTCCAGCATTTTCTGCAGCATCTGCCGGTTATAGCAGATATTGCACTCATATTTCTGAAGCTGCTCCATCACCATTTTTACACCGATTTTGTCCGCATACTCGCACAGCTCCTGAAGCGATTCTATAGAGCGGGCATAGGTCTCGTCTGTATTCTCATCGAACAGTCCGTAGCCCATCTGCATAAAGTAATATTTTGCCCCGAATTCTTTCGTATCTTCCAGATAATTTTTTACGATATCCATGCTGTTCTTCCGCACGTACGGATTGGACGAGGCGATATTAATAGGATAGAGGCAGATCTGCTCTGCGGTGAAAACGCTCATCTCAAGTCCTCTCTCGTCCAGCATCCTGCGGATCTCAGATACCCGTTTCTGTCTCTGTGACAACGGTGTGTCAAATGCACAGTAATGTGTGGCGCCGCCCCAGAAGTCCACATAATGAAAACCGTTTGCGGCCAGAGAATCCAGGCAGTATTCCAGACTGTACTGCTGGTAGAGAACACTCATAACGCCGAACTGATCCATAGCAAGTTTCTTCATGTTTTTATCCTCCTTTTTATTCCGGTATTTTTCTGATCCTTCTCTTCCGGTTCTGTAAATCTCCCTATGAATTTTTCTTCATATATTCCAGGCTGTCCGCATGGATCTTGTGGGGATCCTCCGCGTACTCTTCCATCAGGAGTTCCATTGTAACGGGGCCTTCATAACCGAATTTCTCCAGAATATCCATCTGTTCTTTCAGGTTTACATTTCCTTCGCCCCAGGCAAGCTGGTCGCAGTCCTCCACCGCGTCCGCCATCTGGACAAGTCCGATCCTGTTTCCGAACACTTCAAAATACGTCTCCAGCGTCTCTCCCACATATCCCGGGATACTTGTGTTCGCGCAAACCATCAGATTGTCCGCCCCTACTTCGTCCAGCATCCGCTTCGCCGTCTTTGTGTCTGTCATTAAGTCCGATACGAATGAGGAAACCGGCGTCATAAGCAGTGTCACGCCGTTATCCTCCGCAATTTTGCACAGTTCCTTAACAGACTCTCTTGCATACATCCAGCCCTGGGAATGAGGATGGTCGACGAAAGCCTTCCCCGGATATATGACCACTTTATCACAGTCGAATACTTTTGCATTTTCAATAAAGAAACGGAGCTGTCTGATGGACTGCTCGCGCAGATATGGATTCACTGCAGCGATATTGATAGGAAGGAAGTTCTGCTCCGGCTCAATAGCTGTTACTGTGATACCTGCATCCTTTATCTTTGCCGCGAACTCCTCCACGGGAAATTTTTCCGCCTCGAAAATGGTAAAATGCGGATGGCATCCGCACAGTTCGATATTGTGAAGTCCCAGCTCCTTTACAGAGCGGAGAAAATAATCAAAACTCCACCGTCTGTAGTTAAAATTGTTGATCGCCAGACGTTCTAATATTTTTTCAGACATTGTTGCATCCTCCTTTTTTCATGTGTTATTCTCCGATCACCGTCACTGTCACCGTCCGCTCCTGAGGCCCGTCAAATTCCGCCAGATACACCTCCTGGGCGCTGCCCAGGAGCGGTCTTCCCTGCGCCACCGGGAAACAGGCGTTATTCCCTGTGACCATGGCCTTGAGATGGCCTGTCGGATTGCCGGCCATGGCACCGTAGCTGTCCAGGAACCTTGCGTGATAGTAGTCGCCGTCCTCCGGAAACATTTTCCCCAGCGCATTCAGGATATCGTCCTCCAGACATTCCAGACACTCGTTGACCGTAATTCCTGTCGTCGTGTGTTTTGTAATGATGTGTACAATCCCTTCCTGTATACCGCTTTCCTCTACGATCCGGCAGACTTCCTGTCCCAGTGGAAGAAGCTGGTTATACCGGTCTGTGATACGGATTATCTCCTGTCTGTAAACCATTTCATATACCTCCGTTCAGAAAATCCAGCGCATTTTTCCCCAGGATCATCTCCCTTGTGGATTCCCGCATATCCATTTCCCTTACCGCCCTCAGCATCCGAAGCTGTTCCAGCCTGGGCTCGGAAGAGCCGAACATGACCTGATGCCGCAGACTCCTGTCGATCCATTTCGGGCCGATATCGGTTCCCAGAGCCTGTGCATAAAATTCTTTCGGATTGTCAAAATAGAGCATGGCAGTGTCCGTATAGATGTTGCGGTATTTCAGCATCAGCGTACACACTTCCCGCACCCAGGGCCATCCGAACTGGGAAAGGCAGATCCGAAGTTTCGGGTGCCGTGCCGCCGTCTCCTCATATTCCAGGGGATGCCCCTGGCTCAGCCGGGTGCCCGGCTCCATGGCTACCCCTGTATGAAAGATCACAGGTTTATTGTGTTCCTCGCAGAACATATAAATGGATTCCATGATCTCATCCGATGGCCGGAAGTTCTGAAGCGCCGGGTGCAGATACAGGCCATACAGACCCTGCTCGCAAAACGCTTTCTCCAGCACGTCCATCACATCGGTGCGGGCCGGATCCACGCTGGCAAATCCGATAAACATGTCCGGGTGATCCTGCATCAGCTCCCACACTTCTTCATTAGTGCCCACACAGCCTCCCCGGGATGCCGTCACGTCCAGCGGAAGCAGAAACACCCGGTCAATCCCCCCGAACTCCATCATCTTCCGCCACATACCGATCTCAATCTGGTCTGTTTTGTACAGCCCCATAACTTCCTGGCGGAACTTAAGTTCCCCGGAAGAGATTTCCCCTTTTTTTACAAATCCCGCATGTACATGTGCGTCAATTACCATGTCTGTTCCTCGCTTTCTGACCCTGTCAGTCCACCCAGGGTCCGAATACTCCTACCACGCCGGCCGCTACTTCCGCGCCCTGTCTCTGACAGCGGGGGATATCCCATCCTTTGAGGATGCCGTTCATAAATCCTGCCATATAGGAATCCCCTGCGCCTATGGTGTTCACAACATCTGCTTTCACGATCCCGTATTCATAAAACTGTTTTCCATCATAGGCAACAGAACCTTCTTCTCCAAATGTCCCCACTGCAACAGACGCCCCTTTCGCCACCATTTCCTTCAGAAACGCATCCGTTTCCGCTGTCCTGTGTTCAAAGGAAAAGAACGGATAATCCACATAGGCGGCAATTTCTTCCACCATGGGATCCTGATACTCTGTTGCAAAGTCAAAACAGATCCGGGCGCCCTTGTCGTGGATTTCCTTCAAATGCATATGAGCGTTGCCCCAGAATGCCGAGTGTACCAGATCACAGGAAGCCGCAAAGTCGATATCCTCCTGTGTAAACTTTACATTTTCCATCACGCCTTCCACATAGTCCAGGTAAATCCTCTCCAGTCCGTCCAGATCCATGTAGGATACTGCTGTCTTTCCCTTTTCTACCCGGAAGTGGGACAGATCGATCTGTTGTTTCTCAAGCTCCTGGATCATAAGTTTTCCGTATTCGTCATCCCCGGTCACAGAGATCACTGCTGTATCTATACCCAGCTTTTTCATATTGACTGCAAAGTCCACCGCATTGCCTGTGGCATAATATTTGTTCAGTTTCTCATAGAGATCAATGCAGTTGTCTCCGATTGCCGCTACTTTCATGTTTTTTCTCCTTTCTTAATATCCGCTGCTGACGCCCGCAGGACTACTCTTCTTTGACATATACGGTCTTTCCCGCGCATATGGTCATAGATACCTGTGCTTCTTTTAATTTTTCCGGCTCCATGCCGAACAGATTCCGGTCGATCACTGCGATATCAGCCAGCTTTCCCTCTTCCAGCGTACCCAGCCTGTCTTCTCTGAAATTGGCGTACTGCCCTTCGACGGTCCACATCTTCAGTATCTGTCCTACGGTCAGGGCACAATCTTTATTAATTCCTTCCTCCGGCTTTCCGTCGGGAAACTTTCGCGTCACAGTCAGGTAAGCCGACAGCGGGATATCCGGCTCTGTCAGCGGAAGATCGGTACCGCAGCAGGCGTGTACGCCCAGGTCGAGCATCCTTTTATAAGGCCAGTAATTTTTTATTCCATTTTCGCCCACCCGGTCGTAACCGTAGAATTCTTCCCAGCCGCCCAGACATTCCATGATCTGTACATAATTACATGCTGTTATGCCAAGCTCTGCCATGCGTTTTAATTCTTCCGGCCTTACCATTTCCAGATCCGTGATCACGTGTCTGGCGTCTCTGTCACCGTTGATCTCCCGGCAGTGTTCAAAAATATCGACCGTCCTTCTCACCGCATTGTCACCCTCGGCGTGAAATGCGCACCGAAGTCCCAGTGCATCCGCTTTGAGCGCCATTTTCTCCAGGCTCTCATAATCGATTTCCTGCTCACCGCGGCTGCCCGGCAGATCTCTGTACTCGTCGATCACATCCGCATTGTGGGCGGCGATCTCACCGTCTACCATGATGTTATATCCCATAAACTGCAGGAAATCGCTGTGCAGCTCCTCTGCACACTTCCTGCCGAATTCAAAATCGGCCGGGCGTCCGACTGGCTGGGATACAAGGTTGACCCGGTGGAGCAGCTCGTCTTTTGCCTCCATCTCTTTCAGGATGCTGACAAAACCGGAGTAGGAGTCAAACCCGATCTCCTTGATGGAGGTAACGCCGCGGGACGCCAGCAGTCTGCTGAAATTTTCATATTCTCTTCGGATGAACTTCTCATCTCTTAAGAATTCATCAAAAACTTTCCAGCAGATCTCAGCGTATACTTCACTCCCGTCAAAACCGTAGGCGTCCTTTGCCGCCCGGTTCATCATGCATCCGTCCCGGTCTTCGGTAAATGCGACGACAGGACGGCTGCCGAACACTTTCAGCAGTTCATCGTCATCCGCATCCTCTTCCAGCACCTCCGCCCGCAGTCCGTGGCCGAATATTCCGCCTTCCGTCTTATCCTGCGCGTATTCCTCCAGCAGGAGTGCGGCCTCGCTCTTTGTCCCTGCTCCGGACAGATCCGCGCCGATACGAGACCACACATAGCCGGTAAAAAACACATGGTTGTCCACAAATCCCGGGCAGACAAGCTGATCTCCCAGATCGATCACCCGGGCGCCTTCATCCGACCAGTCCGCCGCACAGTCTTTCTCAACTACTGCGGCGATACGGTCTCCGTCGATCACGACAGCCCCTGAACGGGGATGGTCTGCCATGCCGGTAAAAATATTCTCCGATATAAGAATTGTTCTCTCTTTCTTCATATGATCTCCCTTTCACAAACCATACGCGGGTTTAGCCTTCATATTTACAGCGGGCCGCCCGGTTCCCTGCCTTATCATTCTCCGGCTATGGGAGCCGGGTGCCCGAATCCTCCGTTTCTCAGACAGTTATTCGCCGAAAATTCTGCCGCCTTTTCAAAAGCTTTTCCGATCATCTGCTCCGTAAGAGGATTCTCTCTTGTCCATCCCTGTTTCAGCAGCATACAGACAAAGGAAGAAAAAAAGGAATCTCCCGCGCCCATCGTATCCACGGCGTCCACCAGTTTCACCCTGCCGCTGTATCTCCTGCTGCCGTCGTACAGACTCTGTCCCGCTGTGCCCATAGTGGCAAGGACATACCGGCATCCCAGGCCGTGTACTTTCTCCTGCAGGCTTTGGATCTCTTCCTCCGTCATTCCCTCGCAGGAAAACAGCGCCATATCGATCCACGGGCATACCTTCTGCAGATACCCGTCCTCTTTGTATTCCTCTTCCACGGAAAAATCAAAGGTCTTAAGTCCGCGCAGTCCGGAAAGCTTTGGAAGTTCGTCCTCCACACAGCCGTAGCAGGCGGCATGGATCAGATCAAAGTCTTTCAGCCTCTCTATGTCCCGGCCGGAAAGGCTGACCGGAGGAACCTTTGTCTCCCGCATATCGTCTGCGATAAATACCCGGTCCCCGTCGATCAGGTTTACGTCGCAGCGCTCCGTGGTAGTTCCGAATATCCGGTGGCATCCGGTGATATCCACGCCTTCTTCTTTCAGGCTGGCAATAATGTGATCCGCCTCCGCATCGTCTCCGATATATCCCAGAAATGCGGATTCCAATCCGCATTCCCGGGCATACACGGCAAAATTCACAGCATTTCCGCCGGGGAACATGATCTTTTTGTTTACATACCGGTCAACGACATTGTCGCCCAATCCAAGTACCTTCATCTTTACCCTCCTCTGATCAGTAATCCACGACCTTGTAGTATCTGCGGAATGCAAGAGAATGCCCTGTGGCGTACTCCATGTGCGGGCTGATCCGTCCCACGGCCGCGCAGATCACAAGGGGTGAAAACATACTTCTGTACTCTGGATCGATCCCCTCCAGGGCATAGTCCTTTGTATCGTAAACAGTCACTTTATCCGAGTACTGCCGGCAGAACTTCTCGATCCGGTCTGTCACCGGCCTGGATTCGTCCTCGCATTTTGCGATAAACACATGGGTGTCTTCATCCACCAGCTCCAGCGTGCCGTGGAAGAAATCAGATGCGGTCACAGATTTTGTGCGGATCCACTGCATCTCCTCCAGAACGCACATTGCAAAGCAGTAGATCTCTCCCCATATATTTCCTCCCGCCGTAAAGATCGTATAATCTTCTTTGTGGTATTTCTTTGCGTACTCTTCTCCCTGGATATCTCCCTGTCTCTTGACTTCCACCAGGGCTTTCGGAAGCCTGGCAAGATTTTCTGTAAATTTCTGATAATCCGGGAATTCGCCCCTTTTCTCCAGATAGTATGCAAAAAACATATACTGAAGAAGGTAGTCTGCGTCGGCAGTGTATGCGTCTTTGTACAGGTACAGCACAGAATGATCCACCAGCTTTTCGATCGGCGTATCCTTATGCCCGATCCCGCAGATCGTAACAGCCCCGATCTCTTTTGCCATTTTGATCACTTCGATGATCTCTTTTGTGGAACCAGAATCCGACATCAGGAAAATTACCGAATCGCTGCAAAGTTCCCTGTTGCCCTCGGCCAGAAGCTCGGCCGCGTTTTCTGCGTACACCGGAGCGTCCGACATTTTTTTAAACATTTTCATAAAGGGAAGCATGATCGCAAGCGTCCCTCCGATCCCTACCAGAAAAAGATTTTTCTTTTCCGGCGTCATTACCTGATCAACAATCTTTTCTACCTGAGGACGTAGAGAGAGTATTTTCTCCATATTTTTTATATATGTCTCTTCGTACTCCGGTGTCATGTAATTCATTCTGCTCATCTTTTTTCTCCTTTTCTTTTTGATTCCATCTGCATCTGCAGATGGCTTCTGAAACATCTATACCAAAGATCCGGCCGGAATCTCAGATACCTCTGAACTGATTTTTTGTTTTACGGATATTCAGAACTTATGCTGACCGTATAATTTCCCTTACGGGCGTCCATGATCGTCTTCGTATATTCTGCTGCCTGTCCGTTTCTGTCATACGCAGTTCCCTTTTCCACAAATACCGGGTCGCCGGGCCGGATATCCAGATACCGCGCCTCTGTCTCACTTGCCGACGACAGCTGCACAGATATGTCCTGATGATCCATGTAGATGCCGTAATGGATTTCCAGTATGCTGTAAAGGCTTGCGTTTTCAAAAGAAAATTTTTCAAGCCCCGGGCACTTCTCTGCCGGTATATGAGAAATTTCAAGCAGCAGTTTTTTCCCGTCGATCTCCCGTACCCGGCTCAGAACATGGACTTTCTCTCCCGGAGTCATGTGCAGGATCTTCGCCAGATACTCGTCCGCCTCTTCCAGTCTCTGCGAAAGGACTCTGCTTGCGAGCTTCCCCTTTCCAGAAAAGGCCTCTGAAAAAGAAATCATCGTTTTCATTTCAATATGCTCTTTTTCGGGAGCCACATAAGTGCCCTTTCCCTGCATGGGAATGAGGATTCCCTCCCTGCACATTCTTCCCAGGGCCTCCCGGACGGTTCCTCTGCTGACCTGCCACATTTCTGAAAGCATTCTTTCTGAAGGAACCGTATCTCCGGGCTGAAGCCCTGTTTTATCTATATATTCTGCAAGAGCGTCCATCACCCGTTCTGATCTCAGATTATTATATTTTGTCATAAATATTACCTTATATATGTTTTATATTATATGTACCTTTTACTATTATAAGTATACCAGTTTTCTGCCATGATGCAACAAAAAGGATGCCCTAAAAATAGCCAAATCTGGTGGTCTATTTTTAGGGCATCCTGCCGTGTGCCGAAAATACGTGTTTCCGGCTCATATGGTATTCTTTTTATAAAAATTGGGGGATATTATTTTGTTTATCCGGGCTGTATGGAGCCTGTGTTTTTTACCGGATTGATCTTCACATGATAGCTGATAGCATACCGGTCCGCTCTTGTAACGGACAAAGACCTCTCTATTGACTTCCCGTCTTTCGCGATTCCCACCGCGCTGACATAAAATGCGCTGGCCCCCGGATCGGAACAGAGCAGGTCGGCTTCCTCCTCCCGCAGCTTGGTAGCCCGGATGTTCTGCTGCTGCTGTACGATCTCTATCCCGTATTCCTCTTTAAGGGTCTGGTACAGTCCCCTGCTCCTGCGGAAATCAAAACGGTTCAGCCCGGGGCACATTTCTTCCAGAAGATAGGACGTCTCAATGGAGATCGGTATATCGTCGATCAGACGGATCCTCCGGAGTTCGTACACTCTTGATCCGAGGGGCACTCCGAGAAGCTGGGACGTTTTCAGGTTAGAGTCCGCCACCGCAAAATGGATCAGCTTGCTCGATACTCTGTGTCCGGCCTGATTCCAGGAACTGGAAAAAGAGATGCTCCCGTCTGCATTTTCACAAAATTTTTCGCAGGCTACATATGTCCCCTGTCCCGGAATCGAATAAATCTGCCCCTCGCCTGCCATCTGCTGCAGCGCCCTGCGCAGAGTGATCCGGTTCGCCTGGAACATCTGCGCCAGGCTGCGCTCAGACGGCAGTTTGTCGCCCGCCTGGAGCTGGTTGACTCCTATATACTCTTCAATATTTTCTCTCAGCTTATCGCTTACTAACTGTGCGTATTTACTCATATCGGTATGTACCTTTCTTCTGGGTATTACCTGTCCGATTTTTCTCTACACCGTAGAGGCGTAGAACACCATTCTTTTTGCGTTGTCATAGATCTTCGTACACTCGATCACTTTTCCTGAGAGATCCAGCGCCGTGGAACTTAACATCAGTACATCCGCCCCTTCCTCTACATTCAGAAGATCCGCCTGAGGGTTATATACCTTAACGATCTCCAGCTTCTGGTTTTCCTCTACAAGCTGGATTCCTGCCTGGCGGTACACATCCCACAGGGAATACAGGCTGTAATCATATTCTTCCACATGCGGTACTCTTTTGGTAGGCAGTATGTTGTATTCCAGTGCGACAGGGTCTTCCCCATTCTGCCTGAGCCGGATCAGTTCAAAGACAGGTTCTTCTCTCGGGATGCCGAAGATCCGGCTATATTTGAACCCCGCCTCCCTGACGCCGCTGTACAGCACCTTATTTGTTATGGTGATCCCCTGCTGTCCGAACATACTTGAAAAACCGTCCATATGCTGCATATCTATGGAGTATTTCTGCGCCCGCACAAAAGTTCCCTTTCCCTGGACACGCAGGAGCATCCCCTCTTCCTCCAGGATGGCCAGCGCTTTTCGTACAGTAAGATGGCTGATCCCAAACTTTTCCGCCAGGCTCCTCTCTGATGGAAGTTTATCGCCGAATGCATATTTCCCTTCATAAATCTTATCCCGCAGCGAATCGGCAAGCTGCTGGTACAGTGAATACTTTTCCATATATCCCCCTGTCAAACAAATTGTGATTCATATACTCTGATTATAAGTAAGTATACCACTAATTCCATTTTTTCTCAATTTCCGCAGCTCTTTTTTTTGCGTCTTCCGGGTCAAGCACTGCAATATTGTATTTCAGTTCGATTGTCTCATGGGGTCCGAGTATCTTTCTCAGGTCATGGGCGATCGCGTAGGCTCTTCCCTTATGGTTTCCTGTATTCGGAAGACAGAATCCGCAGGAATCCTCTTCGCCGGTGCGGGCCATCCAGCGGACTCCTGTCGGCAGGTACGCGGTGTCGAATGCAACATAGCACGCCTTTCCGTCTGGACGCAGCTGCATGGAGTGCGCCCATCCGTTTTCGTCCGGTACATACCGGATGCACAGGCAGAGTTCGGGATCATACACCTGTGTCTCTTTGCAGATAACGTCGGCCTTTGTGGGGTCTTCCATCAGTTCAAGTGTATAATCGTCCAGCCGTTTTGCGTCCTCTGCGCTGATAGCGTCCCCCCAGTCTTCCCGGAAAACCTCGATATGCTCTTTGTCCGCAGGCGCTCCGTACACAAACCGCGCTCCTTCAAAGGGCCGCCAGTTAATGTGGGACATATACATAAACGGGAAAGGCTGGCTCCTGCGGTTCTCGATCGTGTCCCGGGCGATCAGTTCCGTCCCGCCTGCATTCAGCCTGAGGGTGGGACTGTACACATATGCCGTCTCGAGGGCGTTTCTGTAAAGATATGACCCTCCGGTACGGATAAATGCGCCCTCCTCATCTTCCCCTGTTTCGATCCAGGCGCTCTGATAATGAGCCAGAGGCAGTTCGCCGTGGAGCGGATGGGGATCTTCCTCAGAAGGATTTCCCATAGCCGTAAGGCCGCAGTGAATGAGAAACGCACCGTACGTGGACTCAAAATCCTGCGTATCTTCCGGTTCTTCAAACATGGATCTCATCGTCATCTCCTCGCCGTCCACCTGAAATCTCCACACCTGCTGCCCGTTGAACGGCAGGAGAATATATGTGCACCTCGCCCCGCTCACCTCCAGGGCACAAACGCCGCTGGAGTAAGTAAATGCCTCCGCACGGAATTCTCCTGATTCTAGAAGTACGCGCTTTTGGGATGTAAACATTTCTTTTGTAAGATGTATTTTTGCTTTCATTGTCTGTTCCTCCTATATAAAATATAGCCCGTTAATATTGTTTTTTCTTTTGAAAAGGACCGCACCGGGACGCCCTGTCCCAATGCGGTCCTATAACCCCTGGTATACAGGAAAGGCGCCGTCAGGTTATAATATAAATCCGGCTGCAAGATATGCGATCGCCGCCAGTACCCAGGCAATTATCATGTATGGATACTGGGTTGTGTTCTGCTCATAGATATCTATATTTCCGCAGGATGCACAGGTCAGCATACCTCCGTCTGATGAGAACGCAAGCAAATAACCGAATACACCGGAAGATACCAGCGCTGCGATCGTGAGCGGAACATTCGCTCCGCTGGCCTCTGCCAGAGCTACTACGATCGGCATTGCGATCAGATACAGCGTGTAGTTAAATGTTACAAGCATCTCCGTTGCGGAGAATACGATGAAGATAATGATCGGAAGCGTGGACGCCGCCACAAAACCTTCAACATTTGATACAACGAAGTTTACGAATCCGATGGAATCCAGGCCGTTGCAGAGGATCAGGCCAAGGCCCATCATGATGCACATCTCGCTCATGTATGCGAATCCGTCGCACACAACGTCGTGGGCGTCGTCTGTATTGAATACGCCTGTGATGCAGTAGTACACGAATGTAACAAGCATACCCCAGGTAATGCCGTAAGCCATATCCCACTCAAAGATATATCCGAAGAATACGATTGCCACGATCGGTACCAGGAAATGAGAGAGATTTACGCGTTTTCTCGGTTCCGGAGCCGTCTCGACTTCTTCTTCAATCAGGTTGCCGTCGTCGTCATAACGGGGCTCTTTGGCCGGACCAACCGGGCCGCCTTCCGCCACACGGGTAAAGGCACGTTTCATCTTTCCGAACTTCGGGATCACTCCCAGGATCACCAGCCAGCTTACAAGAATTGCCGTGATCGGAAGGAAAAGGAACGGAAGGATGTTTGCAAAGTAATATGAAAATCCGGATGTTCCTTCCAGAATGTCCAGTTCCCACATATCCAGCACGGCGCCTACATAGATTGCCCATGCCCCGATGGGAAGCAGGGTTGCGATAGGAGCGGCTGTTGAACGGATAATGTACGCCGTCATCTCTCTGGGAACCTTATAGGAGTCCAGAAGAGGACTGAATACGGATCCGGTTACAAGCGCGCTCATATAGTCGTCCAGGCAGAGCGGCCAAAGTACAAATGAAGTTACGAACATTGCAACCTTTTCATTTTTAATTTTTTTCGCGATCCACCTTGCAAAATAGGTTCCTGCGCCGCTGTATTTAAACAGGATCGTGATCGTACCTGCCAGAAGGAACAGATAAATTACCCACCAGTTGTCCCAGTTTGTCACCTGTGTGAACATATCGTCCACAAATCCTTTCATAAAATCCCAGCGGTATTTGATAAACACAACCAGCAGGGATGACCAGAAGAAACCTTCCAGGATCTTCTTCGTCAGAAGAATAAAGGCAAAGATCGCCAGCGGCGGGATCAGTGTCCATGCACCGTATTGAGCGCCTTCTTCTGTCAGTTCATGATGCGGCGCAAAGAGCGCTACTGCAATATAACACAGAAACATTACTGCGTAGCCGATATACATTTTTATTCGGGCGGGCGTCCACCCCTTTTTTGCTGCCATAAATATCCCCTTTCTACTATCATTCGCTATTATTAAATTTCTTTTGTCTTTTTATCATTTTGTTTATCCCTGTTTTAACCCTACACGTTCAAGAGCTTCCCGAATCGCCCGGATGGCCTTCAGGTTGTAAAGGATCGGATCTGTGCGGTACTCGTCAAACAGTTCCACAGAACAGTAGCCGTCGTATCCATAATGGTCGATCATGGATAAAGTCTCGTCTACCGGCAGTTCTCCGTCGCCCAGGATCAGATGGTCTTCAATGTCCTTTTTGCAGTCCACAAGATGGATATGTACCAGATCCTTTCCCAGCTTCTCAAAATACTGCGACGCCGGCTCTCCCACTGTCAGCGGAGCCGCCAGGTCCAGCATGGCTTTTACCTTCGGAGAGTCGATCTCTTTCATGGCCCGTACCACGTCGTCGGAACGGATCAGGATATTGCCCTCCCATGGCGTTACCGTCTCAAGGATCATAGTCACGCCGTCGATGGATTCAGAGTAGGCCGCCAGCTCTTTCATGTATTTAATAAACTGCGCCCAGTCCTCGTCTGTGGAGTATCCGTAGCTCGCCTGGAGAGCGGCCATTACCATATACGGACAGTGAATGGCTTTGCACAGGTCGATACACTGTTTGAAATACTCCATACTCTCGTCGATCCATCTCTGGTCTCTCCACAGCAGATTTGCCATATCAGGCTCAAAGGATACGACCGGAAGATTGTATTTCTCTGAGAGCTCGTTTATCTTCTGAATATCCTCGGCCCGCATGTCCGATGCCAGAGCATGGGGGCGTCCGCCCCAGATCTCGATTCCGTCATATCCAAACTCTGACGCTACTTCAAAGCATTTCTCCAATGGATAGCGGTGCATACTGGCTGTGAAAAACGAAATTTTCATGTTTCTTATACCTCCTTTTCCTTTATTTAATATTTTTTAAGTACCTCTTCCATCTCATCCTTCCAGAGATATTTTCCGATGGATCCTTCTCTTCCCTCTTTCTGGACAAGGTATGCGCAGTACTTATTTGCATAGGTAAGCGCCTCTTCTGTGCTGTCTCCTTCAGACAGCCTGAGAACAGTAACGGCCATAAAAGCGTCTCCTGCTCCGCTCTCATCTACCAGCTGTACCGGAATGCCGTTCACTCTTGCGGTTCCCCGTTCGCCGAATGCGCAGGCGCCGTCGCCGCCCAGAGTGATGATGGTATTCTTGACCTTATAGCGGAGGCACAGCCTCTTTGCGGCATCGATCCAGTCTTTGATCTCTTCTTCCTCCAGAAGGATCCTGGCCTCTACCTCGTTGACGCACATGGTGTCCACATAAGGGATTTCCGGCAGATCCGCGGCCGATTCGATGGGGCTGGGGTTAATAAATACCTTCATACCCATATCTGCTGCCGTTTTGGAGCATTCCAGCGCCACATCGATGGGCACCTCAAATCCGGTTAGGAAATACTCTGCTCCCTGGCAGGCTTTTACGTGTGGAAGAGCCTCCTCCAGAGTAATATCGCTTCCCGGGGAATCAAAATTAATGATCATATTTTCTCCTGATTCTGCAAGGATGATCAGTCCCAGGCTTGTGCTGATCCCTTCCTGCTGCCAGAAATGCTCTGTATTTACGCCGGAACTTTCCAGCCAGCTCTGGTTCAGGGATCCGCCTTCATCTTTTCCGACTTTTCCGATATATGCCACGTCTCCGCCAAGCCGTCCGATAACGATCGCGTTATTCACGCCTTTTCCCGAATCCTGTACATATCTGAGGTTTTTCGGTATTGCAGTCTCTCCTTTTCGCGGAATTCTTACTACGTCACAATACTGTCCGATTCCGTTTCCGTTTAAACAAACGATCTTGGAAACATGTCCCATATTATCCCTCCAATTCTTCCATTACCTGTCAAGAATACCGAACTCTTCTACCATCCGGTCAAATTTACGAAGTTCCTCTTCCGGGATATAGAGCATATCGTCCGGATGCCGCGTTCCCTTTACATTGATCTTTGCCGTATATTTCATGGCGTAAATGTATGCGGATGAATCCGGGAACTGCTGCATAAAGGTACGCAGCTTAAGCACGATCCTCTGTGCCTGCCATGCCTTTTCATACTCTCCTGCCTTAAAGTAATCGTAGATATCTTTCATCTGATCCAGGAACGGAACGCTCATAAAGCTGACGGATGCCGATGCTCCCATAGCCATATGGGTAAAAAGCGTAGCGTCAGAACCGGAGATGATGCTGAAATCCTCTTTTAAGTCGTCCAGCTCATCCAGGCACTTGTTCAGATGGATGATATCTCTTGTAGCATCCTTGTAGCCCTGGCAGTTCGGGAATTCATGAGCCAGGCGTCCCAGAAGCTCAGGAGACGCGAACTGATCCATCTCACGGCAGTTGAACACGATGGTCGGAACCTCTGTCTCCTTCAGCTGGGCGGACAGGTACTGATATGCTGCGTGAGGCGTCATCTGATAGAAGGGCGGAAGTGAGATACACATTGCCTTAACGTCCAGTTTCTTATATTCGCGGATCAGCCAGAGCGCGTCTCTCAGGCAAGTGGCGAACACAACTGCAACGACCAGGCAGTCGGTTCCTTCTACAGCCTTCTGCGCACACTTTACTATGTCCAGGCGCTCTGTCAGCGACAGAGAATACGTCTCGTCCCCGAATCCGTTTATAAACAACCCGGAGGCGCCTCTGTGTGCCAGATTAGAAAAGATCTGCGCCGTGGTATCAAAATCAATGGACTGATCATCGTTGTATGAAATCATTGGTTCGGAAATAATTCCGTTAAAAAATTTTGCCATTCTGATTCTTCCTTTCTGTAATCCTGTAATTTTCCAAGCGGATGCCCTTCATCCGCTTTCTGTTCTCAACCTGCCTTTTCCTTCCCCGGCCGGTTTAAAACAGCAGGTCTTCTCTTCCCAGATTTTTGAAAATCTCCGGTATCTGCTCTTTCCAGGGATAGAATTCAAGAGAACCGGACTTTGTGACTGTATAAGCCGCATATACATTGGCCCATTCCATTGCCTGCTTCAGAGTTCTTCCCTGGCTCAGGCACCAGGTGACAGCGCCCAGGAATCCATCTCCTGCTCCGGTCTCATCCACCATATCCACTTTTGCAGGCGGGCAGATCCATGCGTCGTCTGCAGTGATCCCGGCAGAACCGGCGGAGCCGAGCGTCATTACGACCGCGCCGCAGCGATATCTGTCAAGCAGCCTCTGTCCCAGTTCTTTCCAGTCCAGTTTTTCCTCCGGGTCAAGTTCCAGCATCTCGTAGGACTCTCCCTCGTTTACACAGAGCACATCCACATACGGCATCTCGGGAAGTTTCAGTCCGTCCCTGAGCGGGCTCGGGTTCAGGAGAGTGTACATTCCCATCTCTTTCCCGGTCTTGCAGGCTGTCAGCCCGGACTCCACTGACTGGGCAAAGCCGGCGGTCAGATATCTCGCTCCTTTTAATTTTCTCACCACCCGGTCCACCTCGTCAGGCTGGATCGCGTTGATATCATCGTCAAAATCAAGCAGCAGATTTTCTCCGTTCTCTGCGATGATACACAGCCCCAGGCAGGATTCAATGGATGGATCCAGCCAGTAATAGTCTGTACTTACATTGGACTCTCCCAGCCATTTGTAACCCAGCTGGCCGCACTGGTCTACGCCGCATTTTGCTACAAAGGAAACATTTCCTCCCAGTCTTCCGATGGCGCAGGCCACGTTGGTCCCTTTTCCCGCGTCCATTGCCGCCCGCCGGTTATATGCGGTGCAGCTCTCTCCAGGCTCCGGGATCCGTTTTACATCACAGTATTCTCCAAGTCCGTGTCCGTTTACTACAACAATATCCGGTATCTTACTCATGTTATCCCTCCAAATCAAAAAATATCGTCAGTCAGCGGAGGCTGTGCTGTCTTTGTATCTGTCAGCACGATCACCTCAGGAACATATTTCGGAAAAATGGTGGCCGGGTATTCCACCGTCGGCTCCGAGAACATCAGCACACGGATGGAAGTCTGTTTCCAGGAACCTGTCGTTACCATGAACACTGCCTTCTTTGCATTGAGCATGGACTTAAATCCGATCGTGATCGCCATCGGCGGCACGATCTGTACAAAGCCTCCGATATCGCGCTCACTCAGCGAGATCAGCGTATCTTCATTCAGATGTACGACCCGCGTCTTTGAGGCTGCATACTCATCTACAGTAATGTCATAATAAGGAGAATTCGGCGCCTCACAGAAAGCGACCAGCCCTTTGTAGCCCAGGCCTCCAAACACTGTATCTACTCCTCCCATTTCCTCGATCTTGTTGTCGATGGCATCAATATCGTAAATACTCGGGAAGAACCTGTTTTCCTCAGGAACGTTAAGTTCCTCGTCGATCAGTCCATAGAATCCGGCGATCATGTTCGCCTTCAGGCTGAAGTAGTTATCCACCTCCGGATAAGGACGCCCCTCCCAGTCGAGGAAATCATCCATATGAAATACATATACGTTTTTCAGGCTGATCCTCTCTTTGTTCACCCGGTCTGCAAAATATTTGTACTGACCCATAGGGCCTGCCGGCAGGATCCATTTTGTCGGTTTTCCTGCAAGGTTGTTTGCAATGACCTCGTCTGCCATCATGTTTCCCGTCACTACTGAAACATCATTCTTGTCTTCAAAGATTTTTACCTTGATCTTGGAATCCGGATGATTTTCCAGTTCTTCTGCGGGAATACTGCACCATTTACACATTTCTTCTCTGTTCACTTTGTGCACCCCTTTTCTTTTCCGTAAAATATTTACTTTATATATTTTATATAGTTCATATATGACTTTATATTTTACATATACCACTAAGTTGTAAATTGTGTCAACAATTTTTCAATTAATTCAGATTTTTTGTAAAAAACCGCTAAATGCTTTCGATTTAATTTGTCTATTTTTTCAGCGTCCTGTATTCTTCAACCTGCTCCATAAACCTTTTCACACGGTCGCCGTCAATATGATTTTTGAATTTCCCGTCTTTTTTCAGGCAGGTTCCCACCAGAGCGCCGTCGGAAATAGCCAGTTTTTCCTTAATATTCCCGATATTGCAGCCGGTTGCCGCAAATACAGGTACTCCCAGATCTTTTACCTTTTCCCTGGTCTCTTCGATGATGGTGCTCTTTGCTTCGATTCCCGCATGCGCTCCGGTAACGCACAGGCCGTCCGGTTCACAGTTGAAAATGATCTCCTTTGCCAGATCGGGATAGTGAATCGGCGTCATATAAGAATCCGACTCATTGTTCAGGAAGTACAAAAGCTTCAGATCCTTCAGTCCGAGGGCTTTCTTTCTGCGCAGGATGGCCCCTGTGTCCGGGCAGGTCACGCCCCCGACTCCCACATATGTTCCCGTAAAGGTCCCTCTCACAAATTTCGCATCCACCGCAGCAGCCAGATCCATTGCCAGCATGGGATCCGCCTCCAGGTCAATGCCGTATGGCACACGAATCTCACTTCTCAGTTCTCCGATCACTCTGGCCATAGCGCACGCCACCACCGGCTCCGCCTGTGCCTGGTAGGGAAAGCTGAACTCATTGGAGATCAGCACGCCGTCCACGCCTCCGTCCTGGAGAGCATGCAGGTCTTTTCTGGCGTCCTCCACTGTTTTTTCCATCGAATCTTCCCCGTCGATAAACCGGGGATCCCCCGGGAATGCATTAAGGTGAAGCAGTGCGATCACCGGTTTCTCAACTCCAAACATCTCTTTTGTCCAACTCATTTTTTTCTCCTTTTCTTTTTTAACTAAATCCATTTTTATAAATTATTGTGTTCTCTGATTTTTAGATTACGCCAGTCCGAAATGCCTCAGAGCGCGGCCTACGCCGTCTGCCTCCACCACAGAAGTCTGCCATTTTGCGCAGTCTGACACCTCCTGGGGCGCGTCCCCCATCGCGATCCCCACGTCAACGAAACGGAGCATCTCGATATCATTCTGGCTGTCTCCTATCGCGTAGCTTGTCATTCCCCGGTACTCCGGGAATCCGAGCACCGTCATAATTCCCCGCGATTTGTTTACACCGTGGAGACGGGTCTGTCCCGTAATGTCGGAATACTGGATAAACTCCGAATGTTTTTCCATGACAGGGAGACAGATCTCAATATCTTCAATCCGCCCAAAATCCAGATCTATGGACGCGATCTCAGGCTCATGCCCGTTTACATACAGATCCTCCATACCGTGAAAAACCGGCAGATTCCAGTCATAATCCCTTGCATATTCGGTCCGGGCATAGATTTCTCTTCCGAGCAGAAATGCCTGGATCTGATTGGCAAGCAGCACATCCACTGTCTCCTTTAACAGACTCTGAGGGATGCATTTATTCTGGATCACTTTTCCGCCGACTTCGATATACGCTCCCATCAGCGCGATCATTCCGTCAAACCCCAGCTCCAGTATATCCGGCTGTATGTCCACCGGCGACCTGCCTGTACAAAGAAACGCGGCGTTTCCCTTCTCGTGAAATCTGCGGAAACATTCTTTCAACCCTGGATCCACCTTACCGGCATATCTGCAGAGCGTTCCGTCTATGTCAAAAAAAACGATCCCCCTGCCCATAGCTTTTACTCCTCTTCCTGCCCGTCTATGTGGGCAATCTCATGCATCAAAGGCGCCGCAGCCTTATAAAGCCTCTTGTATATTGAAAAATACTTCTGGTACAGCCTGTGATTTTCCTGCGAAGGCTGAAATTCCATGCCGCTCTTGATATAATCCGCCAGATCTGCATATCCTTCAAACCGTCCCGCTCCGATGGCAGCGATCATGGCGTCCCCATAGGAGGAACCAATGGTGATTTCCGCTGTCTTAACCGTATATCCGCACACATCGGCAATGATCTGGAGCCATGGATGGTTCTGTGCTCCGCCTCCCACGCACATGAAGTTGTTGATCTTAAGCCCGTGCTCCTCAAGGATTTCTATATGATGTGCAATGGAGTAAGCCACGCCTTCCAGAGCCGCCCGGTACAGATGTTTTCTTGTATGGCTCTGGAGAAGTCCGAAATACACGCCTCTCGCATCCGGGTCATTGACAGGCGTCCGCTCTCCTGCAAAATAAGGAAGTACAACAAGCCCCTCTGATCCGGGAGGAACATCGTCGGCAAGAGCGGCCATAGCGGAAAATGCGTTTTCCCCGCCTGCGTCCTGCTTTTCCTTCAGGTCAGTAAATGCTGTATCTCTGATCCATTTTGTAAGTGCCCCCGCTGTATTTGTTCCGCCGTCCTGGCAGAATGTGCCGGGGATGAGAAAATCCTCGGACCAGATTCTCTCGTCATTGACCATTCTGTCGCTGCAGTACATGATATAGCAGGTAGATCCAAGCTGGATCATCAGATCCCCCGGTTTTAAAACACCGGTGCTGATGGCCTCGGCCCCGGAATCATCTGTTCCCGTAACTACCAGCGTGCCTGCTTTTAATCCCGTCTCCCCGGCCGCCTTTTCCGTTACTTTTCCGACCACATCGCTGGTCTCTCTTCCGTCTGCCAGCTGGTCTGCGCGGCAGTACAGTTCTTCTGTCAGCTCCCGGTCTATGGACAGATCACTCCTGTAGCACGGTGCAAAGGACGATACAGCCAGATAGCGGTCTATAACATACTCCCCGGTCAGTTTTGCCGTCAGATATGAGGACGCTGTCAGGAACTTGTATGTTTTCTCAAATATTTCCGGCTCATTATTTTTGATCCACAGGATCTTCGGCATACAATCCGAGGAACAAAGCTCATGATCTCCGAATATCTCTTTCATTCTCTCCGGCCCGTAGTATTCTTTGATCTGTTCGATCTCCCGGGACGCCCTTGCATCGATTCCATACAGGATTGCTTTCCTCAGCGGCACGCAGTTTTCATCTACAGGTACTACGTCCGCGCTCAGCGCGCTGCAGCCTACGGCCATGATTTCAGCTGGATCTGTTTTTGACTCTTCGATCAGTTTTCTGGAGAGTATGCAGAAATCAGCCCACCATATTTTTTCAGCGTCATGCTCGTAATAGTTTGGTTTCGGATTTTCCGTCTCGTGGGAAGTCACTGCTTTCGCCACGATCCTGCATCTTTCGTCGATCAGAACGCCTTTCGACTCGTTTGTCCCGATGTCAATGCCCATAAAAAATACACCCATAGTTACCTCCTCCTCATATAATTTTTATCTGCTTAAAGTCCCGCTATCCCGCATATGAGAAATGCAGCCAGGGACAGAACAGCTCCAAACATCGCATAGGGGATCTGGCTCAGCGCATGATCCATATTTTCCATCTCGCATGCCGCAGAGGTCATAACTGTAGCGTCCGAGTAGAAACATGCATGAGACCCGAATGTTCCTGCCGAAACGATGGCAGCCATTGTCAGGATCATATCCGCTCCCACCGCCGAGGCCAGCGGAATGACGATCGGAACACAGGCCGCAGGGATTCCCCAGTTGCTTCCCGTAACAAAGGTAAGAAGAGAAACTGCAATAAATGTGATCGCCGGGAAGAGCGCCGGACTCATCAGCGGCTCAGCCACGGAAATAATATACTGCGGAAGCCCGATGTCCTGCGCCGCCTGCTGCATCAGAAATGCAGCTACCAGCACAGCAAGAGTAGGGATCATATTGCAGAACCCTTTCATAAAAGAATCACAGAATTCTCCAAATGTCATCAGCCTGCGCGGAAGGAACATTACCAGACATACTGCGAGGGACACGATAAGCCCGATCAGGATTTCTCCATAAACAAGGGTGAGTATGACCAGGATCACTATTGGAATGAGGAAATCCCATATTGTCCCCTTTTTCCCATCCGGTATATCGCTTTTCTTTTTTATCTGTATTTCCGGCGCATTTTCCATTCTCTCATATGCCTTTTTCATCCTGCCCACCTTCGGCATCAGCTTCAGGCAGAACAAAAGAACAATGATCTCTGTAAAGATCGGATAAAAGATATAAGGGATAATTGACACATACATAGAAGTCGCGCTGGAAAAACCAAGCGCCGCAATTTCCGGCCTTGCAAAAAACATCGACGCATAAAAAATGGACCATGTGGAAATCGGAAGAAGAACGCACACTGGAGCTGCCGTGGAATCAATAATATACGATGTGGCCTCCCTCGGCTCTTTATACCGGTCTGTGAGCGGGCACATGCAGGTCCCCAGTGTGATGATATTCAGATAGTCATCGATAAAAATGAGCATTCCCATGATCCATGTAACAACGAGGGAACTCTTTGCGGATTTACAGATTGACGCCATTTTTTCCGTAAAGGATATTGTACCGTTGGAGGCTTCAAGAAGAGCGATCAGGCTTCCAAAAAGGCCGCACACGATGATCACCCACTGAACGTCCTGATCTGTCAGAACCTCAAAGAGAGAATCGATCCACGCGGTGAGAAAGCCAGGACCTTTGATGATGATATATGTAACAAATGTGCCTATGATCAACGCTTCAAAGGTTCTTCTTGTCTTCAGGGCAAACAAAATTAAAATTACTGCGGGTACAACTGAGATCAGTCCGTATTCCATGTTATCCCTCCTTAGTATCTCCTCCTAATAGATATGATGTGTTACACCATTATTTTATATATGTTGTATATTATTATGTGTTTTAACTATACCGCTATTGTTTATATCTGTCAACATAGAATTTTAGAAATTTACTTTTTTGTATATTTTTACTTAACAGTTCAGCCATCTGTCATCAGGAGACGGATTTATGCTTGCATAAGAATCCGGCGACTGATGTGCAGATGAACTAAGCGCCCGTCAATGAGTAAAACAGCGGCGACAGCCGCAATAAGCACGTAGTGCGGTTTTACGAATGGTGCGGGCTGAACTGTTATATTTTTACTAATTTCAGAAATTCAGGACCCAAAAGAAAAAAAGCCACCGGAAATTTATATGAATAAATTTTCCGATGACTTAAACCACATCCTGTTTCTATATTCTGTTGTATTCCAGCCGGCTGAGACTGCTCATGCTTTTAAAAATTGATATATCCCTGCAGCCAGATCGTCCCTTTAAACCTGCGTCCGATCTCCGGCTCTCCCATAACTGAATCCGCCGGTACACATACGTCGAACTGCATTTCATTTACATTGAGCTTCATCTGGTATAACTTCACTCCTGTGGCGCGATTGTACCTTGTCCGCACAGCAAGTATTTCTCCCATAATGGAATAAAGATCACACTCCACGCCATAGGGCATGAAATATGTATCTACAATGGAAAATACATCCTCATTTGCCAGCCGGCGGGATACCTTTGAATAAGTATCTATATCATCCAGGGTGAGAGTTTCTATCGCAGTCTGATCGCCGTTGCGCGCGGCGCTCAGAAGCATCTTCCTGTTATCAGAAGCCGCCTGCTCGCTTCTGATCTGCTGTTCATTTTTTATGACCGGCAGAAGTATAGTACCGGAAAGAGCCAGCCCGGAAAAGGTTACCGAAGTGGTAAGCCCTGCCGTAAACCCGGCCTGTTTTTCCCTCATATACTCAATCCCGTTCTGCAGAGTAAAGATCAGGCTGATTCCGATCTTGGAATCTTCGCACATACCGACATACTGTTCTTTTTCTATTTTCCTCTCCACAATGATCTCTGCAAATGTACTGATTCCGCTTCCTTCAAAATAGGGAAAATAGTATGCCTGTCCAAACTCTTCCCGCTCGTCCAGCTCGCCGCACAGAGTTATGCCGACACACTGCCCGTACTCTTTCTGATATTCGCAGAAATCTTCTCCCGGTTTGTAGGAGACGATCGTCTGATGCGTAAAATCACGCTCTACCTCGCTCAGCAGACGGAGCAGCTCTTTCCTTGTATGGATATTATCAAATCCGATTGCTTTTAAATATTGGTGCATTTTATTACTTCATTTCCTCCCATATAGGGCCGAAGGACCTCCGGTATCTTTACGGAGCCGTCCGCCTGGAGATTATTCTCCAGAAATGCGATCAGCATACGGGGCGGTGCAACAACGGTATTATTCAGCGTATGTGCAAAATAATTTCCTTTTTCTCCTTTCACGCGGATACCAAGTCTTCTGGCCTGTGCATCTCCGAGGTTCGAACAGCTTCCTACCTCAAAATATTTCTTCTGGCGGGGAGACCATGCCTCCACGTCAACTGATTTCACTTTCAGATCTGCAAGATCTCCTGAGCAGCATTCCAGAGTTCTGACCGGAATGTCCAGGGAACGGAAAAGGTCGACTGTATTTTTCCACAGCTTATCATACCATTCCATGCTTTCCTCCGGTTTGCAGACAACGATCATTTCCTGCTTTTCAAACTGATGGATCCGGTATACACCTCTCTCTTCAATGCCGTGCGCTCCCTTTTCCTTTCTGAAGCATGGGGAATAACTGGTCAGCGTCTGAGGAAGTTCCTCTTCTGTCAGCTGTGTATTTATAAATTTTCCGATCATTGAATGCTCACTTGTTCCTATAAGATAGAGATCTTCACCCTCGATCTTATACATCATGGCGTCCATTTCCGCAAAACTCATTACTCCGGTAACTACACTGCTGCGGATCATAAAGGGCGGTACACAGTAAGTAAATCCCCGGTTGATCATAAAATCTCTGGCATATGCGATCACTGCAGAATGCAGACGGGCGATATCTCCCATCAGATAATAAAATCCGTTTCCGGCAACTCTTCTTGCACTCTCCAGATCGATACCGTTGAATGACTCCATAATGTCCGTGTGATATGGAATTTCAAAATCCGGCACCACGGGCTCTCCGAACCGCTCCAGTTCTACATTTTCACTGTCGTCTTTTCCTATGGGTACAGAAGGATCAATGATATTAGGTATTGTCATCATGATCTTTCTGATTTTCTCTTCTACTTCTTTTTCCTCGACGGACAGTGCGTCAATTCTGCCTGCACTTTCAGAAACCTTTTTTTTCAGTTCTTCTGCCTCGTCGATTTTTTTCTGAGCCATCATTGCACCGATCATTTTCGAAGCTTTGTTTTTCTCCGCCCTGAGCGCTTCCACTTCCTGTTTGATTTCTCTGTTTCTTAAATCCAGAGCGATCACTTCATCCACAAGGGGAAGTTTTTCATCCTGAAATTTATTTTTTATATTCTGTTTTACAATATCCGGATTGGTTCTTACAAATTTTATGTCCAGCATTTATCTTTTCCTCACATTCCTTTTTTAATATCGTATTCTTCCTGATATATAGCTTTTTCCAGGCATTTTCTTTCTTCCTCGGCGAGTTCGATATAACTTTCGCCTTTTATAATTTCTTTGATATAAGTATAACAGCCTTCTCTGCTGTGCATTGCATTGAATATCCAGCCATTATCATTTTCATCCAGCATGGCAAGGGCAAAGCTTAACTCGCCGCCCATTTCGTGAAAAGCGTCATATTTTACGATTCCCACCTTCTGGTAATGCCCTTCCATCTTTTTGTATATTTTATTGATTTCTTCACGGTTTTCCTTTGCCAGTGCAGAAATTTCCTCCAGTTCTTCAAATCTTGCAAAGATACTTTTCTCAAGATTCTTTGCATTTTTCCCTTTCATGAATGTTGCGTAGCTTCTTTGAAGCTTTCTGTATCTCTCATTGAGCAGTACATAAAGAACGATCAGTACTGCCAGCAGTATAAATACAGCTATGAACAGATAAAACGGATCAATCCCCAAAGTTTCAAGTATTCCGTTCATTTTGTTTTCATCTCCTTCTTATTCATTCTCCCTCTCACTTTACTCTTCCCGCTTCTTTTCCTCCTTTTCCCTCTGAGCAGTATACATTCATCCGGCTGCCGTTTCCACTATGTTGTTTTCTATTCTGTTCTTATTGTCATGATCAGATCATAGATTCTTTCCAGTTCTTCCTCAGAATAATATTCTATCTCTATTTTTCCTTTTCCATTCGCTTTCGGATTAACACTTACCTTTGTGCCTATAATGTTTTTCATTTGCTCTTCAAGATTATTGTATACAAACGTATGTTCTATTTTTTGCTTTTTAACTTCTTTTTTTGGATTTTTTAATGCTTTAACGATTTTTTCAGTCTCTCTTACACTGAGTTTCTCATCAAAAATCCGGTTAGCAAGCTGGTACTGTTGTTCCTCATCATCAAGAGCAAGAAGCGCCCTTGCGTGTCCGGTACTTATCATATCATCCACGATCATCTGCTGGACCCTCGCACTCAACTTCAGGAGACGCATAGAGTTTGTAACTGCGGTCCTGCTCTTCGAAACTCTTTCTGCAACCTCATCCTGTTTCAGATCAAATTCCTCCAGCAGTCTCTTATATGCCATTGCTTCTTCAATCGGATTCAGATTTTCTCTCTGTATATTTTCTATAAGAGAAATTTCCACGATTTCCTGGTCTGTATATTCTTTTACTATGATCGGGACTTCTTTTATCCCTGCAATCTTTGCCGCGCGCCATCTTCGTTCACCAGCGATAATCTCATAGTAATCTTTTCGTTTTTGCACAAGAAGAGGCTGAAGTATTCCGAACTGTTTGATAGAATCAGCAAGTTCCATCAGAGAATCCTCATCAAATTCTTTTCTGGGCTGCTCCCTGTTTGGCTCTACCTGGTTGATTTTTACAAGTATTTCTCCAGTCCCGTTTTCTTTTTCTTCCGTTTTATTCACATTCTTTTTCTCAACAGCGGCGGCTTTTTCTGTCTTATTTGGAATAAGACTGTCCAGGCCTTTGCCCAATCCATTTCTTTTCACTGCCATATTATTCCTCTCCTTTATGAATCACTTCTTCTGCTAACAACATATAACTCTCTGCGCCTGTAGATTTTGGATCATAGAGATTTATTGGCATTCCATAACTTGGCGCTTCTGCCAGTCGTATATTTCTTGGAATAATGGTTTTATAAATATTCTGATTCAGATTATCTTTTACATTTTCGACAACCTGAAGAGAAAGATTTGTTCTGGCATCGTACATAGTAAATACAACTCCTTCGATTTCCAGAGTCGGATTCAGTCTTTCCTGTACAAGTTCAATAGTATGTATCAGCTGACTTAACCCTTCAAGTGCGTAGTATTCACATTGTATCGGCACAAGAACCGAATCTGCTGTAGTCATAGCATTAATTGTAAGCATACTCAGGGCCGGGGGACAGTCAATAATAATAAAATCATACTGTTCTTTAACCTTTTCAGCTTCTTCTCTGAGGATATATTCTTTATTATCCACACCGATAAGTTCAATTTCTGCTGCTGATAAATTAATATTTGACGGAAGAACATCCAGGTTTTCGAGTACATCTCTGCAAATGCACTCTTCAATTCCGGCATTACTGATAATCAAATCGTAGACCGTCTTTTCAACTTCATCCTTATCCACACCTAATCCACTTGTCATATTTCCCTGTGGGTCCATATCAAGTGCAAGTACCTTTTTGTTCATACTCGCAAGAGATGCTGATAAATTAATTGCTGTTGTAGTCTTTCCCACTCCGCCCTTTTGATTGGCGATTGCTATTATTCTCCCCATTTCAACCTCCTGACAAGCTTCTTTATCAATTTTTTATCGTGTACCGTTTCATTATATCACCTTTCTTGATATTTATCCATAATATAATGTTTCACGTGAAACATTTTTACAAATTTACATTTACATAGAGGATTTAAGGGCACAATCAGGGATTGTGCAATGTGGAATCTACGTTTACGCTCAGAACATTGACACTATCCTGACAAAAGGAAAGAAAAAGAATGAACGCTTTTTTATGTTCTCTATCTTTCATATTCATCCATATTTCTTACTTTTTTTATATACACACTTTAAGATTTTACGAGTACATAATTTTTTTGACTATCTTTCGGTTTATTATTTATACTTAGATAATTTACTGAATCTGGATTATTTTGAAGTAAATCAATTTTAAATGTTTCACGTGAAACATTTAAAGAATTTAGTCTTTATTTAGGTATATCAATGTAGTATAATAATAGAAAATAAGGAAAGCAGGTGATGAGGTGTGAGTATAAAAAGAAAACTTGGCATTGCCGCAGTTTTCACAGGGGCTGCAGTTGGAACTATGCATGTTATAAATCGTATCTTCCATTATATATCAACAGCCGACAATTTACTGGATAGCGACGCTTACAAATACTATGACTGGAGATTCGGTAAGATTGCCTATAAAAAATCCGGCTCTGGCAATCCAATTCTGCTTATTCATGACTTAAATGTTTGTTCATCTTTATACGAATGGAATAAGGTTGAAAAGGAACTTTCAAAAACTTATACTGTATATAGTATAGATTTACTGGGCTGTGGATGCTCAGATCGTCCTATTCTTACATATACAAATTATTTGTATGTTCAGATGATTGCCGATTTTATAAAACATATTATAGGCAGAAAGACAGATGTTATAGTTTCCGGGGAATCGTCCTCTTTTGTATTGATGGCCTGTTCAAATGATGACTCAGTAATTGACCGCGTTGTGATGATAAATCCGCCTGATATGATAAATCTTGCAAAAATACCGACTAAGCGTTTTAAATTGGTTAAATACCTCCTTTATACACCTGTTATAGGAACATTTATATACAATATGAAAATAAACAGGCGTACAATATCACAGGAATTTTCATCCTCCTACTATTATGATCAAAATGAAATAGACGAAAAAGACATTTTAGCATTTAGGGAGGCTTCACAAAAAAAGAAAACCCATTCTAAATTTTTATATGCAAGTAAGGTATCAAGATTTACCAATACAAATGTGATATGCTGCATGGATAAATTAACTAACAGTATATTTATTATTACTGGAAACGGAAATCCCGAAAATATCCTTTCAGCAAATCAATATCAGAATTATCTTCCTTCGATTGAAATTATGGGGATAGATAAAGCGAAAAAGATGCCTCACATGGAAAAACCGGATGAGTTTGTAGATCAAGTAAAAATTCTCCTGTCAGAAGAATCATAAAAAGAGGACCGGCATTCTCTGGTACTGAGAATGCCGGTCCTCTTTTTATAACGGTTCCTTTGACGGTATTCCTGCTTTCCGCGGATATCTGTTCGGTGTGCTCTTTCTCTTTCTGATTTTTATAAGAGTTCTTCCCATATCTGTATCAGGCAGGAAAAACCTGTCCGTATTTTCAATTTCTCCGCCAAGAAGTGTGATTGCATTTTCAGACCTCACGACTTCTTCATCTGAATCTCCGCCTTTGTAGGAAACAAAATATCCTCCTGTTTTTACAAAGGGTATACAATACTCACTTAAAGTAGACAGATTAGCCACAGCTCTTGATACACATACATCAAACTTCTCTCTGTACTGCCTGTCTTTTGCAAAATCTTCAGCTCTTCCATGGAACGCATATATATTTTTTAATCCAAGTTTTTTTATCACTTCATTTAAAAATTTGATTCTCTTATTAAGCGAATCAAGCAGGTAAACTTTTATATGCGGAAAGGCAATCTTAATCGGTATTCCCGGAAAACCTGCACCTGTTCCCACATCTATAAGAGTGTTTATCTGTGCCATATCAATTATTCTGCTGATCGTCAGACTATCTGTAAAATGCTTGAGGTTAACCTCATCGTAATCTGTAATACCGGTAAGATTCATAACACGATTCCACTCTATAAGCAATTCATAATACAGATCAAATTGGCTCTTCTGATCATCGGTCAGCCTGATATTCATTTTTTCTAATTCGTTGTCAAATTTATTTTCCATTATATATATTCCTGTAATTCTAGTAGTTATACATTATGTAAAAGTGATAAATATATCACTTTTACATAAAATACAATAAATTAATATTTGCGTTAAAAAATATTTAAGACTTATGTCCCGAAGAACCGGAACTTCCGCCTGTCAGATAAACAAGAAGTACCGAAATATCTGCAGGGGAGACTCCAGATATCCTTGAAGCCTGTCCCACCGACAGGGGCTTTATTTCACTAAGTTTCTGTTTAGCTTCTATCCTGAGACTATTTATATTATTATAGTCAATATCATCAGGAATCCTCTTATTCTCCAGCTTTTTAAACTGTTCTACCTGTCTGAGCTGGCGTCTGATATACCCTTCATATTTTATATTAATATCCACCTGCTCCTTTACATCATCGGGCAGTTCCGGGCGGTTTTTATCAATCAGAGCAAGTTTCTCGTAAGACAGCTCAGGACGCCGTATCAGCTCTGCAAGAGTTGTTCCAGAATTAAGTTCTGTACTTCCGCAGGAGCGGAGGATTTCCTGAACTTTTGGGGTTGTGCCGATATTCACATGATTTACACGATAGATTTCCTGATCGATCATCTCCTCTTTTTTAAGAAGTTTTTTATATCTATCCTCGTCGATCAGCCCTGCTTCATAGCCTATCTTCGTAAGTCTGAGATCTGCATTATCCTGTCTGAGGAGCAGTCTGTACTCAGCTCTTGAGGTCATCATACGGTAAGGCTCGTGACTTTCTTTTGTAACAAGATCGTCGATCAAAACACCGATATACCCCTGGGACCGGTCGATCACAATCCCCTCCTTGCCCTGAAGCTTCCTCGCAGCGTTGATACCGGCCATCAGTCCCTGGGCCGCTGCTTCCTCATACCCGGAACTTCCGTTAAACTGGCCGCCGCTGAAAAGTCCGTCTATATTTTTAAACTCCAGCGTACTCTTAAGCTGTCTGGCGTCAATACAATCGTATTCTATGGCATAGGCATTCCGCACGATTTTTGCATGTTCCAGTCCGGGAACACTTCTGTACATGGCATACTGCACATCTTCCGGAAGCGAACTGGACATTCCTCCCACATACATTTCCGTTGTATGGAGTCCCTCAGGCTCAATAAAAACCTGATGCCTGTTTTTGTCAGGAAATTTTACGACCTTATCTTCAATAGAAGGACAATATCTGGGGCCTGTTCCCTCTATAGCGCCGGAAAACAGGGGAGATCTGTCGAGGTTTTCTCTTATAATTTCATGGGTTTTTTCATTTGTGTAAGTAAGCCAGCAGGAAGCCTGATCGATCTGAACCGTCTCAGGATCTGTCGTAAAGGAAAAAGGAACAATCCTTTCATCTCCTTTCTGCTCTTCCATCCTGCTGAAATCAACTGAGTTTCTGTCAATCCTGGCCGGTGTACCTGTCTTAAACCGATACATCTTAACTCCCAAAGCTTTCAGACTGTCCGTAAGATAATTAGCGCTCTGCAGTCCGTTTGGCCCCGTATATGTGCTCACATCTCCATAAATGCATCTGGCCTTCAGATAAGTCCCTGTACAGAGAATAACGGCCCGGCACCGGTAAAGGGCGCCAGAATAAGTTTTTACTCCCGTAACTTTTCCATCCTCTGCCAGGATTTCTGTAACTTCCATCTGCCTGATATCCAGATTATCCTGGTCTTCCAGTACCTGCCGCATAGCCCGGCTGTACTCCGCCTTGTCAGCCTGGGCGCGAAGCGAATGTACCGCCGGACCCTTTGAGCGATTCAGCATTTTAGACTGGATAAATGTTCTGTCTATTACCTTCCCCATTTCTCCGCCCAGCGCATCCACTTCCCTTACCAGATGTCCTTTGGAACTTCCCCCTATATTTGGATTACACGGCATAAGAGCAATGCTGTCCACACTGACGGTAAAAATCACAGTATGAAAACCAAGCCTGGCGCAGGCAAGTGCAGCTTCACATCCCGCATGGCCCGCTCCTACGACGACAATATCATAATAATCTTTATTTTCCCATACAAAATTTGCTGAATATTTCATTGATCAAATCTTCTCCTGCTGATTCTCCTGTTATACTTCCTAAAGCATCATAAGCGTCCATCAGATCAATAGAATAAAAATCCTCGGGCATACCGCTGTCTATACTTTCGATAACCTTTTCCATGCTTTTCATACTATCTATAAGAGCATTTTTCTGTCTGGCGCTGGTAATATAAACCTCTTCATTAAACGAAACGTCACCCCTGAGAAACATATCTTTTATCGCGTTTCCCAGTTCTCTTATTCCCGTCTCTTCTCTCGCTGAAATCTGGATCACAGGGGCTCCCCCCGACCTTTTCTCCATCTTTTCCTTTGTAATAACTGTGTTCAGATCCGACTTATTCAGAAGTATGATCTTCCTTTTATCATAAATCATATCCAGAATTTTTTCATCATTTTCATCCAACTCTCTTGAACTGTCAGCCACATAAATTACAAGATCAGCCTTTTTCACATAGTCTACCGCACGGTCCACTCCTATTTTTTCCACCCGGTCCTCAGTCTGTCTGATTCCCGCAGTATCTACTACATTCAGAGTAATACCCTGAAGGCTGATCTGCTCCTCCAGTACATCCCTTGTCGTACCTTCTATATCTGTGACGATTGCTCTCTCATACCCTGAAAGAACATTTAAAAGAGAAGACTTTCCTGCATTCGGCTTTCCTACGATTACAGTCTGGATACCTTCTTTAAAGATTTTTCCATCATCATAAGAATCTATAAGTTCTTTTAGTTCTTTTATAATATCTAAAGAAACTTTTTTAAGCTCTTCTCCATAACCATCAACACTTATATGCTCCGGGTCATCAAGCGCCGACTCAATAAAAGCTGTGTTGTATATTATTTTGTTTCTTATATTATTTATTTTATTTTTTACATTTCCTTTTAATTGACTGACAGAACTTTTTAGAGCATAATCACTGCTGGATGAAATAAGATCGGACACCGCCTCCGCCTGCGACAGATCAAGCTTTCCATTCAAAAAGGCTCTTTTTGTAAATTCTCCGGGCTGAGCCGGCCGCACTCCGCATTTGAGCACTGCATCCAGGACTTTTTTCACTACATAAGTGCCCCCGTGGCAGTTGATTTCCACCGTATCCTCCCCGGTAAATGTCCGGGGACCTTTCATTACCATGACAAGAACTTCATCCAGCACATCATCCCCGTCTACGATATTTCCATAATGGATCGTATGGCTTCTGCATTCTGATATTTTTACTTTTCCCCTGAATATCTTATCCGCTGCCGCAAATGCATCCTCTCCGCTTATCCTTACGATCCCGATTCCCGCATTGGTCATTCCTGTGGAAATTGCGGCGATTGTTTCATTCTCCATAATCATACCCTTTCATTTCTGCCCATAGGGCATTTTATTCCCTCAAGCAACGAACTGGACAGCCCGGCGGACTTTCCTATAGAATAAAAAAGAACGTTTTAAGCTTCACGAAAGAATCCGTGAAGCGTTAACGTTCTTTCGCTTCCGTCGTTTTAATTTTCCACTATTTCTTTAATGTAACGACAACCTTTCTGTAAGGATCCTCTCCTTCACTGTGGGTCGTCACATAAGGATCTGACTGCAGTGCAGAGTGGATGATCCTTCTCTCATATGGATTCATAGGTTCGAGAGAAACAGGTCTTCTTGTTCTCTTTACCTTATGTGCAATATTCTTGGCAAGATGTCTCAGAGTCTCTTCTCTTCTCGCACGGTAATTCTCAGTATCAAGCTTCACTCTCACATAGCCTTCCTGATGCTTATTTGCAACACGGTTTGCAAGGTACTGGAGAGAGTCGAGAGTCTGTCCTCTTTTTCCTATGAGGATTCCCATGTGCTCTCCCTTCATATTTACACAGAGAGCTCCGTCTCCGTCAATTTCTGAAGAAATCTCAACCTCCATATTCATAGCACCGAGTGTATCCTGTATAAATTTTTCAACAGCGCTGACAGTCTGAGGCTCAACTTCTACAGGCTTATTTTTTTCTTCCTTTACAGGAGCCGCCTCTTCTGTTGTTTCTTCTGCCTTGACTTCTTCCTTTATTTCTTCCTTCTTAGCTTCTTTCTTCTGGTCTCTCTGACGTTTTTCTTTCTTTTCTCTTTTTTCATTTACAGGGCGTTCATTTTTCAGTTCGCCGAGAATCTCACTCTCAGAAAAGATTTCTTTTATATCCTGCTTTTCTTCTTCCGGCTCTTCTTTTCTCCAGGCTTCGATCACAGCCTGTTTCATTCCGATTCCGAGAAATCCTGCGCTTCCCTTTTCAATTACGTCATATTCCAGCCTGTCACTTGTAACTCCCAGCTGAACAGATGCCTCAGTGATCGCATCGTCCAGTGTCTTTGCCGATACCCTGATACTACCTTTCATTTTATTTCTTTCCTTTCTTTTCAGAAGCCTTATCCTGTGAAGGCTGCTCTGATTTCTGACCGCTGTTATATCTTGAGACAAGATTTGCTTTCGCTGTAAGGCTTCCCGGCTTTGCATTTTTTGCAAACTCCTGCGCCTGTCTTATCTTCTCATCCTTCTCAGCCTGATTTTTCTTTGTGTTTGTATTATTTCCTACATTTCTTGTACTGGTTGTCGCCATTCTGTTGATTTCTTTTGCAGGAGCTCCCTTTTTCTCGATCTTCTTTTTCATTTTCTTCTGGTTCTCTGCAATAATATCCTCAACTGATTTCTTGCTCAGATATTTATTGATCGCGAGCTGCTGCACACATCTCACCGCCGCGCTGGCGATCCAGTAAAGTCCAAGACCTGCCGGAAGCGTAAAACCAAATACGACTGAAATGAGCGGCATAGTATATATCATGGTCTTCATGGAACCTGCCATCGGGTTGTCCTTATCATCCATCAGGGACGCTGAACCGGCCTGTGAGAGCTTCACGCTCAAAAACTGTGTAAGACCCGCCAGAACAGGAATGAGAACAGCCAGGATGATAGCAACGACAGAAAAGTCCTTAAGTGCATCCATGAGAAGATTCCACGGATGGGCTCCGATATTAATACCAAGAAATTCATTCAGATTTCCAATCTGATCTTTCGTGCTGTTTGCAATATTCTCAACCTGAGGCATCTTGTCTGTCAGCGCTGTCCATGTAGCATCCTGAAATTTATAAAGAACTTCTACAAGTGTACTGGCCTTTGAATAATCATAAGAATCCGGATTCATCAGCACCGGGCTGGCCTCTCCGATTTTCTCCATAATAGCCTGGGAACCGGATATAGACTGAATCTTATCTACAAGAGGCATGTACACTTCACTGACCTTATCTACATATCTCGGTATGTTCTGAACAACCGGATACAGACCGAACAGGAAGAGCATCTGGATCAGAGAGGGAAGACATCCGCTGGACATCTTTGTCCCGTATTTGTCATATACGGCGTTCATCTCCTCCTGCTGCTTCAGCATGGAAGCCTGGTCTCTTTTCCCCTCATACTTTTTCTGGATCTTTCTGATCTCAGGCGTCATAACGCTCTGCATCTTTGAAAATTTCTGCTGTTTGATCGTGAGCGGAATCAGAAGCGTATACACGATAACCGTGAAAATGATAATGCTCACGCCGATGTTCTGGATCCCGATGGCATCAAGCACATTGTAGATCCCGTTCATAACCTGTCCCAGCAGCCAGGATATCTGCTTTATGACCGGCCAGTCATAAATCCCGGCAGCTAAAAGTCCGTTTAATTCCATTACTCATCCTCCTTAAGGTACTGGATCATATCCGCCTTTTGAAAATGGATTGCAGCGCAGGATCCTCCACACAGCCAGAAGCCCTCCCTTGAGCGCTCCATATTTTTCAATAGCCTCCATGCCGTACTGTGAACATGTGGGATAATATTTACAGGTGCTGTACCGTTTCAGCCCGGACAGATATTTCCTGTAAAATTTTATCATCCCGATCAGAATCCGCTTCATTCGCGCCACTTCCTTTTTAATCTATAAAACATTTATGAAGTTTTCCGAGGTGGAGCAGTGCACGTTCAATCTCATGGTAACTTTTTCCTTTTGCACTTGTTCTTGCAATCACTATAATATCAAATCCACGACGGAAATGCTCTTCTGACATTCGATAGCTCTCTCTTATCAGACGTGTAAGACGATGCCTTACCACGCTGTTTCCCACTTTTTTGCTTACGGAAATCCCAAGTCTGTTTTTGTTGAGTTCATTTGGAAGCAGATACATTACAAGATAATGATTTGCCAGAGATTTCCCATTTTTATAAACGATCTGGAAATCTTTATTTTTCTTTAAAGATTCAGAATACTTCATCGTGACCTCTTTGCTGTTATAACTGATTAAAGATGATGTTGGGGTCAAAAGCCCCAACTATGATGCCTGCAGATTGTTCCGTGCTGCGCGCTCCCACAATCCTGGCATCTTATAGATAAAAGTATAGAAGAAAAGGCCACATATCTGCGGCCTAAGCTGATAACTGTTTTCTTCCTTTTGCTCTCCTGGCAGCCAGAACTTTTCTTCCGCCCGGTGTGCTCATTCTTGCTCTGAAGCCGTGTACTTTGGATCTTGATCTCTTCTTCGGCTGAAATGTCATCTTCATACCCTTACACCTCCCTTTAACTGATATACTTTATAATAAAGTATTCACATGTTTAACATTTTCTTTACCGCATCTTTTCTTTCAAAAGACACTGCTCTTAATTATAGTTAAAAAACCCCGATAAGTCAAGCAAAAACCCGTTTTTCTTTCTTAGTAACCGACTTATCTTTATTGTTTACACTTATCCACAAGTTATCAACAAATGTGGATAACTTGTGGATAACTCACTGATAACTATGAAATAACATGTTGATAACAATATTTTTCTTTCATTTAACCTTCATAAACTCTGCATTCTGTATGTTCATAACTTTATAAACATTGATTTTCCGTTGCTTATGGCTCCTTTTTGATGTAAAATGTAATGGAGAGATTTTGCCTTAATATCTCTCTATTATATTGATTAGGAGTTACTTTTGATGAACATTGTAGAACAAAACTGGGATCAGATACTTAATAAGATGAAGCTTGAATACTGCTCGTCCAATATTTCTTATAATACATGGATTGCTCCTCTTACTGTCTATGAGATCAGGGATAATACTGTCTATATTCTTGTAAAGCTGAGAGCAAGTCTGGAACATATCGAGGAAAAATATCTGCTTCCCTTCAAGGTCTGCATTGCAGAAGTAACAGGTATTGAATATGAGGTGGCTTTTGTCACAGACAACCAGACTACCATACAGGAAAAAAGAGAAAATACTGTAAAAAGAAGCCGGGTAAATGCAATTTATGAAAAGGCAAATCTCAACCCCAAGTATACGTTTGATACTTTCGTAGTTGGAGGCAATAACAGCTTTGCGCACGCAGCTTCGCTGGCTGTCGCGGAATCTCCGGGTGAGATATACAATCCTCTTTTCATCTATGGAGGTGTAGGGCTTGGAAAAACTCACCTGATGCACTCGATCGCACATTTTATTTTGGAAAACGATCCTTCTAAAAAGGTGTTGTATGTGACCAGCGAGGCGTTTACAAATGAACTGATCGACGCTCTCAAAGTCGGAAAAAACGGCAATGAGCTTGCAATGACGACATTCCGTGAAAAATACAGAAACAATGATGTTCTTCTGATAGACGATATCCAGTTCATTATAGGAAAAGAAAGTACCCAGGAAGAATTTTTCCACACTTTCAATCACCTGCATGTATCTGGAAAACAGATCATTATATCCAGTGATAAGCCTCCTAAAGATATCGAAACTCTGGAGGCAAGACTGCGGACAAGGTTCGAATGGGGACTGATCGCAGATATTTCTTCACCTGATTATGAGACCAGGATGGCGATCCTGAGAAAAAAAGAAGAGCTGGACGGACTGGAGCGCTATCATATACCGGATGAAGTCATGCAGTATATTGCAAACAATATCAAGTCCAATATCCGTGAGCTGGAAGGATCGCTTAACAAACTGATTGCTCTGTCAAACCTGGAAAATAAACCGATCGATATCCCTTTGGCCGCCGAGGCGCTGAAAGATATGATATCCCCTGATAATAACCGGGTTATTACGCCGGAACTTATTATTGATGTAGTATCAGAGCACTTCAATATTTCTGTTGCTGATATTAAAGGAAAGAAGAGAAATGCAGAAATCGTGCTTCCAAGACAGATCGTCATGTATCTGTGCCGGACAATGACCGATACGGCTCTGAAGACGATCGGGGTTCTGCTCGGTGGAAAGGACCATGCTTCGATCAGCCACGGAGTTAAAAAAATAGAGAATGATCTTAAGACAGACGAGGCTCTTAATAATACGGTTAATATTATTAAGAAAAAAATCAATCCTCTTTAAGACATTCCTGTTATGCTATTGTTGACAGAACGTGGATAAGTATGTAAATAATCCATGGATACAGTGATTAAAACTACCATAAAAAATCATGACTGTTTATGATGCCATAAGTTTTACACACATGACTCACAGCGTTTCCCGTTCACATCAACAGAGTTATCAATATGGACAAACCGTTATGGTACAAGGCTTTGAAGGTGTTTTCAACATATTCACAGCCCCTAATAAGAAGAATACGGAATCTATATTAAAAAAATATATATAAGCAGCTGAGGGTAAAATTTTTACACACTGTGAAAGGAGTTATCACCAAATGAAAATTATATGTACAAAATCTAATCTTTCAAAAGGAGTAAGCATTGTTTCCAAAGCAGTTCCTTCCAAAACTACAATGCCTATCCTTGAATGTATTCTGATCGACGCTTCTACAGATGTAATAAAGCTGACTGCAAATGATATGGAACTCGGCATAGAGACATCCATTGAAGGAGAGATTTCAGAGAGAGGAATCCTCGCGATCAATGCAAGAATCTTTTCGGAAATTGTAAGAAAGCTTCCAGACAGCGAGATTGTAATTGAATCTGAAAATGACAGCCAGGCTATCATTACATGTGAAAAGGCAAAATTTAATATCGCGGCACAGTCAGGCGAGGACTTCTCCTATCTTCCTGCTGTTGAAAAAAATGATTTTATTACCGTGTCTGAATTTACCCTGAAGGAAGTGATAAGGCAGACGATTTTTTCTATCGCGGACAGCGATACAAATAAGATGATGACCGGAGAACTTTTTGAGATAGATGACAATATCCTGAAAGTCGTCTCACTGGACGGACACAGAATTTCAATCCGAAAGATTGAGCTTAAAGACTCATATTCTCCGAAAAAGGTGATCGTTCCGGGAAAAACTCTTCAGGAGATCAGCAAGATTATCGGAGGAGAGGCTGAGTCGGACGTTGATATTTCATTTACAAGAAATCATATCGTCTTTGAATTTGACAGGACAGTTGTTGTGTCAAGGCTGATCGAGGGAGAGTATTTTAAGATCGACCAGATGCTTTCCAGCGATTATGAGACAAAGGTAAAGATTAATAAGAGAGAGCTCCTCGACTGTATTGACCGCGCGACCCTGCTCATTAAAGAAGGAGATAAAAAGCCGATCATCATTGATATACGGGATGATTCTATGGAACTTAAGATCAAATCTCAGGCAGGCTCCATGGATGAAGTGATCCTCTGCTCAAAGGAAGGAAGGGATCTTCTTATCGGATTCAATCCGAAATTTTTGATAGATGCCCTCAGAGTTATTGATGATGAAGAGGTTGATCTGTATTTTATGAACGCAAAAGCGCCCTGCTTTATCAAGGATGAAGTTCAGAGCTATATTTATCTGATCCTTCCTGTCAATTTTAATGCAGCGGTATAGAAAAGAGGGATAATATGCAGAAATTCACACTGAGAGACGGAGATGAATTTATCCGTCTTGGACAGGTTCTGAAAGCGGCGGGAGTTGCCGGAAGCGGAGTTGAAGCAAAAGATATGATCCAGGCGGGAGAAGTAAGCGTCAACGGCCTGGAGGAGACGAGAAGAGGGAGAAAGCTGTATCCCGGAGACATGGTCTCGGTAAGCGGGGAGGAGATTGCGATACAGTCCGGAGGTCTTCCGAATGGGGAGGTATGAACTGTTGCGTTTGAGAACGGTGGATCCCTTACGTCCGCTTTACAAAAAAATGGGAAAAGTGTAAAATAATTGAAATGATAATCAAATCTTTAAAGCTGAAAAATTACAGAAATTATGATTTATTAGATTTGAATTTTGATCCAAAGACAAATATTCTGTACGGGGACAATGCACAGGGAAAAACGAATATACTCGAGGCTCTTTATCTGTCCGGGACGACCAAGTCTCATCGTGGCACAAAGGACCGGGATATTATACGTTTCGGGTGTGATGAGTCGCATCTGGAGACAGTGGTTGAAAAAAAGGGAAGCTGTTTCCAGATCGATATGCATCTGAAAAAGAACAGCCCTAAGGGAATCGCGATTGATAAAATACCGATACGAAAGGCAAGCGAGCTTTTTGGCATTGTCCATTTTGTATTTTTTTCTCCTGAAGATCTCAACATCATAAAAGAAGGACCGGCGGGCCGTCGGAGATTTATTGATCTGGAACTGTCTCAGCTTGACAGGATATATCTTAACAATCTTTCAAACTATAACCGGGTCATTAATCAGAGAAATTCCCTGTTAAAAGAAATATATGACAAGGATAATCTTATGGACACTCTGGATATATGGGATATGCAGCTTGTGGAATATGGGACAAAGGTTCTGGAGAGAAGAAAAGAATTTATAGAACAAGTTAATGAAATAATTTCTGATATACATTATAAGTTGACTGGTGGGAAAGAGAGGATCTCTCTCATATATGAAGAAAGCACAGGAAATATACCTCTGGAGAAGGCTCTGGCAAGAAACAGGGACAGAGATATCAGGATGAAGAGCACTTCGGCGGGTCCTCACAGAGACGACGTATGTTTTGTGACAGATAAAGGACTGGATATCAGAAAGTTCGGTTCCCAGGGACAGCAGAGAACTGCTGCGCTGTCTTTGAAGCTTTCAGAGATTGAACTGGTAAAACAGGTGATACACGATACACCGATCCTGCTGCTTGACGATGTATTGTCTGAACTGGACAAACACAGGCAAAACTATTTACTGGACAGTATACACGATATACAGACCATAATTACATGCACAGGATTGGATGAATTTGTAAATCACAGATTTTCTATTAATAAAATTTTTCATATAAAAAATGGAAAGGCAGCAAAAGCAAATTAGGAGGTTAGCAAATGGGTGCATCAGGTACAGAATTTGACGCTGAATATGGAGCAGATCAAATCCAGATACTGGAGGGGCTGGAAGCGGTAAGAAAAAGACCGGGAATGTACATCGGCAGTACTTCCGTGAGAGGACTCCATCATCTGGTATATGAGATCGTGGATAATTCCGTCGACGAGGCTTTGGCCGGATACTGCGATGAAATACAGGTGGATATCAATAAGGACAACTCCATTACCGTAAGCGATAATGGGCGTGGAATCCCTGTGGGTATAAACCATAAGGCAGGACTCCCTGCGGTGGAAGTTGTATTTACTGTCCTCCATGCAGGTGGAAAATTCGGCGGGGGAGGATATAAGGTATCAGGAGGACTCCATGGAGTTGGAGCTTCTGTGGTAAACGCTCTTTCTGAATGGCTTGAAGTTGAAATCTACCATGAGGGACAAATATATAAGCAGAGATATGAACGGGGAAATGTTACCTATAAGCTGAAAGTAGTCGGAGAATGTGAGTCTGACCGGACAGGGACAAAAGTATCATTTCTTCCTGATAAAGAAATCTTTGAGGAAACTGTCTTTGACTATGATACATTAAAACAACGTTTCCGGGAGATGGCATTTCTGACAAAAGGGCTTAAGATCGCATTGAGAGACTGGAGGGGAGAAGAGCTCCACGAGCACATCTTCCACTATGAGGGCGGCATCAAAGAGTTTGTCACATATCTGAATAAAAGTAAAACACCTCTTTACGACAAGATTATTTACTGTGAAGGGTATAAAGACGGAGTTCAGGTTGAAGTCGCCATGCAGCACAATGATTCCTACAGCGACAATACTTACGGGTTTGTAAATAATATTACAACCCCGGAGGGAGGAACCCACATTGTAGGATTTCGAAATGCACTGACCAAGACATTTAACGATTATGCAAGAAAAAACAAACTGCTGAAAGATAATGAGCCGAATCTTTCTGGTGAGGATATCAGGGAAGGACTAACGGCGATCATCAGTGTAAAAATAGAGGATCCTCAGTTTGAAGGACAGACAAAGCAGAAGCTTGGAAACAGCGAGGCAAGAGGAGCTGTAGATAATATTGTAAGTACTCAGCTTGAGATATTCCTGGAGCAGAATCCGAACGTGGCAAAGATAACAGTAGAAAAATCGGTAATGGCACAGCGTGCGAGGGAAGCTGCCAGAAAGGCAAGAGACCTGACAAGAAGAAAATCTGCGCTGGAAGGAGCATCACTCCCGGGAAAACTTGCGGACTGCTCTGACAAGGATCCGGCAAACTGTGAAATTTATATCGTTGAGGGAGATTCCGCCGGCGGTTCTGCTAAGACGGCAAGAGACAGGGCAACACAGGCAATCCTTCCCCTGAGAGGAAAGATACTTAATGTGGAAAAAGCCCGGCTGGATAAAATCTATGCAAATGCGGAAATAAAGGCAATGATCACTGCATTTGGAACAGGGATCCATGATGATTTTGATATCTCAAAACTCAGATATCACAAAATCATCATCATGACAGATGCCGATGTGGACGGAGCTCACATCAGTACATTATTATTGACCTTCATGTACCGGTTTATGCCTGACCTGATCAAAGAAGGATATGTATACCTGGCTCAGCCTCCTCTGTATAAGCTGGAGAAAAACAAAAAGGTATGGTATGCGTACAGTGATGAAGAATTGAATCAGATTCTTGTAGAAGTAGGGCGCGACAGCAATAACAAGATCCAGCGGTACAAAGGTCTGGGAGAAATGGATGCGGAACAGCTATGGGAGACGACAATGGATCCCGAGCACAGGATCCTTCTCCGTGTGACAATGGACGAAGAAACATCTTCCGAACTCGATCTGACATTTACGACCCTCATGGGAGACAAAGTAGAACCGAGAAAAGAATTTATCGAAGAAAACGCAAAATACGTTAAAAACTTGGATATATAGCCATTTACAGCGACCGGCTCCGTGGACGATGAGTGCCAGAAAACAAGCTCGCTTGTTTGCATGGCACACGGCGGCCATGGAGGTTGGCATTGGAAATGCCAACTCCAGTTCAAAAACCGAAGGTTTTGAACTGGGAGAGCCGGGAGCGGAAGCAGGCGTATCAGAGAAAAAACCGAAGGTTTTTGAACTGAGGCCGCCGGGAGCGGAAGCAGGCGTATCAGAGAAAAAAAGATTTAAAGGAGATAAACGATGGAAGATAATATTTTTGATAAAGTCCATGAGGTCGATCTGAAGAAGACGATGGAAACGTCCTATATTAATTATGCCATGAGTGTCATCGCCTCCCGTGCTCTTCCTGATGTGCGGGATGGATTGAAACCGGTGCAGAGGAGAATACTTTACTCCATGATCGAGCTTAATAACGGCCCGGATAAGCCGCACCGTAAATGTGCCCGTATCGTCGGAGATACAATGGGTAAATATCACCCCCATGGAGACAGTTCCATTTATGGAGCGCTGGTAAATCTGGCTCAGGAATGGTCTACCAGATATCCTCTGGTAGACGGACATGGAAACTTCGGTTCTGTGGATGGAGACGGGGCTGCGGCCATGCGTTATACGGAGGCCCGCCTCAGTAAGATTTCCATGGAGATGACTGCGGATATTAATAAAAATACTGTGGACTTTGCCCCGAACTTCGATGAGACAGAGAAAGAGCCTACTGTCCTGCCGTCCAGATTTCCAAATCTTCTTGTAAACGGAACATCCGGCATTGCGGTGGGAATGGCTACAAATATCCCGCCTCACAACTTAAGAGAAGTGATCGGCGCGGTAGTTAAGATTATTGACGATCAGATCGACGAGAATGGCGAAACGACTATGGAGGATATCCTCCAAATCGTTAAAGGTCCTGATTTTCCAACTGGCGCTGAGATTCTGGGCACACGCGGGATTGAAGAGGCGTACCGCACCGGAAGAGGAAAGATAAGGGTACGCGCGGTCACAAATATCGAACCGATGCAGAATGGGAAAAACCGGATCATTGTGACAGAGCTGCCGTTTATGGTAAATAAAGCGAGGTTGATCGAAAAAATCGCAGAGCTTGTAAGAGATAAGAAAATTGATGGTATCACAGATCTCAGCGACCAGTCCAGCCGTGAGGGAATGCGCATTTGTATTGAACTGCGCCGGGATGTAAATCCTAACGTGATCCTGAATCAGCTTTATAAGCACACCCAGCTTCAGGACACATTTGGAGTCATCATGCTGGCTCTTGTAAATAACGAGCCAAAGGTGATGAATCTTCTGGATATGCTGAAATATTACCTTCAGCATCAGGAAGACGTGGTTACCCGAAGGACAAAATATGATCTCAATAAGGCGGAGGAGAGGGCTCATATCCTGGAAGGTCTGCTCATCGCGCTGGATAATATTGACGAAGTAATAAAGATCATCCGCGGATCCAGAAGCGTTCAGATCGCAAAAGAAGAATTGATGAGGCGCTTCGATCTGTCTGACGTACAGTCCCAGGCCATTGTAGATATGCGTCTGAGAGCTCTGACAGGTCTGGAAAGAGAAAAACTGGAAGCAGAATATGCCGAACTGGAGAAAAAAATCGAGGAGTACAGGGCAATCCTGGCAGACAGAAAGCTCCTTCTCGGTGTTATCCGCAAAGAGATTCTTGTTATTTCAGAAAAATACGGAGATGACAGAAGAACACGTATCGGTTATGATGAGTTTGATATCTCTATGGAGGATTTGATCCCGAGAGAAAATGTAGTGATCACGGTCACAAATATGGGATATATCAAGAGGATGAGCATGGACACGTTCAAGAGCCAGAACAGAGGAGGCAAGGGTATCAAAGGCATGCAGACTCTGGAAGATGACTTTATCCGTGAACTGTTCATTACGACCAGCCATCACTATATTATGTTCTTTACAAATAAGGGAAGGGTTTACCGCCTGAAAGCATACGAAATTCCTGAGGCGGGGCGTACGGCCCGAGGAACTGCTGTCATTAATCTCCTTCAGTTGATGCCGGATGAAAAGATTACAGCTACGATTCCTATTTATGAATATGAGGACGGAAAATTTCTATTCATGGCAACTCAGAAAGGTCTTGTGAAAAAGACTCCGATCAAAGAATACATGAATGTGAGAAAGACCGGCCTTGCAGCCATTGTTCTCAGAGAGGATGATCTGCTGATCGAAGTAAAAGTCACAGATAATGAACAGGATGTTCTGCTCGTCACAAAATATGGTCAGTGTATCCGATTCAGTGAACAGGATGTTCGTTCAACCGGCAGAGTATCCATGGGTGTTCGCGGTATGAACCTGAGCGACAATGATGTGATCGTAGGAATGCAGATCAGCAGTCAGGGCAAGGATATGCTTATCGTGTCGGAAAAAGGAATGGGTAAACGCACTGACATGGATGAATTTACCAGACAGAACCGTGGCGGAAAAGGCGTGAAATGCTATAAGATAACAGAGAAAACCGGAAATGTGGTAGGTATGAAAGCTGTAGATGAAGACAGTGAGATCATGATTATCAACACCGAAGGTATTGTTATTCGCATGAAGTGCTCAGATATATCTGTATACGGACGAATTACTTCAGGTGTAAAACTTATTAATTTACCTGAAAATGAAAAAGTTGCAAGTGTTGCGAAAGTAAGGAAAGCTTCTGCAGAAATTGATGGGGAAAAAGTAGAAATTTCTGAAGAAGAAAAGTAATAATAATATTAACTAAAGAAATGAAAAGATTTCTATAAAATGAATTCTTTTCATTTCTTTTTTATCAAGTAAATTATTAAATTTACAAAATTTATTTAATGAAATATATCCTGCAAAAAGAATAGCGAAACATGTATTGAAAGAAAAAATATGAAAGAATTCTTGCATATTAAGACGATTGGCTTTTTACAGGTTATAAATATGTTTCGGGAAGAATAATATATATTAGAATTCCAAAAAAGAGGAGACAGCTTTGGGAAATAAGGCTTTATCGGCTGTAGTTAAATTTTTTGTCAGGGCAGTGGTAGGAATGGCGTTGATTTTTTTTATAAACCAGTATGTGCTTCCATCTGATTCTTCAATTAATGTGGGTATGAACGCAGTATCCTTTTTGACATCGGGAAGTCTTGGCATTCCTGGAGTTGGACTTCTTTATGGGATTATGTGGTACCAGATTTTGTGAGTATTTTACAAAAAGAGGCGGATTTCATTTTTGCTATGGACAAAATGAAATCCGCCTTTTATAATGCATTCTACACAGCAGGCATTCAGATGCTGTATCACCTGTCTATGATCGGGATAACAGGTGAATCAAAAGTACCGGAAAGGGATAACCGGTATCGTTTTTATTCGTGCTGCACTGATCGCAGCAAAAATTCAGAAAATGACAGAGGAAAAAAGAAAAACTGAAGACATACACGGCCATTTTGTCTTATGCGATGTCCAGAAAGAGTATTCTGAAAATCTGTTAAAGATTTTGATGGATAGATTTCAGGGAAAATTTCAGTTTCACATTTTTCATGATCTGGAAAAACTGAAACTATTTTCTGGGACATCGGAAATAGAGATTCTTCTGATTGCTGAAGAATATGGGGAGGAGAAGATAAAAAGCGCCGGTTCAGGCAGGATATTTATAATTTCCGAAAAAAGAAAAGGACGGGAAAATGATGGTATGAATTACATTTTCCGTTATCAGTCCGCAGAGAAGATCATAGAGGAAATATTTCCTTCCAACAAATCCTGCGTAAAAAAACAAAGACCGCGTATAAGAGACGAGCCTGTGGGAAATGGGATCATTGGCATATACTCCCCTGTTCATCGGATCGGGAAGACGAGGCTGGCTCTCAGATACGGCAGACAGCTTGCCGTGAGAGCTCCGGCGCTTTATCTCAATTTAGAGGGGTGTTCGGGAGGAAATTATTATTTTTCTGACGCCTGTGGGTATGATATGGGCGATCTTCTCTATTATGTCAGACAGGATGGAGCCAGCCAGGGGATCAGGATCAGTATTATGACTGATCAGACGCAGGGACTTGATTACATTTTTCCTATGAAAAATGAAGTTGATTTTCGCGCTGTCAAAGGAGAAGAGTGGATTGCGCTCCTGGAAACGATAAAGAAAAAATGTATTTATGACAGCATTATCCTTGATCTTGGAGACAGCATCAACGGTCTGTACGACATTTTGAGAAAGTGCGACCGCATTTATACCCCGTATACAGAAGACGGCGTATCGGCTGCAAAGATAGAACAGTATGAGAAAAATCTGGATCAGGCGGGGTATGGAGATATTCTGAACCGTACAGTAAAGAAAAAAATGAAAAAAGGAAAGCTGTCGGATGAAAAAAACGGAGGTATCAATGGGGCGGACAGAATATCTCTATGAACAGGTAATGCTTTGCATAGATATGACAAAAGAGACCGGAGAGGAAGAACTTCAGCAGATCATAAGAGAAGTTCTGGATAAGGCGTCTGCTGAAGAGTACATTCCTCTTCGGGAAAAAATAAAAATAAGCAGGGAACTGTTCAATGCGTTTCGAAGGCTGGATATTCTTCAGGAGCTGATCGAAGATGATGAAATTACCGAAATAATGGTAAATGGAACAGAAAATATTTTTTATGAAAAATCCGGCAGGCTGTACCGGTCAGACAGGAGATTTTTATCAGAAGAAAGACTGTCTGACGTAATACAGCAGATTGTAGGAGAAACAAACAGGTATGTCAACGAATCTTCACCAATAGTGGATGCGCGGCTGAAAGACGGTTCCCGGGTAAATGTAGTGCTCAAACCAGTTGCGGTAAACGGACCGATCATGACGATAAGAAAGTTCCCGTCCGAGGCTGTGACAATGAAACAACTGATACACATGAAAAGTGTGACAGAAGAGGCGGCAGAGTTTCTGAAAAAGCTGGTCAGGGCAAAGTACAATATTTTTGTGAGCGGAGGGACAGGAGCAGGCAAAACCACATTTTTAAATGCTATGTCAGATTTTATACCAAAAGATGAAAGGATCATTACCATTGAAGATAATGCGGAACTGCAGATCCAGGGAGTGGAAAATCTGGTAAGCCTGGAGGCGAGAAACGCAAATCTGGAGGGAGAGGGGGAGGTTACGATACGCGATCTGATAAAATCCGCACTTCGAATGCGCCCTGACAGGATTATCGTAGGAGAAGTAAGAGGAGAAGAGACTGTGGATATGATCGCGTCCGCCATGCTGAACGGACACAGTGGATCTATGTCCACAGGACATGCAAACAGCCCTTCGGATATGCTGAACCGGCTGGAAACAATGATGATGATGGGAATAGATCTTCCTCTTCAGGCAATACAGAGGCAGATCGCATCCGCCCTTGATATTATCATCCATCTTGGCAGGCTCAGAGACAAAACGAGAAAAGTCCTGCAGATCGAGGAAGTTTTAAATTATGAGAACGGAAAAATAGAGACAAATACCCTGTATGAATTTCAGGAGAAAGGGGTGGAGGATGAAAAAATTAAAGGATGCCTTGTGAAGGTCGGCGATATCGAAAATAAAGGGAAGCTTCTGGCTGCAGGATATGAAAAAGCGTGAATATGCGGCTGGCATTTTAAAAGCGTCAGTTATTTTCGGACTTATTTTATATCTGTTTTATGAATCATTTCTGCCTGCGCCTTTTCTGATCCCCGTATGGCTTCTGTATATGAAGGACTGGGCTGAGGACAAGGCTTTACAGAAGGAACAACAGTTCAGAAGCCAGTTCAGAGACAGCATACAGGCTATGTCTGCAGCTCTGAAAGCAGGATATTCAGTGGAGAATGCAATCCGGGAAACAAAAAAGGATATCCTTCCTATGCATGGAAAAGATACACGCATCAGTAAAGAGTACGAAAGAATGACAGTAAGACTGAATATGAACGGTACTGCCGCTCAGGCTCTGGAAGAATTTTCAGAGAGAGTGAGGCAGGAGGATGTGGAAAACTTTGTAAATGTCTTTGCGGCGGCGAAAATGAGCGGAGGGGACAGCATTTCTATCATACGAAATGCTGTGTGTACGATCAGCGAGAAAATAGAAACAGAAAAGGAGATAGAAACGCTTCTCGCATCAAAAAAAATGGAGTTTAAAATCATGTGCGCAGTTCCATTCCTCATCATTCTTTATATGAAAATGACTTTTGGAGAGTTTTTGAATGTTCTTTATGGAAATACAGCAGGTGTTGTGACGATGAGCATATGTCTGGCAGTTTATGTGGGAGCATATCGTTTTGGAAGGAGACTCATTCATATAGATGTGTGAAAGACAAGGGGTTACATTATGGATCTGAAAAGTAAATTTATAAAAACAGTAAAAAATCCGGTCTATTTTAAAGCGGGTTTAATTCTTACCTTATCTGTCTCACTGTTCTTTGTCATTTATATATGGGATAACAGCAGAAAGATCGCAGTAAATGAAAAGGGAGAAGAGATATTAGAGAGGAGAGGTCATGCGGGTGAGGAAGAAAATCTGGAACTCAGGATAAAAGCAGGAGATATTGAAAAATCCGTAAATGTTACAGTGTCCGGCCAGGCATACGACAGTGAAAAAATCCAGGAAAAACTGAAGGAGGCAGCGGAAAATTTAGAAGGACTGATCCTGGGAGAAAATAAGGATCCCAACGATGTGAGGAATGATCTGAATCTGGTCAATGAGATACCGGATAGCGGGATATCTGTCTCATGGGAATTAGACAACTATGATGTAATGGATATCAGCGGCCAGCTGAGACAGGAAAATCTGAAAGATGAAGGCACTCTTGTAAAACTTAAAGCAATTCTTGGATACGAAGATGAAAAAACGGTGCATGAATTTTATGTCAGAGTTTATCCTCCCAGACTGAATCAGTCAGAAAAGCTGATCAGGGAAATAAACGATCAGGTCAGAAAAAATGACGAAGAGACAAAGACTCAGGGTTATCTTACTCTTCCCGGAAATGTAAACGGAGTGGATATACAGTGGGAATATGCGAAAAATACAAGAGCATTTGCGATTCTGATACTGGGCGCTGGAGGAGCCTGTATGATCTGTGTGTCGGATAAACAGAGGCGCAGGGAAAAAGAAAAAACAAGGATAAGGGAACTGAAGAGGGATTATCCTCAGATTATTAATAAATTAAACCTTTATATCGGAGCGGGTATGACAGTCAGGCGGGCATGGTTCCGTATTGCCGGAGATTATGAAAAAGAAAAACAAAGGACGGGGAAGAAAGAGGCATATGAAGAAATGATATATACCATGCATCAGATTCAGGGAGGAGCGGCCGAAGGTGAATGTTATGAAAATTATGGAGTCCGATGTAAAGTTCCGGTTTACCGGAAGTTTGGGACAATGCTCTCCCAAAATCTCAGAAAAGGATCAAAAGGTCTTTCCGTACTGTTGAAAAGAGAGGCGGAAGAAGCGTTTGAAGAAAGGAAAAATACAGCGAAAAAGCTGGGGGAGGAGGCCGGAACAAAGCTGATGATACCTATGTTTATGATGCTTATTGTTGTATTTGTAATAGTTATCGTACCAGCATTTTTTACAATACAGATTTAAAAGGAAGAATCTTTAAATAGAAGAGGAGGAGAGGCATGAAAAATTTTTCAGAAAAAGCAAAGAAGAAGATCATAACATGGAGAAAAAGGGCAGGAGAACTTTTTTCCTGCAATAAAGAACTGTCTGGTATTACAGTGATCGAGCTGGTTCTGATTCTTGTAATTATTATAGCGCTTCTGCTGATCTTTAAAAATCAGCTTGTCAGTCTGATAAACAGTATATTTGACAGGATCACATCTGAGAGCGCGGGAATCTGATATGAAAAAAGGAGAGATCACGATTTTTCTCAGTCTGCTTTTTGTAATTCTTATGGCGTTTACTGCAGGCATTCTAGAGGCTGCCGTGATGCAGACGGAAAAAAATCTGTACCGTCTCGAAGCTGACAGAGCAATATTTTCCATATTTGGAGAATATCAGCAGCAGCTTCTGGAAGAATATCATGTGTTTGGTCTGGACGGCAGTTATGGAACGGGGCAGTACTCTGAAAAAAACATCATCAGGCGCATGCACTATTATGGAACAGAGGGGCTGGAGCATGAGATAACAGGGATACAGTATCTTACAGACAGCAGAGGCCAGCCGTTCAGAGAACAGGTTACAGAGTATATGGAGCAGAAATACGGGATCGGACTTGTAAAGGATATTGTTGATATGACAGGAGAGTGGGAGGATCAGAGTATACAGGGAGAGAATATGAGAGAGAAGGAGGAAACCATACTGGATGAATACAGGGAATTGTCTCAGACAACGGAACAGGAGGAAACCCCCTTTTCCTGCCTGGAGACAATAGAAAATTCGGGCATTCTCTCCCTGGTTTTGCCCAAAGATATGGATCTGTCCGGAAAAAAGATCAATCTGGAGGGTCAGGCGTCGTACAGAGCTTTGATAACAGGATACGGTTCTTTTCCGGCAAGAAAGAATCTGAATGGAGCGGAGGAAAAACTTTTGTTTAACGAATATATCATGGATAATTTTGGAAATGCCGCAGATTCTGGGAGAGACGATGAACTTGCAGAAGAGGAGAACGGACAAGATGGAAAAAAGAAAAATAAATCTCTTCTTTATGAGGTAGAGTATATTCTTGCAGGAAAAGGCTCAGATAAAGAAAACCTTGAGTCAGTGCTTTTTAAGATTTTTCTTATACGCATGTCGCTTAATTATGTGTATCTTATGGGGGACAGTTCCCGTAAATCTCAGGCTGAGACTCTTGCTGTCGTACTCTCTGTTTTGATGTTCATGCCCGAAATAGCCCAGCCGTTAAAACATCTGATCTTGCTTGCATGGGCTGCGGGGGAGAGCATAGTGGACTTGAGGTCGCTTCTATCCGGCAACAGAGTACCATTGATCAAAAAATCGGAGAACTGGCAGCTGCCACTACATGCTCTGTTTCTGCTGGGCACTGGAACTGATATTGTAGATGGAACAGACACACAAGACGGGATTTCTTATGAAGATTATCTGAGAGCGTTTCTGTTTCTTGAGAATACAGGAGATGTAACCATGCGTACACTGGACCGGACAGAAGAGAATCTTAAATCCATATATGGATTAAATAATTTCCGTATAGATTACTGTATTACCAAACTTGAGCTGAACACAAAAGCGGCAGTCACAGGAGGATTATCCTACCGTTTTCCGGTTTATTTTGGCTATGAATAATATGATCCTGTCTCCGGTACAGGTGCCCTTTCATCAAAACCGCATTCTCTCATGCGGAAGTTAACTCATTCACACCCGACATTTAAGAAAGGAAAATCAGCTGCGATGCAACAAATACATACGAATAAAAAACAATCCCGATTCAAAAAAGAAAGGGCATCTGCACCGGGGGCAGGATATGAAAAAAATGCAAGTGTCACTGTTGAGGCTTCCTTTGGAATACCGCTTTTCTTATTTGCAGTATTGTGCCTGATCTGGATGATCGAGATACACAGTATCAGGATCAGTATCTTAAACGCGGCACAGAGCGCGGCAAAGCGGGCGGCAGAGGAGACAGCCATAGTCCCTGTGCTCAATATATCAGCGCTTAAAGCAGATATTATAAATGGAATAGGAATCGAACGTGTGGAAAGAAGTATTCTGGATGGAGGAAGCGAAGGTATTCAGTGTAAAGATTCCTGGTTTTCTTCAGATACCGGTGAAATGTATATCAAGATAAAATATAAGATCAGTCTGCCGCTGCCGGTGTTTGGAAATCCGTCAGCAGAATTTACAGAAGACTTCAGGATTAACGGCTGGCGAGGATATGAAGACAGGGGATTGGGAAACGGGGATGCGGATATTGTATATATTACTGAGAACGGTCTGGTCTATCATGAAGATCCGCAGTGTACATATCTTCAGCTTTCTATTAATTTCGTACCCTATGCAGGGCTGTCGGAACTGAGAAACAGCGGAGGAGCGATATATCATAGATGTGAAAAGTGCGTGTACGGACCGGCAATGGTGGGAGTATATATAACAGAGACAGGAGGAAAATATCATAATTCGCTCAGATGCAGCGGACTAAAACGCACTGTGAGGGCAGTAAAGAAATCAGAGGTCATAGGAAAAGGAGGATGTTATCGGTGTACAAAATAAAAGAACTGATACAGATTCTGACAGAAAACAGATGGCTTGTATGCCGGATATTATTCGCTGTATATCTGATCGGGCTTTCGGTCATGGATTTGAGGGCCCGCAGACTGAAGTTTTCATTTTTGATGGCAGGCTTTCTGTTTGCTGTGGCAGGAGAACTGTGTGGAAGGGATACTCCTGTGCTGCTGCTGGCGGCAGGAGCGGCAGTGGGAGGAATATTTCTGGCTGTCAGCAGACTGACGGGGGAAGCTTTCGGGTATGGGGACAGTATTCTGATAACAGTCATGGGAAGCTTTATTGGTTTTTGGAATATACTTTCTCTCCTTATTGCAGCATTTCTGATGGCTGCGGCATTCTCTGTATTTCTCCTTGCCGGAAAGAGATTCGGAAGAAAAGACTCCTTTCCGTTTGTTCCTTTTCTGACTGCAGCATATATTGTTGGAATGGCCGCGGGTATATATTGAGGGCAGAGCAGCGAAGCAGATCGCGAGTGTACGATTTCCGAAAAAGAGGTGGATAAAGGTGAAGAAAAAAGAGAGATTCAAAAAAGACATGAAAGCAAGTACAGTGATCGAGATGTCATATATCATGCCGGTGTTTTTATTTCTTTTCCTTCTAATTATGTATACGGTATTTTATTATCACGATAAAGCTGTTTTAAACGGCGCGGCAGCAGAGACGGCAGTGCTGGGAGCACAGGTAGAACGGAGAAAGGAAACAAAGGAGTATGATCTGGAAAAAATATTCCATGAGAGAACAGAAGGAAAATTAATCTTTCTGACGGGAGCAAACGTTACCGTGCAGAAAGACGAAAAAGAAATTACGGTTTCCGTATCTGCTCAGAAAAATTTAATGAGGCTGAGTATATGCCAGAAAGCTGCCATAGTAAATCCAGAGGAGAAAATCAGATGGCTGAGTTGAAGATATCATATGAAAAAGGGTGGGAAAATAGCTGCGTTCATATTGATATACCCATAATCTACAGGGAGGATTATCGGATGCACATGATCAGAAATAATTCTTTCCCGCATCTGCTGAAGGTCACAGGAAGCGGAAGAGACGGCACGACCAGATATACGTTCCAATCAGACAGGGGAATACAGATGGAGGAAAAATACAGAACACGGGACATCAGTGCAGATGAGATTTTATCTTTTACCGGGCAGCTGCTTGAAACTGCCGAGAGCCTCAAGCAACATATGCTGGATCCGGACGGTCTGCTCCTTGCGCCGAATCTGGTATTTGCGGATGAAAGTACATATCAGTTCTGCTATCTTCCTGTGGCGGCAGTCAGAGAAATTTATAAAAAAACACTGAGAGAATCCTTTCATGAAATGACAGAGTATTTCTTAAGCAAAATGGATTACAGGGAAACAGAGGCGATCCTGCTCGTATACAGACTCCACAGAGAAACAATGCAGGAAAATTACGATATCAGAAAAATTCTCAGTGAATATAAAAAGGAATGTGAAGATTACAAAAAAGAAAAAGAAGCCGTAGATCAATCGGAACTATCGGAGGGAACCATTTTCTTTTCAGACAGTGAGGGTGAAAGAGAAGGTATATATCCAGAAAATCAGGACACTTCCTGTTTGAAAGAAAAAAAGCCTGTATACGGGCCTGTGAAAAAGATGATAAACCGGATTAAGACAGGACGCTGGGGACAATGGGAGGATATGATTACGGAAATAGATGGACAGGACAGGTACAGACATTTATAATGTTGCATAGATATGGAAAGAATACAGAGTCAGAGTGAAAAAGGAGATGCAGCATGAGAAGAAAACCGGAAGCAATCTGTACTGTTATTATAATCGTGATAAATGTGGCAGTATTTTTAGTGCTGTCTGCACTGGGAAATACGGAAGATGCTGTTTTTATGCTGAGACACGGGGCAATGTATGAGCCTGCTGTTACACAGGGACACGAATATTACAGGCTGTTTACGTGTTTATTCCTTCATTTCGGAATTTCACACCTTGCCAATAATATGCTTCTTCTGGGAGCATTGGGATGGAACCTGGAGATTGAGACAGGAAAGGTAAAGTTTGTCATAATATATCTGGTCAGCGGACTCGCAGGAAATCTTTTCTCACTGTACCACAGTCTGTCTGTAAATGAGCAGGCGGTTTCAGCGGGAGCTTCCGGCGCTATATTCGGTCTGATGGGAGCCCTGCTCTATGTTGTGATCGCAAACAAAGGAAGGCTTGGGCGGCTGTCCAGCAGAGGCTTGTTGTTTATGATAGCGCTCAGTCTGTACTTCGGACTGACCAGTACAGGTGTAGACAACTATGCCCATATAGGAGGTCTGGTATGCGGCTTTATTTTGTCGGCAGTATTGTACCGGCCGAAAAGATCATACTGGCAGGGATACGGTGAAAACAGTTCCGGTTTTATGGGAAGATAAAACAGAAATTGTTCCGCCGTGGGATTCTACGATCCTTTTTGACAGAGACAGTCCAAGACCTGTTCCTCCTTCTTTGTGAGAGAAAAAGGGATCAAAGATTTTGTCAATTTCATCGTCAGGAATTCCGCAGCCATTGTCACTGCATCGAATAATGATATGGGAGTTCTCCCTGTCTGCAGAAAGGGATATTACCCCATCCTCTTTTACCGCTTCTTTTGCGTTTCGCAGAAGATTTAATATCACCTGTTCCAGTTTTACCTTGTCTCCTGTAAAATCCCCTATTTCAGGAGATATACGGGAAGAAAAGTTGATGCGGGATTCCTCGGAATCCAGTGATATGGCAAACGAGACGGCAATATTTTTGAGTAGTTTGTCGATACGAAAAAAAGAGTGATGCAGTGTGCTGCCGTTATTAAAAGTAGAGAGTTCATTGAGCAGACTGCACATAAACTGTATGTCTTCCATTGTCTGCTTCCAGTTGTAATATTCTTTTACTTCAGGATGCTGAGCTTCGATAACCTGAAGTGAAGAAGATACCAGAGTCAGAGGATTGCGTATTTCATGCGCGATCATTGATACGGCAGTATGATGATTTTCCAGTAATTGAGATATTATAATTCTTGCGTCTTTGTTTTCCTCCATTAACCGGTTCATTTTGTTTATATCTATATTTGTAAGCATAAAATTCCTCTCACTTTCTTTCAAAGAATTCTTCTATATCGGGAAGGGATTATATTATTTAGTCTAGCACGGAGAAAGGGACTGTTCAATAAAATAAAGGTGACAGGTTTCGACGGCAGAATTCGATAAAATGTCGGCTGTAAATCGGAGACGGAAAGATAAAGTATCTTCTCTTTTTCCAGAAAATGGTCTATACTACTTACAAAAGAATTTCAGGAAAGAGGAATGATTATGAGAGATAACGATTGTATATTCTGCAAAATTGCAGCCGGGGAGATACCGTCTGCTACACTTTATGAGGATGAGGATTTCCGGGTGATCCTGGATCTCGGACCGGCTACAAAGGGACATGCACTGATCCTGCCAAAGGAGCATTATAGAAATCTGTATGATATTGATGACGAAATGGCGGCAAAAGCAATGATACTCGCCAAGAAGATGGTAAAAAAGATGACAGATGTTCTCGGATGCGACGGATATAACATTGTACAGAATAACGAGGAGCCGGCAGGACAGACGGTATTTCATTTTCATATGCATCTGATTCCGCGTTATAAAGAAGACAACGCAGGAATCGGTTGGAATGTAGGTGAACTTACGGATGAAGTCAGGGATGAAATATTAAAGAAAATGAAATAGACCGGAGAAATTATGTTTACAGGTAATCGTGAATTTAACGAGATTTATGAGGAATATAAGAATCTCGTCCTGAAAGCAGCTTATATGTATTCGGGAGATAATTGCGATGTGGCGGAAGACATAACTCAGGATACTTTTCTAAAACTGTACGTTGACTTTGAGGAACTGAAGAAAGGAAATATACCGTCGTGGCTGTTTACAACTGCGAAGAATGCGGCAATCAATTTTGAGAAGAAGTCCAAAAGGGAAATCCTGGTCGGAGATCGTGAAGCATTTGAGGAAAATCTGCCTGCCAGCGAAAGTTCGGAAGAAGAATATCTGGATAATGAGCTGGAAGAGGAGAGAAGAAGGCTGCATGAGCGTATCTTTTCTGATCTGTTTGCTAAAAACAAGAGATGGTATGACGCAATTATTCTTGCATATTACATGGATATTCCTCAGGCTAAGGCAGCTGAAATAATGGGAATGCGTATACAGGCATTTCATACAATGCTGCACAGGGTAAAGAGATGGATTAAGAAAAAATATGGCGTAGAGTATGAGGAGATGGGATAAAAAAACAGGTGCAAATAGCACCTGTTAAACTGTAAAATACGATTTGAATGCAGAAGCTGCGATAAAAATCTGAGGGTCTGTTCCAACAGACAGCAGTGTATCATTCAGGAGAAGCAGCTTCTTCTATGAGCCCGATAATGGTATCAATAGAATCCTGCTGACCGGAACTGCGCATAGCGTCCATAAATGTGCTGCGGTTATCATAAAGATTCTGTACTGCCTGAAGAAGGGAAGCCTTCGACAATTCCTCCTCCTCAATGACAAGGCTGAAGCCCTGACGTTCAAAGGAACGTGCATTTAATATCTGATCTCCCCGGCTCGCCTTGGCAGAAAGCGGGATCAGAAGGTTAGGTTTCCTGAGAGCGAGAAGTTCACAGATCGCATTTGCTCCAGCTCTGGAGATTACTATATCTGCAAGGGCGAAAATATCGCGGAGTTCATTCTTAATATATTCAAACTGGCAGTAGCCTTTTGTATTCTTAAGTGATTCGTCTGTCTTTCCTTTTCCGCACAGATGAATGATCTGAAAATGATTAAGAAGTTCAGGGAGAGCCTCTCTAACCGCGTTGTTTACAATAACAGAGCCAAGACTTCCTCCGATTACGAGGATGACAGGCTTATCAGCGGTAAATCCGCACATATCCATGGCGGCGATCTTGTTTCCTGACAGAAGCTCCTGGCGAATGGGAGATCCCGTTAGGACAGCTTTTCCTTTCGGAAGATTTTCCAGTGTTTCAGGAAAGTTACAGCATACTTTTGAGGCTGAAGGGATCGCAATTTTGTTTGCAAGACCGGGAGTCATGTCAGACTCATGGATGATCACCGGTACTTTGCATTTCTTGCCCGCCAGTACGACAGGGACAGAGACAAAACCGCCTTTGGAAAATATTACGTCAGGTTTTAAGTCTTTGATCAGTTTGCGGGCTTCGCCGAAGCCCTTAATTACACGGAACGGATCGGTAAAATTTTGTACACTGAAATAACGGCGCAGTTTTCCGGAAGAAATACCGTGATATGGAATACCGAAGGGTTCGATCAACTCTTTCTCAATCCCTTCATAGGAACCTATATACTGGATGTCATAACCAAGTTCCTTAAGTTTGGGGATAAGGGCAATATTTGGTGTGACATGTCCGGCAGTTCCGCCGCCGGTCAAAATAATACGCTTCATAAATATAACCTCCGAAATTTTTGTGATTTCAAGAATGCCGAGGACATCCTTGACGCCGCGTTCTAAAACTAATATCATCTTACCGTTATTTGGAGAAATGTCAAGGAAATTCAGGACAGAAAAAAGGTGCAAAAATGAAAGAACTCAAAAAATTATCGCTGAAAAAAGAAATAGATAAAGAAGCAGAGAAAATAGAGGAGGAAGTCCGTAATAACAAAGAGATTGAAGATATGAAAGTATCTGACGATATGGAAACTTCTCTGTTTAACCGCATTCAGGAATATGAGTACGATAAACGTATAAAGACCGTATATCGCCGCAAAAAGAAGCGTTTTGTTTTGGTGACACTTGCAGCTGTCCTTGTTCTTGTATTTGGAAGTATGACTACAGGAGTTGGCAGTAAACCATATTGGAGAGTGCTATGGGACAGAATAGTGGGGGATGAAAAAGCGTCAGTGATTAATATCGAAGATATGGATTCTCAGAGGACTCAGGATCTTGATGAAATGGAGGTTTATAAAAAGATAAATCAGACATTCGGGATTACTGCGGTGAGAATGATCGTAAAGCCCCAGAATATGTATCTGGAAAAATATACCATAGATGAAGAGCAGAGATATGCGGTTCTATTCTACAATTATAAGGATGAAATGATAAAATATTCCATCTATCTGAATGATTCAGATTCATCTTTTGGGCAGAAGGAGACAGACGAACTGACGGATAACTATAAAGTAGAGGAGAAAGGAATCATTATTAATGTCGATGAATATTTAGTAGATGGGAAAGAGGATAAAAGATATATAGCGGAATTTGAATATAGAGATGTCAATTATCAACTCAAAGGCATTATGGATAAGAGTGAATTTGATAAAATTTTAAAAAATTTAGAATTTTTAATAAAAAAAGCGTAAGTTTTTGTCGAGAAAATTGTTTACTTAATAGAGGGGGAAATAATCTATTTATTTTTGGGAGGATATATACGAAATGAAAAAACGGATTTTATCAATTTTGGCAGCTTTGTCCTTTCTTATTTGTTTGACAATTACGCCGGAGATTAACGCAGCGGCAGAAAATGAAAATTTGAAAAAGGTTGACGGTTCTTATCTCACTATGGAAGAGTCTTCCACCGGGACAACAAATAATCTGACAAGGGGCGCCCACCTTATGGACGGAGAGTGCTCCATTACCAGTGCAGGATTTGGCAAAATATATGCTTATGCAGCTACTACGGCAAATCATGAGGTGGATTATTTAGTAGTTATCATCTATGTGGAACGGTATCTGGAGGATGTCGATGCATGGGGGCATGTTGATGCGTGGGTAGAAGAAGCAACAGACGATTTCTATGTGTCTACATCTAAATCTATGGAGGTTGAACCCGGATATTATTATCGGGTCCGTGCGGAGCATATTGTGATGGAGGGAGATGATACGCCGGAAGAAACCTTTTCGTTTACAGATGGCATCTTCGTCCGTGGCTATAATACACCCGATCCTACAGCTGAATAACCTAAAAAAATTCCCTATTGAGTTCTGGGAGCAGCCGCCGATATGGCGCAACAGGAGTAACTATTAAAATCAGATTTTGATTTGAGATACCTGTCCGAGAAAACACCACAATAATTGCTCCACCCGGCGGCTGCTCCCAGAACTCAATAGGGATTTTTTAGTTTTATGATACAGTTCTTGCCGCTTTCAGTGCCTGAGCAAGCTGGTCGGGACAGGAGGTGGATTTGAATCCGCAGCGGATTCCCTCAATACGAGAGATCGCTTCATCTACGTCCATACCGTCAATAAGACGGGAGATGCCCTGCAAATTGCCGTTGCAGCCTCCTTTAAAAGAAACATTTCTAACCTTATTATCAACAATATCAAAATGAATCTGTTGTGAACAGACTCCCTTTGGTCTGTAGTCCATTTATGATTCCTCCTTTTTCCCTGCATTATACCAAATCTTCAAATTAAATACAAATCGGAGAAAATACTGTTAAGAAAATAATGCGATTCATTTTGTGGCGTCTGCTTGGCTCGGTCAAAGCCTGCCGCTTTTTCAGAAAAAGGGGTTGAGCAAAATAGAGAGAAAATATCCCTATATTTCGTGCGATTTATCTATAAAATGACATTTCATCCGCAGACTCAGCCTGATCTTCACAGGTAACTTCATGTTTTTATAAATAAAGATTTCCAGAGTTCATATAGAAATTCCAGAGCTTTAAGAACAGAAATATTTTCCGCGCAGGCATCCCCCGGCATGTAGAAATATGTAGAACGGTTTTTGCGGACAGAGCTGCAAAGATGGTCTATAATGTGCACAAACACAATTCACACCGTCAGCAGGCAGGGGAATATTGTGGGAGATAAATCAGACAGGAGGGTTTGCAATGTTTGCTATGTTAAAAGAATTAGCGTCAGATACCAGCGTTATCATTTACCTGATGGCCGCGATCGGTATTCTGGGAGTGCTGGCAAAAATCATTAACCAGCTTACGCTGTACAGACTGGTAAAAGCGGCAGGAAATATGCCCAAAAGTACGCACAGACTGATAAAACTCGTCAGAGCAAAATATGAGCACGCATGTATGATACACGATTCTGTGGAAAATATTAATGCGTTTGTGGAAAAATACATATATGAATATAGAGGCTTTCTGTTCCGGATCCATACGTGGAGGCAGATTGAACTGCTTTCGGTATGGTTTGCCGGCATACTTGCGGCGATGGGAGCATCGCTTAATTACCTTTCTTCCGGATTCACTGAGTCCGTTTATCAATATATTGCAGGAGGACTGGCTGAGATCGTGCTTTTGTCCGTTGTAATCAGGCTGTCAGACGAGCCGTACAAAATTAATGCGGTAAAAATGTACATGGTAGACTATCTGGACAATATCTGTGCATTCCGTCTGAAAAAACAGAAATCGTCAGAGAGAGAATCCATAGATGTGATCGCTGCGGAGAATTCTGCAAAGCCTGTTTTCCAGACAGGAGGTCAGGAAAAAGAAACAGGAGAAATCCAGGCAGTACCGGTGTCAAAAGCCGCCGCGGGAAAGGCAAGGGCGAAAGGAATTTTAAGAGGCGACCTGAAGGAAGAGCAGCAGGCTGCCGAAGATCAGGCAGAGGTGAAGAAAGAGCCGAAACTGTCTATTAATATAGAAGGAGAGCCCAGAGAGGCGGAAAAAGGAGAGGCGGCGCGGCAGGCAGTCCGCAGAACTGTAAATGAAAAAAGCGCAGACGATGACAGACCTGTGCTCAGAGAGGAGACGATAAGGCAGATTCTGGAAGAATTTCTGGCATGACAGTGCAAAAACTGAGGTCCGGGCCGGAAACAAAGGGATGTATAACTGTCTGCCGGCGTGACGGCAGGCGGCAATACGGATTATAAAGGGGTTGTATGTAATATACGTGTTTTAACTTGAATAAGAAACACGGATTTGGTAAAATGTGCATAGAGTATCGGCGCGGAAACCGGTTTTTGAACGCGAAAAAGCCAGTCTGCTGTTGCAGGCAGAAAGAACCAGGCGGTGAGACAGGCTGATGCACCGGCACTGCAAAAGAAAAGATCGAATATCAGGGAGGAAGGATAACGATGAGCAATGTAACATTTGATTATTCAAAAGCATGCGGTTTTGTGCAGGAGCATGAGATGGAATATATGAGCGAGCTGGCTGCACAGGCAAAGGACAAGCTGCTTGCAAGAACAGGAGCCGGGAATGATTTTCTTGGATGGATTGATCTTCCGGTAGATTATGATAAAGAAGAGTTTGACCGCATTCTTAAAGCGGCGGAAAAGATTAAAAATGATTCAGAGGTACTTATTGTCATCGGAATCGGCGGTTCCTACCTGGGAGCAAGGGCGGCAATCGAATTTCTGGGACATTCCTTCGCAAATGTAGTGTCCAGGGAGATCAGAAAAGCGCCGGAGATTTATTTTGCAGGCAACAGCATCAGCAGTACATACCTGAAAGATCTGATCGACGTGATCGGGGACAGGGATTTTTCTGTGAATGTGATCTCAAAATCAGGGACAACCACAGAGCCGGCCATCGCCTTCCGTGTATTTAAAGAACTTCTGGAAAAGAAGTATGGAAAAGAAGGGGCAGCAGGAAGAATCTATGCGACCACAGATAAGGAAAGAGGAGCGCTTAAGAATCTGGCTACAGAAGAAGGATATGAAACATTTGTAGTACCGGACGACGTGGGAGGACGTTTCTCTGTTCTTACCGCAGTGGGCCTGCTTCCTATCGCTGCAAGCGGAGCTGACATCACAAAACTGATGGAAGGCGCTGCAGCTGCGAGAAAAGCTGCCATTGAAAATGATTTTGCAGACAATGACGCAATGAAATATGCTGCAGTCCGCAACATTCTTCTCCGCAAAGGAAAAGTTGTTGAGGTGCTGGCAAATTATGAGCCGGGGCTCCACTATGTATCTGAGTGGTGGAAACAGCTCTACGGCGAGAGCGAGGGAAAAGATCAGAAAGGTATTTTCCCTGCTTCAGTAGATCTTACAACAGACCTGCATTCTATGGGACAGTTCATCCAGGACGGAAACAGAATCATGTTTGAGACAGTGATGAATGTGGAGCAGTCCAGAGGAGAGATCACGATCAATGAAGAGCCGGTTGACCTGGACGGACTGAACTATCTGGCAGGAAAGAATATGGACTTTGTCAACAAGAGCGCCATGAACGGCACGATTCTTGCACATACAGACGGAAATGTGCCGAATCTCAGAGTCAACATCCCGGCGCAGGACGAATATTCTCTTGGACAGCTGTTTTATTTCTTTGAGTTTGCATGCGGCGTGAGCGGATATTTACTCGGCGTTAATCCGTTCAATCAGCCGGGCGTTGAAAGCTACAAGAAAAATATGTTTGCTCTGCTTGGAAAACCGGGATATGAGGCGGAGAGAGAAGAGCTGCTGAAAAGGCTGTAAAACCCGGATTTGTTCAGAATAGCATAATAAGTTTGAAGTGCCCGTAAAAATGGGGTATAATAAAAGGCAGTCGGAGAAAACCGGCTGCCTTTTAGCGTAAAAGCACAGAGGCAGGAAGAGCGGACATCTGCGGGGAGATGCAGGCGCGGCACAAAGGAGCCGGAAATGTAAAGGAGGAAGTTATTATGTTAAGAATCGGAATGCTGACAAGCGGCGGAGACTGCCAGGCGCTCAACGCGGCCATGCGCGGTGTCGTAAAAGGAATCTGTTCCAAGAGGGACGATGTTGAGATATACGGATTTAAAGACGGCTATAAGGGCCTGATCTACGCGGATTTCAGTATGCTCACATCAAAAGATTTTTCCGGTATCCTGACAAGAGGCGGCACTATTCTCGGAACATCCAGACAGCCCTTTAAGCTGATGCGCGTTCCAGATAAGGACGGACTGGATAAGGTCGAGGCAATGAAACATACATATCACAAGCTGAATCTCAACTGCCTTGTGATACTGGGGGGAAACGGAACGCACAAAACAGCCAATATGCTCCGCGAGGAAGGGCTTAATGTGATCACGCTTCCGAAGACTATTGATAACGATCTGTGGGGAACGGATATGACATTTGGATTCCAGAGCGCGGTGGATATTGCCACAGATACGATCGACCGGATCCATACGACGGCTACTTCCCACAGCCGTGTGTTTATCATAGAAGTTATGGGACATAAAGTCGGATATGTTACGCTTCACGCGGGAATCGCAGGGGGCGCGGATATTATCCTGCTCCCGGAAATCCCATATGATATCAAGGCGATCAAGAAGGTGATCGAGGGGCGCTCCAAGGCGGGCAAGCCTTTTACTATCCTTGCAGTGGCAGAGGGCGCGATCTCCAAGAAAGACGCAAAACTGTCCAAGAAAGAGTACAAGGAAAAGCTGGCAAAGAGGAAATATCCGTCTATCGCATATGAACTGGCAGAGCAGATCCAGCAGGAGACAGACAAAGAGGTCCGCATTACAGTTCCGGGACATACTCAGAGAGGCGGCTCTCCGTGTGCATACGACAGAGTGTTTGCCACAAGAGTGGGCGCTAAGGCGGCGGAACTGATCCTCAAGGAAGAATACGGATATATGGTTGCCATGAAGAACGGCGAGACGACAAAGGTTCCGCTGGCAGATGTGGCAGGAAAGCTGAAAACGGTTGACCCGAAATGCAGCCTGATCAAGGAAGCAAGAATGGTCGGCATCAGCTTTGGAGACGAGTAAAAGCGGGAAAAGCGGATTCTGAGAGTCCGCTTTCTCTCATGAGCAAAAATTTTATACATCGGGTTTTTTAGATTGAGTAAAACAGGAACAGGAGTGTATTTCATGTCATATACGGCACTTTACAGAAAATTCCGCCCGGCGGTGTTTGACGACGTCAAGGGACAGGATCATATCATTACTACATTACAGAACCAGATCAGGGCGAACCGTATCGGACATGCGTATCTGTTCTGCGGAACCAGAGGAACCGGAAAGACTACGGTAGCGAAAATATTTGCCAAGGCGGTCAACTGTGAACACCCGGTTGAAGGAAGTCCCTGCGGGGAGTGTGCCATGTGCAGGTCCATCGCGGCCGGGACGTCCATGAATGTGATCGAGATCGACGCAGCGTCCAACAACGGCGTGGACAGTATCCGTGAGATTCGGGAGGAAGTGACTTACCGGCCCACAGAGGGGCGGTATAAGGTCTACATTATTGATGAGGTGCATATGCTCTCCATAGGAGCGTTTAATGCGCTTTTGAAAACTTTGGAAGAACCGCCAGAGTACGTGATTTTTATCCTGGCTACCACGGAGATCCACAAGATTCCGGTTACGATTCTCTCCAGATGTCAGCACTATGATTTTAAAAGGATCAGCATCGAGACAATTACGGGCCGGATGAAAGAACTGATGGATACGGAGAAGGTGGAAGTGGAAGACCGGGCGCTGACCTATATTGCCAAGGCGGCGGACGGTTCCATGAGGGACGCGCTGAGCCTTCTGGATCAGTGCATTGCATTTTACCTGGGACAGCGTCTGACCTATGATAATGTGCTGGAAGTACTGGGCGCTGTGGACACGGATGTGTTCAGCCGGCTTCTGAGAAAGATTCTGCAAAGAGATGTGGCGGGTGTGCTGGATATTGTGGAAGATCTGGTGATGATGGGCAGAGAGCTGACTCAGCTTGCATCGGATTTTACGTGGTATCTGCGAAACTTGCTTCTGCTCAAAACATCTGATAATATAGAGGATGTGCTGGATGTATCCACAGAAAATATGGCGCAGCTTAAAGAAGAAGCACAGATGATCGAGACGGATATGCTGTTCCGCTACATCCGCATTTTCTCCGAACTCTCCGGGCAGCTCAAATACAGCACCCAGAAGAGGGTGATGCTGGAAGTAGCTCTGATCAAGATGTGCGTACCTGCGATGGAGACAGATCAGGACTCCGTACTTGACCGGATCCGCGCAGTGGAAGAGAAACAGGAAGAATTGGCGCGGGGACTGGAAAACGGCACGGCGCAGAAGGTCGTATATGTAAACGGCAGTCAGGCGTGGGATGGAGAATCTGGAACTTACGGGAGCAGTGCTGACGGAGCCAGAGGATATGGAACTGCAAAAAAAGAACTTCCCACGGCTATACCTGAGGATATCCAGGAAGTGGTGAAAAACTTCCGGTCCATTGCAGATGAGGCATCAGGGATGATACGGGGATATCTGAAAAAGGCGCGGCTGAGCCTGGGCGGAGATAACCGCCTGCTGATCGTACTGCCGGACAGCCTGGGAGCGAGCGTAGTAGGAAGAGAAGATCATATACAGGAACTGACAGGACTGATCGAACAGCGAATCGGAAAAAAAGTGGAGATCGACGTGCGCTGTGTGGAAGAAGGCAGGCACTTTGAAGATACCTTTGTGGATATCGAGCAGAAAATAAATATGGAAATCACAGTGGAGGATTAGATATGGCGAAAAGAGGAGGTTTCCCTGGCGGCGGAATGCCGGGAAATATGGCAAATCTTATGAAACAGGCGCAGCGTATGCAGCGCCAGATGGAAGAACAGCAGAAAGAGCTGGAGTCCAAGGAATTTACCGCCACGGCAGGCGGCGGAGCGGTTGAAGTAACCGTATCAGGAAAAAGAGAAGTACTGAAAGTGAAACTGGCCGAAGAAGTAGTAGACCCGGACGATATCGAGATGCTGGAGGACCTGATCGTGGCGGCAGCCAACGAAGCGCTCAGAAAAGTTGAAGAAGAATCCGGTGCTGCAATGTCAAAACTCACAGGCGGACTCGGCGGCGGAATGCCCGGGATGTTTTAAAAGGGGTCAGTCCCCTTTTGAAGGAGCGTTCTGAATATTCTGAATTCTTAAATAAAAGGGGCTGGCGCTTAAACGGAAGCCGCTCCTTTTAAATTTGCGACAGGGGTGTAAGAAATGGATTATTACAGTAATCAGATCAGCCGTCTGATCGAGGCATTTTCCCGTCTGCCCGGTATTGGAAGCAAATCTGCCCAGCGTCTGGCATTCCATGTAGTCCATATGCCGGTGGATCAGGTGGAAGCGCTGGCCGCCGCTATTGTGGATGCAAGGAAGAATGTCCGGTACTGCAAAGTGTGCTGTACTCTGACTGATCAGGAAATCTGTCCGATCTGCAGCAACAGTGAGCGGGATCATAAAACGATCATGGTGGTTGAGACGCCGAGGGATCTGGCGGCTTATGAGAAGACAGGAAAATATAACGGCGTCTATCATGTGCTCCACGGAGCAATTTCTCCCATGCTGGGAATAGGCCCTGGGGATATCCGTCTAAAAGAATTGATGGAGCGGCTTCAGGACGATGTGGATGAGGTGATCATTGCTACAAATTCCAGCCTGGAGGGCGAGACGACGGCAATGTATATCAGCAAGCTGATCAAGCCTGTGGGAATCAAGGTGAGCCGGATCGCCAGCGGGGTTCCGGTGGGAGGAGATCTTGAGTATATTGATGAAGTGACGCTTCTGCGGGCTCTGGAGGGCAGGACGGAACTTTAATATGAGGAATATTTTATGAGCAGAAAAAAAGTAACGTCGTCTGACGTGGCAAAGCGGGCGGGAGTATCCCAGGCCACGGTGTCGATGGTCCTGAACAAAAAATATAATGTATCGTTTTCCAGAGAAGTGATCCGAAACGTGGAGCAGGCTGCTGAGGAACTTGGATATGTGCTGCCAAAGAGAAAGATCCAAAAGGAAGAACGCAGGGAAAAGCTCCTGGTGGTGATCAGCCCGAACCTGACAAACCCATACTATGTGATGCTCCTTCAGGGAATCGAGTCCAGAGCCACAGAACAGGGTTACGGGATTTTTGTCTGCAATACGCAGAGGGATTTAAAGCTGGAGGAGAGATATTTGAAAATGATGTCCTCCCTCAATCCTCAGGGAATCATTTATATCTGTAATCCAAGTAAATGTTTTATGGGCCGGCTGGAGGAACTGTCGGGAAAAATTCCTGTGGTCGTCATCAACAACCAGGATGAGAAGCTGAATGTAGACGCGGTGGAACTGGATAATTCCAAACTGGGCCGTCTTATGGCCAGACATTTGATCGAACTTGGACACCGCCACGTAGCCTATATCGCCCCGCCGCTCACAGTGCGCCAGAAGCAGAGATCCCGGCGTGTGGAGGGATTTATGGCGGAGTTTCGCAGCGTGGGATTGGGTGAAAATGTAATCATCAAAGCCGCGGACGAGCAAATGGATGCGGACGTGCCGGGAATTGATTCTGAGTACCGGATCGGATATGATCTGACAAAAGAACTTCTCAAAGAGCACCGGGAGCTGACAGCCATTGTGGGTCTTAATGATATGATCGCCTTCGGTATCCTGGACGCACTTCAGGATGAAAAGTACAAAGTGCCGGGGGATATGTCGGTGATGGGCTGCGATAATACGCTGTTTGCAAAGGTGAAAAAAGTATCGCTTACCACGATTGAGCACTTTGTGATTTATAAGGGCATGGATGCTTTTGATATCATAACAAAAAAGATCAGTTCCCGCAGAAAAAAATATACAGATATTGAGCCTGTGAGCATCTATCATGTGGAATATGAGCCCAAGATCGTAGTGCGCGGAACGACCTCGTATCCACCCAGTGAAAAAAGAAAAATTAACAAAAAACAGAAGTAATATTAATAATTTTATTTTTGGTATTTAAGCTAAAAAGCCTTTAAAATAAAGGATTATTAAATATTACTTCTTTTTTATATTATCAAATATAAACAAAAAGTAATTAATAAAACAAATTATCAGTTTAAAATCTGTGTTAATATTTTTTTCTCCTGTTGACCGGTGATTTTGAAACATTTATAATCAGATTATAGAGCAATGCGAACCAGAAAAAAGGAGGAACAAAAATGAGGTTTTTTATTGACACAGCCAATGTTGATGACATCAGAAAAGCCAATGATATGGGCGTTATCTGCGGAGTGACGACAAACCCGTCCCTGATCGCAAAAGAAGGGCGTGTATTTGAGGAAGTTATCGCAGAAATCGCATCAATCGTAGACGGTCCCATCAGCGGCGAGGTTAAGGCAACGACAACGGATGCAGAAGGGATGATAAAAGAAGGCCGCGAGATTGCAAAAATACATCCGAATATGGTTGTAAAGATTCCTATGACAGTGGAAGGACTTAAAGCATGTAAAGTGCTTTCTTCTGAAGGAATAAAGACAAACGTTACTCTTATCTTTACTTCAAACCAGGCGCTTCTTGCAGCAAGAGCAGGCGCTACATATGTATCCCCGTTCCTGGGCCGACTGGACGACATCTCTGTAAGAGGCGTTGATCTCATCGCAGAGATCGCAGAGATTTTCAGAGTAGCCGGAATCGAGACGGAGATCATCGCGGCAAGTGTGCGCAACACCATGCATATTACAGACTGCGCGCTGGCAGGCGCCGACATTGCAACCGTACCGTACAAAGTAATCGAGCAGATGACACATCATCCGCTGACAGATGCCGGAATCAAAAAATTCCAGGACGATTACAGAGCGGTGTTCGGAGAATAAAAAGGGGACAGACCCCTTTGGGCAAAGAAGTCAGACAATTTAAGCAAAAGGGGACTGACCCCTTTTAAAGAAAAATTCAGATAATATAATGATTAGAGGAGAATTTCATGGACAAGTTAAATTTAATGAAAACTGCCAATGAAGTCCGCAAGGGTATTGTAACGGCTGTCCACAGTGCAAAAGCGGGACATCCGGGCGGCTCATTGTCAGCAGCAGACATTTATACCTATCTTTATTTTGAAGAGATGAATATCGATCCGGCAGATCCGAAGAAAGCAGACCGCGACAGATTTGTGCTTTCCAAAGGACATACAGCGCCGGGACTTTATTCTGTACTGGCAGAGAGAGGGTATTTCCCGAAAGAAGATCTTAAGACACTTCGCCACACAGGTTCTTATCTGCAGGGACACCCGGATATGAAACATATCCCGGGCGTGGATATGTCATCCGGATCTCTCGGACAGGGCATCTCAGCTGCAGTGGGAATGGCTCTTGCTGCAAAGCTTACAGATGCAGATTACAGAGTGTATACCCTGCTGGGCGACGGCGAGATTCAGGAAGGCCAGGTATGGGAGGCTTCTATGCTGGCAGCACACCGCAAGCTGGACAACCTTGTTGTGATCGTCGACAATAATAACCTTCAGATCGACGGACCGATTACCGAAGTTAACTCTCCGTATCCGATCGACAAGAAATTTGAGGCGTTTAATTTCCACGTAATCAACATCGACGGAAATGATTTTGATCAGATCGATGCCGCATTTAAGGAGGCAAGAACTGTAAAGGGCCAGCCTACAGCAATCATTGCAAAGACTGTAAAAGGCAAGGGCGTATCGTTCATGGAAAATCAGGCCGGATGGCACGGCAAGGCACCAAATGATGAAGAATATAAGATTGCAATGGAAGATTTGGAGAAAGTAGGTGAAGCATTATGTCAGATGTAAAGAAAATCGCAACAAGAGATAGTTATGGCAATGCATTAGCCGAACTCGGCGCAGAGCATAAAGATCTGGTAGTCCTGGACGCGGACCTGGCAGCAGCTACAAAGACAGGTGTATTTAAAAAAGCATTTCCGGAGCGCCACATTGACTGTGGTATCGCAGAGTGTAACATGATGGGTGTGGCAGCAGGACTTGCGACAACCGGACTGGTTCCCTTTGCAAGTTCGTTTGCAATGTTTGCAGCAGGAAGAGCATTTGAGCAGGTTAGAAATTCAATCGGATATCCGCACCTGAATGTGAAAATCGGTGCAACACATGCCGGAATTTCCGTAGGTGAGGACGGCGCTTCCCATCAGTGTAACGAGGATATTGCGCTGATGCGCAGTATTCCGGGAATGGTCGTTATCAATCCTTCTGATGACGTAGAAGCAAAGGCGGCAGTTCGCGCTGCATATGAGCATGACGGTCCGGTTTACTTAAGGTTCGGACGTCTTGCAGTGCCGGTGATCAACGACAGACCGGATTACAAATTTGAACTTGGAAAAGGCGTTGTTTTAAGAGAAGGTAAAGATGTTACGATCGTAGCAACAGGGCTTCCGGTAAGCGAGTGTCTTGAAGCTGCTGAGAAACTGGCTGCTGATGGAATCGACGCTAAGGTTATCAACATCCATACAATCAAACCTCTGGATGAAGAACTGATCATTGCAGCTGCAAAAGAGACAGGAAAAGTCGTTACAGTTGAGGAACATTCCGTGATCGGCGGACTGGGAAGCGCTGTCTGCGACGTGCTGGCTGAGAAGGCACCGACAAAAGTGCTGAAAATCGGTGTGAACGATACATTCGGTGAGTCCGGCCCGGCAGTTGAGCTGCTCAAAAAATACGGACTTGACACAGACGGAATTTACGAAAAAATCAGACAATTTGTTTAAAAGGGGTCAGGCCCCTTTTGAAAACAGGCTGCTGCATTGATTATGCGGCAGTCTGTTTTCAATTTCCAGAGTTATAAAAATCGTAAAGTTTCCAACAGTCCGCAGTATTTATCAGCTATAACAATAATCCATCCTTCCCGTGTCTTTGGAATATGAAGCAAAGTTACAGGCCACATATGATTGAGAATGATGTCTGTTTCGATCTGGTTTAGTTTAAAATGCCGACGGGCGTTTCGAAGTGCAGTGGCCGGGTGCGTCAGGCCGTGGAGTTTTTCGCCGGTTTCCTTTCCGTGTGTATGCCAGTCATAAAGAAAAAGATCGTGAAGCATCCCGGCTCTTGCCGCAGACCTGCAGTCCAGGTTCAGGGCACGGCACCATTTATAATTAAAATATGCAACATGCCGGCAGTGGTCGTAACAGTTTGTTTTTCCATGATGAGGAAACTGTTTCATGCTTCGTACGGTCGGATGAGTTAAAATGTCTTTTATGCTGCTGTGAAACTGCCGGGACCATTTCAGGCGGCAGCGCTTTCCGGCCAGTAGCTTTCTGTATATTTTTCGTATATCCATAACAATTTTTCCCCCAATTAATCAAGGATTTATGTTGTCCGCTGGTTCTGCGTAAAGAAAAGTGAAAAAGAGATGGCATAATTTCAAATAAAGTGATAAAATATACGCAAATATCATTTCGGGATTCAGCAAAGCAAATCACTGGATTTTCTTTAAAATTTATCAAAAGTTTTTATTCAAAACACAATCCAAAGAAAAGTAATTTACAAGGGAGGAAATTTATGCCGCGAACCAGACGTAAACCAAGTGGAACGGACGTATACCATGTTGTCTCAAGAGGAAATAATCAGCAAGATATTTTTCTGTTAGAAAAAGATAAAAACCGTCTTTATGGAATAATAAAAGAGCAGGCAGAAAAATTCGGAGTGAAGATATATGCATACTGCATTATGTCAAATCACGTCCATATATTGCTGAAAGCAGAATTCAAGGCACTTTCCTCTTTTATGCGGGAGACCAATTCAATGTATGCCGTCTATTACAATTATAAATATAAACAAAGCGGCCACGTTTTTCAAGGCAGGTTTTTCAGCAGTTGTGTAGAGACCGAGGGCTATCTGCTAAGCTGTGTCCGATATATCCACAATAATCCGGTCAAGGCTGGAATCGTCCATGATATCATAGCATATCCTTACAGCAGCGCAGGAGATTATTTTTCCCTTAAAGGAAAAAAAATATCAGGCATCATATCAGAAGAAATTACAGACATCCTCAAAAACAGATTCAAAAATTTCGATGAATTTCTTGAATTTCACAACATTTTTGACAGTCAGGAATTTCTGGATATAAAAGAAGAAAAAGAAGAACACGATTTTCAGAGAGCAAAATACTATATAAAAAAATATGCTCGTGAGAAAAAAATAAAAAGTCTGAAAATAATAGAAAACACCCCATTTTTCAAAATAGAATGTATCGAAAAATGCAGGGAAGAACTTGGATTATCAAAAAGAACAATAGAAAATATTCTGAAAACTTTGTCAAAAGGGGTCTGACCCCTTTTGTCGAACTTGTCTGACACTAACTGATAAATTCAGCTAATTCTTTATGCTATGCTTAGTAAAAATTTAAGCAGAGGTGAGTATGGATGGAAAGACAGTTACCAAAAAATGTTCGTCAGATCGGGAATGTGAGTGACAGTCCCAAGATATATGTTGAAGATTATGTGGATACTTTTTTTGCGCAGTTGTGCGAGAAATGTGAAAAGGGGGGAAATAACCCGATAGGTGCTTTTCTGATCGGCGATATTGTGACAGGAACCGATGAAGAGTATGTATATATATATGGAGCAGTGCAGATGCATGAGCTGAAGATGTCGGGCAGCGAGTATGTGATCGATGAGAATACCTGGCGGTGTGCTTATGAGGACTGCAAACAGTTTTTTGAGGACGGAGAAATGCTGGGATGGTTTGTAGCCCACCCGGGAGTGCCGCTGACGCCCGAGGCGTCTACGGTAAAGCTTCACAAAAAGTCTTTCCCGAAAAAGAATACCGTGTTTATTATGAAAGATCCGGTGGAGAAGGACGAGACCTATTATGTACATAAAATGAATGATCTGATGGAAATCGGCGGGCATTACACGTATTATGAAAAGAATCCGTGCATGCAGAACTATATGATTTCCAGTCGAAAAAAAAATGGGGTGTCAGCCACGGAAACTGTTGAGGATCGGGCTGCAAAGGACTTTCGTAATATGGTTAGAACACGCGGGGAGCGTCAGAGACAGAAAAAAGCAGGAAATCTGATGTATGCGGCCAGCGCGGCACTTGTGCTTATTGTGATCGTTATGGGAGTTACAATGATAAGCAGTTTCGACCGAATGAAATCGGTGCAGAATACGCTGGACAGCCTTACAGGCACAACAGATAAGGTGGAGACGCAGGAGACAAGCGGAACTGTGACTGCTGTAACTTCCGGCGGCGAGGCAGAAGCCGGAAGCGAAAGCAGTGGAAATGAGGAGAGCGGGGGAGAAGCTGCAGAATCTCAAGACTCTCAAAATGATCCGGCCAGCGCTGCAGGCGGCGACATACAAAATAGCAGCACAGATGGAACGGATGCAGGGCAGGACAGTGCCGGGACGGCAGATGCAGCCGGGGGAAATACGGGGACTGCTGAAAACGGCAGCGATGGGATTTATATTGTAGAAGAAGGAGACACCCTCGCGATCATCAGCAGAAAAATATACGGCGACGTCACACATGTGGACGCGATCTGCAGAATGAACGGGCTGACAGATGGAAATCTGATTTATGAGGGCCAGAAATTGCTATTACCATAAAATCGTGCTATACTCAACAGGAAAAACAAAACCAGAAACAAGGGGAGTAATATGGCGCAAAAGAAAAATCCGCACCTGAAGATCGTACAGCCCCCGCAGGATTTGGAAGACATAAAAAAGCAGACAGGAAAGCTCCGCCGTGAAAAGATACGAAAAATCCTCATCGTGGCGGTGCTCATTATACTGGCTGTATGTGGGACATACCTTCTCCTGAAAAACCAAAGCTACGGGCAGGCGCGTACAGCGGCTGGATATGAAAATAATACATCGGATTCAAATCGTTACGTCCACTTTGCAAAAGGCATCGTCCGGTACAGCAGGGATGGAGTTGTATTCTTAAACAAAAAAAACGAGGAACAGTGGATCCAGCCTGTTCAGCTGCAAAATCCGATCATTGATGTCTGCGAAGAGGCATTCGCTGTAGCGGACAGCGGAGGAAACAGTATATTTGTATTTACTGAGGATGGACTGAAAGGAGAAATCGAGACTACGCTTCCCATAGAGAAAATAACTGTGTCGGATCAGGGAATTGTAAGCGCGATTTTGAAAAATGAATCCTCTCCGAAAATTATGTCCTATGACGCTACAGGGAATATTCTGGTGGAGCAGCAGATCACAATGAGTTCTCTGGGCTATCCTGCGGCGCTAGATCTGTCCGATGACGGAAAAATGCTGGCGGTTTCTTACCTGTATACAGAGGGGACGTCACTGAAATCCCGGGTGATCTATTATAATTTTGGCGAAGAGGGCCAGGAAAAGACGGACAACCAGGTGACGTCTGACGTATATGAAGATACGGTTATGGCGGAGATATTTTTCATGGGAAACAGCAGATCTGTTGCAGTAAGTGATCATTCCTTTGTAATTTACAAAGGAAAAGAGGTCCCCGAAAAAGAAAAGGAAGTGGAGATCCGGCAGGAGATCAGGAGCGTTTTCCATTCGGATAAATACATTGGCTTTATCCTGCTCAATCAGGATAAGTCAGGATATGAACTCCGGCTGTACAACCGCAGCGGCGAACAGATTCTTAACCGGGAAATTGAGGGAGAATACAGCAATGTAAAAATTGACGGAGATGAGATTATTCTGTATGATGGAAGCAGATGCTGCATTGTGACGGTGACGGGAATCATAAAATACCAGAACGATCTGGATGTAGAGATTCTGGAGATATTCCGCGCCGCAGGGCTGAACAGATACTATGTGATGAGCACGGATGAATTGCGTGTGATCTACCTGACGAAATAGGAGTAATTATGGATAATTGGCTTTTAATATCAGTAGCGGTTCTTTTTATCGGATGTATTGTATGGGGATATGTGAAAGGCTTTTTAAAATTCGGACTGTCACTTCTGTCGACAGTTCTGACGCTTGTGATCGTCCTTTTCCTGTCCCCGGTCGTAGCAGGCTTATTGGCGGACTATACGCCTGTTGATGATTTTATTGAGGAAAAATGTGTGGGGGCGTTTATGCCTGAGATATCAGAGGAGAATCTGGCCGGTCTGGATCTGAGCGGCACTCCTCTTGAGGGGCTGAGCCAGGATGAACTGGAAAATCTCAGCGAAATCGACTGGGAAACCCTGGGAATTACAGCTGACGATATCCTTAGTGTGATAGGAGATATTCCAAAAGATATTCAGATCAGAGAGATTGAAAACGCTCCCGTACCGCAGTTTTTGAAGGATCTGCTCCTGGAAAATAATAACAGTACGATATATGAAGAACTGGGTGTAGATACATTTCCTAATTATGTGGCATCGTATATATCCAGGCTGGTTCTCAATGTGCTCTCTTTTCTTGTAACATTCCTGCTCGCTATTATCATCGTAAAGGCGCTTATGTTTGCGGTGAATATCATCGGTGAGCTGCCGGTCCTGGGGCTGATCAACCACATTGGGGGAGGCGCTCTCGGGCTGGTTCTGGGCCTGGTTATTGTCTGGCTCGGTTTTTTGATCATGACGCTGGCATGCACGACCAGTGTGGGAAGCGCATGCTTTGAGATGGTGGAAAAGAGCAGTATTCTGACATTCCTGTATGACAGCAACCCGTTGCTGCTGCGCCTGCTGGCCTTTTAGACGGCAAGTATGAAGAATTCAGGAAGAAGCACAAAGAGGCGCGGAATATAATTGAAAGATGAAAAGGAAAGGAACAAAGGAGGAGCAAGTTATGAAATCAGTAAAGAGACTGGTCGGCATCGTATTGTCCTGCGTATTGTTCGCAGGCCTTATGCCGGGGGATGTTTATGCCGAAGGAGGCGACGGGGGAAGAAAGACGGTTTCTGCGTCGTCTTTTCAGGATCTGAGTCTGAAGATAATGTTTGCGGGGACAGAACCTGTTACGATCCAAATGACAGAAGATGACGATAATGCGAACAATAAGCTGACGATCGAAAGCGGGCAGGATGTGGTGATCACATCTGATCCGGCATCAACAGAAAACAGAAAAATTTCATTTTCAAAAACTGTAACCGTCGAACCGGATGCAGTTCTTGCCATTGACCGGATCACGCTTGACGGCGCTTCGGAGTTGTCCAGTCTGATCCGGGTAGAAGAAGGCGGCACACTTATTGTGAGAAACAGCGCGGTACTGGAAGGGAGCCTTTATACGGCAGTCAGAAATGAAGGCAGTTTCACTCTCGACAGCAGCACGATCCAGAACAGCTGTCTCAGCGATGGATACAGCAGAGATCCCATATATGGCGGCGGAGTTTATAACAGCGGTAGCTTCACAATGATAAACGGCAGGATTACCGCAAACTGTATGAATGGAAATAAAACATATGGCGGCGGAGTTTATAACAGCGGCATCTTCAATATGAAAAGTGGGATCATTGATAATAATATGGATACTGATAACGAAACCTATGGAGGCGGCGTATACAATGATGCCTCGGGTACATTTACAATGGATTCCGGTACTATAAAAGGGAATACTGTAGGCATGGGAGACGGAGCCGGCGTGTACAATGCAGGAACGTTTTACATGAAGGGAGGAACAATAGAAGGGTCCTCCATGATGCTGGGAAATGGCGGCGGTGTATATAACAGAAGTATCTTTGAGATGTCCGGCGGGACGATAACCAAAAACATATCTGGTCCCCAGAACGGGGGAGGTGTTTATAATGCCGCATCCGGGTCGTTCACGATGAAAGGAAGCAGCACGATCGAGGGCAATGAAGCTTTTTTCTCCGGGGGAGGCGTTTATAATGATGGAATATTCGCTATGGAACAGGGAACGGTCACGGGCAACGAAGTTTCCTCATATGGAGGAGGGATATATAACGGAACTGCCGGAACCTTTACTATGAACGGCGGCCGGGTAACAAAAAATACCGCTCTGGCAGAAAATCCATCTGCAGGTACTGTGAACCGCAACAAAGGGGGCGGAGTATTTAATAACGGTACTTTTACTATGTATGATGGGGAAATATCCGAAAACAGGTCCGGACAGGGCGGAGGCGTGCAGAACGGCCTGTCTATGCCTGCCGATGTTAAAGGCGGAGATTTTGTCATGGAAGGCGGTGTGATCAGCGGAAATTCGGCTCTGTTTTACGGAGGTGGAGTTTATATTGACGAAAATGGCGGAACCTTTTCCATGAATGATGGAGAAATCCGCGAAAATACCGCAGAGTACAATGGCGGAGGAATTTTTATAGACACCAGATCGACGGCCACGATCAGAAAAGGGCGGATCGAGAGCAACACTGCAAACGGAAAGGCAGGCGGCGGCTACGCAGGCGGCGGTATCTATGTCAATCAGTCTTCCTCTGATGAGAAGGAAAATGGTACGCTGTATCTTTATAACGCGGCAGTTTATCATAACACCTCAAAGCTGGAGGGCAGCGGCATTGCAGCGTGTCCTTATTCGAATGTCAAAGTATATGTGACAAACGGAGGCCTGATATACGGGAATACCGGGGAGAATGGAGAAAGCCTTCCCCAGGTATATATGCAGACTCCTTATGACACACTGGATCGTGTGCATGAGGTTTTTCTGTCAAGATATATGTTAGGAGGAGGCTCATATAACTGGACAGATAAAGACGGAAATCTGCTCACCGACGAACAGTTGTATAATGCAGGGACTATTGCAGCGTATAATACCCTGGCAGATGGGGATGCGTCGGTTCTTGCTGCTCTTTCAAAGGCCACAGTATTCATTACAGGAAATATATCATCGGAACGCGGCGGTGGAATCGGCTGCAATGGCAACCTGATCATTGGGACAGAGGAGCCAATAACAGATTATGGAAATTTGAAAATAAAAAAGACAGTCGCGGGAACGACAGAACTTAGTCAGTTTGAGTTTACGATCGTATTGGAAGACGACAGTCATGCTCCATATCTTGAGAAAATAGATGCAGTTATAGATGAGCAGCTTATGGAGCTGAGCCCCGATGAAAACGGAAGCATAAAACTATCCCTTTCCGCCGGAAGTGAAATAGAACTCGTAGGGCTGCCTGCGGGAATGGTTTATACTGTAACCGAAACGGAAGTACCCGGATGCCGCGTTACGATAAACGGAGAGAGTGGAAAATGGTCGGACAGTGGAGATATCCGTGCAGAGGAAACCGTTGAAGTTTCATTCCTCAATGACTTCCGCCCGGTTACAGAAAATCCGGAGAGTTCGGATAGCGATAAAGAAAGCGATCCGCAAGCAGGAAAAGACAGCGGTGACAGCCATAACCCGCAGACCGGTGACTTTACTTCAATCCTGCCTGTGACGGGGATTCTGCTCTCAAGCCTGATGCTGTTTGGCGCAGCTGTTTACAGCAAAAAGAGAATAAAAACCCGCAGATAATATTGACAGTATTATTAAAATATGATATTTTATAGGAGTTCTTACAGAAAAGAAATTTTCTGTAAGAACTTTTGGGGGATTAGCTCAGTTGGGAGAGCGCCTGCCTTGCAAGCAGGAGGTCACGAGTTCGACTCTCGTATTCTCCACTCGGCAGTGAAGACTGCCGTACAATTAAATATTCCTCCTTAGCTCAGTCGGTAGAGCATTCGGCTGTTAACCGAAGTGTCGTTGGTTCAAGTCCAACAGGGGGAGCTTGAAAGCCTCATGTTACATATGTAATGTGAGGTCTTTTTCTTTTAAATACAATTAGTGACAAATCAATCAAATACATATCTATGGGATACATGAAATTATGTTGATTTTTTATTTCGGAAAAATACAGAAAGCATTATATTTGGCTAAATTGCATTGGATTACCAGAAAAAAATCTGTTAGTTAGAATAGATTGCTGAAAAAATGGGTTTTTTAATATTTAGATGATCTAGTGATGTGATTAATATATACATACAAATTGATAAACAAAATTGGGATAATAGAAATCAATCAATCATATACTATATAGAGATAGGGGAACAGAGATAATTAAGCAGCTTTGACAGGTAAAAATAATTCGCACTAAATTTATTGAAAATGCACAGCTTCACTGCGAAAATAGAATTATTACAAAAAATTTTTTCGCGGTGAGGCTGAAATGGGAAGAAAAGAACAGAGAATACAA
>DXDR01000082.1 GCA_019115385.1 Candidatus Mediterraneibacter avicola | reverse complement strand
CTGTACAAAGAAAACGGATTTAAGGAGAGAAAAAAAGCGGAAGTACTTGTGGAGATTTTAAGCCGGGAGCAGCCGCTTACCTGTCAGGTGGAATCTGTTGAAAAGAAAAAGGAAAAGAAAAATCCGCCTCTTTTATATAATCTGGCAGAACTGCAGAACGACTGCTCCAGGCGTTTTAAGATAAGCCCGGATGAGACACTGCGGATCGTGCAGGAGCTATACGAGAAGAAACTGGTCACATATCCGAGAACAGATGCCCGGGTCCTGTCTTCAGCTGTGGCAAAAGAGATCAGCCGGCAGCTCAACGGACTGACGGGCTATGCTCCGGCAGCTCCGTTTCTGAAAGATATCCTTCAGTTTGGTTCCTTCAGGACGTTGGAGAAGACCCGGTATGTCAACGATAAACAGATCACGGATCACTATGCGATCATTCCCACAGGACAGGGACTCCCGGCTCTGGCTTCGGTATCGCCGGTGTCCCGGAATGTGTATGATCTGATCGTGCGCAGGTTCCTGAGCATCTTTTATCCTCCGGCCATATATCAGAAAGTGTCGGTCGTAACGCTGATGCAGGGCGAGCGTTTCTTTTCGTCCTTCCGCGTGCTGGCGGAGGAAGGATATCTGAAGGTGACGGGCAGGCCCGGCCAGTCAGGACAGGAACAAAACGGGACCGAGAAGAAAAAAAACGGCGGAGGAAATGATTCTCCAGACTCTGGAGAACCCGTTGATAACAGCGGTGGAGGAGAGCAGGATACCGCTCTTTTTGAACAGGTGAAGCATCTGAAAAAAGGAGACATCCTGCCGGTGAAAAAGCTGGAAATAAAAGAGGGAGAGACCTCACCTCCAAAGAGATACAACTCCGGCTCCATTATCCTTGCGATGGAAAACGCTGGACAGCTGATCGAAGATGAAGAACTCCGGGCCCAGATCAAGGGGAGCGGGATCGGCACAAGCGCTACCCGGGCAGAAATACTGAAAAAACTGATCCACATTAAATACCTCGCACTGAGTAAAAAGACCCAGATTATTACGCCCACCCTCCAGGGAGAGATGGTTTATGATGTGGTGGATCATTCCATCAAGTCCCTTCTCAACCCGGAATTGACGGCGAGCTGGGAAAAAGGGCTTACCTATGTGGCGGAAGGATCCATCAGCCCGGACGAATATATGGAGAAGTTGGATCAGTTTGTGGCAGGCCGTACGGCAGGGGTAAAGAGACTCAACAACCAGTATCAGCTCAGGGCATGTTATGACAAGGCGGCAGCATTTCACAGAAAAGCCGGAGGAAAACAAAAGATCTCTGTCCCACGGAAGGACGAGAAAACATAAGAAGAGAGACAGAAAAATAAATATAGAAAAAGCAGATGCAGTAAAAAATAAGGAAGCCTTAAGACGGCGGAAAAGGAGAGAAAAATGAAAGGTGTAACAGTAAAGGAACTCTACACACTGGAGGAGACGATCGCAAAAGATATTTTTGACGGGGCAGTATATCCCTGGGAAGTGCTCCCGAAGATCAGCAGCTTTATCATAGAACTGGGAAATACGCTGAGCAGCGAGGAATATGACAAGATCGGTGAAAATGTATGGATCGCAAAATCAGCAAAAGTGGCTCCCACGGCTTTTATCAACGGGCCGGCTATTATAGGGAAAGATGCAGAAGTGCGCCACTGCGCGTTTATCAGAGGCAATGCGATCGTGGGCGAGGGCGCTGTGGTGGGGAATTCCACGGAGCTGAAAAATGTAATTCTGTTCAATAAGGTCCAGGTGCCGCACTATAACTATGTAGGGGACTCGATCCTGGGATATAAGTCCCATATGGGAGCAGGCTCCATCACCTCCAATGTGAAGTCTGACAAAAAACTTGTCGTAGTCAAGGGAGCGGATGGAGAGATCGAGACCGGCATGAAAAAGTTCGGGGCCATGCTGGGAGACGAAGTGGAAGTAGGATGCGGAAGCGTTCTTAATCCGGGAACCGTTGTGGGAAGCCATACCAATATATATCCTCTTTCTTCCGTGCGGGGCGTGGTCCCGGCAGGGAGTATCTATAAGAAACAGGGAGAAATTGTGGAAAAGATCTGAGACAGCAGGCAGAATAGTATTTTTGTGTTGACACGGGCCGGAAGCCCGTGTTATCCTATACCCCAGATACTTTAATGCTTTAAAGCGTTGCGCTTTAAAGCGAATAAGCAAAAAGGGCGCCCCAGGCATACAGGATTCCGGGGGTCCGTTTGACAAGAGTAAGGAAGTTGAGGAAGAAGAGATGGGAATTAAAATTGCGTTGCTTATTGTATTTTTTGCGGTTATGGTCGGAGTAGGGATCTATTCCAGGAAACATGCCACCAGTGTGGATGGATTTGTCCTGGGGGGAAGAGCGGTAGGACCGTGGCTCACTGCCTTTGCCTACGGGACATCCTATTTTTCTGCAGTTGTATTTGTAGGGTATGCCGGACAGTTTGGATGGAAATACGGCATTGCCTGCACCTGGATCGGGATCGGGAACGCGGTGATCGGGAGTCTCCTTGCCTGGGTCGTGCTTGGAAGGCGGACAAAGGTTATGACGCAGCACCTGGGGTCAAAGACAATGCCGGATTTTTTCGGGGAGAGATATGACAGCAAGGCGATAAAGATTACTGCCTCTGTGATCGTATTCATTTTTCTCATCCCATACACGGCTTCTGTATACAACGGCCTGTCCAGATTGTTTGGCATGGCGTTTGATATCCCCTACTCCTGGTGTGTGATCGCAATGGCTGTGTTTACGGCTCTCTATGTCATACTGGGCGGCTATATGGCTACGGCGATCAATGATTTTATCCAGGGCATCATCATGCTGGCGGGAATCGTGGCAGTGGTCGCGGCTGTTCTTGGCGGTCAGGGGGGCTTTATGGAGGCTCTCTCAAAAATGGCGGAAATTCCCAGTGATGTTCCGCTGACGGCAGGCCAGCCAGGTGCTTTTACCTCTTTTTTCGGGCCGGATCCGCTCAATCTTCTGGGAGTGGTGATACTGACCTCTCTCGGTACCTGGGGACTTCCCCAGATGATCGGGAAATTTTATGCCATCAAGGATGAGAAATCCGTCAATACAGGAACGGTCATCTCCACAGTGTTTGCGATCGTAGTTTCCGGGGGATGCTATTTCCTGGGTGGATTTGGAAGACTCTTTGACAGCCCGGAAATCTATGACGGGACCGGGGCGGTTGTCTATGACAGCATTATCCCGTATATGCTGTCTGCTCTCCCGGATATTCTCATCGGGATCGTGGTCGTGCTTGTGCTCTCTGCATCCATGTCCACACTGTCGTCCCTGGTACTGACTTCCAGCTCCACAATGACGCTGGATCTGCTCAAAGATAATATAATTAAAAACATGAGTGAGAAAAAACAGATTATAATCATGCAGCTTATGATCGTGTTTTTTATCGTGGTTTCAGTAGTGATCGCGCTGGATCCTCCGACGTTTATCGCTCAGCTGATGGGAATTTCCTGGGGAGCGCTTGCGGGTGCGTTTCTGGCGCCCTTCCTCTACGGACTGTACTGGAAAGGGGTTACAAAAGCAGGCGTATGGGCCGGATTTATTGCAGGGGTCGGACTGACTGTGTCCAATATGTTTATCGGATTTATCGAATCACCGATCAACGCGGGAGCGGCCGCTATGGTGGCAGGTCTTGTGGCAGTGCCTGTTGTAAGCCTTCTTACGCCAAAGATGAAAAAAGAGAAGATTGACGATATATTCCAGTGTTACGATGAGACGGTAACGATCACGAAAAAAAGATCTCTCCAGCAGGAGATCTGAACAATGGTGTTTCAGAAAGAGAACCTTTTGTGCAGGGCTGACGCTTCGGCCCCTGCGTGAAAGGTTTTTTTCTGCTTTAAAGAAATTTGGGGGAACCCGGGCTGGAACAGGATCCGTTGCGGATCCCCCCGCGGATGTAAAAGGGCCCAGATTCGCCTTGAATATCTGCAACGCGTGTGTTATAATGCGTTCAAAACAGATCGGAGTTTCCGTCCGGCGGGGAGCGGACGGGAATTTCGGACAAAAAGAGAGAGCAGGAAACAGAGCAAAAAGTTGTTGACATTTGGTGGCCGGTATACTACTATAGTAGCAGATGCGAACAACTGTTCGAGTTAAAGGAGAACTGATTTATGGCAAATAATGTAAATACCAACGAAGAAAAGAAAAAAGCGCTGGATGCAGCGATAGCAAAATTGGAAAAGGATTTTGGAAAAGGAGCGGTGATGAAGCTTGGCGAGTCAGGTGCGCACGTTGCAGTGGAGACTGTTCCTACAGGATGTCTGAGCCTCGACCTGGCTCTGGGGCTTGGGGGAGTTCCGAAGGGACGTGTGATCGAGGTTTACGGACCGGAATCCAGCGGTAAAACGACCGTTGCCCTGCATATGATCGCGGAGGTGCAGAAGAGAGGCGGAATTGCCGGTTTTATTGACGCAGAGCATGCGCTTGACCCTGTGTATGCGAAGAATATCGGCGTAGATATTGATGAGCTGTATATCTCTCAGCCGGACAGCGGCGACCAGGCGCTTGAGATCGCAGAGACCATGGTGCGTTCCGGCGCGATCGATATCATTGTCATCGACTCTGTAGCGGCGCTTGTTCCGAGGCAGGAGATCGAAGGCGATATGGGGGACAGCCATGTGGGACTTCAGGCAAGGCTGATGTCTCAGGCGCTCAGAAAACTGACCCCTGTGATCAGCAAGTCAAACTGCGTGGTGATCTTCATTAACCAGCTCAGAGAAAAAGTAGGAGTTATGTTCGGCAACCCGGAGACAACCACAGGGGGCAGGGCGCTTAAGTTCTATGCCTCTGTCCGCATGGATGTGAGAAGGATCGAGACGCTCAAGCAGAGCGGCGAAGTGGTCGGGAACCGTACCCGCATTAAGATCGTGAAGAACAAAATCGCTCCTCCTTTTAAAGAGGCGGAATTTGACATTATGTTCGGCAAGGGCATCTCACGGACCGGAGATATCCTGGATCTGGCAGCCGGAATTGACCTGGTGAAAAAAAGCGGGGCGTGGTATGCCTATGAAGGGGAGAAGATCGGACAGGGCCGGGAGAATGCGAAAAGCTATCTCGAAACTCATCCTGAGGTAATGGAGGAACTGGACAGAAAGGTCAGAGCCCATTATCATCTGGGAGAGATCCCGGAAACCGGAGAAAAGGACAGTGACGGGGCATCTGTGTCAAAGGAGCCTGCTTCTGATCTGAAGTTAAAGGCCGGTAAAGCGAAATGATGGTCACGCGCACGGAGCCGTGCGGAAAGACCAGATACCGTATATATCTGGATGGAGAGCCTGCATTTATCCTGTACAAAGGCGAGATGAAAAAAATGGGCATCCGGGAGGGGGAGAGCATATCGGCCGGGACGGAGGAGACGATCCGCTCAGAAATACTATACAGACGCGCACGGCTGCGCGCCATGCACCTGCTGGAAGGCATGGACCGGACAGAGGAGGGGTTGTGCGAAAAACTCCGTCAGAGCGAATACCCGGAGGATGTGATCGAAAAGGCTGTGGCATATGTCCGTTCTTTTGGCTATATCAATGACGCCAGGTATGCGGAAAACTTTATTCTCAGCCGCAGGGATTCAAAAAGCCGGAGAGAACTGGAAGCACTTCTGGCTAAAAAAGGAGTATCCAGAGAAAATATTGACCAGGCGTTTTCAATCTGCTATTCAGAGGAGGAAGAACAGAAAGCCATACAAAAAATTCTTCGTAAAAAACGGGTCGATCCAAAGACTGCGGAAGGGGACGAACTGCGGAAAATATACGGATATCTTGCCCGGAAAGGCTTCCGGTATGATGCAATCCGTCAAGTAATACAAAATCATACGGAGAATGCTTGACATTGTTGTGAAAACAGTATAAAATTTAACTGTTGTATTTTGATAAAATGTACAATGAAAATTGAATAAGGAGGTGCTCCTGTGCAATGGATTTAGGCTTATGTATAGCGATTGCCGTGGCCCTCTCGGTGATAGTCGGAGTTATTTCCCATTTTGTGACAGTTTCCAATCTGAAAAAAAATGCAGAGAGTAAAATTGGAAATGCTGAGAGCAGAGCAAGGGAAATCATCGACGATGCTGTGAAAACTGCTGAGACAACGAAGAAAGAAGCTCTCTTGGAAGTTAAGGAAGAGTCGATCAAGACAAAAAATGATCTTGAGAAAGAGACGAAAGAAAGAAGAGCTGAGCTGCAGCGCTACGAAAAGCGTGTGCTGGCAAAGGAAGAAGCTGTCGACAAGCGGTCGGATGCCATTGAACACCGTGAATCTAAACTCACAGCTAAGGAAGATCAGTTACGTCAGCGAGAAGCCAAGGTAGAAGAACTAAGTCAGAAACGTGTGCAGGAACTGGAACGGATCTCAGGACTTACCTCCGAACAGGCAAAAGAATATCTGTTGAAAACTGTTGAAGAAGATGTCAAGCATGACACTGCAAAGATGGTCAGGGAACTGGAAGCACAGGCAAAGGAAGATGCGGACAAAAAGGCGAAAGAATATGTTGTCAATGCAATCCAGAGATGTGCTGCCGACCATGTAGCTGAGACAACGATTTCTGTTGTCCAGCTTCCCAGTGATGAAATGAAAGGACGCATTATCGGGCGCGAGGGACGCAACATCAGGACGCTGGAAACGCTGACCGGTGTGGAGTTGATCATAGATGATACGCCGGAAGCCGTTGTCTTGTCCGGATTTGATCCCATACGCCGTGAGGTCGCAAGAATAGCTCTTGAAAGACTGATCGTAGATGGAAGGATCCATCCCGCAAGAATTGAGGAGATGGTGGAGAAAGCTCAGAAGGAAGTCGATACAATGATCAGGGAAGAAGGCGAGGCAGCCGCTCTAGAAGTCGGCGTGCCGGGCATTCATCCAGAGCTGATCCGCCTTCTGGGACGTATGAAGTTCAGAACGAGTTATGGGCAGAATGCCCTGAAGCATTCCATAGAGGTGGCGCAGCTTGCCGGACTCCTTGCAGGGGAGATCGGGCTGGATGTGCGAATTGCAAAACGTGCCGGTCTTCTGCATGACATAGGCAAGTCAATAGACCATGATGTGGAAGGCTCACATATTCAGATCGGCGTGGATCTGTGCAGAAAGTATAAAGAGTCTGCTACGGTGATCAATGCGGTGGAAGCCCACCATGGCGACGTAGAGCCTCAGACGCTGATCGCGTGCGTTGTGCAGGCGGCAGATACGATTTCTGCAGCCAGACCGGGAGCAAGAAGAGAAACCATCGAAACATATACAAACAGATTGAAACAGTTAGAAGATATTACCAACCAGTTTAAAGGTGTGGATAAGTCTTTTGCCATTCAGGCAGGAAGAGAGATTCGTGTTATGGTAGTTCCAGAGCAGGTATCTGATGATGATATGGTGCTTATGGCCAGGGATATTGCAAAACAGATTGAGTTTGAGCTGGAATATCCCGGACAGATTAAAGTAAATGTAATCCGTGAATCACGGGCTACTGATTATGCAAAGTAACCGAAATCATAACGACTGAGAAAAGATGCAGCCCTTGTCGAGAGACAAGGGCTTTCTTTTACAGTCAGGACAGGAGGAGAAGAGATGAGTGAAGAAATTAAACGGCTGAAGCGGGAATTGAAATTCAAAGGAGTTATCCTCGATTTTTATCAGGATACGATGCAGATCAACGGAGACCATACGGCGGTGTGGGATTTTATCAGCCATAAAGGGGCTGCTGCTGTGGTTCCTGTCTGTGAGGATGGAAAGATACTCATGGTCAGACAGTACAGGAATGCGCTGGAACGCTATACATTGGAGATACCGGCAGGCGCACTGGATGAAGCGGATGAACCCGGGATCGTATGCGCGGGCCGTGAACTGGAGGAGGAAACCGGTTACAGGTGTGATGAACTGGAATGGCTGATCAATCTCAGGACGACGGTTGCGTTCTGCAATGAAAAAATACAGGTGTTTGTGGCAAGAAATCTGATCCCTTCAAAGCAGAATCTGGATGATGACGAATTTATAGATCTGAAAGCCTATTCCCTTGACGAATTGAAAGAAAAGATTTTTTCCGGTGAGATTGAGGACGCAAAGACGGTATCCTCGCTTCTCGCTTATGACGCAAAGTACGGGAGTAAAGAGTCAAATATTCCGATGTAAGCATACGGGGCATCAAGCTGGCAGCGATGCAGGAATCGGGGTATTTGACCCTCGCGGCAGTCGCCAAACGGACATGCCCGCATGTCCGCCCGGCTCGTTGCTCGCGGGAATAAATTATAGGAAACGGCATATAATGAAATATCTGTCAGTGGTGAAATCCGTGTCAGAATTTTTACTTCAGGGGGCGTATCCATGAAGATATTTCATACGAGAAAGCAGCTTCTTGTTTTCTTTATGCCTGGATTTTTGCTCGGTATCATCTATGTGAACTTTATCGCTGTAAAATATATGGCTGAGCCGGGCATATTCAGCAGCTATTTTTTGGAACAGTTTCGGTCGGCGGACATTGTGGCGGAGGAATACCTGTGGTATCTGGTAAGAGTCAGGATATTTCCTTTTCTGGTGCTGGCGGGCCTGTCCCTGACAAAGGCGAGAAAGCTTTCGGCCGTCCTGTTCCTGGTATGGACGGGCATATCAGGAGGGATCCTGATATCGCTTGCCGTCAGCAGTATGGGAATTAAAGGAAGTATTTTGTGTATGGTGGGACTGTTCCCGCAGTTCCTGTTTTATATTCCTGCCTATCTTGTGCTGATATGGTATGCATATACATATCCCGGGAGCCAGTGGAACCGTCAGAAGTCGATATTTGTCTCTTTTATGATGGCGGCCGGCCTTATTCTGGAAATATATGTAAATCCCCTGCTTGTACAGGGGTTTCTCTCTACATTGTAAATCTTAATATCTGGCCGCAGAGAAAACGGGTATATAAGGAGGCGCTTATTCCGGTTCTGCGCCGTATATCACAAAACTGTGTCTGCCGCAGCTGTATTGCATGGCGGAGGGGGATCCTCTTTGCTTCTCGACTTTTCAATGCAGCTGCGGCAGATGTTCTGTTGGGGACAGGAAAACAGTTTCGGGATATCTCAGGGATGTGGAGTTTTAAAAGTTTTTCTCCCGGTTCGATATAAAACCAGAAACGCGAGTACGGTTACAGCAGCCTGGCTTGCGAGAAGCCCCCAGAGGTATCCAAGGATCCCGCAGCGCGGGATAGCCAGAAACACGCTTGTGATCCGCATGCCGAGACTCAGCATGTTGATCAGAAATGTGGAAGTGGTTTTCCCAAGCCCGTTGATCGAGCTGATCAGAGCCGCATTTGTATAAAGAAACGGACACATCCAGGCCAGGGTCAGGATGAATTTTCCGGCGGAAGAACTGTGAAACAAAAACTCTCCCAGAAAAGAACCGGACAGGAGAAAGAAAAGGCAGCAGGCAAGGCCGAGAAGAAAGCAGCCGGAAGCGGCTTTTCTGATCAGAGCGGCCATGCCGGCCGGATCTCCGTCAGCCTGGGCTTTTGTCACAGCGGGCATAAGTACGGTCCCTACGGAACTGGTAACTGCTGAGGGGAAAAGAATACACGGCAGAGCCATTCCTGTCAGTACGCCGTATGTACTCAGCGCGTCAGATGTATCCATGCCAAAAAGCTTAAGGGACGCGGGGATCGATGCAGCTTCTACGCTTTGGAGCAGCGTGACTGCAGTCCGGTTGGCGGTGAGGGGCAGCGAGAGGCGCATCAGTTCTCCGGCCGGCTTTTTCAGACCTGCAAGAGAAAAGCGCCCTGGGATGCGCAGTATTTTGGATAAAATACGGGCGGAGTATAAAAGCGAAAAAAACTCACCTGCCACGACCCCGGCAGCCGCCAGGCTGATGGAAGGACGGCCGCCGCTTCCGGAAATATAGAAGAATACACCTATTACAAAAAGGATGCGGACAGTCTGTTCCACAAGCTGGGATATAGCGGGGACTTCGGTCTTCTGCAGCCCGAATGAATAGCCGCAGATACAGCAGTGAACGGCGGAACAGGGCAGAGCATAGGATATAATGACCAGCATTTCCGTACATCGCTGGTCGCCGAGAAAAGAAACGGCGATAGCGTCTGCGTTCTGCTGGATCAGAATAATTTCCAGAAGAGAGACAGAAACTGTGAAAAAAAGCGCAGCAAAAAGTGCGGCTTTTGCCTCGCGGTATCTGTTAAGTGAAATTTTCCTGGCCACAGTCCGGGAAAGAGCGGTTTCAATGCCGGCAGTGCCGATCGAATGGCAGAGCGCGTAGACCGGAAAAATCAACTGATACAGTCCTACGTTTTCTTCACCGAATGCGTGGCTTAGAAAGATGCGAAAGAAAAATCCCATAAACCGGCTAATAAATCCTGCGGCTGTCAGAATAAAAGCACCCCGGATCAATGTGTGTTTTGATGGCATGGAAAGGAGCCCTCCGGCAGAACCTTTTATTATAGATATGACAGATTTTATCAGGATATGCCGCATTCTTTCTTGACAGAACAGGAAAGGAATGATATCCTACAAAAGAAATCCTAGCAAAATACTAGGAATAACATGGCGATATTTAAAGAAGGTGATAGAGTGAAACTGTCAACAAAAGGAAGATACGGCCTTCGCGCGCTGATCGATCTGGCGCAGTACAGTGAACAGACACCGGTTTCGATTACCAGTATTTCTTCCCGGCAGGACCTCTCGGAACGATATCTGGAACAGCTTATGTCCATGCTGAAAAAAGCCGGTCTGGTCAGAAGCGTCCGGGGCGCCGGCGGCGGGTATGTACTGGCAAAGCCGGCGGATCAGATTTCGGTTGGCGATGTGCTCAGAGCGCTGGAGGGCAGTCTGGAACCGGTAGATTGTGCCGGCCTGGATCCGGAGGGCGGCTGCAGGGCGGCTGACAGCTGTGTGACGAAATATGTCTGGCAGCGGATCAATGAAAGTATCAACCGTACAGTGGATGAGATCATGCTGAGCCATCTGGTGGAGGAGAGCAGAAAGAAGAACTGCCGGGAGAACAGAGAAGACCGGGGCGAATGCAGAAATTAGGACAATGGACAGATGTCATGTATGGACAGAATGCCGGGACAGCATCCAGGGCATAAAGTGGGAGAAAATACAGGAGGTAGAAAAAGTGGAAAAACTGATTTATCTGGATAATGCGGCGACGACAAAGACAGCGCCGGAGGTTGTGGAGGCAATGCTTCCGTACTTTACGGAGCATTACGGAAATCCTTCCAGTGTGTACGGATTTGCGGCGGCAAATAAAGAAGTGATAACAAGACAGAGGGAGATCATAGCGGGGACTCTCGGAGCAAAAGACAATGAAATCTATTTCACGGCCGGAGGGACAGAGTCTGACAACTGGGCTCTTACAGCTGCGGCAGAGGCCTACGGGGATAAAGGAAAACATATTATAACAAGCAGGATCGAGCATCATGCCATTCTTCATACCTGCCAGTATCTGGAGAAGCGGGGATATGAGGTGACCTATCTGGATGTGGATGAAAACGGGCTGGTAAATCCGGCAGATGTTGAGGCGGCCATCCGGCCGGATACCATTCTTGTCTCCATCATGTTTGCAAACAATGAGATCGGAACGATCCAGCCGATCCGGGAGATTGGAGAGATTACGAGAAGAAAGGGCGTGCTCTTCCATACAGATGCTGTTCAGGCTTTCGGCCAGATTCCGATCCAGGTAGATGAATGCGGCATTGATATGCTAAGCGCCAGCGGTCACAAACTGAACGGACCGAAAGGGATCGGTTTCCTCTATATCAGAAAGGGAGTGAAGATCCGTTCCTTTATCCACGGCGGGGCGCAGGAGAGAAAGCGCCGGGCCGGAACGGAGAATGTGCCCGGTATCGTCGGGCTTGGAAAGGCTGTAGAGCTGGCCGTGCAGACTATGGACGAGCGGGCGGCAAAAGAGACGGAACTCAGAGATTACATGATCCGGCGCATTGAAGAGGAAATCCCCTACTGCAGGCTGAACGGAGACAGAGCAAAGAGGCTTCCGAACAATGTGAACTTCAGCTTCCGGTTTATCGAGGGAGAATCGCTGCTCATTATGCTGGATATGAAAGGGATATGCGCGTCAAGCGGTTCTGCCTGCACTTCAGGCTCACTGGATCCGTCCCATGTGCTTCTCGCGATCGGGCTGCCTCATGAAATCGCACACGGCTCTTTGCGTATAACATTGGGAGCGGACACGTCAAAAGAGGATCTGGATTATGTGGTGGACTGCCTGAAGGAAATTGTGGAGCAGCTGCGCAGCATGTCCCCGCTTTATGAAGATTTTATAAAGAAACAAAAAGATAACAAATAAGAGGAGGAATACAGGATTATGTATACAGAAAAGGTGATGGATCATTTTCAGCATCCGAGAAATGTAGGAGAGATTGAGAACGCCAGCGGAGTGGGCACGGTAGGAAATGCGAAATGCGGAGACATCATGCGCATTTACCTGGATATTGACGAAAATCAGATCATCCGGGACGTGAAATTTAAGACCTTCGGCTGCGGCGCCGCAGTTGCCACCAGCAGTATGGCCACCGAGCTGGTAAAGGGGAAGAATATCCAGGAGGCAATGCAGGTGACCAACAAAGCCGTTATGGAGGCGCTGGACGGACTTCCGCCGGTAAAAGTCCACTGCTCCCTTCTTGCGGAGGAGGCCATCCACGCCGCACTCTGGGATTATGCAGAGAAAAACGGCATCAAGATCGAGGGACTTACAAAACCGAAATCAGATATACATGAGGATGAGGAAGAAGAGGAATACTAATGAGCAGAGTGGTCATTGGAATGTCCGGGGGAGTGGACTCCTCTGTCGCGGCCTATCTGTTAAAAAAAGAGGGCTATGAGGTGATCGGCGTCACCATGCAGATCTGGCAGGAAGAGGAGGCCTGTTCTGTGGAAGAAAACGGCGGCTGCTGCGGTCTGAGCGCAGTGGAGGATGCCCGGCGGGTAGCCGCGGCGCTGGATATTCCTTTTTATGTGATGAACTTCCGCAAAGAATTCCGGGAACATGTGATCAACTATTTTTCGGAAGAATATTACAGCGGACACACGCCCAATCCCTGTATCGCCTGCAACCGCTATGTAAAATGGGAGGCTCTGCTGAGAAAAAGCCTGACCCTCGGCGCAGATTATCTGGCTACCGGACATTATGCCCGCGTTGAAAAGCTGGCCAGCGGAAGATACGCGCTGCGGAGATCCTCTACTCTGCAAAAGGATCAGACCTATGCTCTCTACAATCTGACTCAGGATCAGCTCAGTCATACCCTGATGCCTGTGGGCGCCTATTCAAAAGATGAGATTCGCGCGATTGCCGGAAAAATCGGCCTGAAGGTGGCAGACAAGCCGGACAGCCAGGACATCTGTTTTGTGCCTGACGGGGATTATGCCGGATATTTGGAAAGAGAGACCGGCAGAAAAGCAGAAGAGGGAAACTTTGTGACTGCAGACGGCAGGATACTGGGACGTCACAAAGGAATTATCCACTATACTGTGGGACAGAGAAAGGGGCTGGGACTTGCCCTGGGCTACCCTGCTTTTGTGGTGGAGATCCGGCCAAAGACAAATGAGGTTGTGATCGGTTCATATGAGGAATCGCTGACGGACACTGTTCGGGCAGACCGGCTGAATTTCATGTCCGTGGACAATATCACATCACCCGTGAGAGCATTTGCCAAGGTCAGATACAATCACAAGGGCGCCTGGTGTACGGTGGAGAGGACAGGGGAGGATGAGATCACCTGTCATTTTGAGGAGCCGCTGAGAGCGGTGGCGCCCGGGCAGGCACTGGTGCTGTACGACGGAGAGTATGTGATGGGGGGCGGAACCATAATATGAGAGATGAGAATATAGCAGTGCGGGCGGATTTTCATATGCACACGGAATTTTCCGGCGACAGTGACGCCCCGGTAAGGACTATGCTGGATGCGGCGCTGGAAAGAGGGATGGAAGCGGTCTGCATTACCGATCACATTGATGTGGACTACCCGGAGGATGGCAAGACGGGAGTAAATCCGTTTCTGTTTGACCTGGACGAGTATTTCCGGGTCTTGGACAGGATAAAGAAAGAATATGCCGGCAGACTCGATCTGCGGATCGGGGTGGAACTGGGGCTGCAGCCCCATCTGGGAGAGCGGTACCGGTCACTGGTGGGACACTACCCTTTTGATTTCGTGATCGGTTCTCTTCATGTAATTCATGGAATGGATCCCTATGACGGGATCATCTTTGAAGGGCGCAGCGACAGGGATGTATACAGGGAAGCATTTCAGGCCACTCTGGAGAATCTGGATCAGGTAAAGGATTTTGATGTCCTGGGACATATTGATTATGTGGTGCGGTATGGAAGACATCAGGCCCGGGAATATTCGTACCGGTCCTTTTCGGATGAAATCGATATGATCCTGAAAAAGGTGATCGGCATGGGCAAGGGAATTGAGATGAACATGGGCGGATTTAAGTATGGCCTGGGATTCTGCAATCCCCATCCCGATGTGATCCGCAGATACCGGGAACTGGGCGGCGAGATCATCACCGTGGGAGCGGACGCCCACCGGCCCGAGCATGTAGCCTATGATTTTGAAAAGGCGGGAGATATCCTGAAATCCTGCGGATTCCGGTACTATACAGAGTATAGGAACAGAAAGCCGGTTTTCAAACAACTTGGGTAAAAATGCATTTAGTACTTGAATTTTTGTTCTTGTTTTAGTACAATTAGTCTAGTTGATGAATCTTAAACAATACGTGCGTGCATTTGTGAGGGGTTCATTGTTACGGCTGCAATCCAGCCAAAGAATTTTTAAAAACTTTTAGGAGGAATTAATCATGGCAGTAAAAGTAGCGATTAATGGATTTGGACGTATCGGACGTCTTGCATTCAGACAGATGTTTGGAGCAGAGGGATATGAGATTGTTGCAATCAACGACCTTACATCTCCGAAGATGCTGGCTCACTTACTGAAATATGACTCAACACAGGGCAAATATGCACTGGCTGATAAGGTAGAGGCTACAGAAGATTCTATCATCGTTGACGGAAAAGAGATCAAAATCTACGCAAAGGCTAACGCTGCAGAACTTCCGTGGGGAGAGATCGGCGTTGACGTAGTTCTGGAGTGTACAGGCTTCTATACATCCAAGGCAAAAGCACAGGCTCACATTGATGCAGGCGCTAAGAAAGTTGTTATCTCCGCTCCGGCAGGAAATGACCTTCCGACAATCGTTTACAATGTAAACCACGAGAGTCTTACTAAAGATGACAACATCATCTCCGCAGCTTCCTGTACAACAAACTGCCTTGCTCCGATGGCTAAGGCTCTGAACGATCTTGCACCGATCAAATCTGGTATCATGTGCACGATCCACGCTTACACAGGCGATCAGATGACACTTGACGGACCGCAGAGAAAAGGCGATCTGAGAAGATCTCGTGCAGCAGCCTGCAACATCGTGCCGAACAGCACAGGCGCTGCTAAGGCAATCGGCCTTGTTATCCCGGAACTGAACGGCAAACTGATCGGTTCTGCTCAGCGTGTTCCGACACCGACAGGTTCCACAACAATCCTTACAGCTGTTGTTGAGGGTGAAGTTACTGTTGATCAGATCAACGAAGCTATGAAAGCAGCAGCTAACGAGTCCTATGGATACAACACAGATGAGATCGTATCCAGCGATATCGTAGGTATGACATATGGTTCTCTGTTTGACGCTACACAGACAATGGCACTTCCGGCTGGCGACGGCACAACAGAAGTACAGGTTGTTTCATGGTATGACAATGAGAACTCTTACACAAGCCAGATGGTAAGAACAATCAAATACTTCGGAAAACTGCTTGAGGCTTAATTTTAAGTCGGACAGAATTCTGAATTGACTCACAAAGGGGTCCGGTCTTAATTATTGGACCGGACTCTTTTTTCCCTATTTTGAAAGTACAGGAGGCAATGACAATGGCAATGCTCAACAAAAAATCAGTAGATGATATCAATGTAAAAGGACAGAGAGTACTCGTAAGATGCGATTTCAACGTTCCGCTGATCGATGGTAAGATCACAGATGAGAACCGTATCGTTGCGGCGCTTCCTACGATCAAAAAGCTGATCGCAGACGGCGGAAAGGTTATTCTCTGCTCACATCTTGGAAAACCGAAGGGAGAGCCGAAGCCGGAACTGTCTCTGGCGCCGGTTGCTGTAAGGCTTTCCGAACTGCTGGGCCAGGAAGTGAAATTTGCTGCAGATCCCGAGGTTGTAGGGCCAAACGCAAAAGCGGCCGTTGAGGCTATGAATGACGGCGACGTTGTTCTTCTTGAGAACACACGCTACAGAGCGGAGGAGACAAAAAACGGAGAGGAGTTCAGCAAAGAACTGGCATCTCTGTGCGACGTGTTTGTAAACGATGCATTCGGAACTGCCCATAGAGC
>DXDR01000081.1 GCA_019115385.1 Candidatus Mediterraneibacter avicola | reverse complement strand
CATGATCCGGTCCAGCATATACGTGAAGTTTCTTGATCATGTCTCTTCCCATAGGTCCTTTCGGGAGCATTCCTTTAACAGCAAGCTCAATCACTTTCTCCGGTTTCTTTGTCATCATCTCTGCAAGTGTTGTCTCTCTCATACCGCCTACATAATCGGAGTGATTGTAGTAAATCTTCTGCTGAAGTTTCTTTCCTGTTACTTTTACTTTCTCGGCATTTACAACGATTACATAATCGCCTGTGTCGATGTGCGGTGTATACTCCGGTTTGTTCTTTCCTCTGAGCACTTTAGCGACCTCAGATGCAAGACGTCCTAATGTGCAGCCGGCAGCGTCAACCACATACCATTTTCTTTCAATCTTGTCAGGGTTAGCCATATAAGTTTTCATGGGTATTCCTCCTATAAAATCATCAGATAACATTTGCTTGTTTAGCTTATATATGTGAAATCAGCATACTCCGGGGCTATGGCGCATACTGTTTCTCCTTTAGTCATGCTGTAATATTATAGACCTCTGGTTCTGCCCTGTCAAGATTTTTCTTCATTTCTTTTTCACTTTTAACGCAACAAGCGCTGCTGCCGCAAAAGAAATGATCATAAGGCTTTCCCACATCACCGCAAAATTATTATCTCCCGTCTGCGGACCCGGTATCAGCGCTTCGGACGGCTGGCGTCCCGATGCATCTGTCCCGCCTGACACAGCATCCGGCGCAGATGGTGCAGAAGACGATGATGCAGATGCCGCCGGAGACGGAATGCCGTCAGGATATCTGGGGACAAGTTCCAGTTTATCCACTTTGGGCGTCATTTCCAGAGAATCCGGGAGTTCCGTCTGTTTTTTCTTTTCCATGACCGCATAAATCCCTGTATGATCCGTGAAAAATGTTACCTGTCCATTTTCCCATGTACAGGCAATCTCTGTTCGGACCGGTGTCTGTCCGCTCATACTGATCTCGCTGACCACGATCCTGTCCACATGATAATCAGCCGGCGCCTCTACATTTACCGGAACAGCCTGGTCTGCCTGAACCGGTTTCTGGCTGACAGGGTCGATAATTGCCACTGTATATATCTGAAACCGCTCTGCACTGAGTCCCAGGAACCGGCTCAGGCTGCCATAAAGCTCGCTGGAATCATCCATCAAAGCCGGAACAGCAACCGCCTCCTGCCCCTCCGCCTCCGCCTTCGTTCCTGCCATGAGCAGCACTATCGCCGCAACCGCTGCCAGAACGAAAACCGGAAGCTTCCTAATATACATCTTCTTCATCCACATCTCCTCCGGTCACAGAACAAAACAGCTGCTGTCAAGGCGGCGTTCTGTCCTTTTTATGATATACAGACATCCGTTCTTCTCATAATTTCAGTATATCTTGCAGCCGGATAAGTGTCAATTCACATCCGTTTTTTAACTTCTATTTCGGGTCGGCATATGGTATACTGATAGGCAGAAGGCCGGTTTTCAGATAATATCGGCAGTCATATGATAAATGAAGGAAGGGGCTGTATTATGTGGGCTTATAATGAAACTTTTTACCAGATATATCCCATCGGCTTTTGCGGCGCCCCCGTGCACAATGACGGGGTCATCGCGCACCGCATTCTGAAGATAGGCGAATGGGCTGAATATCTCCAGGAGCTGGGGATTGGTTCTATCATACTCAATCCGATCTTCGAGTCGGATAACCACGGTTACGACACAAGAGATTTCAAAAAGATCGACTGCCGTCTGGGCACGAACGAAGATTTTAAGGAAGTCTGCCAGATGCTCCACAAACATGACGTAAAAATCATGCTGGACGGCGTATTTAACCACGTAGGCCGGGGATTCTGGGCTTTTAAGGACGTACAGGAGAAAAAATGGGACTCTCCTTACAAAGACTGGTTTTGTATTAATTTTGACGGGAACAGCGGATATAATGACGGATTCTGGTACGAGGGCTGGGAAGGGCACTATGAACTGGTAAAATTAAACCTGCACAATCCCGCAGTCGTCGATTACCTGCTGGACTGTGTGAAAATGTGGATTGAAGAATTCGGGATCGACGGGCTCCGCCTTGATGTAGCCTATTCGCTGGATCATGGTTTCATGAAGCGGCTTCGCCGGTTCTGTGAGGAAATCAAGCCGGGCTTCGCCCTGATCGGTGAAGTTCTTTTTGGCGATTATAATCTGATCGTAAACGATGAGATGCTGCACAGCTGCACAAACTATGAGTGTTATAAAGGACTGTACTCCAGCTTTAACAGTATGAATATGTTTGAGATCGCCCATTCTCTGAACCGCCAGTACGGCTCTGAGCAGTGGTGCATTTACAGAGGCAAGCATCTCATGACCTTTGCAGACAACCACGATGTGTCCAGACTTGCCACGATTCTTACGAATAAGGCGCATATTCCGCTGGCTTACGGGCTTTTGTTCGGGATGCCGGGCATCCCCTGCATTTATTATGGCAGCGAATGGGGCGAAGAAGGACAGAAAGCTCCGGACAACGACTACGCTCTGCGTCCCTGCTTTGACGCGCCGAAGCCAAATGAACTGACAGATTTTATCCGGGATCTGATCGCCGTGCGCAGGACAAGCAATGCACTGTGCAGCGGTTCGTACAAAAATGTGGTGATCACCAATCATCAGCTTATCTTTGAGCGCAGATCCGATAAAGAGCGCATCCTGGTAGCGGTCAATGCTTCTGATTCGGATTTTACTGCGAACAGCGGTGAACTGCAAGGAGAATATACAGAGCTTCTGAGCACAGAAGAGCCGAAGAAGGTTTCTCTTCAGGGGCAGCTTCAGATGCCGCCTTACAGCGTGCAGTATCTCCGGGCTGTATAGACGCAGCATCAGAACAGAACTTTCCTGTCTGGATCTTGGCGCCGGATACTTTTGTCATCCGGCGCCGCAGAAATAACCGTTCAGCCCGCGCCATTCGGGAACCTGGGCCGAGCGGTTATCTGCACGATAATTTTTTAAATTTAGGGGTTTACAAACAGAAATCTATATGATAAGATATCATTTGTCGAGCGGAAGTGGCGGAATGGCAGACGCGCTAGATTCAGGTTCTAGTGGGAGTTTATCCTGTGAGAGTTCAAGTCTCTTCTTCCGCACTGATCCCGTAACCCATGTGGTTGCGGGATTTTTGTTTTTTCCGCGTAAAGCGGCGGCTCTTGCGCCCCGTACCGCGGCTCCAGATTCAAAATACCTATTGTATTTCCCCCTCAGAGTGATATAATAATCTACATGGAAGCATAGCTCAGCTGGGATGAGCGTTCGCCTCACACGCGAGAGGTCATGGGTTCGAGCCCCATTGCTTCCATTTTTTATGCACAAGTCTGATGCCATACAGGATATTATTTTTCCTGTTCCGTCAATATCCCCGATTTCAGCAAATCTGTCATCAGTTCCCTGGCCTCCTGACGGATCTGCGCCAGCGGTGTTTTATCCTGATGTGACTCATTGACAAACCCCAGCATCCCAAAACATACGAATCCGGCGATCTTCTTCGGAGAATATTTCAGACGGAGCCTTTTTTTCACATGCAGCGTATGCATTTCTACCGTATCGAGGATGATACTGTACAGCCGTGATGCCAGGTAGGGATTTTTTTCCGGGTTGGTGTGCTGAAAAAAATCAAATCTGTCATAATACAACTCCAGAATACTGTCCAGCATGTTTACATATCCGGCGGCCAGCCTGCCCGACGGATTATTCTCTTCCTGCCGCCGATAGTAGTCCTCCGTACCTATTTTTATCATATCGTCAAAGATTTCATCCAGGAGGGAATACTTATCACTATAATGCGAATAAAACGTGATCCTGCTGACCTCGGCCCGCCTGCACAGTTCTGTGATGGATATATGTTCAAAATCCTCCTTTGAAAGCATCTCTACCATAGCAGTCTTCAGGCTACGCTTTGTTTTCATAATACGTTTATCTTCCATTTCCTTACACGTTATCCTTTCTTGTATAAATACCTTGCAATTTACAGTTTTTGTTCATTGTTATTCGGATATTGTTTTGCTATAATCTTAACACCTGTTAAAATAAGTATCAATCAAAAAGGGGGCTCTTATGTCTGGAATTGCGATCATGACGGACAGCAACTGTGGAATCATGCCTGAAGAAGGCAGAAATTGTGGGATTTATGTCTTTCCCATGCCCGTGATCATTAACGGGCACACTTATTTTGAAGGTGTGGATATCACTGCAGAAGAATTTTATAAAAAACAGGCCGAAGGGGCAGAGATCACCACATCTCAGCCATCCCCCGGCGACGTCACCGCCATGTGGGATTCTCTTTTAAAGGACTATGACCAGGTTCTTTTTATCCCTATGTCTTCCGGCCTGAGCAATACCTGCCAGACCGCTGTTGTGATGGCGGAAGACGAGCCATACAACGGACGGGTGTATATCGTGGACAACCACCGTATCTCGGTAACTCAGCTTCAGTCGGTATATGATGCCAAAATTCTGGCCGAAGAGGGAAAAAATGCAGAAGAGATTAAACACATTCTGGAAAAAGAAGCTCTGGACGCCAGTATCTATATCGCAGTGGACACACTGGAATATTTGAAAAAGGGCGGGCGGATCACCCCTGCCGCCGCAGCCATCGGAACCGTGCTCAAACTCAAGCCTGTTCTCACCATTCAGGGCGGCAAGCTGGACTCTTACGCTAAAACCCGGGGAATGAAATCCGCCTTTCGCACCATGCTTCAGGCAGTAAAGGATGATGTTTCTTCCAGGTTCTCCCATTTGAAAGAACAGGGCGTTTTAAAAGTCGGAATTGCCAATACCGCCATGAATGAAGAAGCACTGGAAGCATTCCGGTCTGAGATGCAGCAGAATTTCCCCGATATGGAACTCATTTATTCTCCGCTGACTATGAGCATCGGAACGCACACCGGCCCCGGAGGGCTGGGAATCAGCACATTCCGAAGCCATACCTGACAGCAAAAACAAGGAAGTGAAAAATATCCGGCAGGATCCTGCGCTTTCTGCACGCATGGCCCTGCCGGATATTTTAATATTTTTTTACCGTATCTCCTCCGTCACCCGGTTTTTTCATCAGGCTCGCTTTCATCACAACTCCCTGGCCGTACCGGGCGTTCAGTTCGTCCAGAGCTTTCTTCAGCTTTCTGTGTTTCTCATCCGGGGCTTTAGGCGGTTCAAAATCAAAGATCGTAAGCTGCTCCGGCTCGGACTCGTCTGCCAGTTTTGACGTCCTTATGCCAAGCAGCCGCACCGGCTCCCCGGTCCACACCTCCAGAAACAGCGCGCACGCCGCATCAAAAAGTACCTCCGGATCGCTTGTTGGTTTTTCAAGCTGTTTCTGATGGGAAATCGTTCGAAAATCATAATACTTTATCTCCATACTGACCATTCCCGCTTTCTGACCAGCTTTCTTCAGCCGTCTCCCCACACTGTCAGCCAACTCCCGAAACACCGGCCTTACCTCTTCCACTGACGCCGCATCCTCAGAAAGTGTGGTGGAATTTCCAATCCCCTTTGCCTGCTCCGGCTCGGACTGTATTTCAGATCCGCCGATTCCGTTTGCAAATTCCCACAGCATTTTTCCATGGCTCTTTAAATGCAGAGTGATCAGATTCAGGTCTGCCCGGGCCAGATCTCCAATCGTATTGATTTCCAGCTTTCTCAGTGTTTCTACGCTGGAACGCCCCGCCATATACAGTTCTCCGATGGGGAGAGGCCACATTTTCTCTCGGATTTCTTCCGGAAATAAGGTATGTATCCGGTCCGGTTTCTGAAAATCCGATGCCATCTTGGCCAGAAGTTTATTGGTAGAGATCCCGATATTTACTGTAAATCCAAACCGGTCCCGGATTCCGTCCTTAATCTCCAAAGCGCCGTCCACCGGTGAATGATACCGGGATGCGATAGACGTAAAATCCATATAGCATTCATCTACGCTGACCTGCTGGATCTCCGCAGTAAAAGTGCGGAGATATTCCATCAGCATCCTGCTCTTTTCCCGGTACATTTTATGATCCGGCGGCTCCATCACGAGATTCGGACATTTACGAAAGGCATTCGCAACGGGTTCCCCCGTGCGGATGCCATATCTTTTTGCAGCAGGTGATTTTGCCAGCACCACACCGTGCCGGGATTTTTGATCCCCGCCGATGATCGCCGGTATCTCTCTCAAATCCACCGCCGCACCGTTTTTCAGTTTTTCTACCGCCGTCCAGCTCAAGTAGGCTGAATTGACGTCAATGTGAAAGATAATGGGCGTCATATCAGGTATATTCCTTTCCTTTTACAGCGCTCTGCAGCGCCGCCTGCCCTTCGGAGCATTTACTGTTCTGTACGGATGATCTGGCCTTTTATATCTGCTTTCAGTTTTCCGTCGGCAGCATCGATCAGGATGATATCGCCCCGGCCTACATTTCCGGCCAAAATCAGCCTTGCTGCAAGAGTCTCCACATTTTTCTGGAGATATCGCTTCAGCGGTCTTGCCCCGTACATGGGATCGTATCCCCCTTCCACGATCAGGTCTTTCGCCTCCTCTGTCAACTCGATCCGCAGTTCCTTTTCTACAAGACGCCGGTTCACATCCGCTGCCAGTAAATCAATAATGGCACGGATATTCTCTTTCGTCAATGGGCGGAACATGATTATCTCGTCCAGACGGTTTAAAAATTCCGGTCTGAAGTGGCTCTTCAGATCATTCATTGTCATTTCCTGGCACGATTCATCTATGGAGCCGTCCTCTTTGATTCCCTCCAGCAGATAGCCCGCCCCGATATTGGACGTCATGATCAGGATCGTATTCTTAAAGTCCACGGTACGGCCCTGGGAATCCGTGATCCTGCCGTCGTCAAGCACCTGCAGAAGTACGTTAAATACATCTGGATGCGCTTTCTCGATCTCATCGAACAGCACCACCGAATATGGTTTTCTTCTCACCGCCTCGGTCAGCTGTCCGCCCTCATCGTATCCCACATATCCCGGAGGCGCTCCGATCAGTCTGGACACGGAATATTTCTCCATGTACTCACTCATATCGATGCGGACCATGTTGTTCTCATCGTCAAACAGGCTCTGGGCCAGCGC
>DXDR01000080.1 GCA_019115385.1 Candidatus Mediterraneibacter avicola | reverse complement strand
AGGAGCGATCGTATCCTTCACCCGGGCGCTGTCCCAGTCGCTTGCGGAAAAGAATATCCGGGTCAACGCAGTCGCGCCGGGCCCGATCTGGACTCCGCTCATCCCGGCATCCTTTTCGGCGGAAAAGGTGGAAAGGTTCGGTCAGAACGTGCCGATGCGCCGGGCGGGCCAGCCATGCGAACTGGCTCCGGCATACGTATATCTTGCGTCAGGAGATTCGTCTTATGTGACCGGCCAGGTGATCCATGTAAATGGCGGAACGATCACAGGGAGCTGAGAGAAATCTCACATGACAAAATGAAAGCAAAATGAACATGATCTTAGATATTGAAAATTACGGAGTGTGGGGAAGCGGCTTGAGTAAGATAGAAATTATCAGCGATAAGCAATTTTATATCGCCGGAATGATCCGGGTATACAATGATGAAATATGTGATACGGTTGATAATTACAATAGCAGCGCATACTAAGAATCCTTTTATGTGATAACAAGAGTGTTCCCGCACAGTTCATTGACTTTTATGAGAGTCTATGAGAAAATTTAATAAATTGATTTGCGGAACTGATTATTTATGTGGTACAAATGCAGAGATAGTATTTCCTGATTACCAATCAGTATTCGGAGGCGCTGAAAATGGAAAAACAGATAATAATACACAGAGAGGTATACGAAAATCTGCCGTTAAGATTTCAAAAGAAAATCGAATATGATCTTCAGTATGTGACAAATGCAGGGATTCCCGGATTGAAATATATATATCTTTTTGGGAGCTGCGCACGGGGTGAAGTGAGAAGCACAAGCGACATAGATCTGATGATATTGACTGAAAACAGGATAACTGACCGGACGCTGACATCAGATATCCGCTGGACATTAGATGATCCCGTTGACGGGGTGCGGACGGACGTAGTGTTTACCAGTGAGGGCGCAGATGCATCAAGCCGGGTTTTTAAAAAAGAAGTGGATCGAGACAAGAAGCTGATTCTGGAGGTGACGGAATGATAAAGAATACTTATATAGATATAGCTGAAAATGATCTGGAATATCTGGAGGCCGTCCTGAAGACTGGAAATACGTTTTATAATCAGCTGGCGGTGCAGTGCCAGCAGGTCGCAGAAAAATTTCTGAAAGGCTGTCTTGACAACATGGCCTTGGAAGAAGATGTTACAGATCTGCTCAGAAAACATAATATGAAAAAAATAGCGGCAAAATTAAATGCGTTAAAGCCGGATTTAAAACTGGATACAGTGGGATTGGCGTATCTTACGGATTTTTATTTTGACACACGATATCCGGGGGATGATTTTTATACTGTGTCAAAAGAAGAGTTTGAGAAATGCCTTGCTATTATGTATGATACCGTGAATAAACTAAAGGCAAAAAAATAAGAATTTCAGTGCTATAAAGGTGTAGGCGTTAGGGCGCATTACAATAAATTTTCTTAAAAAGCCCGCTTGTCAGTTAAAACGGGCTTTTAATCCGCCGATAAGATTTAAAAATAAGACTGGTTCAGGAGACAAAGACGAATGAAATTAAAGAATGTATTGATCGTTGTAAAAGATATTGAAAAATCAAAGCAGTTTTATCATGACCTGTTTGGCCTTGACATGGTACTGGACAATGATGGTAATATGATTTTAACAGAGGGCCTTGTGCTGCAGGAGGAAAGAACGTGGAAGGAGTTTCTTAAAGAGGAGATTATTCCAGAGAGCAATTCCTGCGAGTTGTATTTTGAAGAGTATAATATAGAAGCGTTCGTTCAAAAACTTGAAAAGTTGTATCCTTCGATTAAATATGTGAACAGGCTTATGACACATAGCTGGGGACAAAAAGTTATTCGCTTTTATGATTTGGACGGCAATTTGATCGAGGTGGGGACACCAATGTAATGCTTGTACTAAAAACGTGAAGTGAAATATAGTGTGAGGTGACGAGTGATATGAAAGCAGTTGTTTATAAAGGAAACGGACAGATTGCCCTTGAAGAACATTCTGTGCCGGCGATCGTAGATGAGAGGGACGCGATCGTGAAGGTGACGCTGACGACGATCTGCTCCAGTGATATACATATTAAACATGGCGCTGTGCCGCGGGCCGTGCCGGGAACGATCCTCGGGCATGAATTTGTCGGCAGAGTTGTGGAGACGGGAAACGCGGTGAGGAAGGTTAAGCCCGGTGACCGGGTGGCAGTGAACGTGGAGACTTTCTGCGGAGAATGTTTTTTCTGTAAACGCGGTTTTTTGAATAACTGTACGGATGCACACGGAGGATGGGCGCTTGGATGCCGTATTGACGGCGGCCAGGCGGAGTATGTCAGAATCCCCTTTGCAGATAACGGGCTTACGGTGATACCGGATCACGTGTCGGATGAACAGGCGCTTTTCAACGGGGATATCCTGTCTACCGGATATTGGGCTGCAAAGATTGGGGAGATAAAGCCTGCAGATACAGTGGCTGTGATCGGAGCGGGACCGACGGGACTGTGTACTATGCTCTGTGCCCGTCTGTATACGCCGGCGAAGATCATTGCCGTGGATACAGATGAATACAGATTGAATCTGGCAAAGGAAAAAGGACTGGCGGATATTACGCTTGTGCCGGGTGGAGAGGATGATATTGAAGAAAAGATACGAAATGTTACTGACGGCAGGGGCGCGGACACGGTGTTTGAAGTGGCAGGCGGTAAGGACACATTTCAGACAGCATGGCAGATCGCAAGACCGAATGCGGTCGTAGTGATCGTGGCGATGTATGAGGAACCGCAGATACTTCCGCTTCCAGATATGTATGGAAAGAATCTTATATTTAAGACCGGAGGTGTGGACGGGAATTATTGTCAGGAAATTATGGATCTGACTGCCTGCAGCAAACTTGATTCGGGATTTCTGATCACGCACCGCTGCGGCCTGGATGAAATTATGGAGGCATATGAAGTGTTTGAGAACAAGAAAGACCATGTCATAAAATATGCGGTCATGCCCTGAATAAAACATAAGAGTATAACAACCGCATGGCTGAACTGGTGCGGCAAGAATATGTCTGATCGCAGGAAATGTCTTTATTATATTACAGTTTGATCCGCTTAGAAAGGAGCTCTTATCACATGATTATTCCAGAAGTTTTAGAAAGCCAGACCGTATATGAGGGGAAAATTATGTCAATTCAGCGGGATAAGCTGACCCGTGGAGACGACAATATATTTATCCGCGAAACGGCTGTTGCAGGAGATGCTGTCGGCATTGTGGCGTTGGACGACAAAGGCAGGATCCTGCTGGTACGCCAGTACCGGCATCCTATGAGGCGACCGGTATGGGAGATCCCGGCGGGACGGATGGATGTGGAAGGAGAGAGGCCGGAGATGACAGCTTTGCGGGAGCTGCGTGAGGAGACAGATACAGAAGCGGCTTCCGTTGAATTTTTGACTGTATTTTTGAACTCTGCCGGCTGGACGACAGAGAAGACCTATATTTATCTGGCTGAGGGGCTGACCGATGTATCTGAATTTGAACGGCAGAACGAGGAGGCCGATATTGAGAAAAAGTGGATTCCATTGGACAAAGCTGTTGAGCTGGTTAAAACGGGGCAAATTGACGATGCGAAAACAATGATCGGTATTCTTCTGGCAATAAAATAGCAGAAAAACTGCCCGCCCCAAATTGGTATGAATATCAGGCAATATAAATATTTGTTGCAGAAAATTTACATAAGAAATAAAAATATGAAGAAAGTTTTTAATAATATTTTAAGATTATAATTTTCTATTGCTTTTTGCCGGATATAGACCGTATACTGATCATGTCGAGGTTTGTAGAATCTCGTCGGAGATAGACGATTGTCTGTTAGGAGGGGAGATTATATTATGGTTTTTTCAAGCCTTATTTTTTTGTTTGTATTCCTTGTCTTGAATTTAACAATTTATTTGTTGGTAAATGACAGGCATAAAAATAAAGTTCTGCTTGTTTTTTCGTTGATTTTTTACGCGTGGGGCGGACCGAAATATCTGCTGCTTCTGGTGGGAGAAACTTTTGCCAGCTGGTTTTTCGCTCTTCGGATCCAGAATTCTCAGGATGACAGAAGAAGAAAATTATATATGGCCGGGGAATGTATCGTCCTTCTGGGGCTGCTTGGGTATTTTAAATATGCGGTGTTTTTTCTGGAAAACTTCCAGGCGCTGTTCGGTATTCCGGAGGTGATACCCAATATTGTCCTTCCCATCGGTATTTCCTTTTATACATTCCAGCTTCTTTCATATGTTGTAGATGTATACCGGGGCGAGATACATGCACAGCCGGCTTTCTGGAAACTGCTGCTGTATTCCAGTCTGTTCCATCAGTGTATTGCCGGCCCGATCGTACGCTATGAAACAGTGGCAAATGAGATAGACAACCGAAAAGTGACTCAGACGGATATTTATGTGGGAGTAAGACGGTTCTGTATCGGTCTGGCGAAGAAATCTATCCTGGCAAATTCCTGTGCGGCTGTGGCGGATTCTCTGATCCTGCCGGGAAGCAATGCACTTGCCGCCCAGTCTGCCCTTGGGCTGTGGCTGGGGATATTCGCCTATATGCTGCAGATTTATCTGGACTTTTCGGCTTACTCAGACATGGCGATCGGTATGGGGCGTATGGTGGGGTTCCGCTATCTGGAAAACTTCAATTATCCGTACATTGCAAAGTCGGTGCAGGATTTCTGGAGAAGATGGCATATCTCACTCAGCACATTTTTCCGGGATTATGTTTACATCCCGCTGGGCGGGAGCCGCTGCACGACGGTAAAATATATCCGCAACATGGCTGTAGTCTGGTTTCTGACCGGGATGTGGCACGGCGCAAGCTGGAATTATATTCTATGGGGAATTTATTATCTGGTGTTCCTGCTGCTGGAGCGCTTTGTCATTAAAGACAGGATTCCCGGAGCCCTGAAATATGTGTATACATTGCTCGTGGTATTTTTCGGCTGGGTTATTTTCAAATTTGAGAACCTTGGGGAGTTGGGGACAGCTTTCGCCGGCCTTTTCGGAATCGGCACGAACGGTTTTATCGGAATGGACGTCAGTACTTTATTCCTCAGCAATATCTTCCTCCTGGCCTTTTCGGTGATCGCATGTACGCCGCTGGGGAAGATGATCCGGCAGAGCCTGCTGCGATATGGAAGCAGCAACAAAGTTGCATTTACTGTCTTTAACATTACCGAGCTGATCGTACCGCCGCTGCTGCTGATCTTATCTGTTTTGGCGCTGATCGGAAATAGCTATAACCCATTTCTATATTTTCAGTTTTAAGGGGAGCATTTGACAGATGGGAAAACAAAAAATTACAAAAAAACAGAAGGAGACTATATTTATATACAGGGCGCTGAGCGTGCGCATTTTTGCATTTATCATGCTTCTAGGAGGAATCGTGGGTATAATGTTTTTCTTTCGCCCGGATACCTCGGAGGTAGAGAAGAGGAAGCTGGCAGAGTTTCCGAAACCTACCCTCAGTTCCTTCCTGAACGGAGAGTATTTCTATGATCTCTCGCTCTGGTACTCGGATACCTATCCGATGCGGGACGGCCTGATCGCCGCTGATCAGAAAATAGAAAGTCTCTATGGCATCACACCGTCTACAATGATGGTTGGCAACCGGAAGATCAGTGATGACATACCTGATATAGACGAGGCGCAGGAGAATAGTGGAAATGAGCAGCCACAGGAGGTGGAGCAGATATCTGCGCCGGACAGCCGCGCCATGGAGTCGGAGATCCAGAAACAGATACAGCAGAATCTGTATGTCAAGGACGGAGCCGCATATTCACTGTATTATTATGACCAGACGGCTGCTGATATTTATACCTCTGCTCTGAGCAAAGCGGCAGGAGAACTGGAGGGAAAGACAAATGTGTACTCTATCCTTGTGCCGAACAATTCGGGAGCCATGCTCAGTGACCGTGAACTCGAAGCGCTGGGCGGTGCAGACCAGGAACAGGCGATCGATTATTATTACAGCCTGTCCGAGGGCGTAAAGACTGTGGATACGATCAAGACGCTGCGGGAGCACAATGACGAGTACCTGTATTTCCGAACAGACCATCACTGGACGCAGCTTGCAGCGTATTATGTGTACCAGAATTTCTGTGAAGAAAAGGGAATCCGGCCAAACGAGCTGTCGGATTTTCAGAAGATGACGTTTTCACCGTTCCTGGGTACTTTCTATCAGGAACTGCAGAATGAAGATATGGCTGCAAATCCTGATTTTGTAGACGCATATATTCCGATGGCTACGAATGATATGACTTACTGGGAAACAGACGGTTCCCAGGTGAATTGGCATGTGATCCAGGATGTTACCGGATGGAATAAAAATTCTCTGTACTCCTGTTTTATCGGGGGCGATAAACCTCTGGTGCAGATCAATAATCCAAACCTCAGTGACGGCTCGTCCTGTGTTGTAGTGAAGGAATCATACGGGAACAGCTTTGTTCCGTTTCTGGTTGATCATTACCAGACAGTCTATGTTATTGACTTCCGGTATACGAAAAATAATGTGATGGACTTTGTACAGGAGCATAATGTACAGGATCTGATTATTATAAATAACATCTCGATCATTGCAAGTGAAAACGTAGCGGCAACAATAGCGGGGCTTCTTGAATAGAGTCCCGCTGTTTTTGTATGATTGCATCTGTATTAGAATAGGGCTATAATTAACAGCAGAAGCTTGAATATTTTGGGAGGGATTATCAATGAGGAAGAGCAAGATTTCGAGAGAGCAGGCCCTGGATCTGCTGCGCACATACAATAAGGAGGCCTTCCACATACAGCATGCGCTTACTGTCGAAGGAGTGATGCACTGGTTTGCCGGCGAGCTTGGATACGGAGATGAGGCGGACTACTGGGCTATCTGCGGACTGCTGCATGATATTGATTTTGAGATGTATCCGGAGGAGCACTGCAAAAAGGCGCCCGAACTGCTGGAAAAAGGCGGTGTGGGCGAAGATATGATCTACACGGTCTGTTCCCACGGTTATGGATTGTGCAGTGATGTAGAACCGGTCCATGAGATGGAGAAGGTTCTGTTTGCTGTGGACGAGCTTACCGGTCTGATCTGGGCGGCGGCTCTGATGCGGCCCTCAAAGAGCGTGATGGATATGGAAGTATCCAGCGTAAAGAAAAAGTTTAAAGACAAAAGATTTGCCGCAGGCTGCTCACGCGACGTAATCCGAACAGGAGCGGAAAGGCTTGGGTGGGAACTGAATGAGGTATTTGAAAAGACTATACTGGCTATGCGTTCCTGCGAGGCGCAGATACAGAAAGAAATGGATAAAATGGGACTGTGAGGAGAAAATGAGAGAGATGCGTCTGAAAAAGAGAGAGGTTACAGATCCGGGCATACTGAGGGAAATCCTGGAAGAATGCAGGGTTGTCCGAATTGGCGCCATGGATTCCGAAGGAATTTTTGTAGTACCGGTAAATTATGGGTATGATTTTTATTTGGGAGACAACGCGGACCGGGATCAGCGGCCGGGAAAAGAATACCGTCTGACCCTGTACTTTCACGGAGCGCCGGAGGGAAGAAAAGCAGAGGAATTTGCCTCTGCTCCGAATGTAGCGGTTGAGATGGACTGCCGTCATGAGTTGATCACCGGAGATTACACATGCAGTTATTCCTATGCGTATCGAAGCATTATGGGAAACGGGAGGGTAACGCAGATCATATCTGATGAACAAAAGCGGTATGCCCTTTCAAAGATTATGGAACATATGGCACCGGACGCCAGTCTGGACTTCAGCAGAGAAATGCTGGAGCGGACGGCGGTCTTTCAAATCGACGTATCCTGTTTTACAGGTAAAGAGCGGATGCAGAAAGGACAGGGGCGATAATGAGAAAAAGGAAGTGTTGTGTCCAATGAAATTTTTTCATTTATCTGATCTGCATATCGGCCTGAGGCTTATCAATCGGGATCTCAGTGAAGATCAGGAATATATACTGCGTCAGATCACTGATGCGGCGGTGCGGGAGAGACCGGACGCCATACTTATTGCAGGCGACATTTACGATAAGGCTGTTCCGTCGGCAGAGGCAGTGGAAGTGTTTGACCGGTTTATAGCCGGACTTACGGCAGCTCTGCCGGATACGTCGATCATGCTGATCAGCGGTAACCATGACAGCGGCCCCCGCGTTAACTGCTTCCGAAGCGTGTTGTCCAGACAGAACGTGTATATGATCGGACTGCCGCCGGTTTTGCCGGAAGAGTACATTGAAAAAGTTGTCCTGGCGGATGAATACGGCAGTGTGAACTTTTATCTTCTTCCATTTGTACGGCCTTCCATGGTGAGACAGATCGTCGGCACGGATGAAAATGGAAATGCTCTGGGGTATAACGAGACCCTGCACAGGCTTATTTCCAGGGAAGAGATTGATCTTACACAGAGAAATGTGCTCGTTAGCCACCAGTTCTATCTGCCTGCAGGCAGAGATGCAGGGGAGGTCGAACGAATGGACTCGGAAATCTGTACCGTAGGAAATATTGACCGGGTAGACGCAGATATTCTGGCGTCTTTTGATTACTGCGCCCTGGGACATATTCACAAGCCGATGCAGGTGGGAAGTGAGTTCTGCCGCTACTGCGGCACTCCGCTGGCATGTTCTGTCAGCGAAGCGGAGCAGCAAAAAGGAATCGTCATGGTAGATCTGGGAGTCAAGGGTGACCGGAGGACAACGGTGATCCCCCTGAATCCCCTCCGTCAGGTGCGGGTTATCCGGGGAGAGCTGGAGGAAGTGCTGAGACACACCTGTGAAGATTATGTGACAACAGTCCTGACAGACCGGGCGGATCTGGACGTGTTTGACATACAGGACCGGCTTCGCAGTGCATTTCCCTATCTTCTCGAAATCAGGCGGGAGACTTTGCAGAAAAATGATTATTCCAGAGAATATCTGCAGCAGGAAGAACTGGATCCCTTTGAGCTCTGCTGTTCCTTTTTGAAACTGAAAGAGGATGAGGGGGACAAAGGTGAGATGGAACTGCTTCAGGATGTGATCAATACAGTTCAGGAGGTGAGCCAGGGATGAAACCGCTGAAACTGACCATGCAGGCATTTGGCTCCTATGGAAAGCGGACGGTAATTGATTTTGAGCGGACCAACCAGAATCTTTTCCTTATTTCCGGGGACACCGGAGCGGGTAAGTCGACTATATTTGACGCCATTGTATTTGCTCTATACGGGGAGGCCAGTTCCGGCGCCAATAAAAAGGACGGAACAGAGCTGCAGAGCCAGTATGCAGGACCTGAAGTACAGCCTTTTGTGGAACTTGTGTTCTCAGAAGGCGCAGGAACAGAAAAAAAGGAATATACAGTCCGCCGGATACCCAGACATCTCCGCCCTCTGAAACGTGGAACAGGAGTAAAAGAAGAGAGCGGCTCTGTCTCTCTGATCATGCCGGATGATTCGGAGTACCCTCAAAAGGAAACGGACAGGAAGCTGGAGGAGATTATCGGGCTGACCAAAAATCAGTTCATGCAGGTGGCCATGATCGCCCAGGGGGAATTCATGGAACTGCTGCGGGCAAAGTCCGACGATAAAAAGGTAATTTTCCGGAAACTGTTCCACACGGAACTTTACGGAAAAATCGTGGAGGAACTGGGGCGACGGAGAAAAGGGAAACAGCAGGAGATCGGACAGATCCGCACTGTCTGCCAGACAGAGGTTTCCCATATAGAGGTGCCCTCCGACTATGAAAAGTCGGAACAACTGCTGACGCTGAAAAGACGGATCGTAAAGTCGGATAGGCTGTCTGTGGTGGATATGGAAGAGATAATGGAATATCTGGCGGATCTGTGCAAAGAACTGAAGGAGCGGTGCAGCGCCGCCGCAAAAGAATACAGGGAGGCGAACCGCATCTATCTGGAAAACCGGGATGCCTGCACTGGGGGACTTCAGCTGCTCAAACGCTTTCAGGAACTGGATCAGGCGGAGCAGGAACTGGAGGAGTGTGCGGTCCGGGAAAAAGAGATCCGGGAGACGGCGGAGCAGATCCGGAAGCTTAACAGCGCTTATGAAATCCATGCAGTATATGAGAGGTATATGGATTCGGCCCGTACTGCCGAAGGAATAAAGCGCAGTCTTGCAGAGCAGGAAAAAGCGCTCCCCGGACTGGAAAAAGCATATACAGAAGCAAAGGGGCAGGCAGATGCGGCCAATGAGCTTCTCCACAAAGAAATACAGGATTACACAAAAGTGGCTGAAGCGGTGGAGAGAGCGCTGACAGTTTTTCGGGAAATCAGGAAGGCAGAGGAGAAGACTTTGTCTGCCGCTGACAGCGTCCGTCGGGCAGAGAAAACAGCGGCAGAGGCGCAGCAAAAGCTCGTTATTCTTGACGAAAATGAAAAAAAGTGGCGCGGTCAGGCAGAAATCCTGGCTCAGGCGGATGTGCTTCTGGAACGCTGGCAGGCAGAAAACGAGAAAGCAGCAGAGATCACAGAAGAAATCGTCTCTGCCAGAACATTGGCTGAAGATGCCCGGATCCAGAAAGAAACAGCGGATAAGGCGAAACAGGATTATGCCGCTGTAAGCAGCGCTTATGAGCGGAAAAATAAAGAATACGAAAACAAACGCAGGATATTTCTTAATATACAGGCGGGACTGATCGCAAAGGAGCAGCTACGCCAGGGACAGCCCTGCCCGGTCTGCGGCTCCCTGGATCATCCCCATCCCTGTGAGGTGGAGGATATTCATCAGAATCTGAGCAGGGAAGAACTGGATAACCTGGATGAGGAAGCAGAACGGCTCAGGACCCGCCAGGAGGAGGCGGCGTCATCCGCCCGGTCCGCCGGAACCCTGCAGGCGGAAAAGGAAAATAACCTGAAAGCAGAACTGCAGAAACTGAGCCGGAAACTGGCAGAGAATGTTCCAGGCAGTACAGCGGATCCGAAAATGCTGACTCTCGTACAGATGGAAGAAATCCTTCGTGCCTGGAAACAAACGCTTCTTCAGAAAGAAAAAGGATTAAAAGAAAATGTAGAGACATTGAGGCAGCTTCGGAGCCGGCTTCAGGGGCTTGACGCGGAGAAGTCTGTTCTTCGGGCAGCTTCGGAGAAAGCAGTACAGGAAACGGTGGATGCAAAAACATCTTTTGCGGCCCGTCAGACAGAACTAAAAAACCTGGAGGATTCCCTGGAATATAAAACCGAGGCGGAAGCCAGAGATATTCTGGCTGCGGCAGAGAACAGGAAGCGGCATGCAGAGCAGTTCCTACGCACAGCAGACGCAGCCGGGGAGAAGGCAAAGACGGCGCTGGAAAATGCCCGGATCCTGATCACCCGTTACCGGACGGAACTTCCGGGGCAGGAAAAAGAGTGCGCCGGGAGAAAAGGCGTTTATGAAGCTGCAATGAAAGAAAAGGGCCTGACAGAATCTGCATGGAAAGAGCAGACAGAAAGGTATTCCAGGGGGGAGACCGTCCTGCTTCAGGAAATAATTGATACATTTAACCGGAAAAAAGCTGCCGCAGAGAGCAGACGGGATTCTGCAAAAAAGGCGGTCGGACGAAAAAAACGCCCTGTGCCTGAAGAACTGGAAGCGGCCAGAGATCAGGCGAAGGCCCGGCTGGATGAAGCACTGAAGGCGCAGGAACGGGAAAAAGAATATTATAAGGCAGACATCGCTGTCTGCCAGTCTCTTGAACCTGTTATGGACGAGAGAAAGAAGGTTATGGACGAGCACCGGCGTCTGGATGAACTTTACAATCGCCTGGCCGGAAATGTAACCGGTTCACGCATGGATATCGAGACCTATGTTCAGCGTTATTATCTGGATCGGATTCTCTGTGCGGCCAACCGGAGGTTTCAGGATATGACGGCGGGACAGTTTGAACTTCGGATGTTTGATATCGAAAAGGCGGGGAAAGGAAAAAACAGAGGGCTTGACCTGATGGTCTACTCTACGGTAACGGGGAAGGAAAGGGAAGTGCGAACCCTGTCCGGCGGTGAATCCTTTCTGGCGGCTCTGTCGCTGGCGCTTGGCATGGCGGATCAGATACAGGCCGGCACCGCTTCCGTCAATCTGGATATTATGTTTATTGACGAGGGATTCGGCTCTCTGGACGAGCACTCCAGAGATAAAGCCGTCCGGGTGCTCCAGAACATGGCGGGAGGCTCCAGGCTGATCGGGATCATATCTCATGTGACCGAACTGAAACAGGAAATCGAGGACCAGCTGATCGTCCAGAAAGATGAGGAAGGCAGTCATGTCAGATGGCAGATAAGCTGAGGATAGAAAGAGAGCAGGAATCCTGTTCTCTTTCTTTTACAAAAGTGAAAGCAATCTTTCGATTATAACGGTATCCGTCTTCTTTTGGAAGAGAGGAGTTTATTTCTGACCGGGTGGGCAACAGCCCGAATACAAAAAATAAAATTACACTATTCACATTCTTAATATTGTGTGATAGTATTAGTACAGCGAAAGCTAAGCTTCACAAATAATAAAGGAGAGGGAAAGCTGATGAAACTAGAAGTAAAAGACTTAAGAAAGAGTTTTGGAGATAAAGAAGTGCTCCACGGGATATCTTTTTCCATCGAAAGCGGAAAAGCACTCGGTCTTCTGGGAAGAAACGGCGCCGGAAAAACAACCACGATCCGTATCCTGATGGATGTTTTCCGCGCTAATTCCGGAACAGTCACTGTGGATGGGAAACCTTTTCATCCGAAAAATTTCCGGATCGGTTACCTGCCGGAGGAGAGAGGTCTTTATCCGAAGAAAGGCGTTCTGGAACAGCTGATGTATCTGGCACAGCTGCGCGGAAGCAGCCGGACAGACTCCAAAAAGCAGGCCATGCGCTGGCTGGAGCGGCTGGGAGTTGAAGAGTACGCTCAGAGAAAACTGGAAACTCTGTCAAAAGGAAATCAGCAGAAGGTACAGCTGGCTCAGACTCTGGTCTGCGATCCGGATCTGGTGATCCTGGATGAACCGTTCAGCGGTCTGGATCCTGTGAATTCGCAGATCTTAAAAGAGGTGATCCAGGAGCAGATAGAATCCGGCAAACTCGTGATTTTTTCCAGCCATCAGATGGGATATGTGGAGGAATTTTGCGAGGATATCGTACTGATCAACCACGGAGATATTGTACTGGCCGGCAACCTGGATCAGATCAAGCGGGAATTCGGGCACAACAGGCTGGTGATCGGCCTGGGACCGGACTGCCAGGAACCGGAACAGCTCCTCAGAGAGCATATGGCGGACATGATCGAAGTAGTGGGAAGACGGAAAGATCAGGTGATCGCAGAGATGAAAGCAGGATGTACAAGAGAACGTCTTCTTGCAGGCCTTCTGGAACGGAAACTGATTCCAGAGGAATTCGGCAATTATGAACCGTCTCTGACGGAAATTTTTGTGGAAAGAGCAGGTGACCAGGCATGAAACAGTTTCTCACAGTATTAAAATTTGAGCTGAATAATTACTTTAAAAATAAAAGCTTTGTTCTGACGACAATTCTTCTGATGGTCCTGGCAGTGGGAATAATCGGAGTTCCGGGAATAATCATGTCAAATGACAGCGATTCTGATTCGGACAGCGGGAAGAAAGACGATGCAGAGACAATCGCTCTGTATGACGAAAACGGAAGCATCGCCGACCTGGAAGCCTTTGGCACGGCTATGGGAATGAATATTGACTGGATGGAGTGTACGGATAAAAGCCAGCTGGAAGACGCGGTAAATGAGGGAGACGCAGAGGCCGGCTTTGTTGTAGAAGATCTTCTTCACTACACATATGTGGTAGAAAACCGTTCCATGTCGGATACACTTGAACAGGCATTTTCTCAGGCATCCGCTGCAGAATACCGTTCTCAGATCCTGGAAGAGCAGGGATTGAATGCAGAAGAGATTGAGGCGCTGTACCAGACGCAGCCGGAGTATGATACACAGATCCTTGGGAAAGACAGTGCGGGGAATTATGCATATACATACATTCTGATCATGGTTCTGTATTTCCTTCTGATTTTCTATGGACAGATGATCGCAACATCTGTGACTTCAGAGAAGAGCAACCGTGCCATTGAAATTTTGGTCACAAGTGTAGACAGCAACAGCCTTATCTTCGGAAAAGTATTTGCAGGCGCCATCGCGGGTCTGATCCAGTGCGTTTTGATACTGGGAAGCGCAGTGGGCGCGTACCAGATCTTCAGGGAGAGCTGGGGCGGACTGTTGGACAGTATTTTCCAGATCCCGGTTCCGGTATGGGCAACATTCGCCGTATTCGGCATGATGGGTTACCTGCTGTACGCCTTCTGTTTCGGGATGCTGGGCGCCCTTGTATCAAAAACCGAGGATATCAGCAAGGCATCTATGCCTGTTACGATGATCTATCTTGTCTCTTTCTTCATTGCGATTTATGGCATGAATGACAGTGACGGCATCCTGATGCGTGTAGCATCTTTTGTACCGTTCACCTCAAACAATGGAATGCTGATCCGGGTTACGATGGGAAGCGTGGAAACATGGGAGATCATTATCTCAGGGGTAATCCTGGCTGCCAGCTGCGTGATCGCCGGCTTCCTGGCTGCGAAAATCTTCCGTTTCGGAACGCTGATGTACGGAAATCCGATCAAATTCTCAACGGCTCTGAAGAAAATCAAAGAAAATTAATAAATATGCCGACGCTATATATACTGTTCCAGAAAAACCTGGCTCCGTTATGTTTTGCGGAGCCAGGCATAATTTTATTTGAAAATATTTAAGGACAGGTTTATACTTAATAGGTGAAGAACTGAAAAGAAAGGTCTTTTTACCTAAGATGAACGCGCTGATTGATTACCTGAGGAGTCTGAGAGAATATGTCAAGTATTTAAGAAACTGGAGATTATGTATCCCGTTTTTGTTCCTTTATCTTGAAACAGTATTTCATTTATACATGAAATTAGATATGAAATATATACCGGTGTTTCTGCTGTTGTCTGCTGCGGCAGGGATGTTTTGCAGCGGTGTCCTTTTTTTTATACCGGAAAAGGCGGCCGGCAATCATTTGACGGATTATGCCTCGGCTGTCGTTCAGTCCATTCTGGATAATGTGAGCGGTATAATGTTTATGGTAGTGATACCAATTTTTATATATGTACTTTGCGTCAGATTTTTTCCATCGAGATTTACTCACAGGAGAAGAACGGGAAAGATTAAAGAGGGACGGATTCGAAGGATTCAAAAGAAGGCTTCTGCCGCAAATGGATTTATGATGCTTGTCGGTGGAGCCGGCGTCCACCTTCTGGCCCTGGCTGTTATTTTTATACTGCCATGGAAGGGGGATTTTACGCCGGAAAAGCTGTATCAGACGGACACGAATATCGACGATCAGGTAGAACAGCTTGGTATCATTGCCATGCTGCGTCTGGATGTTAAACACACGATTTTTGGCGTCCCGAAAAATAATCTGCCGGAGATTGATAATTCTGCGTCCCTTACAGTGGCGGGAGAGACGGAAGGAAAAGAAGAGACAGAATATCCATATAACGAACTTGAGATTGATTTTGAAGCTCTTAAAGCTGCTGCTCCAAACAGTGATTCCGCATGGCTGTCTGAATACTTTGAATCTGTCATACCTACCAGACAGAATGAATATACCGGTATGTTTGAAGGGTATAACGTAATCTTTATTACTGCCGAGGGATTCAGCGGTTATATGATAGACCCTGAGGTTACGCCTACTTTATATAAATTGACTCACGAAGGTTTCGTGTTCAATAATTTCTATTCCACTCTGCATTTTACAAGTACCTCGGGCGGGGAATTTCAGAATATTACCGGACTCTATCCGAAAGCCGGATTTCCTGTAAGTATGACAGAGACGGGAGTGCAGGGGACTTATCTTCCTTTTACACTGGCAAATCAGCTGAACAGGCTTGGATATACTTCTATCGGTTATCATTTCAACCAGAATATGTATGGAAGAGAACTGTCCCATCCGAATCTCGGCTACGAATGGAGGCAATTTACTGAATGCGACAGGCCGCTTACAGCAGAGATGAATGATTATGGAAATGCATACTGGCCTCAGTCTGATGATTATATGATCGAACAGACATTTGATGAATATAAAGATCTTCAGCCGTTCCATGTGTATTATCTGACGATCAGCGGGCATCTTCCATATGGATTTTCTGACAGCCAGATGGCCGGACGCAATGAGGAACTTGTAAAAGATCTGCCTTACTCAGAAAAGACAAGATCATATATAGCTGCCAATCTGGAATTGGAAAAGGGCCTTACAAGGCTGGTGGAATATCTGGAAAAAGCCGGAATAGCAGACAAGACCCTGATCGCAATGGCACCGGATCACATTCCGTACTCTGATCTGGATGTACTTGAGGAACTGGCCGGAAAGTCCTTTAACACAGATTCGCTTGAAAATCTGGATGAGGAAAAAATCGATATAGACGTATACCGGAACACATGGATCCTTTGGTCAGCAAGTATGGAAGAACCGGTCGTGATAGACAAGCCATGCAGCCAGGTCGATATACTGCCTACGCTGTCAAATCTTCTCGGACTTGAATATGATTCAAGAATGATGTCAGGAACAGACGTACTTTCCGAGTCTGATCCCATTGTAGTCTTCTTCTCAAATTCATGGCTGACGGAACGGGGGATGTACAACAGATATACAGGAGAATTTGAACCGGCGGAAGGCGTGGAGATGAGCCAGAAGGAACAGGATGTATATGTAGAAAATGTAAAATATATAGTTGCCAGCCGGCTGAAGCTGGCGCAGCTGATCATAGAGAATGACTATTATCGGCAGGCGCTGGAATGAAACATGCCTAAACAAACCGGAAGATGCAGACAATCTTCCGGTTTGTTTATTGTGGTGCGCCAAGGGACGCGCGTTCCTGACGGATTGATGACATGAAACTGCCTGACATAAATGGAGTATTAAAAGAATGTAAATAGAATATATTAGAAAATATCAGAAAAACTATTTCTGTGTCCGGCGGAGAAAAATCTGAGGAAGGAAGTCTGATTTGAAGTGAAATCAAATATTTACTCAAAAGATATTCTGCTGGTGCTTGCCGCCAGTTTCTTTTATATGGCCAGTCCCATGCTGGTAACGCCGCTGATCACCGGATTTACCGAAAGCATCAGTTCATCTGCGGCGTTGATGGGAATTGTGGGCGGAATGATGAACCTCTGCTCACTGATCTGCCGTCCTTTTGCCGGAAATCTGGCGGATAAAATGAGTAAATACAGGGTATCGCTGATCGGAGCGATACTGATGTCGGCCGCATGTGCAGGTTATATTATGGCGCCAAACGCTGTGGTGGTCGTGGTGTCAAGAATTGTTAACGGAGTGGGATTTGCCTGTTGTTCTGTCTGCATGGCTACCTGGATGTCAAATATGCTGCCAAAAGATAAAATCGGGTCCGGTATGGGTTTTTACGGGACGATGAATGCTCTGGCAATGGCTGTGGCGCCAGCCATAGGTGTCAGCGCTTATCAGATGTTTGGTTACAGGGTCTCCTTTTTTATCGCGCTGACGTTTTCTGTGGCTATCATCATTGTGATACAGTTTATCCGGGATAAAGGAAAACCGGAAAACGTCTCAAAGAGTATGGATGATGAAGGCGTATCCGGCGTTTCATATAACCGCCCGGCCCTATCTGCAAAAAACAGAAGAAGAAAGAGAACGATCCAGCTGATTGACAAAAAAGTAGTCCCTATTGCGCTGATCATCATGCTTTTTGCAATTCCGTACTGTGCCACACAGTCTTTTCTTGTGACCTATGCGGAAGTGAGGAACCTTGATATTACGGTGAGTATGTTCTTCCCTTCCTATGCCGTGGTTCTTATTGTGCTGAGATTATCCCTGAGAAATCTTTTTGACAAATTGCCTTTCCGTACATTTCTGATGGCAAGTTCGGCCAGCTTGCTGCTGGCGATCATCTGTCTGGCAGAAATGCGAAATAACGGGATGATGCTTCTGGCATCCTTTTTTCTGGCAGGAGGATATGGGATCATGAGTTCGGTGTGCCAGTCTACGGCAATTCTGCTGGCCGGGAAAGAGAAAAGAGGGCTGGCTAACAGTACGTATTATATCGGCCTTGATCTGGGTATGGCTCTGGGGCCGATGATCGGCGGGGTACTGTACGGACAACTGGACATTGCCCTGTTCTACCCGGCACTCCTAATGGCGGTACCGCTGGTCGGAGCAGTATATGCCGTTGCGGGGAAAGGACTGAGAGAAAAATAATCTATGATATGAGATACCGGAAAACAAATCAGGTATCATAAAATGAACAAGGATACATTTCCCATTCCTTCTTTTTTCTTTATTAAAATAGTTTATACAGGGGACACTAAAGAGAAAAGGAGGATTGGTTTTATGCAGTCGAATATTTATGGATATGTCCGCGTATCGACAAAAGAACAGTGTGAGGATCGTCAACTTATTGCTCTCAGGGCTTTCCCGGTGGAAAAAAAGAATATTTTTATGGATAAACTAAGTGGAAAGGATTTTAATCGTCCAAAGTACCGGATGCTTATCAGACAACTCAGAGCGGGAGATATTCTGGTGATAAAGTCGATTGACCGTCTGGGCCGCAATTATGAAGAAATTCTGGAACAGTGGAGGATCATCACCAAAGAAAAACTGGCAGATGTAGTTGTCCTGGACATGCCTCTTTTGGATACGAGGCAGACGGGAAAAGATCTTACCGGAACTTTTGTTGCAGACCTTGTATTGCAGATTTTATCATATGTAGCTCAGACAGAACGGGAAAATATCAGACAGAGACAAAAGGAGGGGATTGCTGCGGCAAAGCAGCGGGGAGTACGTTTTGGACGTCCCAGGAAAAGTGTGCCGGAGGAGTTCTGGAATTTAAAGACCTGTTGGGAAAAACAGACAATCTCATCGCGGGAGGCGGCTAAGAAACTTGGGATCGCACAAGATACCTTTCTCAGGTGGGTCCACGGAAAATAGCAGAAATAGATACGTTTCTATGTATACAGATGGAAAATGTAGGAAATATCGTGCACTCTTTTTACATATCTTTCTCAGAAAAAAATGGAACAAAGGATGAAAAACTTACGGTTTTTGATGCCTTCGCCCATTTTTTATATCATACCACAGAAGAACGAAAAAGTCTGCCATATCGTTCGTAACAGTACGGCAGTCGGCTCTCTATTTGCAGTATCTTTTTAAAGATTTATACAAATAGGAGGGAAGACTATGAAACAGCCAATTAAAGGGATCGTCAGATGCTGGACGGCGTTTATCCTCAGTTTCTGTATGGTCATTCCGTCATCCGGTCTGACTGCTGCGGCAGAAGAACAGGTTTTTTCTGACGGACTCTGCCCGCATCATCCAAAGCATACGGCAGAGTGTGGATATGCGGAAGAAACTGAGGAACAGCCATGTACCCACATGCATGATGCTTCCTGCGGATATCAGGAAAATGCAGAGGAGGACTCCTGCACTCACGAGCATGATGCCTCCTGCGGATATGTGGAAGCATCTGCACAAAAAGCATGCACATACATATGTGAGGAGTGCAGTCTGACTGCCGGAAATACAACGATACAGGCAGAAAAAACTGCCCCGGAGACAAAAATACAGCCGGAAGAAGGCAAAAATGAAAGCTCTATTCTGAAATCTGATGGGACAGATGAGCCGGTGCCAGCAGTCAGAGCCGGAGATATCGGTGATGTGCTGAACGGCGATTATGCCTATATTTCGGATGCGGGAATAAGGAAAGACCAGACGACGGATTCTGGATATGCAGTCCGAACAGGAACTGCTCCCTGGGATGAAAATACCGGAAATGGCAATGATTCGTCAGATCTCAATAATACAGTGCGTTCCTTTGATTCGATTACTTATACGGTTTATTTTGCAAGTAAAGTAAGGGATGGCGCTCCGTATAAAGCTTACAGAACCGGAACACTTCATTTCGAGTTTATCCTGCCTGCATCAGCTGAGCAGGCTCAGTTTGATACCGGGAGTATGGGATGGCTCGACAGCAAGCATGGAGAGTATACGATCACAGACAGTATCTATAACGGAAATGCATGTCAGGTGCTGAGAGGAACTTGTCTGCTGGAACCGGGGGATGGGAATCCGTCGGTGATCGGAGAAAGCTATCAGACTCTGAATCTTGCCATAAGAACTTTGGCGGTGAAAGAAGGAGATACAATCCGGCCTGAATTTACATTCTGGCTTGATCACAACGAAGTACCGTCTACCGGACTTGTGACGGGCAGTGGACACAGATGTACTGCGCATGGAGAGACAGAATATAAAACGATCAGCAGCCCGGAGATTACTGTGACTTCTGCACCCAGGTACAATGTGCAGATCAGGACAGGTTTCACCAGTACCCAATATCTTAACACATTTGATTTTTCTACGGGAAATGATAAGGCACAGAACAGAGATGCCGGTACAAGATACGGACGTGTCCAGGCTTTCGGCGTTACGCTGCAGATTGAGGGAAAGAGCGCTCAGCACGGTTTAAGGGGATGTGAACTTCCAGATGGAAGTGATATTACATTTGATCTGAAACTGTCTTCCTCTTATCGGAGGTCAGACGGCACGTCGCAGGACGTATCAGATGTGTATACACCACTGCTGTGGAGCGCAGAAGGAAATAGTGAAGCCGGAACCCAGCAGGACGAAAGGTTAATATCGGTTAATGACAGATATGCGTTTCTGGCTGCGCCGTTTAACAGAGGCGGAGATTACAGATCATGCAAAGAGGGAGGAACCTGGACGGGCATCCAAAACGGGAAAACGATACAGGTAACCGTTTCCGGATATGATATAGACTTGACAAAACTTCCATACACTGATGCGAAGAATGATACAAATGTATACACTTACTATAATCCGAATACATCGAATGGTTACTGGGATATACAGACGGCCTGCTTTTCAGCAGGTGAATTCTGGATCATGCAGCCTTTTTATGATGCAGATGGAAATTATATTGCTGATGAATATGGAAACGGAAATTTTATTATGACTGTGGAAGACGGAGGATTGGAAGTTACCGGCGAAAGTGGACAACAGCTTCCGGAGACAGAAGACAACAGTAACCAGATAATCCAGACAGATGATCGGCAGTCTGTTACTATGGCTCTTGAACAGCCAGGTGAGATTGAACAGTACATCGGATATCAAGGGACGGAAGTAACAGATGCATACTGGAATGAAGGAAAAGACTGGAGTCTGTCCGGCGGCAGGATAAATATCCAGGAAAATATCGCGCATTTAGGCGCAGAGGGTATGAACACTGCGGTGGCTTATGACGACCTGATAAAATTTGACGACAGCTTTTTTGACATAGAGACTGCAGCATTTGGACTGAAAAATGGTGTAGAAAATCTGAACTGCAGGCTTCTTTATGGCGCTAAGCCGGATAAGAATGGCTGGGATCACGGTGGAAAAGATCCTGGTGAAAGCGGATATGATACAGAGATGATACAGGCAACGGCAGATGACCTGATCTTTTTTTCCAGCCTGCAGGAATTGAAGGAACAGGGTTATATCTGTGTGGGTGTGCTTATGGAGGCTCGCGGACTTGCATCAACTCAGTCTACCGAGATATATTTCACAGCACAGGGCTTCGTAAAAGATACAGCCCGGTCCGGCAGTGTGTACATGGTGACCCATTCCGCCAAAGCGTGGAATAAGAAAGATGTCCAACAGGAAGCGGCAGAATACCTGAAAAAGAATACAGCGGACTTGACAGATGAGGATTATAAAACCTACGCCCAGAGCAGCGCTTTTACAAGCCGTGCAGATCAGATGACGGCTCCAGAGTATAAGGATTACCCGGATTCATTCTGGACAAATAATTATGATACAAGAGAAGGCCTTGCAACATACTTAAAGTCACAGTATGACGAATCAGGATATATAAATGGGACGGCCGGAAGAAATTATGGCGATTCCTGTCTCGTGGTGGATTATGCAACGCAGATTGAGAAAAAACGCGCCCAGACTTCTGTAGGAAGCGATGGAAAGCCATATGAGAAACAGGTTTATGACCTGGATTCGGGACAGATCACTGCAGATTATATCCTGACACCGTCTGCAATAAGAACAGCAGGTGACTTTTCTTCAGAAGATGAACTTACAACCACAGTATATGTGGAGGATATTCTTCCTGAAGGACTTACCTACATACCATTCTCCAGTTACTGGGGCGGAACTTACACTCAGACTGCCGAAGGAAAACAGGGGAGCGTCACAGACGGCGTTTCACTTGAACCAGAAGTTATTAATAACGATGACGGCTCAACGACTCTTCGATGGACGCTTGAAAATGTAACGATCACTGCAGAAACAGTGACAGAAATTTCTCCGATTTATTATTCCTGTGATATTGGAAGTGCAGGAAATGTGGAAAATAATGACGAACTTCTGAATGAAGTAAAGATCTGGAGCGACGGCGAACAGAAAAAGGACTTTAATGAAATAAACGGCAATCTGGCGGATATCAGTATCCGGGTTGTTAAAAATTTTGCGGTAAGTCTTTCCAAACTGTCAGATCAGACAGAAGTAGAAGCCGGCGAAGATATGGGCTTCACTATGAATATAGGTAATAATGCAGGAAATTCGTTGGCTGTGATAGCAATGGACAGTCTTCCCTATAATAGTGATGAAGCCGGATCGATATTTACCGGAGCCTGTGTTGTATCGGAATTTTCTATCATTAGCCTTAAGGAAGAGTTTGATGGTACGAACTTCAGACTTTATTATACGGAAGACGAAAACGAACGAGGCAAGAGCAGCAGGAATTATACAGTAGAGGATTTTAGCGGTTCGGATTCGGTATGGACAGAACTTTCTGTAGATACTGCCAGTGGGATTGCTGATATACCGGATGAACAGTTCAGACCTGTGGCAATCGCAGCAGTAGGATCATTGCCGGCCAATCAAACTTTGAAAATGCACGTGTCGATCCAGCTGCCAGAGGGTCAGCCCGGAGAGCGTGTTGTAAACCGTCTGACTTGCGACGGCCTGGAAAGTCATGGCCGAAGCTATATCGTAGGACGTACTCTTGAGGGAGTGGTATGGCTGGATGAAAATAAAAACGGTTTGCGCGAAGAGGGAGAATCTTTGCAGAAAGGGGCAACAGTTACCTTAATGAAACTTAAGGATGGAGGAAACGCTTCTGAGCCGGATGACTATGAGCCGTACCAGGCAGCTGGGAAAGAGGCTGCTGTATCCACAAGTGAACAGATGAATGTAATCACGGGTACTGTTTCTGCACACAGTGAAGGCCGGTACCGCTTTACGAACCTTCCAGAAGGCATCTTTGGCGTGAGATTTTCCGATGGGACATTTAAAATGGCTGACTATGAGGCAAGCCCGGTAAATCAGGGTACAGATGATACCATTGATTCAGATGCAGTGCCGTTTTATGATGCGGGAAATCTGACGCAGGCATTTATTTCCGGCCTTATTATGCCGGCACGCGAAGATATAGACGGTATAGTTTACAATTCGAGAGACAATGATCTTGGTCTGTTTCCGGCAGAGAAACCGGAACCGGTAAATATTTCTGTGGAAAAGGTCTGGAAAGATGCGGATAACCAGGATGGAAAGCGTCCTGAGAGTGTGCAGGTACAGTTGTATGCAGATAATACCGCATCCGGCGACCCGGTGAAGCTGAATGCAGGAAATGACTGGCATTATACATGGTCAGGGCTGGAGGCAGAGAAGGACGGAAAGGATATTGTTTATACAGTAAAAGAAGTCGGTGAGAATAACGGAAGAATTGAGTTCAATGGTGTTGATTATGTAGTAATTTATGGAGGCAGTGAAGAAGAAGGTTATATCATTACAAACAGCTATACACCTGGGAAGACCAGCGTATCGGTAAGGAAAGCCTGGGACGACGGGAATAACCAGGACGGAATCCGTCCGAAGGAGATCGTAGTGAAGCTGCTGGCAGACAAGGAAGATACAGGAAAGACAGTGAAGCTGAACAGCGGGAACAACTGGAGCGGATCCTTCACAGAACTGGATGAATACAAAGACGGTGTAAAGATCTCATACACCATCGAAGAAGTCAGTGTGACAGGATATGAGACAGAGATCACAGGAGATGCATCAGAAGGGTTTACAGTGACCAACAGGCACGAGCCGGAAACAGTGGACATATCCGGCAGCAAGACATGGGACGACGGGAACAACCAGGATGGAAAGCGGCCCGGCTCTATCACCATCCGCCTGTATGCAGACGGCACAGAACTGGAAGAAAAAGCAGTGAACGTGACGGAAGAGGATGGATGGAAATGGGAGTTTAAAGACCTGCCGAAGTACAAAGAAGGAAAAGAGATCACATATACCATAACGGAAGATGCAGTGGCAGACTATACAACAGAGATCACAGGAGATGCATCGGAAGGGTTTATGGTGACCAACAGATATACGCCTGGGAAGACCAGCGTATCTGTGACAAAAGCCTGGGATGACAGGAATGACCAGGATGGCATCCGGCCGGAGGAGATCGTAGTGAAGCTGCTGGCAGACGGGAAAGATACGGGAAAGACAGTAAAACTGAACAGCGGGAACAACTGGAGCGGATCCTTCACAGAACTGGATGAATACAAAGACGGTGTGAAGATCTTATACACCATCGAAGAGGTCAGTGTGGAGGGATATAAGACAGAGATCACAGGGGATATGGAGAAAGGATTTGTTATTACAAATCATCATACCCCGGCATCACAAGAAATCCCAAAAGGAACAGATGAAACAGAAAATCCACCTCAGACAGGAGATTATTCGACATCAGGATTTTGGACGACAAGCTGGATAATATCTTTTATTAGCATTGTAGGAATTTATCTCTTTAAGAGAAAGAAGAAAATGAAATAATCCTACTAAAAAGCGGCGGAAAAGAGCGGTATAGCTTTCCGTCGCTTTTCTTTGTTTGTCCTGACATGCAGATGAGGGGAAAGAGTCCGCACCTTAAACGGGGAAGTCTCACGGGCAGTCTCATGAGACGTAGTAACAACAAGGTTGGGTTGAGCCAGGATATCACATGAAAATTCAGGTGAATATAGACCTGACTTGTACCAGGTGATATACTGATAAATAGATGATAAGCGACAAGTCTTATTAAGTGATAAGGGAGGGGAAACATGAAAAAGAAACAGGAAAAAGAGAAACGTTCTTTGGCCGTGGCGATCGTGCTTGCAGCAGCCTGGAAGATATGTTTTACTTTTGTAATTTTTGTTTCGACCGCGGTTTTGCTGAAATTGAATTCTGCGCATCTAAAAATGGAAAAGCATAAAAATAATATGGAAAAAATCGAGTATGTTACAGAAATTGATGGATATGATATGTCTGACCTGAGCATATATAGTGCTTTGCGGGTATATGATCTGCTGGATGCAAATGGATTTACAGATTATGAAGGAAGAGGGTATAATCGTTCGTATAACTATAATACTGAAGATTTTCAGAATTTGAAAGGACTGGATGAAAGTTATCTGTATGGATTTTACTGCGCTACCTCTGAAGAGAATTTTAATGATGTTCTTTCTGTATTAGGATATGATTCTCTGGATAAATATCTGATTGAAAAAGAGTATGTTGACAAGTACGGAAATCCAAGCATTTCTGTATGGAATGACGCCTCTTTAGCATATATAGCCGAGCTTTTAGAACAGGAAAAAGATGAGAAAACAGTAAAATGAAAAGGTATTGCTGCAGTATATAATGACTATGGAGCCGGATAAAACAGATGAGATTTAATAAAATGAGTGATAGATCCGACTGATAAAAGGAGTACAATACTATGGCGCTTTACGCACTGGGTGATCTTCACCTCAGCTTTCAGTCTGATAAATCTATGGACAGATTCGGAAGCATATGGAAACGCCACGAGCGGAAGATTGAAAAATATGTAAACCGATTTGTGAAACCGGAAGATACTCTTGTTCTCACCGGCGACCATTCCTGGGGCAGGAAGTTGTCTGAATTCTGCTTCGGGGGAACCATGATATGTTCTGGGATGTGAAAAAAACAGAACGCCTGAATGAAGAATATAAAGACAGTCTTTTCTTTCTGCAGAACAATTTCGCTGTATATGAGGATTATGCTCTGGTGGGGACAAAAGGTTACACTTTTGAAGGCCCTTTCTATCTGGATCGGTGGGGGAATATTACAGGATGGGATGAAGAAAAAGAAGAACAGGCAAAAAAGCTGGTCACCAGAGAAATGACCCGGCTCAGAGAATCTTTTCGGCAGGCAGAGAATGCCGGCTATCGGAAGTTCATCATGTTTTTGCACTATCCGCCAACGAATATACTGGAAGAGACATCGCCTTTTACGGAAATTGCAGCGGAGTATGGCGTAACGGCTGTTGTATATTCTCACTGCCACGGGGAAAGTCGCTTTGGAGACAGTATCCGGGGAGAGTTTCAGGGAATCCGCTATATGCTGGTTTCAGGCGACTTCCTTAACTTTCATCCTGCATGCATAATAATATAACTATATTGCTTGATTTCGTAATTCCAGATATTCAAAAAATTTATTTGAGTGATAAACCGAGGGAAGCCTGTCTTCCTCTGTGATCTTAAGGATATATGATTTTTCACGGCGGTCAGAGGCATGAATTTTCATTTTACCGGTTTTGTCAAAACGTATTATATTTTCATCAAAAAGCTTATGGTGATTTTCGCACAGCCATATGCCGTTATTTCCGCTGACAGCATGCGCAAACTGCTCGTCAAGAGTGAGCGGCTGTTTTTTTATAAGATTGACTGGCCAAACGTGCGCTCCCTGTATTAGTTCTGGAATCTCACAATGACACAGGGGGCAGTGCTTTATTCCGACCCGGTCTAATAGATTTACTTTATACCTGGGTGAACGCAGACTGCTGCTGGATTTAAACTGATTTTTATCAAATTCAAGATTTGTAGAGACAATATCGACATTTCCCATCAGCCCAAGTGTTTCTGAACATGCCTGAGGCATATGTTTCAGATTCCCTTCCAAAATTTCGTATAAGGTTATATGCTGGCTGTGGATTTTTGCCAGAGTGGATGCTGTAAATCCCAACATGGCTGCGTCATACTTGTTTGCTCCAAAAGTCTTTGCATATACTTCGATTTCTTTTGATTTTTCTTTAGTGACATAGGACGCGTTATTACTTTTATTCTTACCGGCGGTTACCTTTCTTGAAAAAATCAAATCTTCAACAGATGTAAACGGACTTATCGGCATACTGAGTACCTCAGGATTGAGAAATCTGAAGCCCATCGTCTTCATCTGGCGATAGGCGGAACGCAGATAATCAGTCTCAAACTTTGGCCCGCTGCCCAGGAAGTAATAGAAAAGTTCTTTGTTTTGGACTGTGCTCTTGAAGTAAATATTGAATGCTGTTCCTACACTCTGGACCGCAGAGTTTCTTCCTCCGGCGATCCCCTCTGAAAAACTTATGAAAGCGATTTTACCGTCATACTTCAGAATGGCAAGACGGCCTTTATTATACGACTTTTCCAGACAGTCGTCTTCATAATCATTGCCGACAAAGTCGACAGTAAAATCTTGCTGTCCTGTTATTCTATTACAAACATCTTTGAGGACCTGGTCTGTCAGTATATCGCACATATATACGTTTGTAACAGAAGATTTGTTCATGCAATTTTTAATAAGAAAATGTGGGCGCTTCATAATTTAGTATCAAGATCTCCTTTCTGGGCTGACCAGACATTCCTATGATATCTCCTAAAGAGATACAGGCATAATTATTTTTGCTGATCCATTCTTCAAGAGCTGTATTAACCGTACCTTTATGTTCAAGTACATAAGAAAGCATACATGGTATATGTAACTGTGTCATTTCGTCAATGAAGTCAAACAACTCCTGTTCAAGCTGGGCGTCCCATCCTTTAAAACCACGTTTCCCGTCATTATAGGTTCCCGTTGTTAGTTTATAGGGCGGATCCAGGTAAAGAAAAGTATCCGGGCCGAGTGTTAATTTTCTGCGTATATTGATATAATCAGCGCTGATAAATTTGATGTTTTTTTCTTTGATGACCCGACTGAAGCTTATAAGTTTTGCCAGAATACTGTCATTGAACCAACGTACACCGGCAGTATTGTTGAACCCATAGCTGCTGTTAAAACGAATCTGCTGCTGGTAACTGTACAGGATCAGAGCAAACAACATACGCTTATCCTTTTTTTCCTCAGGAAGAGAATTGTAGTACTCTCTGGCAGCCAGATAGCTTTCCTTATTACCCTTTTCCAGCTTCTGTTTTTCAATAAATTTTTTGACATATGTTATGTAATTGTAGGTGTCATAAGTACGGAACGACTCAATCAGGTCTTTTACGATAAAATTAATGTCATTATAATATATCGTTTTGGAGTCTGAATTGATTCCTACGTTGAATCCGCCGCCAAACAAATCAATAAATGTATCTGTAGGCAGCAGATTTTTTTTAATATAAGGAACTACTTTTGCCTTGCTGCCGATATAATTAAGAGGCGATTCAAAAACGATGTCCTTTTTTTCTTTCTTTTTGATATAGAAAAGATATTCGTAATGTACTTTTCTATTTTTTGACTTCCAGTTTTCATACTTTTTATAGGGTATCTTTATACATTCAAATGTCTCTTCCACTCCATATCTTTTCATAATGGATTCGATATACTCTTTGCTCATATCGCCGTCATTATTGTAACTTAAAAATATATGTTTGGCGGAAGTTTTAGCCAGGATTTTATCAAAAAGTATATGGACTTTATAGATTTTAGACCAGTCGGAACGCATTTCCCGGGTGCTTCGGGAGCCGGTCACTTTGCTTACTTTTTGTGGTTCGTCATTGAGAACCAGAGTTTCTAAAAGATGATACTGTGTTCCGTATTGATTTTGTGTGTATGGCGGATCGAGATATAAAACATCACAACGTACATCTTCAATAATATCTTCCAATTTATTAGTGTGAACTTCGATAGAGTAAGTTGGCTGGATTCCGTCAGATAAGTCTAAAAACTGAATATTTTTCAGTGCACGGTTATCCCATTTCTTTAAAAATGCACCATAAACACCCGCGGTATTGGATACAAAAGAAACAGACTCTACCAGACAGGCCAGCAGGTAACGGTATTCTTCTTCTGTAAGCAGATTCAGTCGGTGCCAGTTTTCAATAGACTGCCTGAAATAATCTACCCTTCCTGCATTATGTTTTGATAAATACATTCTTTCAGAGCCGCCGGGAGAATAGGTTTTATAAAAATATCCTTCAACTGTTATATCCGCAGAATTAAAAAAAACAAATGGATCAAATCCCAGGTGCTCAAAAGTACATTTAGCTGCGTTCATACGCCCATAGGCATATGTGGTAGCAAAATTAAGATTGTCATTGATTATAACATTACAAGTTGTTTTAAAGGCATTTGCAATAGAGCCAGTGCCGCAGAAAGCATCAAAAAGAACACTGTCAGGCTGCAGATTTATTTTACTTAAAATGATTTCTTTTATTTTATCTGTAATTGAGTCTTTGTTTCCTAAATATCTCAAAGTTATAAATCCTTCCCATTTCTAGTCACGATTCTAATTGTACCGTAAAATATGGCTGAAAACAATAGCGAATAGGGGGAATGTGGAAATACTGCTGAGAGTTTAAAATTTTATAATATAAATATTGACATTAAAGAAGAGGGCGAGATAATAATAGATAGATAAATAGAAGGAAACAGGAGAGAGAAAAATGAAAATAGCAGTGACATATGACAACGGAAATATCTTTCAGCATTTTGGAAGGACAGAATTTTTCAAGGTATATGAGATTGAGGATAACAAGGTGGTTTCCAGCGAAGTGATCGGCTCTAACGGCGTCGGACATGGAGCGCTTGCCGGGCTATTGTCTGAACAGTCAGTCGATGTGCTTATATGCGGCGGTATCGGCGGCGGTGCCCAGGCCGCGCTTGCAGAGGCGGGGGTTGAATTGTGCTCCGGCGCCGAAGGAGATGCAGATCAGGCGGTGGACGCTTACCTGAAGGGCGAATTGATCTCCACCGGGGCAAACTGTGATCATCACCACCATGAGGATGGACACAGCTGCGGGGATCACGAGGAAGGTCATTCCTGCGGAGGCGGATGCGGGGACAGCTGCGGAGGCGGATGCGGCTCTCAGCCGACAATTACAGGGCGCAACGTCGGAAAGACCTGCCGGACACATTACAGAGGTACGTTTAATGATGGAACCCAGTTTGATTCATCTTATGACCGCGGTGAACCGCTGGAATTTGTCTGCGGCGCAGGTCAGATGATCAGAGGATTTGATGCAGCTGTGGCTGATATGGAAGTCGGACAGACCGTGGATATCCACCTGATGCCCGAAGATGCCTATGGCATGCCCGATCCAAATGCGGTATTTACGATTGAGATTGCCCAGCTTCCGGGATCAGAGGATCTGGAGATCGGACAGCAGGTTTATCTGTCCAATCAATATGGGCAGCCTTTCCCTGTCAAGGTGGCGGCCAAGGAAGAGACCACGATCACTTTTGACGCAAACCATGAGATGGCGGGGAAAGAGCTGAACTTTAGGATTGAACTGGTCGAGGTAAAATAAGGCGGCCGGAGATCTGTCATGCACAACAGGGCCGTGGCCTCAGTAAATGGCGCAGACAAAACGGAGGCATTGTATGAAATATGATTTTATATCCGTTATGGACCGCAGGGGCAGGGACGCCCTTGCCGTAGACAGTGTGGGAGAAAATGTGTGGGGCAGTGAGCCCGAGAAACCGCAGGATGGATTTGATTTTATTCCTATGTGGGTGGCGGACATGAACTTTCCCACCTGTCCCTCGGTCACCGAGGCAATAATAAAGCGTGTAGAGCATCCTGCATTTGGATATTTCCGGCCGACGGAGGAGTATTACGACTCGATTATCAGATGGCAGGAAAATCATTTTGGCGTGAAAGGACTGAAAAAAGAGTATATCGGATATGAGAATGGCGTGCACGGATGTGTAACAAGCGCGGTTCAGGTGCTCTCTGAGCCGGGCGACAAGATTCTTATTCACAGTCCGTTCTACCTGGGATTCCACGAGGATATTGAAGGATTGGGCCGGACGTCGGTATACAGTCCGCTTACAAAAGACAGCAGCGGGATCTGGCGGATGGATTATGAAGACATGGACAGGAAGCTGAAGGAAAATCATATACATCTTGCAATTTTCTGTTCCCCTCATAATCCAAGCGGACGTGTATGGGAACGCTGGGAACTGGAAAAGGCAATGGAAGTCTATGAGGCGAATGACTGCTATGTGATCAGCGATGAAATCTGGGCCGATCTGACATTTGCCGGGTATCGCCATATTCCGACGCAGATGGTAAATGACTGGGCAAAAGAACATGTGATCGCAGCTTATGCGCCGAGCAAAACCTTTAATCTTGCCGGGCTGATCGGAAGTTTTCATATTATATACAGCACATATCTGCAGGATCGTATCTGCAGCTACGCGTATGCAACACATTATAATGAAATGAATGTACTCTCTATGCATGCTCTGATCGGGGCATATCAGCCACAGGGATATGAGTGGCTGGAGGAGCTGCGGACAGTGCTGGAAGAAAATGCCCGGTACGCCGTGGACTTTATCCGGGCGCATTTCGCGGGTATCGCTGTATCGCCTCCCCAGGGAACTTATATGCTCTTTCTTGACTGTACAGAATACTGTATGAAGTCGGGAAAACCGATTGATAAAGTAATAAAAGAAGGATGGAAAGTGGGCGTTGGCTGGCAGGATGGAAGAGCATTCGGCGGGCCCTGTCATATCCGGATGAATCTGGCGTCGCCGCGCTCCAGGATCGAAGAGGCGTTTGAACGGCTGAGAAAATATGTTTTTCTGTAAACGAAAACCAGTATAATCTTTGAGATAGAGAGAGTGTTTTACAACAAGTCTACAGCTTCTGAGAAAAGTACCGATATGATAACTTCAAAAAATATAAAGGAAATATTGCGGTAAAATGAAATTTTTAGATAAAAGGTCAAATAAAATTAAAAATGCTTATTCTATCGAGGAAAGCGAAGGGAAAATCCTGATTAGATTTACTGAAACAGGAAAGACCTATGCGTATAATCCTGAGAATATTGAGATTATTGGCAAATCACAAACAGTCAATTCCAATAGAGTATATCGCTTTAAGTAGCGATGTTATCAATGTGGACACGAGACATATATTTACACATATATTGTTTTTGCAGATGGGATCAATGAAGATCTGATATTTCCCTGGGATAAAAAGAGATTGTTAAAAAATCAGGATATATTTGCACACCTTCAGGATCCCAGTATCGAATACTACGGCTTAAAAGTTATCGGAGGAAACGAAAGGTTGGATAAGCTATTGCAAAATAAGTTTCCTGGAACAATAAAGATGCAATACAGCAAAACACAAAATCGAAATTATCCTATGAATCTGTACTGAACGAAATGATATATAGATAAAAATGGGAACTGGATTTCACTTGCCTGTGAAGTCCGGTTCTCTTTACGTTGTGATAATTGGAACTTCTGAAAACGGCAAAAATATATTGTCTAATGCGGAAGTTCGATGGATTTATTGCCGGTAATGTGATATACTATAGTGCAAGATCCATATAGTATTAGATCGATTGATAACGGAGGAAAGCAAATGCGTTACCTTTCAGTTGCTGAAATAGCAAAAAAATGGAATATATCGGAGCGCAGTGTGAGAAATTACTGCGCTCACGGGCGTGTGCCAGGTGCTTTTCTTACCGGAAAAACCTGGAATATTCCGGAGAACGCCGAAAAACCAGAGCGTTCCAACAAAAAGAAAGAGCATCCATTCACACTGCTGGATATTTTTCAGGAACAAAAAGCAAGTAAATATTTCGGCGGTATTTACCATAAAACACAAATTGATTTAACGTATAACTCAAACCATATTGAGGGAAGTCGTCTGACCCATGATCAGACCAGATATATTTTTGAAACCAATACCATCGGCGTAGAGAATGAAGTTCTCAACGTAGACGATGTGATTGAAACCGCAAATCATTTTCGATGTATTGATATGATTATCGACCATGCAAAAAACGCTTTGGCTGAGAAGTTTATTAAGGAACTTCATCTGACTTTGAAAAGCGGAACCAGCGATTCCAGAAAAGACTGGTTTGCAGTAGGGGATTATAAGAAATTGCCTAATGAGGTGGGCGGCATGGATACTGCTCTACCCGAAGAAGTTGCCGGTAAGATGAAAGCACTGCTGACAGCGTATAACGCAAAAGAAGAAAAGACCTTTGAAGATATTCTGGATTTCCATGTAAAGTTTGAACGAATCCATCCGTTTCAGGACGGCAACGGTCGTGTGGGCAGGCTGATTATGTTCAAAGAATGTTTGAAATATAATATCGTTCCATTCATTATTGAGGATAACCTGAAGATGTTCTACTATAGAGGATTAAAGGAATGGGACAATGAAAAAGGCTATCTGACAGATACCTGCCTGACCGCACAGGATCGATATAAGGCGTATCTGGATTATTTCAGAATCCCATATTAAGTAAGATAATTTTCAAAGTATCAAAAGTTGGATCCAAAGTGTCAATTTGACACTTTGAAAAATATAAAATTTTTTTGGAGTGCTAGTTCCGATAATTTCGGATTATAAGAAGCTTTCATATATGACGGCGTGAAAGGAGGAAAAGATTACGATGGAAACATAGGTTACAGATGGAAAAATCAATCTGAAAGGTAACTTTGTGTTTTGTGAAAAGAAGAAAAAGAAAAATTTAAGGATTATTCGATTTCTAAATGGGAATCAGAGACAAGTATTTAAAAGATATTCATATCCCCTATATGGAACTTCCAGATTCATATCGTCCAGGAGCTTTTAAAGAAGATTATGAAAATGCCTTAATCTTCAAGAAACTATTAGATGAATTCCGAACATATTAAGTAGAACATTTTACAAAAGGATGCTAAAATGGGACAGTAGTAACACCCCCATTCTTACTACGTTTTTACTACTTTTGACGGCCTCAATATGCCACATTTTGCCCCGTTTTGCTTATTCTGTGATTGTTTTAACAATCTCAGCGGCAATTACATACCCGGCAAATTGCGGCAAAACAGGGCAAATCTTAGCAAATCAGGAGGACTTTAAAATATGATACGAGTGCTTTTCGTGTGCCACGGCAATATCTGCCGGTCAACTATGGCCCAGTCTGTCTTCCAGCACATGGTAGATCAGGCCGGCCTTTCAGACGAATTTTATATTGATTCCGCAGCTACAAGCCGTGAGGAAATCGGCAATCCGCCGCACCACGGCACGCAGAGGAAACTTCGGCAGGTCGGGATCCTGTGTATTCCCCACCGGGCCCGTCAGATGAAGAAAGATGAATATGACGAATTTGATTATATCATCGGAATGGACACATGGAACATCCGCAATATCAACCGCTTGATCGGGAATGGGGATCCTCAGGGAAAAGTGTCAAAGCTTTTGGATTTTACGGAGCGGAAAGGTCAGGATATTGCAGATCCCTGGTACACAGGGGATTTTGACGAGACTTACAGAGATGTAAAAGAGGGCTGTGAAGCCCTCCTGCAGGACTGCCTTCTACGCCTCTAAAGCGTAGGAGAGCAGTTTTTTTAAATTATTCTGATATCTGCGGCTTTTGGAGCGCAGTTTCATTTTTTCCGTGCTTGTCGCGGTCTGCTCAATAAAAGCGTCATAACGGGCAAACAGAGAATGATAGTCGAGTGACTGCTTCTGCCCCCAGCGGATCAGCACCCAGTTCATAGCCTCGGGCTGCCAGTATTCCATTGGGATTCCGGCCATTTTCAGAACTGTGATATACTGGATAGCCTGCATGGAAAGGCGCGAAATCTGACGGTTGCGGAAGGAGTCTTCGTGCTGTTGGTTTTTCCCGATTTTTGTAAAAATGCGATGGGAAATGCTCTTTTTCTTTGACTCACGTTCCATCAGCCGGACGCTTTTGTCAATAGTTTCGTTCAGCTGGCTTGCAGCGTTCCAGTATGTAACGAAAGATAAATCCTCTGAATCTCCATCCGGCCCGACCGTGAACGTCTTGAATACCCGGGTGGATTCTCCAAATGTTTCCTGATTATATTTTTTTCGTCTGCTCTCATCTGAAAGCACGTGATACGCTTCCAGAATCTCCTGCATGAAGGCCGTGGTATCTATATCTTTATGTACATTCGCATCTGGATGGTATACCTTTGCCAATGCATTTTTTGCCGCTGTGATTTCCTCGAGAGACGCGTCCCTGGGAACCCCTAAAATGTCATAATAAGTACGCGACATTATTGTGACCTCCTTATTATCCATGAGTATGCTTACTCCTATTTATTCTCCCATGATTAATATACGCCCCGGAATCAGAAAAGTCAATTAGACGAAAAGGAGGAAATGCAGATGCAAAAAGTCTGTTTGTAGTCATAATTGCAATAAATTTCCATTATATTGGTAACAGACAAAAATGGGAGGAGTATGGAATGAAAAGGACTTTGGCGTTCCTGATATGTACCGTTCTGATGATCTCTCTCTGCGCGGCAGGCAGCCCGGCAGTCTTGTATGCTGAAGAAGAAACCGGATCTGAAGAGAACAGGTTAGGGGAGAGCAACTTAGAGGAAAGCAGGGAGGAAACTACTGCCCAGGTCGAGATCAGTGCTCCGTCGGCTATCCTGATGGAAGCATCCACCGGAACTGTACTCTATGAAAAAGATGCTGATACTGCGCGTCCCCCGGCCAGTGTGACAAAGGTTATGACCATGCTTCTGATCTTTGACTCCCTTGACAGTGGTGCGATCAGTCTGGACGATGAAGTGACAACTTCCGAATATGCTGCTTCTATGGGCGGATCCCAGGTGTTCCTGGAAGTGGGGGAAGTACAGACGGTGGATACCCTGCTTAAGTGCATTTCTGTGGCAAGTGCAAATGATGCCTGTGTGGCAATGGCTGAGTACATATGCGGCAATGAGGAAGAGTTTGTCCGAAGAATGAATGAGAGGGCGCAGGGACTGGGTATGAAAAACACGACGTTTAAAAACTGCAATGGACTGGATGCAGACGGGCATGTGACCAGCGCCCGGGACATCGCGCTTATGTCCAGAGAACTGATCACAAAATATCCTCAGATACGCGATTACTGTATGATATGGATGGAAAATATCACTCATACGACACGGAAAGGAACGTCAGAGTTCGGACTCTCAAACACTAACAAACTTGTACGCCAGTACGAATATGCGACCGGACTGAAAACCGGTTCTACAGGAGAGGCAAAATTCTGTGTATCAGCCACAGCGGAGAAAAACGGTGTGGAACTGATCGCGGTCATCATGGCGTCAGAGAATTCCAGGCAGCGGTTTCAGGATGCGGTGACTCTGCTAAACTATGGGTTCGGAAAATGTCAGATTTATACAGACGATGCTCCCCAGGCTCTCCCTGACGCAGATGTGGAAGGCGGCGTCAGAGATCAGATCAGTGTGGGGTACGCGGAAGAATTCACCTGGCTGGATACAGAAGGCGCTAATTTAAATAATATTGAAAAGGAGATTGAACTGGATGAGCCGGTCCGCGCGCCGGTCAAAACGGGAGACGTTCTGGGGCGGGCTGTGTACCGGCTGGACGGCAATGAGATCGGAAGTGTGGATATCGTGGCAAAAGACAGTGTTGCAAAGGCCGGTTTCCAGGACTATATGCTTCGGGCAGTCCGGGCCCTGATGCTGTGACCGCCGGCATACCCTGCCGGATGGGGCCGGGAGGAAAAAGCCGGGCGATAAAAAGCTTGTGTCCCTGCTGCGCTATGGCTTATAATATAAGCCGTAGAAAACATACAGGAGGATAATAAAATGAATTTTGCGGGCATGATCGACCATACACTGCTGAAGCCGGAAGCTTCGAAAGAACAAGTAAAAAAACTGTGCCAGGAGGCTGTGGAGTACGGATTTCATTCCGTATGTGTCAACTCCTCATTTGTATATTACTGCGCCTCTCTTCTGAAAGGCTCAGCTGTTAAAGTGTGCACCGTGATCGGGTTCCCGCTGGGGGCCATGTCCACCGCGGGCAAGGCGGCGGAAGCCAGAGCGGCTGTGGCTGACGGAGCGGAGGAACTGGATATGGTCATCCATGTGGGGATGATAAAAAGCGGGGACTGGGATTATGTGAGACAGGATATTTCCTCTGTTGTGGAAGCGGCGCAGGGGAAAGCCCTTGTGAAGGTTATTCTGGAGACCTGTCTGCTGACAAAAGAAGAAATTGAAAAAGCGTGCCGGATCTGCCTGGAGGCAAACGCTGACTATGTAAAAACTTCTACCGGCTTTTCTACCGGAGGGGCTACTGCTGAGGATGTCGCCCTGATGCGCCGTACGGTGGGGGATAAAGCAGGAGTGAAAGCATCCGGCGGCATCCGCACACTGGCAGATGTGCAGGCCATGGCTGCGGCGGGAGCAGACAGGATCGGCGCAAGCGCAGGAGTCTCGATCATGAAAGAGCAGACTGCCGGACAGGAGACGGTGTGACGGCGGTTCAGATCGTTCTGACGATCCTGGCCGCTCTGGCAGTTGTGACTGCAGCCGAAATATACCGGGAACTCCATACCTTTAAGGTGACAAAATATTCCATCAAATCAGAAAAATTTCCGGCGGGCGGGAAGACGGTAAAAATCGTCTTCCTGTCAGATCTGCACAACAGGGAGTACGGAAGGGAAAATGAGAACCTGTATCAGGCTCTTCGGACGGAATGGCCGGATCTGATCCTGATCGGAGGAGACATGCTCGTGGGAAAGGACCGGGTATCCTATGAACCTGCATTAAAATTCGTGCGAAAGCTTCCTGCCATCTGCCCGGTATATTATGCAAACGGCAATCATGAGCAGCGGATGAAGGAAAATCCGAAAGAATATTCCTATTCTTATGCAGACTATAAGACCGTGCTGGAGGAGGCCGGGGTTGTCTTTCTCGAGAATGAGACAGAGACAGTGCGCATAGGGCAGACTACTCTGGATATCTGTGCTGTGGAGCTTCCTCTGGAAACTTACCGGAAGATGAAAAAGGCTAATGTTACATCGCAGGATATAGGAAATCTGGCCGGAGATCAAGCCGGTAGTCAGGACCGCGTCACACCACAAGCGGCGTATCGTATCCTGCTGGCTCACAATCCTGCATATATGGACGCCTATAAAGCCTGGGGCGCGGATCTGATCTTATCCGGCCATCTCCATGGAGGGATTGTCAGGATCCCCGGCCTGGGCGGAGTGATCTCTCCTCAGGCATTTCTGTTCCCCAGATATTCAGGGGAACTGACTCTGGAGGGTGATCAGACAGTGATCGTAAGCAGAGGGCTGGGAACACATACCATCCATCTGCGGCTTTTTAACACGCCGGAACTTGTTTCCATTTCTCTGGAACCAGCCATGGAGAAAAAAATATTGTAAAACCTGGCGGATTCTCGTATAATATTTAGACGTATGAGACAGCGCCGGGCAGTGGAAAAAGGGCCGGCAGGCGGGCAGAAGCCCGCTGCGCGATCCCGGCCGTTCTGCCTGGCTATGCAAAAACAGGAGACATTATGGGAATACCGGTAAAACTGGAGGCATTTGAAGGCCCGCTCGACCTTCTGCTTCATTTGATCGAAAAAAATAAAATAGATATATATGATATACCGATCGTGGAAATCACGAATCAGTATATGGACTACATCCGCCAGATGCAGAGGGAAGACTTAAATGTGATGAGTGAATTTCTTGTCATGGCGGCCACTTTGCTTGATATTAAATGCAGGATGCTGCTGCCAAAAGAAGTAACCGAGGAAGGCGAGGAGGACGATCCCCGCCGGGAACTGGTGGAACAGCTTCTCCAGTATAAGATGTACAAGTATATGGCAGAAGAACTGAAAGAACGCCAGACTGATTCAGATATGATCCTTTACCGCAGCCCTGACGTGCCGGAAGAAGTAATGGAATATGTGGAACCGGTGGATCTGGACAGGCTTCTGGACGGCCTGACGCTTTCCAGGCTCAGCGGAATTTTCCGTGAAGTCATGAAGCGGCAGAATGACAAGATTGACCCGGTGAGAAGCCGGTTCGGTAAGATTGAAAAAGAAGAGGTCTCTCTGTCAGAGCGTCTGGACTATATCCATGAGTATCTGAAAACTCATCGAAGCTTCAGCTTCCGGCAGATGCTTGAAAACCAGAAAAGCAGGATGCAGATTGTTGTTACCTTCCTTGCAATGCTGGAAATGATGAAGCTGGGCGAGATCCGTGTAGAGCAGGAAAGTACATTCGGAGAGATTATGATTGAAAGGACGGAAGACAAAAATGGAAATTAACAGACTCCAGGCAGCGGTGGAGGCTATCCTTTTTACAATGGGAGATTCTGTGGAACTGGAAAAAATTGCAGCGGCCATTGAACACGACGAGGATACGACCCGGAAGATCATTCACAGCCTGATGGACCGCTGTGAGGAAGAAGACAGGGGCGTCCGCATTATCGAGCTGGAAAATTCGTTTCAGATGTGTACGAAAAAAGAGATGTACGAGTATCTGATCCGCGTGGCAAAGCAGCCGAAACGGTATGTCCTCACAGACGTCCTCCTTGAAACTCTGTCTATTATCGCTTATCGTCAGCCGGTGACCAGACTGGAGATTGAAAAGATCCGCGGGGTAAAGTCCGACCATGCAGTGAACAAACTGGTAGAATACGGACTTGTAGAGGAGACGGGCAGACTGGATGCTCCAGGCAGGCCTCTGCTTTTTGGCACTACGGAGGAATTCCTTCGCCGGTTTAACGTGCAGTCCCTGGACGAACTTCCGACTCTCAATACAGATCAGATCGAGCATTTTAAAGAAGAAGCAGAGGAGGAAGCGCAGCTTACCCTGGATGTCTGAATGCGGGCGCGGTTCTATCAGACAGGTTCAAGTCATAGATTGATTAGTAAAAGGAACCGACGCCAGGAGAGATCCGCACATGATAAAAAAATGGAAGACGTTATTCTCTATATTTCTTACCGCAGTTTTTGTGGCGGTATCCGTGAAATTGCCGCTTGATGCAGAAGCGGAGCAGCAGGAAATAAAACCTTCAGATTTATACGCCCAGTCGGCGGTCCTGATGGACGCGGACTCGGGGCGTATTTTATTTGCAAAAAGTGGACAAAAAGAACGGCCTATGGCAAGCACGACAAAGATAATGACGTGCATTCTCACCCTTGAAAACGGCGATCTGACAGATACAGTTGAAGTGAGCAAAAACGCTGCGGGACAGCCGGAGGTAAAACTGGGTATGCGGGAAGGGGAGACTTACGTTCTAAAAGATCTGCTGTATTCTCTCATGCTTGAGTCTCACAATGATTCAGCGGTAGCCATTGCAGAGCATGTTGGAGGAAGCACAGAGGAGTTTGCAGGACTGATGAACAAAAAGGCTGCGGAACTGGGATGCCTTCATACATATTTTATAACGCCGAACGGACTTGATGCCCAGGATGAAGAAGGAGTCCATCACACGACTGCTGAGGATCTGGCGCGGATCATGAAGTACTGCATCATGGATTCTCCGAATAAAAACCAGTTTCTTGACATTACACAGACTGCTGCTTATTCTTTTTCAGATACCAGTAAAAGCCGTTCCTTTCAGTGTACAAATCACAATGCATTTTTAAACATGATGGAGGGGGCTCTTTCAGGGAAGACCGGATTTACCGCAGACGCCGGATATTGCTATGTGGGAGCCCTCCGGCAGGATGACCGGACGTTTATTGTGGCGCTTCTCGCCTGCGGGTGGCCAAATGCAAAAAGTTATAAGTGGTCAGACACCAGAAAATTAATGACCTACGGACTGGAGAACTATTTCTATCAGACCGCCGGCGCAGAATCCAGGGAGCGGCAGATTCTCGTGGAAAATGCAGTTTCCGTGGATTTTCCGGCTGAACGTTCGGAATCCATTTCTCTGCTGCCTGCTGCCCGGCCTCCTTCCGCGCTTGTGAGAAAAGGCGAAGAAATCATGGAAGAGTGGAACGTTCCCGAATCTGTGGAGGCCCCGGTCAAGGAAGGCGAAGAACTGGGAACCGTCCGCTACACTCTGGACGGCACTCTTTTGCTGGAATGCCCTGTCATAGCCGGACAGGAAGTGGAAGAGAGGACATTTTCGGTATGCGCCGACTGGCTGAAAGACCGTTTTTTCCTTGGGATCTGATTAAGAAACAACCGGCGTTGAAACCCCAAATAAATATTGGGAGTCATATTGATGCATTAAAATAAATCAACTGAAATGATTAATTTTGTCACTGGCAGAGACTGATAACCTGTGTTAGGATAGGTGAAGATAAAATAAAACAATAAAATTGATGAAATATAAGGAGATGCACAATTATGGAAAATTGGAAGAAGTATGAAAAAACTTATTTTATGCCGCCGGAACCCTGCTATGACTGGGTCAAAAAGGATGCTGTCGATAAGCCGCCGATCTGGTGCAGCGTTGATTTAAGAGACGGCAACCAGGCCCTGATCGAGCCTATGAGCCTGGACGAAAAGCTTGAGTTTTTCCAGCTTCTTGTAGATGTGGGATTTAAGGTGATCGAAGTGGGATTTCCCGCAGCATCCGAGACGGAATATCAGTTTTTAAGAACACTGATCGAGCAGAATATGATTCCTGACGATGTGACCATCCAGGTGCTCACCCAGGCGAGAGAACATATTATCAAGAGGACTTTTGAGGCGGTCAAAGGCGCTCCCCACGCCATTATCCATGTGTACAATTCCACCTCTGTGGCGCAGAGAGAGCAGGTGTTTAAAAAGAACAAAGAACAGATCAAACAGATCGCCATAGACGGCGCCGCACTTTTGAAGGAACTGGCCGAACAGACATCCGGCAATTTTACTTTTGAATACAGCCCGGAAAGTTTCCAGGGCACAGAAGTAGATTACGCGCTGGAGGTCTGCAATGCGGTTCTTGATATCTGGAGCCCCACTCCAGAGAATAAAGCGATCATCAACCTTCCGACCACTGTGGAAAATGCAATGCCCCACGTATTTGCAAGCCAGGTGGAATATTTCAATAAACACCTCCTTCACAGGGAAAGTGTGATCCTCTCCCTTCATCCGCACAATGACAGAGGATCCGGCATCAGTGACGCAGAACTTGGCATCCTCGCCGGAGCAGACAGGATCGAGGGAACGCTTTTTGGCAACGGAGAGCGCACCGGCAACGTAGATATCATTACGCTCGCCATGAACATGTTTTCCCAGGGCGTCAATCCGGGACTGGATTTTTCCAATATGAGCGACATCTGTGAAGTGTACGAACGGGTCACCAGGATGAAAGTATCTCCCCGTCAGCCCTACGCAGGAGAACTGGTATTTACCGCTTTTTCCGGTTCTCACCAGGATGCCATCGCAAAAGGAATGGCATGGAGGGAAGAACACAAGTGCGACAAATGGACTGTTCCGTATCTTCCCATTGATCCCCAGGACGTGGGCAGAAGATATGACTCGGATGTCATCCGGATCAACAGCCAGTCAGGAAAGGGCGGCGTCAACTATATTCTGAAGCAGAGTTTCGGCATCAGCCTTCCGGAAAAGATGAAAGAGGAAGTGGGATATCTTGTAAAAGATGTGTCCGACAAGGCGCACAAAGAACTTACACCGGACTGGGTATACCATATTTTCGAAGACAATTACATCAATACAAAACCTGTATTTACCGTAGACGAATGCCACTTCAAGCAGGAGGACGGCATTGTCGCGGATGCGACGATTCACCACAACGGCAATAACCGCAAGATCACGGGAGTTGGAAACGGACGTCTGGACGCAGTGAGCAACGCGATCAAGCATTACTTTGACGTTAGCTACGAACTGGCCTTCTACGAAGAACATTCCCTGACAAAAGGTTCCTCGTCAAGAGCTGTCGCCTATGTGGGCGTCATCTGCAACAAGAAACGCTACTGGGGCGTGGGAATCGATCCCGATATCATCAAGGCATCCATTGAAGCTCTGGTTGTTGCGGTAAATAAGATTAAAGAGATCACAGAATCACAGGTAAATAAAGACGAACGCCTTCTTGAGATCACCAATTACATTTACGCCAACTATAAAGACGTAACTCTGGACGATCTGGCGGAAAAGTTTTTCCTCTCCAAGCCTTATCTCTCGAAATATATCAAGGAGAAATCAGGCATGACATTCGGGGATATCCTGAAAAAGGTAAGGATGAAAAAAGCCCGCGCAATGTTAAAGAGCAGCAGCGCTACCGTTGAGAGTATCGCAGAATCCGTGGGCTATCAGAATGTAGAGCACTTTAACCGCATATTCAAAAAAATGTATAACATAACACCGGTGCAGTACCGCAACCGCAAGTAAAAACCAGAGAAACCTGACGACAGGCTAAAAGCAAAATTTACAGCAGGGAACTCGCGTTCCGCTTAGACAATCCTGATGTAAATTTTGATGCCTGCTGTCAGGTTTTCTGTTTTTCTAATGCGCAAATCTAAATTTGCATCCTCTTGTGTTTGGTGTTATTATGTTTATGATTTTGCAAATGGGAGGATCTTTTATGAAGATTGCCGACAGGATCAGATGCCTGCGCCGGGAAATGGAGCGGGAAGGCATTGATATTTATATTGTCCCTTCCGCTGATTACCATGGGAGCGAATATGTGGGGGAATATTTTAAGACGAGACAGTATCTTACCGGTTTTACCGGATCTGCGGGAACTGCGGTATTTACCAGAGATAAGGCCGGACTGTGGACGGACGGAAGATATTTTATCCAGGCAGAAGAGCAGCTGAAGGAGACGGGAGTCCGGCTGTTCCGCATGGGTGAGCCTGATATTGATACAATAGAAGAGTTTTTTGAAAAAGAACTCCCGGAAGGGGGCGTGATCGGTTTCGACGGACGCGTCATGGGACTTGCCGAGGGAATGAGATACAGCGAGATCGCAGAGAAGAAAGGCGGATCTGTCCAGCCGCTTTACGATCTGGCCGGACGGTTCTGGAAAGACAGACCGCCGATCCCGGCGGAACCGGTATATCTTTTGGACGAAGTGTATACAGGTGAGGGCGTTTCCTCCAAGCTTCAGCGTGTCCGGGAAAAGATGGAGTCGGTCAATGCGGATGTCCACCTTCTGTCCAGCCTGGACGATATCGCATGGTTATTTAACATTCGCGGAAATGATGTGGCGTTCTGCCCTGTGGTGCTTGCCTTTGCTCTGATCGATGAGAAAGGCGGAAGGATTTTTACAGATGCAGAAAAGTTTCCGGAAGATGTAGTGAAAATGCTGGAAGAAAACCAGATCAGTATCTGTCCTTATGAATCTGTATATCAGGCGGCGGAGGAACTGTCTGACAGGCGTATCCTCCTGGACCCTGTGCGGACAAATTATGCCCTGTATCACAGCATTCCCCGGACGGCAGAGATCATAAAGAAAGAAAATCCGTCTATCCTTATGAAGTGTGTGAAAAACGATACGGAGGCGGAGAATATCCGCAGAGCCCACCGAAAGGACGGAATTGCCCACACAAAGTTTCTTTACTGGCTGAAGAAGAATATCGGAAAGATTCCCATAACAGAACTCACAGCAGCCAGAAAGCTGGAAGAATTCCGGGCAGAGCAGGAAGGATTCCTGGGGCCGAGTTTCGCGCCTATCAGCGCGGCGGGGGCGCACGGGGCCATTGTGCACTACAGCGCCACTGAAGAGTCAGACACGGAACTGAAAGAAGGAGAACTGTATTTAAGCGATACGGGAGGACATTACCTGGAAGGGTCCACAGATATTACAAGAACGGTGGCTCTGGGCGATATCCCTGAGGATCAGAAAAAACATTTTACTCTCGTGGCACGGGCCATGCTGCGACTGTCAGACGCAGTTTTTCTCCACGGCTCCAGCGGCGTGACGCTGGATGCTCTGGCACGGGAGGTGTTCTGGAAGGAACGGCTTAATTTTAATCACGGGACCGGACACGGAGTAGGATATCTTCTGAATATCCACGAGCCGCCTATCAATTTTAGGTGGCGCGAAGGCAGCCGGCCGGCTCAGATATTTGAAGAAAATATGGTGATCACGGACGAGCCGGGAATCTATATCGAGGGATCCCATGGAATCCGCCTGGAAAATGAGCTCCTTGTGCGCAGAGATACAGAGAATGAATACGGGCAGTTCCTGCGTTTTGAGGTATTGACCTTTGTCCCGGTAGATCTGGACGCTCTTCTGCCCGGATGCATGACCGAAGAGGAAAGGGAAATGCTCAACACATATCACAGGAAAGTTTATGAACAGATATCCCCTTATCTGAATGAAGAAGAAAAGTCCTGGCTGCGTCATGCCGTCAGGCCAATATAAAAAATGGCAGGAATTAGATATGGAAACATCGGAAAATACAACAAATGAATTAATTATACGGATTGAAGAAAAATATAGCACGATGAGCAAAGGGCAGCGCCGGCTGGCCGATTATGTATGCAGCAATTACGATAAAGCCGTTTTCCTTACTGCGGCCCGCCTCGGAGAGATCGTAGGGGTAAGCGAATCCACGGTAGTACGATTTGCCACCCAGTTGGGATATAAAGGATATCCCGGGTTTCAAAAAGCGCTGGAAGAGCTTGTGCGCAATAAGCTGAATTCAATCCAGAGGATGGAAGTAACTTATGGGAGGATCACGCAGAGTGAGATCCTGCAGACAGTCCTGCAGTCAGATATCGAAAAAATAAAGCTTACCTTAAACAGCATTGACCACAAGGCGTTTGATCTGGCTATCGATACGATTCTGGATGCGGATAAGATTTATGTGATCGGGATCAGAAGCTGTGCTCCGCTTGCGTCATTTTTAAGCTTTTATCTCAACCTGGTCTGTGAAAATGTGACCGCAGTTACAACAAACAGTTCCAGCGAGATTTTTGAGCAGCTTATCAGGATCGGCAGCAATGATGTGATCATAGGCATCAGCTTCCCCAGATACTCCATGCGTACGCTTAAGGCGCTGGAGTTTGCCAGCAACAGAAAGGCCAAGGTCATTACCCTGACAGACAGTGTGCATTCCCCCATGAATTTGTATTCCTCCTGCAATCTGATCGCGCGCTCGGATATGGCCTCTATTGTAGATTCCCTCGTTGCACCCCTGAGTGTGATCAACGCTCTGATCGTAGCCCTGTGCATGAAGAAGCAGAAAGAGGTGGTCACCACGCTGGAGTCTCTGGAAGAGATCTGGGATGAATACCAGGTGTACAGCGGGGATGAACTGAATCCCCTGAACCAACCGCTTTCTGCGGCGCCGGAAGGAGGAAGAGAGCGGAAGAGCCGGAAAAAGGAAGGAGATACAGATGAGTAAAACAGCTGTTATCGGCGGAGGAGCGGCTGGAATGATGGCGGCGGTTTTTGCTGCCCGCGGCGGAAATGAAGTGCATTTGTATGAAAAAAACGAAAAACTGGGGAAAAAGCTGTTTATCACCGGGAAGGGCCGCTGCAATCTGACGAATGCGGCGGAGATGGACGAACTGTTCTCGGCAGTGGTCAGCAACCCCAAGTTTTTATACAGCAGCTTTTATACTTTTACGAATGAACAGGCGGTGGCTTTTTTTGAAGAACTGGGCGTGAAGACAAAGGTAGAGCGCGGCGGCAGAGTTTTTCCTGTTTCAGACCATTCTTCTGACGTGATACGCGCTCTTGAACGCGAATTGTGCCGGCTTGGAGTAAAAATCAATTTTAATGCGGAAGTGAAGCGGCTGTTCATAACGGAGAGGAAAGACGGAGCAGGCCAGACTGTCTCGGGTCTGCTGACTTCCTCAGGAGGGGAGAAGCGGTATGATTCCGTGATCGTGGCCACCGGCGGCCTTTCTTATCCGTCCACAGGTTCTACAGGCGATGGATACCGGTTTGCAGGGGAATGCGGACATAAAGTGACTGAGCTTTATCCGTCTCTCGTGCCTATGGAAGTGAAAGAATGGTATGCCGGTGAACTGATGGGACTTTCGCTGCGAAATGTCGAGATTCAGATCACAGACGGGAAAAAGAAATTGTATCAGGAGTTCGGGGAGATGCTTTTTACCCATTACGGAGTGACAGGCCCCGTTATCCTGAGCGCCAGCAGCGTGGTCGGGAAACGGCTGAGAGAAAAAGAACTGACGCTGCATATCGATCTGAAGCCGGCGCTTACGGAAGAACAGCTGGATAAAAGAGTGCTCCGGGAGTTCGAAGCAAATCACAACCGCAAGTTCAAAAATGCGGTGGACAGCCTTTTCCCGGCGAAACTCAGACCTGTGATCATAGAACTGTCCGGTATTGATGACCAAAAAAAAGTTCATGAGATCACGAAGGAAGAGCGGCTGAGGTTTGTGCGGCTGATCAAAGATTTCTCCATGACGCTGACCGGCCTGCGCGGCTTTAACGAGGCGATCATCACAAAAGGCGGAGTGTCAGTCAAAGAGATCGACCCGGGAACAATGGAGTCGAAGCTGGTAAAAGGCCTGTATTTCGCCGGGGAAGTGCTGGATCTGGACGCAGTGACGGGAGGATTTAACCTTCAGATCGCATGGAGCACAGGATATCTTGCCGGCGTACATGCGGGCGCATGAAGAAAGCAGGGCTGCTGTCATACCCTTATATAGAGAGGAAGCTGTAAGGCGCTTGGAACTTCCGGGTGCCTTTTAATCTGAACCTTGTGTTAAAGGGCTGTTCGGGGTATAATTTATACATTAAAACATGAGGAGGAAAACAATGGGGTATAATGTAGCGGTTGACGGCCCGGCGGGGGCGGGCAAAAGCACCATTGCAAAGCTCGTAGCTAAGGAAAAAGGGTATATTTATGTCGACACCGGAGCAATGTACAGAGGGCTTGCCATTCATTTTCTGAAGAAGGGGATCAATCCTGACAACAAAAAGGCTGTCGCAGATGCCTGCAGGGATGCACAGGTAACCATAGGCTATGAAAATGGCGCGCAGCAGATCTATTTAAACGGAGAAAATGTAACAGCCATGCTCCGCACAGAAGAAGTGGGGAACATGGCGTCCAAAACCTCGGCCATCCCGGAGGTGCGGCAGAAACTGCTTGAACTGCAGCGCTCCCTGGCGGAGGAAAAAGATGTGATCATGGATGGACGGGATATCGGTACCAATATTCTTCCTGAAGCAGATGTGAAAATATATCTGACGGCAAGTGTTGAGACAAGGGCGAAGAGAAGATTTGACGAGCTGAAGGCTAAGGGAATAGAATGCAGCCTGGAAGAGATCGCAAGGGATATTAAAGAGCGGGACGAACGGGATATGACGAGAGAGATCGCGCCGCTTCGTCGGGCTGAGGATGCGGTCCTGATCGACAGTTCTGAGATGACCATCACTCAGGTGGTAGAGGCCATCTGCAGTTACTGCAGATAATGAGGCGTATTAAAGTATAAGAAACGGCAGGAGAAAAATATGCAGGTGATCAAGGCAAAAACAGCCGGTTTCTGCTTTGGCGTAAAGCGTGCAGTGGACACGGTTTATGAGCAGATAAAACAGAACAGCAGTGAAAAAATATACACTTACGGCCCTATTATCCATAATGGGGAAGTTGTCAGAGATCTGGAAGAAAAAGGAGTTGTCGTTCTTCGCTCAAAAAAGGAACTTGAGGCTATCGGACACGGTACAGTGATCATTCGTTCCCATGGAGTCACACAGGAAATTTATGATATCCTGAAATCCCAAAATCTGAATATTATTGATGCTACTTGTCCTTTTGTGAAAAAGATCCACAATATCGTGCGGGAGCACAGCGCACAGGGCGACCGTATTGTAATAATTGGAAATCCCGAGCATCCTGAGGTTCAGGGGATTTTCAGCCGGGCAGGTGAAAAGGCGGTCGTGATCCAGAGCGCCGGGGAGGCTGAGAACTTTTCTCCTGGAGAAAATGAAAAAATCTGTATTGTTTCCCAGACGACATTTAATTACAATAAATTTAAAGATTTAGTTGAAATTATTTCTGAAAAGAGTTATTATGTAAGTGTTTTAAATACAATCTGTAATGCTACAAAAGAGCGGCAGACAGAGGCGGAAAGCATTGCAGAATCGGTGGATGCTATGATAGTGATTGGTGACAAGCATAGTTCCAATACCCAGAAGTTATTTGAAATATGCCGCAGGGCATGTAACAATACGTACTATATACAGACACTTGACGATTTGGATTTGAATCAATTAGGGTCAGTGGAAACAGTAGGTATTACAGCAGGGGCATCCACGCCCAACAATATAATTGAGGAGGTTCAAAATAATGTCAGAATTATCTTTTGAACAGATGTTAGACGAGTCATTTAAAACAATCCACAACGGAGAGGTAGTCGAAGGTACTGTGATCGACGTGAAGCCGGATGAGATCATCCTGAATATTGGCTACAAGGCGGACGGCATCATCACAAAGAGCGAGTATTCGAACGACCAGTCTCTTGATCTTACAACCGTTGTTTCTGTGGGAGATACGATGACAGTCAAAGTGCTGAAGGTGAATGACGGAGAAGGACAGGTTCTTCTTACATATAAGAGGCTTGCTGTTGAGAAGGGCAATGAGAGACTGCGGGAAGCTTATGAAAACAAAGAAGTGCTGAAGGCGACAGTTACGCAGATCCTCGGAGGAGGTATCTGCGCGACGGTAGACGAGGTGAGAGTGTTCATCCCCGCAAGCCTTGTATCAGATTCTTATGAGAAGGATCTCGGAAAATATGAAGGAAAAGAAATTGAATTTGTGATCAGCGAGTTCAATCCCCGCAGAAACCGTGTGATCGGCGACAGACGCCAGCTTCTTGTCGCTGAGCGCGCTGAGAGACAGAAAGAACTTTTTGCAAAACTCAAAGTAGGCGATACAGTTGAAGGCACAATAAAAAATGTTACTGATTTCGGTGCGTTTATTGATCTTGGAGGCGTTGACGGACTGCTTCACATTTCAGAAATGTCATGGGGCAGAGTGGACAACCCGAAAAAGGTATTTCATGTGGGCGATACGCTGAAAGTGCTTGTAAAGGATATCCACGATACAAAGATCGCGCTCAGCCTGAAGTTCCCGGAGACAAATCCCTGGGTAAACGCGGCGGAGGACTTTGCAGTCGGAACCATTATCACTGGAAAGGTTGCCCGTATGACAGACTTTGGTGCGTTTGTTGAACTTGCACCGGGAGTGGATGCGCTTCTCCACGTATCTCAGATTTCCAGAGCACATGTAGATAAGCCTTCAGATGTTCTTTCTATTGGCCAGGAGATCACAGCGAAGATCGTAGATCTCAATGAGGCTGAGAAGAAGATCAGCCTGAGCATGAAGGTTCTTGAACCGGAACACACAGAGGCTTCTGCGGCAGCTCCGTTGGAGGAAGAGAATGAGACAGAAGAGTAAGCCAAACTGTCTGAAACGGGTCCAATAGAAAACCTGTAGATTATTAGCGCCCGGCATTTTTACTGGCTGGACGGAAGAAAAAGAATCCGCGGAATTGTACTGCCTGACTGAACGGGGAAAATCCCCGGGGCGTCAGAGCAGATGCAGTTTCGCGGTTTTTATTTGTTTATCTGGAACTGACAAATGTATGCATAAATATGCAATTTTTGTTGTCAGATTACTGGATTTTAAAGTTATATTTTAGTACAATGATTTTATTGCGAGAATAGAGCGGCATGTGACTGAAGCGATCAGTCTGATACTGCTGCCGGAAAAGAAAGGATGAGAAAGAATGCGACTTTTGACATTTGCGGGCGGAATTCATCCGGACGACGGGAAACGTTTCTCGAAAGACCGTGAAATCCAGCCTGTCATTCCTCAGGGAGAAATGGCTTATCCCCTTTCACAGCATATCGGCGCGCCGGCAAAACCGGCAGTAAAAAAAGGCGATCATGTTCTGAAAGGACAGGTAATTGCTGAGGCGGGAGGATTTGTATCAGCTCCTGTCCACGCTTCAGTATCCGGTACCGTAAAGGGAATAGAACAGCGGTTCAGCCCTGCCGGTACGAAAACGGACTGCATTATCATTGAAAACGACGGGTTGTATACGGAAATGGAGTATGGATCTGTAAAACCTCTTGCCGAAATGACCCGTGAAGAGATCCTTCAGAAGATAGGAGATGCCGGTATCGTAGGTATGGGAGGCGCAGGTTTCCCGACGAGGGTAAAACTGTCTCCGAAGGAACCGGACAAAATTGAATATGTGATCGCCAACTGTGCAGAGTGCGAGCCATATATTACAGCGGATTACCGGTGTATGCTGGAATACACAGATAAGATCGTAAGCGGCATGAAAGTCCTTCTCGCGCTGTTCCCGAATGCCAGGGGAATTTTTGCCGTGGAGGATAACAAGAAAGACTGCATTGAAAAGCTGGAAGAAGCTATACATGCAGCGGACATGGATGATCAGATGGATGTGGAAGCTCTGATGACAAAATACCCTCAGGGTGCAGAACGGCAGCTCATATATACAGTGACAAAGCGTGCGATCAATTCTTCTATGCTCCCGGCAGATGCGGGATGTATTGTCGATAATGTGGAAACTCTGATCGCTGTTCACCAGGCGGTGATCGAAGGAAAACCTCTTCTCGAGCGTATTGTTACAGTGAGCGGAGATGCAGTAAATAATCCTGGGAATTTTAAGGTCCTCCTTGGCACGAGCCACCGGGAGCTTGCCGAAGCTGCAGGCGGCTTTTCTGCACAGCCGGAAAAGCTGATCTCAGGCGGACCGATGATGGGATTTGCAATGGTGTCTCTGGACGCTCCGGTGACGAAGACATCTTCCTCCCTGCTCGCATTTCAGAAGGATGCAGTCTCGCGGCTTCGTGAATCTGCATGCATCAACTGCGGACGCTGTGTGGAGGTATGTCCCAGCAGGCTGATCCCGTCCAGACTCGCCGATCATGCTAAGCGGCATGATGAAGCTTCGTTTACGGCTATGAATGGACTGGAATGCGTAGAGTGCGGCTCATGCAGCTATGTCTGTCCGGCAAAACGGCAGTTGAAACAGGCAATCGGATCAATGCGGAAAACTGCACTGGCTAACAGAAAGAAATAACAGGAAGAATAAAGAGAGGTGTAAGGAATAATGAACGAGAATTATAATGTGTCATCTTCGCCGCATATCCGCGACCGGATCACGAGCAGCAAGATCATGCTTCTTGTAGTGATCGCACTGCTCCCGGCTACCTTTTTCGGTATCTGGAATTTCCGCAGGGAGGGCGCCTGGCTCCTCGTGGTCGTGACGGTGGCCTCTGCGGTGCTGGCTGAATACATATGGGAAAAGCTGATGCATAAACCGGTTACGATCAATGATTTCAGCGCAGTTGTGACAGGGCTTCTGCTGGCACTGAATCTCCCGCCCACACTTCCTCTGTGGATGGGTGCGCTCGGCTCTGTATTTGCTATTATTGTAGTAAAACAGCTCTTTGGCGGACTTGGGCAGAATTTTATGAATCCGGCGCTGGCCGCAAGATGTTTTCTGCTGATCTGTTTTTCGGGACGTATGACATATTTTGTCTATGACGGCGTTACCGGGGCCACGCCGCTGGCTAAGCTGAAAGCGGGCGAGGCTGTGAATACAATGGACATGATGTTCGGAAACATCAGCGGCACGATCGGGGAGACTTCTGTGATCGCGATCATGGTCGGCGCCATGTTTCTCCTTCTTATGGGAGTGATCGAACTGGAAATCCCTGCCGCCTATCTGGTGTCCTTTGTGGCTTTTATCGTTATATTCGGAGGACATGGATTTGACGCGCAGTATATTACGGCTCATCTCTGTGGAGGAGGCCTGATGCTCGGGGCATGGTTTATGGCGACAGATTATGTCACTTCGCCGATCACCCCGACCGGGAAAATTATTTACGGCGTCTGTATTGGACTGCTCACAGGCCTGTTCCGGCTTTTTGGCGGCTCGTCTGAAGGGGTGTCTTATGCGATCATCATCAGCAATCTTCTCGTCCCACTGATCGAGAAGATCACCCTTCCAAAACCGTTCGGAAAAGGAGGGGAAAAGGCATGAATAAGATTATAAAAAACACATTAATACTGACGGTTATCACAGTTGTTTCGGGACTTTTGCTCGGAATCGTATATGATATTACAAAAGAACCTATCGCAGCTGCCCAGGAGGCGGCAAAGCAGGAGGCGTTCCGGGCAGTTCTGCCCGATGCGTCATCTTTTGAGGAATATAAAGATTTTGATGCGGAAGAAGCTGCGGCGCTTCTGAAAGAAAATGGCTATTCTGACGATATCACAGAAGTTGCGGCAGGAAAAACAGAGGATGGCGAAGTGGCAGGATATGTTATCAATGTCACATCACATTCCGGTTATGGCGGAGATATTGAGATATCCGTAGGCATTCTGAACGACGGGACAATCTCAGGTATCGAGATGCTCTCCATCAGTGAGACGGCCGGCCTGGGGATGAAAGCTGATGAGGCTGAGTTCAAAGATCAGTTTAAGGATAAAAATGTAGAAAAATTTGCCTATACAAAAAGCGGAGAATCCGGTGATGACAAAATCGACGCCATCAGCGGAGCGACAATAACGACAAGCGCTGTCACCTACGCTGTGAACTCAGCGCTGGTATATTTTCAGAGCGAGTTAGGAGGCGGCGGAAATGAGTAGATGTACAGAACGATTATATAACGGCCTTGTAAAAGAAAATCCGACCTTTGTCCTTATGCTCGGGATGTGTCCCACTCTGGCGGTCACTACTTCTGCGATCAACGGCATCGGGATGGGGCTTTCCACGACAGCAGTACTGATCATGTCAAATATGCTGATCTCCATGCTGCGGAAAATCATACCGGATTCTGTAAGAATGCCGGCGTTTATCGTGGTAGTGGCGTCTTTCGTGACGATCGTGGATTTCCTGCTGGAGGGATTTGTGCCAAGCCTTTACGATTCTCTCGGACTTTATATCCCACTGATCGTGGTAAACTGTATTATCCTGGGAAGAGCGGAGAGTTATGCCTCAAAAAATCCGGTGCTTCCTTCTATATTCGACGGCATCGGGATGGGGCTTGGATTTACGGTGGGACTGACATGCATAGGGATCGTCCGCGAACTGATCGGCTCAGCGCAGATCTTCGGAATAGCTCTGCCGGAAAAAATTAATATCGGCAGTTTCCATATGTTTATACAGTACGAACCTTTGACGATTTTTATCCTTGCCCCGGGCGCTTTCTTTGTGCTTGCATGTCTGGTGGCGCTTCAAAACAGGATAAAAAGAAATCTGGCCAATAAAGGAAAGAAAGTTCCTGCAGCAGCCGGATGTGCGCAAGGGTGTTCCTCCTGCGCCAGCCGCGGAATCTGCGGGGGACATCCTGAGGATGGAATGCCGGCAGCGCTGTCAGAAGAGGCTGCGGCAGACGATGCACAGGACAGAAAAGCGGAAAATGAAGAAAGTAAAAACAGCGAAAACGCGGATACAGGAAAGGAGGGGGTATAAATGCAGGAATTATTGCTGATCGCAGTCGGCTCAGCCTTCGTAAATAACGTGGTATTAAGCCAGTTTCTTGGAATATGCCCGTTCCTCGGTGTTTCAAAAAATGTGAAGACTGCGGCCGGAATGGGCGGGGCAGTGGTGTTTGTCATCACCATTTCTTCTTTTGTGACCGGCCTGATCTACAAATACATACTCGGCAATCCTAATATTATGGGTGGTGAGCTGGAATATCTGAATACTATTGTATTCATTCTTGTCATTGCTGCACTGGTCCAGTTTGTCGAAATGTTTTTGAAAAAAGTCATGCCGCCGCTGTACAGCGCGCTGGGCGTATATCTTCCACTGATCACGACCAACTGTGCTGTGCTGGGTGTGGCCCTGACGAATGTCCAGGATGGCTATGGCCTTCTTACCGGCGTTGTAAACGGCTTCGCCACAGCGGTCGGTTTCCTGGTGGCGATCGTTCTCATGGCAGGCATCAGAGAAAAGATCGAACACAATGATATTACAGAGTCTTTTCAGGGAACGCCTATCGTTCTTGTGACGGCAGGACTGATGGCGATCGCGTTCTTTGGATTCGCAGGCTTGATATAGGAGGGTGTCGGATATGAGTATGACAGGAATTCTTTTGGCGGCTCTTATCGTGGGCGGCACAGGACTGTTTATCGGTGTTTTCCTTGGAATCTCAGGAAAGAAATTTGCCGTAGAGACAGATGAGAGATGGGAAGCTGTTCTGGATGCGCTTCCGGGAAATAACTGCGGAGGCTGCGGATATGCCGGCTGCTCAGGGCTGGCTGCCGCGATCGTGGCCGGGGAGGCGGAGACAGGCGCCTGTCCGGTAGGCGGGGCTCCTGTGGCGGAAACGATCGCAGAGATCATGGGCGCTGAAGTATCGGTCCAGGAGCGCAGGACCGCGTTTGTAAAATGCGCAGGTACTTGTGAAAAAGCGAAAACGGAATATGAATATTCAGGGATCAGAGACTGCATCATGGCATCCCAGATGCAGGACGGTGGCGCCAAGGGCTGCGCATATGGCTGTCTGGGATATGGATCCTGTGTGGAAGTATGTCCGTTTGACGCGATCCATATTATTGACGGGATTGCCGTGGTAGACAGAGAGGCCTGCAAGGCCTGCGGCAGATGCGTGGATGTCTGCCCGAAACATCTGATCGAACTGATTCCCTATAAGCAGAGGACAGCCGTACAGTGCGGCTCCAATGACAAGGGAAAGGCACTGATGGAAGTATGTGAAACAGGGTGTATCGGCTGCCGGCTTTGTGAAAAAAACTGCGAGGCGCAGGCGATCACTGTGAATAACTTTCTGGCTCACATTGACCCGGAAAAATGTACAAACTGCGGCGTATGTGCCCAGAAATGTCCGAGGAAGGTCATAACAGTGCACGAGGTGTGACCAGAGCTGTAAAAAGGAAACAGAGCGGGCGGCCCTCCTTGGGGAGAGCTGCCCGCTCTGTATATGCCGGAAAATCTGAAGACCGATCTACAGAATTTCCAGAGGGATATTATCGCTGGTCGTATGGATTTTCATATCAGTTGTCACAAAAATTGCTTCCACACCGTCCAGGCTCTGGATCAGTTCCATGCCTTTATCCAGTCCGAGAAGGAAGCAAGTCGTGCTAAGAGCGTCTCCTTGTGCAGAACTGTCAGAGATGACGGTCACCTGGTACAGTCCGGTATCCGCCGGATAACCGGTGGCGGGATCCAGGATATGATGGTAGATCATCCCGTCCTGTTCAAAATATCGTTCATAATTTCCGGAAGATACGACCGACTGGCCGGATATCTGAAGGGAAGCAAGAATTGTTCCGCTTTCTGCAAAAGGCTTCTGTATGCCGATGCGGAAGTCTGATCCGTCATACTTTCCTCCTACAGCCAGCATATTGCCTCCCAGGTTGATCAGGGCGTGACCGATTCCTTCGCTCTCCAGATATTCCTTTATCCGGTCAGCAATATAGCCTTTAGCGATGCCTCCCAGGTCTAGCCGGGCGGCCGGGTCAGTCAGCGTTACAGTACATCCGTCCACTTGAACACAGCGATAATCTATATGGGACACTGCTTCCTGGAGCGTCTGGGCGTCTGGAAGCCGGGGAGATTCACTGTCATGGAAATCCCAGAGGCTGCTGGCTGCTGCGATCGTAATATCAAACTTTCCGCCGGAGAGTTCGCCGAAACGGCATCCCAGTTCGATCACTTCTGCTGTATCTTCCGATACAGTGACCGGCTGCCCTTTCGCCCGGTTAATGGCGGAAACCTCACTGGTTTCTATATGGGCGCTCAGGAGCTGTTCATAGTATTCGCATAATTCTCTGCAATGATCCATTACATCCTGATCAGCGCCCCAGGCTTCTACCGTTACGACGGTATCAAAATACATTCCGGTCATAGTCTGTGGTTCGGACTTTACAGGTCCGCTGCATGCTGTAAACGAAAACATAAGAGCCGCTGCTGAAAAAAGTGAAAATATTTTCTTCATTTTATCGTTCCTTTCCTGCCTTATTATATCTGGTTATCGGACAAATCACAACCCGCGAATGCGCAGATCCCGGCAGACAGGCCTGAACACGGCGGTCGAACATGTGGTTGCACAATAGGAACGGGTATGCTATGATATTTGACGGAAGAGGTACGAAAATGAAGAAAAATGACTGGATACTGGCGGGCTGCGTTGTCCTCATCTGTGCGGCTGTGCTTGTTTTCCGCTATTTCGGAGGACAAGAGAGCGGAGGAAGGGTTATTGTTTCTGTAGACGGAGAAGAATACGGCACATACAGCCTGTCCGAAGAAAGAACAGTTCGGATAGGAGATACGAACCGTCTGGCAATTAAAAACGGAGCTGTAGAGATGGAGTGGGCGGACTGCCCGGATCAGATATGCGTTCATCACACAGAAATTTCCAGGAATGGGGAAAGCATCATCTGCCTGCCGAACGAGGTCGTAGTAACAATAGAAAGCGGACGGTCCTCCGAGGTAGACGCAGTGACACAGTGACTATTTTGGGGAAAGAAGGTGTACAAGTGAGAAAGGTTGGGAACAGGGTAGCTGTTTTCGGCGTTTTTACTGCACTTGCGCTGATCTTCAGCTATATAGAACTTCTGATTCCGGTTAATTTCGGAATTCCGGGCGCAAAGCTGGGACTGGCAAATCTGGTGACGGTCATTGTACTGTATAAAACGGACTGGAGAGAAGCGCTGCTTTTATCTGTTGTACGGGTCGTTCTGGCAGGCTTTCTGTTTGGAAACCTGTTTGGAATTCTTTACAGTCTGGCAGGAGGGCTGCTCAGCGTGACAGTGATGGCGGCTCTGAAAAAGACGGGAACTTTCAGTGTGATCGGAGTCAGTATGGCGGGCGGGGTGAGCCATAATATCGGGCAGCTCATCATGGCCATGCTCGTGGTAGAGACATATGCGGTAGGATATTACCTCCCTGCACTGCTGATCGCCGGGCTGCTTACCGGAGCCTTTATCGGTGCGGCCGGACGTGAACTGCTGAAACGGATTGAATCTATTTCATTGAAGTGACACATCGTGAAACATAGGCTGCAGGAGAAACCGGTTAAAATAATAAAACGAACGGGAGAGAGATAAAAATATGATTTCCTATATCAGAGGCAGGCTGGCCTCAGTGGAAGAGCAGAAAGCTATTGTCGAAGCAGGGGGCATAGGATATGGCATTTATATGCCGAATCAGGCTCTTTCTATGCTGCCACAGCCTGGAAATGAAGTGAAAATATATACATATTTCAGCGTCCGCGAGGACGCGATGCAGCTTTTTGGCTTCCTTACCAGGGATGACCTTGAGATTTTCAGGCTGGTGATCGGAGTCAGCGGGATCGGCCCCAAAGGAGGGCTTAACATTTTATCATCCATGAGTCCCGACGAACTGCGTTTTGCCGTCATGTCAGGCGATGCCAAAGCAATTTCTGCAGCGCCTGGAATTGGAAAAAAGACAGCGGAAAAACTGATCGTGGAACTTAAAGACAAAGTAAATATCGAGGATATGCTGGCCCATGCCGCTGAGGGAGACAGTACGGGAGCGAACGCAGACGGCCATGGCGAAGAAGGCATTCAGGCGGAAGCGGTCCAGGCGCTTGTTGCATTGGGATATGGAAGTACAGAGAGTATGAAGGCGGTCAAGAAGGCTTCACCGGAGTGTGAAACTGTGGAAAATCTGCTCAAAGAAGCCCTGAAATATCTTTTTTAATACTTTCAGCAGTGCCGCACAGCCGGCAATTTATCGCTCCGCTGCAGAGCAGGACAGAGGAAAACTATGGGAAGAAGAATCATTACAACAGAAAATCTGGAGGAAGATGTTAAGATAGAGGGGGAACTGAGGCCGCTTTACCTCAGTGAATATATCGGACAGGAAAAGACCAAGCAGACGCTTGAAATCTATATCCGGGCTGCAAAGGAACGCGGAGAGCCTCTGGATCATGTGCTTTTTTATGGGCCTCCCGGTCTGGGTAAGACGACTCTGGCCGGGATCATTGCCAACGAGATGGGAGTGAATATGAAGGTTACATCAGGTCCTGCCATAGAAAAGCCGGGCGAGATGGCTGCGATCCTGAACAGTCTTCAGGAAAACGACGTGCTTTTCGTAGATGAGATTCACCGGCTGAACCGACAGGTAGAAGAGGTCCTCTATCCCGCCATGGAGGATTATGCGATTGATATTATGATCGGAAAAGGGGCCGGAGCCAGATCTATCCGGCTGAATCTGCCCAAATTTACGCTGGTCGGCGCGACCACCCGGGCGGGTATGCTCACAGCGCCCCTTCGGGATCGCTTTGGGGTGGTAAACCGTCTTGAGTTTTATACCGATGATGAACTTAAAACCATTATACTGCGCTCCGCAGGAGTTCTGGATGTTGAGATCGAGGAGGAAGGCGCTCTGGAGCTGGCGAGACGTTCCCGCGGTACACCGCGTCTTGCAAACCGTCTGCTGAAGCGGGTCCGGGATTTTGCACAGGTCAAGTATGACGGGACCATCACAAAAGAAGTGGCGAATTATGCCCTGGATCTTCTGGACGTGGATAAATATGGCCTCGATCACATCGACCGGGGAATTCTGGTCACTATGATCGAAAAATTCCAGGGAGGTCCTGTGGGGCTTGATACCCTGGCCGCAGCTGTCTCGGAGGACGCGGGAACGCTGGAGGATGTGTATGAGCCCTATCTTCTCAAAAACGGCTTTATCCAGCGCACGCCCCGGGGAAGAGTGGTCACAGAGCTGGCGTACCGCCATCTGGGGATCCCGTCTCCTCATTGGGATGCGTGAGCGGCGGATGCCTGCGGCCCCGGATATGCTGCAAATATTCTTTTTGCAGGCCGGAAGGCTTTGTTTTCATGAAAAAACTGTTGGGTTTTACTTCCAAATAGTTTATAATAGCAGATAAGAAACGCGAGGAGGATGCTATGAGTTCGGCAAAACATTTTACAGAAGTATTAATAGGGGGAAAGGTTTATACCTTAAGCGGGTTTGAAGGAGAGGAGTACCTGCAGAAAGTATCTTCCTATCTGAATCACAAGATAACGGAATGTGCAAACAGCGAGGGTTACAGAAAACAGAGCGCTGATACGAGAAATGTACTCCTTGCATTGAATATTGCGGACGATTATTTCAAGGCAAAAAAGCAGGGAGATTCACTTGAGAGCGATATCGAGCTGAAAGACAAAGAAATGTACGATCTGAAACACGAACTGATCTCCGCACAGATCAAGCTTGAAAACGTAGAAAAAGAGCTGGCGAAGATGAAGGAAGAAAACAATGATCTCCAGATGCAGATCGTCAAACTGGAGACCGAGATGAAAAACCGGAGAAGGTAAATGCAGAAGGGCTGTCAGAACGACAGCCTGTTTCATGTTATGGGAGTTTTACAGAAGGGATGTCTGTTAAAAACAGGAAGGAGAAAACTATGATCAGCGGTTCAGTTGAAATTCTGGCGCCGGCAGGTTCATACGACTGCTTTCGGGCTGCCATAGCCGCAGGAGCGGACGCTGTTTATGCCGGAGGGTCCAGATTCGGAGCCAGAGCCTATGCGGATAATTTCTCCGGGGATGAACTGATCCAGGCGATAGAGGAAGCCCATCTTTTCGGGAAACGTCTGTATCTTACGGTCAACACGCTTCTCAAGGACCGGGAGACAGAAGAACTGGACGGCTATCTTCGGCCGCTCTACGAAAGGGGACTGGATGCTGTGATCGTCCAGGATGCGGGAGTGCTGCAATATATACGGGAGCGCTTTCCCGGACTTGAAATTCATGCCAGCACGCAGATGACCGTTACAGGCTACCCGGGCGCTTCTTTTCTGGAGGAGGCAGGAGTAAAACGGGTGGTTCCGGCGAGAGAACTGTCGCTTGATGAGATCCGGCAGATCCGGCAGAACACGAATATGGAAATCGAATGCTTTGTGCACGGAGCCTTATGCTACTGTTATTCCGGACAGTGCCTGCTGAGCAGTATGATCGGAGGGCGCAGCGGAAACCGGGGACAGTGCGCTCAGCCCTGCAGGCTTCCGTGGACGGTAAGCGGGAGACAGAAGTATTATATGAGTCTGAAAGATATGTGCGCGTTGGAACTGATCCCGGATCTTGTCGATGCGGGGATTGATTCTTTTAAGATTGAAGGAAGGATGAAGAAACCGGAATATGTGGCGGCTGTCACTTCGGTGTACCGCAGATATACGGATCTTTATCTGGAAAAGGGCCGGGAGGGATTCCGGGTGGCTGTCGAAGACCGGGAAATGCTCATGGATCTGTATAATAGAGGAGGCTCTCACACAGGATATTACAGACAGCATAACGGCTCCGGCATGCTCAGCCCTGACAGGCCAAACCATGCGGGCGTGCCGGCGCTGAAAGTGGATCGCTGCCGTGGAAGGAAAATAGAAGGGACAGCGCTCACAGACATAAATCCGGGAGATGTGATCGAAACCGGAAAAGGCAAAAAAAATAACTATACTGCGGGCTGCAGAATAAAAAAGGGCGATACGATATCTTTTCTGCTCCAAAAAGGCGCGGCTGCAGAACCGGGGGCCATACTGCCGCGGATACGAAATGAAAGCCTGATCCAGTCTCTCCGGCAGAAATATCTTGAGGGAAACCTGCAGGCCGGTGTGGAAGGAAGACTGATCCTCGCCTGCTCGCAGCCTGCAGTGCTGGAGGTAAGCTGCAGAGGATGTTCTTTTTCCGCGCATTCGTCCTGCAATGTACAAAAAGCGGAAAACCGCCCTCTTGATGCAGAACAGGTGAAAAAAAGACTTGCAAAGACCGGCGGGACTGATTTTTGCTTCCGCACTCTGGAAATCTGTATGGACGGTGACGTGTTCCTTCCCGTACAGGAACTGAACCAGATGAGAAGAACCGCCCTGGACGGGCTGCGGCAGAAACTGATCTCAGCCTTTTACCGCGCGGATGGAAAGGAAAACCGATCTGTTCTGAATAAAAATAAGGATGAGTCCCGCTGCACAGACGCGGAAAAACAGGAACTCTCCGGCAATGGAAATCCCTTTGGCGTCCCGGCGCTTACTGTGCTTGCGGAAACGTTGGAACAGCTCGTGCAGATCAGTGAATATCTTGCATGCCATCCGGGCAGCCGGATCAGACGTGTATATGCAGAATGCCATATGGACGGAAACTTTTACTCGGATAAGAAAACAGCGGAGATCCTGAAAAAAATCCGCTCCGTGGGCTGTCAGGTCTATCCGGCTATGCCGCGCATATTCCGGAAAAAAGAAAGGGAACGATTTGAAGGAATGCAAAAAGATTTTGCAGCTTTTCCCCAGGACGGCGTTTTAGTCCGCAATTATGAAGAGGTCTGGATGCTGCGGCAGTGTGGATTTGACAAAAATATAATTCTGGACCATAATCTATATGTGTTCAACCGCTGCGCAAAACAGTTCTGGTCCACATATGGAATTACCGATTTTACAGCTCCTGTCGAACTGTGCGCAGAGGAATTGGCCGGACTGGGGCTTGATTCTGCGGAACTTATCGTATATGGACGGCTTCCGGTCATGGTATCGGCTCAGTGTATCTCTGCCGCGGCTTCCAGATGCAGGAGACGCAGCGGGATCATCTGTATCGAGGACCGGTTTCAAAACCGTTATCCTGTAAAAAACTACTGTGATTCTTGTTACAGCATCATATATGATACATGCCCTGTCTATCTTGGCAACCAGGAAGCGCAGCTGCGAAGCCTTGCCCCGAAAGCGCTCCGTATCCAGTTCTCTACGGAGACGGGAAAAGAGATACCGGAAATCTTGTCGCTATTTGAACAGATGGACGAAAAAAGCAGTTCTGGAAGGATTGCTTTTGAATATACGCAGGGGCACTTTAAAAAAGGAATAAAATAAAGCAGGTGAGAAAGTGGTAAACATAACAATACAACTATCAAAATACATTATAATCATACTTATGGCCGCGTATACGTTTTCCTGTTTTTCTATTTTTACACGCAGCTACGAGGATGAAGAGAACCGGGTTCTGATCCGCCAGAATGTTCTGATGTTTGTGCTCCAGGCTGTGGCTTTTGCGGTAATGTTCCTGGCAACAGAAGACATGAGGATCCTTTTTATCTGGGCAGCGCTTTTTGCCGTCCTCCTGGCGGTCATTCTTCTGTACAACCTGATCTATCCGAATGTATCGCGACTGGTCGTCAACAATATGTGTATGCTGATCACGGCGGGAATGATCATGATAACCCGGCTGTCCTACGACAATGATACGGCATACGGAAGCGCCATAAAACAGCTTGCGTTTGTTATACTGGGCGTCATATTCGGCCTGATCGTGCCTGTCCTTATAAGGAAACTGACGTTTCTTGAAAAATGGACTTATATATACGCTGCGGTGGGCGGAGCCGCCCTCCTGATCGTCGCTGTTTTCGCCACCACATCCGGAGGGGCGAAGCTGGGGTTCAGTCTGTTTGGAGTGAACATCCAGCCGTCAGAGTTTGTAAAAATACTTTTTGTATTTTTTGTCGCAGCAAGCCTTAAGAAATCGACGGAATTCAAAAATATCGTCGTTACTACGGCCATTGCAGCGGCCCATGTGCTGATCCTGGTCGTCTCCACTGATCTGGGAGCCGCTCTGATCTTTTTTGTAGTATATCTTGTCATGCTCTATGTGGCTACAAGACAGCCGCTGTATGTTCTGGCCGGCATTGCGGCAGGGTGTCTGGCTGCTGTGGCCGGATATTATCTTTTCTCACATATCCAGGTCCGGGTGGAAGCATGGCAGGACCCGATAGCAACTTACAGCGGGAGCGGATTTCAGGTTGCCCAGTCTCTGTTCGCCATAGGGACCGGAGGATGGTTTGGAACCGGCCTCTTTAAAGGGCAGCCGGATATGATACCTGTATCGGAGACAGACTTTATCTTTTCTGCGATCACAGAGGAAATGGGAGTGATCTATGCACTCTGTCTTGTCCTGATCTGTGTGAGTTGTTATGTGATGTTCCTCAATATAGCTATGGAGCTGCGCGATCAGTTTTATAAACTTGTAGCCCTGGGTCTTGGAACCTGCTATATCTTCCAGGTGTTCCTGCAGATCGGGGGCGTGACGAAGTTTATACCATCCACCGGAATGACGCTTCCTTTCGTCAGCTACGGCGGCAGTTCGATGCTGAGTACGATGATCATGTTCGGCATTATCCAGGGGCTGTATATTCTGAGGGAAGATGAAGAAGAAAAAATAGAGAGAAAAAAAGAAAGGGAGCTGAGAAATGAACTGGGAAGAAGTACCGCGCGAAAGACGGCGAAAACCGGACCGAAATTCGAAGAAGTCCCGAGACAGAGGCCGCGGCAGAAACAGAGAACGCGTTCGAAATAAAGAGTTTGCAAGAGTTACCTATTTTTTTGTGATCCTCTTTATTGCGCTTATGATATATATCGTATATTTTATGATAGCCAGAGCGGGAACATTTGTAAACAGCCCTTACAACAAGCGGCAGGATCTGTTCGCAGAGACGGTCGTGAGGGGAGATATTGTTGACAGAAACGGAAATGTGCTGGCTGAGACAGAAGTCGCGGAGGATGGGACAGAGACGAGAAGTTACCCGTACGGCGCTGCGTTTGCCCATGTTATCGGCTACAGTGACCCTGAGCTTGGAAAGACCGGCCTTGAGTCTGCGGAAAATTTTGAACTCCTTACCTCAAATGCATTTTTTGTTGAAAAGCTGCAGAATGAGTTCAGCGGTGAGAAAAATATGGGGGATACAGTAGTCACGACACTTGACGCGGATCTCCAGCAGGCCGCGTATGACGCATTGGGAGACAACAAAGGGGCGGCCATCGTCATGGAAGCAGATACCGGGAAGATCCTGGCAATGGTCTCAAAGCCGGGATTTGATCCGAACCGCATCCGAACGGACTGGGAAACTCTGAACACGGATGAAGAGAACAGCCCGCTCCTGAACAGGGCAACGAACGGCTCCTATGCTCCGGGCTCTACTTTTAAAGTTGTGACGACCCTGGCTTTCATGCGTCAGAACAACAATTATGCGGACTATACTTATGACTGTTCCGGGAAAATAACCGTAGACAATACGACGATCCGCTGCATTAACGGCAACGTGCATGGGCATGAAGATCTGGAAAGCTCACTTGCAAATTCCTGCAATGCGTCGTTTTCAAACATCGGACTTTCCCTGGATATCGGAGGATACCGGGATACGGCAGAGGATCTTCTGTTTAACAGCGCGCTTCCGGGAACACTGGATTACAGCAAAAGTTCATTTGCGCTTCAGGAAGATTCCAGTTCTGCTGAGATTATGATGACGGCCATGGGGCAGGGGAATACGATGGTAAGTCCGTATCACATGGCGCTGATCACGCAGGCGATCGCCAACGGGGGAACTCTGATGGAACCGTATCTGGTGGACAGCGTTACAAATTATACAGGAAGTGAAGTGCGCAAAAATGTACCGAAAAGTTACCGGAGACTGATGACGTCGGAAGAGGCGGCTCAGCTCAAAGAATATATGACTGCGGTTGTAGAAGAAGGGACAGCGTCTGTGCTCAGCGGCAAGTCCTATACAGTTGCCGGAAAAACAGGCACAGCAGAGTACAGCATGTCTGATGCGGATAAAACACATTCCTGGTTTATCGGTTTTACAAATGTAGATAACCCGGAACTGGTCATCACTGTGATCACAGAGGGATCGGACGGAAGTGCCAGCGGAAAGGCAGTCTCTCTGGCAGGAGAGATACTGGATTCTTATTATAACTGACAGGCGGAGAGGAATATATGCGTGTAAAATTTTACTGCGATCTGTATGTCAGCCAGGGCTGGCAGAAGAAAAAAACAAAAATAATGAAGCTGCTCTGCAGAAAAAAGCTGCATCCCTCTGTCTACCTTGTAGCTCTGGCCCAGGGGGAACAGAACCAGCTTGAGATTTTTTCTTCAATCCTTCTCCGGCAGCATGTATTTGACAATAGTGAGATTTTTGTGACCGGACTTGCAGATGGCTATGACGAGGCTCTTTTTCTTGTCGAACAACTTGCTGATAAAGTGTACCGAGAGACCGGTACGGCTGATCTCCGCCGTTTTATCCTCGGACGGCAGGAAGAATTTGAAAAAACAGGGCGGTAAAGCGGATGCTACATATAATTTTTTTAATATTGAAGATACTTGGTATTGTGCTTCTTGTTGTGGCTGCGGCTGTCATTGTGCTGCTGGCTGCAGTGATCCTTCTGCCTGTCCGATACAGAGCTGCAGTTTCCTGCGGCGGGAAGGTGAAATCTCTTAAATGTCGGATACGGTTTCACTGGCTTGCCCGCCTGATCTCCGGGGAGGCCGCCTATGAAAATGAAACTCTTGTCTGGAAATTTCGGATCGCCTGGAAAAGATTTGACAGCTCTGAGGATGAGATGGAGAGCAGAGTGACGGAAGAGAAAACAGAGAAAAGAGAAAAAAAAGCCGAAAAGGAAGCGCGGAAAAAGAAGACGGATAAAAACCGGCCCGACGAAAAGCCAGACCCTTCCGGCACGAAGAAGAAGGCAGGGCAAAAAATCCCGGAAGATAACTCGAAATCCCAGAAGGAAAAGAGTGAAGAAAAGGAAAAAGAAGAAAAGGCGGAAGAAGGGATAGCAGAAAAAGCCGCTGCATTTTGTGAAAAGATAAAATATACATTCCACAAAATATATGTTAATATAAAATCGTTGGCAGAGAAAAAAGAAAACGTACAGAATTTTCTGACCGATGAGATACACAGAAACGCTTTTTTTACTGTGCTGACGGAAGTGAAAAGGCTGCTTCGGTCTCTGCGGCCGAAAAAAATAGAGGGATCAGTGGAGTTTGGATTTGATGACCCGGCGCATACAGGCTATGTTCTCGCCGCAGTCAGTATGATTTATCCTCTGATCGGGGAATATACAGATATCCGGCCGGATTTTGAACATAAAATCCTTAAAGGACGGCTTTTGGCAGAGGGGAAGATCCGCCTGCTGTATTTTCTTGTCCCGGCGTGGAATCTGTATTTTAACAAAGATGTAAAAAAGACATATGAGCACATCAAAAGCTTCAAATTATAGAAGCGCTGCAGCGGACAAAATTAACAGATAATAGGAGGAAGAAAGCATGTCTGAAGCAAACGGCAATTTTAAGGCAACAGTAGAGTCACTTTTCCGGGGAATGGACGGTGTGATTTCGTCAAAAACAGTGGTGGGGGAAGCAATCCACATCAACGGAACGATCATCCTTCCTCTGGTAGATGTCTCTTTTGGAATCGGGGCAGGCGCGTTTAGCGGTGAAAAGAAGGAAAAGGGAATCGGCGGCATCGGCGGAAAAATGTCTCCCAGCGCTGTTATTGTGATCCAGAACGGCCGGACGAAGCTGGTCAATATTAAGAATCAGGATACGATCACAAAGATTCTTGACATGGTTCCTGATGTGGTGGACAGATTTACTTCCGGAAAAGAAGAAAAGATGACCGAAGAAGATGTGATGGACATTTTAGATTCTGATGACGAAGTGTAAGTGAAGGGAATAAAAAGACGGATGCCGGCATAGGATATACCAACGGGGCGTACGGGAGCGAAGACAATGAAAAAGGTATGCGGTTTTGCGCTGTTCTGGATAGCGATCGGGATGTTTATTATGATGCTGCTCCCAAACCTCGTATGGGGCGTTATCCTGCTGCTTGTGTTTCTCGTGCTTGGATATCGGCTGTTCTGCTGCTGAATAAGCCAACAAGCCAGGGAATCTGATGTGTCGGCAGAGTTTTTCAAAAAGAAAACCCGTATCTGACAAAATGCAGATACGGGTTTTGCCTGCTTATATTATGCGGAAACTATGCTCTTTCAACGCGTCCTGACTTCAGGCATGATGTACATACATACATTTTCTTTGATCCGCCTTCTGTTTTTACTCTGACGGATTTTACATTTGATTTCCACATTTTCGGTGTTTTTCTATGAGAGTGGCTTACATTGTTACCAAAGTGAGCTCCCTTTTCACAAATAGCACATTTTGCCATGACTGCACCTCCTAACAATCTGAACTGGTCGTATAGACTCATAACAATGACATTTTATCAGAAACATTTTCCTATTGCAAGTATTTTTTAAAAAAAACGAATCTGTATTGTAAAATTTATGAAGTGATAGTATAATAATCATGTTATTTATGGTAAAAATCCATATAAGAACTGGAGGTAATATATGATGAAAGGAAGTATGAGCACAGATCTTGGAATCATCACAGTCAATCCAGAAGTGATCGCCAAATACGCGGGTTCCGTGGCAGTGGAGTGTTTTGGAATCGTCGGTATGGCTGCAGTCAATATGAAGGACGGGCTGGTTCGTCTTCTGAAAAGGGAAAGCCTGACACATGGAATACAGGTCGAACTTTCAGATGATAATACCATTATCCTCAATTTTCACGTGATCGTCTCTTACGGAGTGAACATCCTCTCTGTATCCGATAATCTGATGAGCAACGTGAAATACAAGGTTGAGGAGTTCACCGGAATGTCGGTAGAGAAAATCAACATCTTCGTTGAAGGTGTGAGAGTGATAGATTAAGGAGGATTTTATCGTGGCTGTTAAAACGATAAATACAGAGATGCTTCAGAAAATGTTTCTTGCCGGCGCGGCAAATCTGGAAGCAAAAAAAGAATACATCAATGAATTAAATGTATTTCCCGTACCGGACGGGGATACCGGTACAAATATGACTCTGACGATCATGTCGGCGGCGAAAGAAGTAAAGGCCATTGAAAATCCGGATATGCTTTCTACTGCAAAAGCCATCTCCTCCGGTTCCCTGCGCGGCGCCAGAGGAAATTCAGGAGTGATCCTTTCACAGCTTTTAAGAGGATTTACAAAAGAAATCCGCGATTATAAGGAAATTGATGTGCCTGTTCTCGCAAAAGCCTGCGAGAGAGCGACGGCGACAGCATACAAAGCAGTTATGAAGCCGAAGGAGGGAACGATCCTCACCGTTGCAAAAGGCATCTCTCAGAAAGCGGGCGAACTTGCAGAGACTACGGAAGATCTGGAGGTGTTCATTCCAGAGATCATCCGCCACGCAGAAGATGTGCTGGCTCAGACCCCGGATATGCTTCCCGTACTGAAAGAAGCCGGAGTCGTGGATTCCGGCGGACAGGGGCTTATTGAGATCCTTCACGGGGCATACGACGCATTCTCCGGCAAGGAGATCGACTACACGGCTATTGACGCCAGTGCGGGAACAAAAATGGTGAAACCGTCCCAGCAGGCAGAGACAGATATCAAGTTCGGCTACTGTACGGAATTTATCATTATGACAGACAAGCCTTTCTCGGAAACGGACGAGACCGAGTTCAAGGCGTACCTGGAGTCCATCGGCGATTCTATTGTCTGCGTTGCGGACGACGATATCGTGAAGATCCATGTCCACACAAACGACCCGGGACTTGCTATCCAGAAAGCTCTCACATACGGCCAGCTCTCCAGGATGAAGATTGACAATATGCGCGAGGAGCACCAGGAGAAACTGATCCGTGATGCGGAGAAGGTAGCGGAACAGCAGGCCCAGGCAGCTGAACTTAAGAAGAAAAAAGAAGCCAGAAAACCGGTTGGCTTTATCGCTGTTTCGATCGGCGAGGGGATGAATGAGATATTCCGGGAACTGGGCGTGGACTATATCATCCAGGGCGGACAGACTATGAATCCGAGTACGGATGATATGCTGACCGCTATCGACCATGTAAATGCGGACCACATTTTCATCTTCCCCAATAATAAGAATATC
>DXDR01000079.1 GCA_019115385.1 Candidatus Mediterraneibacter avicola | reverse complement strand
CCGCCGACGAGTTCCAGCAGACGTTTTACGTCATTTTCATACTTTCCCATCGCTTCTCTTCCTTTCCTTTCTTTGTAATCCTATTATTCCCTGGTCCAAGCCTCCACAATCACTGACTTGTTTGAACAACTTGAATATAGCACACTTGTTTAAACATGTCAATCTGAATTTTGCTTAATTTCAAACAAATTTGGATCTGACAGTTCCCGCGGAACAGGACCTTCTTCATAGCAGTAAAAAGGAATCCCGCATAGCAGGATTCCCCATCAGTACAGCCTACAGAATAAGTTATGCCGTCATACATCTATTTTATTCATTTTCAATACAGATCCGCAAAGATCTCCACGCACTTATCAAACCCATGGACCGGCTGATCGTAATGATTCTGTTTGTCATTTCTGAACACCTCCTTTTATTATACCGCCGCAGCCTTTTGCCGCGGGACATCTTTGCCCGTTCCAAGCTCTTTATACGTCCTGCGGATAATAAACGCTGCGAAAATAAACGTCAGTATGTCAGCCGCGGGGAACGAATACAGCACTCCGTCCAGCCCGAAGAATACCGGGAGGATGATCGGAAGGAACACTCCGAAGATGATCTCACGGGTCAGAGAAATCAGGGTAGACTGGACTGCTTTTCCCAGCGCCTGCAGGTATATAAATGTCCCTTTGTTCACTGTGGCAAGAATCATCATACACAGATAAATACGGAAGCTCTTCACTGCAAACTCTGTATAATACCCGCTTTCGTTCGCCGCGCCGAAAACACCGATAAGCTGACCCGGAAATATCTCTGCGATCAGAAGAGCAATAGCTCCCACGGCCGCCTCTGCGATGAGCAGATACGTGAAAAGCGTTTTCGCCCTGTTCTTTCTTCCGGCGCCCACATTATAGCCCACAACAGGAATACAGCCGGCTGCTATTCCAACAGCGGCCGAGATCGCGATCTGGAAGAACTTCATGACGATCCCCAGCACGGCAAGCGGGATCTGCGCATAGTCGGGCTGCCCGAATATTTTATCCATGGCGCCATATTTCGTACACATATTCTGGACAGCAGCCATGGAGATGACCAGGGAGATCTGTGACAGGAAGCTGGTGATGCCAAGCGCCAGAAACCTCCTGATCAGACCGCCCCACAGACCAAAACTTCCTCTTTCCAGCTTTACTGCCTTCATGTGGAACAGGTACCAGACAGAAAGCGCTGCCGTAAGCATTTGTCCGATAACCGTTGCAACAGCCGCTCCCATCATGCCCATTTTCATAGGGAAAATAAATATCGGATCAAGTATCACATTTGTGATGGCGCCCGCCAGGGTCGCAAACATGGCAAATTTCGGGCTGCCATCAGACCGGATAATCGGATTCATCGCCTGCCCGAACATGTAGAACGGAACGCCCAGGGTGATCCAGAAGAAATACTCTTTTGCACAGGCATACGTCTCTGGATTGACTTTCCCTCCAAAGAAAGCCAGGATCGGCTCCATAAAGATCAGATAGATTGCTGTCAGCATCACGCTGCTGATAATACAGAGCAGTATGGAACTGCCGATACTTTTGTGCGCGTCCTCTTTTTTCCCCGCTCCCAGGCTGATGCTGACAAACGCACAGCAGCCGTCGCCGATCATGACCGCGATGGCGAGCGCCACCACTGTCAGCGGGAATACAACTGTATTTGCCGCATTTCCATAAGATCCCAGGTAACTGGCATTTGCAATAAAAATCTGGTCCACAATATTGTAGAGAGCTCCAACCAGCAGAGAAATAATGCACGGGATAGAATATTTCCGCATCAATTTCCCGATCTTTTCTTTTTCCAGAAAAGCGTTAGATTTTTGTTCCATTGGAATTACCTCCTTAAAATAAAAAAACGCATACCTTCCGTATGCGTAAAAAAACGATACAGAAGGCGGCCACTCCGTTTCGTATCAGATTGCATAAATGCACTTCTTGTATCGTGTCTGGCTTTATTTGATTTGTATTAATAATACTACAAATCCAACAAAATTTCAAACATTTCACTTGATTTTATTGCTGTTGGACTTATAATAAAATAAGATGTTTAAACAAGGGGAAATCGTTATGCCGAAAGCAAAATATACTCATATCTACCAAGACCTCAAAGAAAAGATCGAAACAGAAGTCTATTCTTATCAGGAGATGCTTCCATCGGAAAATACGCTTGTCCTGGAATATGACTGCTCCCGCAATACAGTGCGCCGGGCGATCTCCGAGCTGACGGCGGACGGCTATGTACAGCCCATGCACGGCAAGGGAGTGCGGAATATCTTCCGGCCGGTAGAACAGGCAGCGTTTACCGTAGGAGGGATCGAGTCCTTCAAGGAATCCTCCGTCCGCAACAGGCGCGAAGGTTCTACGCAGGTCCTTCAGTTTGCTGAGATCACCGCTGATGAAAAGATTGAAAAAAAAACAGGATTCCAAAAAGGAACCCTGCTCTATTATATCCAGAGGCTCCGCTTTCTGAACGGAATCCCTCTGATCCTGGATCACAATTATTTTCTAAAAGAAGCTGCTCCCGGGCTCACCCCGGAAATTGCCTCCCAGTCAGTTTATGAATATCTGGAAGGGACACTGGGGCTTACCATTTCCACTAGCAAGCGGACTCTTACCGTCGAACATGTCACCCAGGTGGATGAAAAATATATCGACTTAAAAGGCTACAACTGTATGGCTGTCATCACAAGCCAGACCTTTGATGTCAACGGAATTCAGTTTGAATACACGCAGTCAAGACATCATCCTGATTTTTTTCGATTTCAGGATGTGGCGACGAGAAAGATGCATTGATATCCGTCACACCTGTCCCCGCATTCGGATGGATCTGGGAGTAGACCACATCCACGAAAAAGACAGCCATAAGAGCGATGCAGACGGCTTTCAGGCGCTTCTCGTCAACTCTGCTCACAAGGTTGTCTGCCATCGGCGCGATGGCATAGGTAATCGCCAGTCCTCCGATACCGAACACCAGAAGTCCCTCCGCGCAGATCCTGCCGTTTAGATTCAGAAAATATCCACTGTAATCCCACCATTTCATTCCTCCGGACAAAATTTCCATGATCAGAGAAGTCATATATTCAAGAACCCCGCAGAGAACCATAGAG
>DXDR01000078.1 GCA_019115385.1 Candidatus Mediterraneibacter avicola | reverse complement strand
CATGTAAACAGAATCATAACCAGTCAAAGCCCTTTGCAAAGGGCGGCTTTGCCGCCTTGGTTGCTTATCTGCACGGCAGAACGCCGCTGTCAAGGACGCGCAGCGAGGCGAAGCCGGTTCCTTGACTGCGGCGGGCTGCTGTGCCACACACGACAAATACGGAGGAAATTGGAATATGAAAAATCAATACAGCCGCATGGATAATATCTGCCCGAAAGAACCCAAGAAATTACGGATTCCAGACCAGGTAGATTTCTATATGGAGGACGGCACTGTCTACCATGTCCGCAGCTTCTTTACCGGGGATTTGCTGATGGGTGATGTGCTGGATGCCCTCACGATGGAAAAGCTGGAAAGGGCACAGTGAATCCCGGCACTTTGCCCAGTGGAATCAACAGCAGCGCAGTGGTATAATACAATCAGGATTTCTGATTGTGATACACACTGCATTTCGGGAGGTTAAAGAAGAAAATGCAGGAACAGTACAGTGTTGGAATCTATGCCAGACTGAGCCGGGACGATGAACGCGCCGGTGAGTCTGTATCAATCGAAAATCAAAAGGAAATGCTCGCCCGGTATGTGCTGGAACAGGGCTGGACGCTCTACGACTACTACTGTGACGACGGGGTCTCCGGTACGACTTTCGACCGTCCGGGGTTTAACCGGCTGGTGCAGGACGCGACGGACCGGAAAATCAATTTGGTCCTGACCAAAGACCTCAGTAGGCTCGGCCGTGATTACATCGAAGCGGGCAAATATACCGACTTCATTTTCCCGTCCCTCGGATGCCGGTTCATTGCCCTCAACGATGGGGTGGACACCATCCGCAAGAACAATGAAATGCTGGTCATTCTGAAAAATGTCATGAATAACCTCTATGCGCGGGACACCAGCAACAAGATCAAGGCGGTGAAGCTGTCCACCTTCAAGGCCGGGAAATATGTGGGCTGCTATGCGCCCCTCGGCTACCGAAAGAGCGCGGCGGACAAGCACATTTTGGAGATCGACCCGGTGACGGCCCCGGTGGTGCGGCGCATCTTCGATCTGCGGTTGCAGGGGTACGGCTTCCGCAAAATCGCCCTGCAACTGAACGCCGAAAAAGTCCCCTCGCCCAGAACCTTTTACTACATGGCGGAGGGGCGGGAGAACCGCCGGGGCGAGACGGAGTGCTGGAACGATGTGACGGTGAAAACCATCCTCCGCAACGAGGTTTATCTCGGCCACATGGTACAGAACAAGACGGGCACGGTCTCCTACAAGAACCACAAGCAGGTCAGCAAACCGGAGAGCGAATGGATTCGGGTGGAGAACACCCACGAGCCGCTGATTTCTCAGGATGTGTGGGACGCGGTGCAGCGGATGGACAACCACCCGTCCAGAGGGCGCAGCGGCAAGAGCGGCAGCGTTTCTCTGTTTGCCGGTCTGCTGCGGTGCATGGACTGCGGGGCCTCCATGCGGTATATGCGGGATTACCGGAAGAAAACCAGCGGCAAGGAGCCGGAGTACAAGGCGTATGTCTGCAACCGGTACGCTTCGGGCGGCAAAGACGCCTGTTCTTCCCATTACATCAACCAGAAAGCATTGGCTCATGTGGTGCTGCTGGACATCCGCAGCAAGTCGATGTGGGCGCAGTTTGGCCGGGCTGAGATTCGGGAAAAACTTCTGGCGCAGAAGGAGTCCGCTGGCCGCGAGAAAACGAAAACGCTCCAAGCAGAATTGAGCGCCATCGACCGACGGCTGCCGGAGCTTGACCGGCTGGTGCAGTCCGCCTATGAGGACAAGGTGCTGGGCAAAATCCCGGAAAACCTCTGCGTCCAGCTTCTCAACGGCTATGAGGCCGAGCGCAAGGCCAAGCAGGAGCGCCGCCGGGAGCTGACAGAGCAGTTTGCCGCCAGCCGGGAGAATGAGCAGTCTGTGGACGCATGGCTGGACATGGTGCAGGATTATTACAATCTGGAAGAGCTTGACCGTCCTACGCTGGTGCGGCTCATCCAGAAAATCGAGGTCGGCGAAAAGCGTATGGTGGACGGCCACGAGGAACGGGACTTCAATATCTACTACAATTTCATCGGGCATATCGACCTGTGAGCTTGTCATGCTTTATGCGAAGTGAACTAACGAGTTTTCTGTCAACGTCCACTGCCACCATCTTAATCTCTGTATTCATGTGCCTCTCCTTCCTCTGCTTTTCGTATTTTTCAGAACAAATGCAGTCCCCAGTCCATTCCCCTCTTTAGAATGTGAGGTATCTCCCTAATAGAACTTGTCGAAAATATGGCGGATGCTCTCCCGGCTCATGCCGCACCCGGTATCCGTAACTTCAACTACTGCATATCCGCCTTCAAAAATCTGGCCGCAGACCGCAGACACAAAAATCCGATATCTGTCGTTATAAACTATACGCCATGCAAACTCATTGGATTCCAGCTTTTGTTCTATCCCTTTCCATTTCAGAGGATTCCATTTCCCCATGTCTCACCCCGTACTCAACGCTGTTTTGCTTTAGTGGATACCGGCGCTTTGTTTCTGCAGTGTTGAAGAAGCGTTTCTGTTTTGTTGCTGAAATATTAATTGAAAATTTTTTAATGATCAAACGGTTCTCCCCTGTCAGAGATTATCTGGGCCAGGAAACAAAACAGCAGCAGGACTCTTCTCTATCCTGCTGCCGCTTTTTCCATTTTTCTGTTCTTGCTGTTTTCTTCCAAACTATTGTAGAACTGCCTGCCCTTACGCCATGATCGGCTTCAGCGCCTCTGCCAGTTTATCTTTCTCAGCCTGTGCCTCTGCCAGATCTTTGCCCAGTGTTGTGTAATAAATCTTAATCTTCGGCTCTGTTCCGGAAGGACGAACGATAACAGTCTCATTGTTCTCCAGTTTGTAGATCAGTACATTTGCCGACGGAAGGCCTGTCTCCTCCGGTTTCGTATAGTCAGTTACGCTTACGACTTTGTATCCGGCAACCTCTGTCAGCGGGTTCTCACGAAGGCCCTGCATGATTCCTGCCATCTTGTCCATTCCGCTCAAGCCCGGGAATTCGAAGCTGTCAACTTTATTGAGGTAACGGCCGTACTGCGCATAGATTTCTTCCATTCTCTGTTTCAGTGAGCTGCCGATGCTTCTATAGTATGCCGCCATCTCACAGATCAGCATGGAACCGATAACTGCATCTTTGTCACGTACATACGGACCTGCCAGATATCCGTAACTCTCTTCAAAGCCGAAGATAAAGCGGTCTACTTCTCCTGCTTCTTCCAGCTGCGCGATCTGATCGCCGATCCACTTGAATCCTGTCAGAACGCTGCGAAGCTCTACCCCATAGTGCTCTGCAATGGCGTCAGCCAGCGGTGTGGATACAATGGATTTTACCGCAACAGCATTCTCCGGCATTGTGCCTTTCTCAATGCGGCCTGCACAGATATAGTCGAGAAGCAGAACGCCCACTTCATTTCCGCTCACCAGTTCATAAGAACCGTCCGGGCACTTCATGGCAATACCGACACGATCTGCATCCGGATCTGTTGCAAGCATCAGATCTGCGCCTGTCTCTTTTGCCAGATTAAGTCCCTGTTCCAGTGCCTCAAAAATCTCAGGGTTCGGATAACTGCACGTTGTAAAATAGCCGTTCGGATACTCCTGATCAGGAACAATAGTAATATCTGTAATACCAATGTCTTTTAACACCTGAGTTACAGGTACGAGCCCGGAACCGTTCAACGGGCTGTACACCAGCTTCAGGCCTGCTGTTTTACAGAGGCCCGGGCGGACCTGTCTTGACTCGATCGCGTCATAGAGAGCTTTTTTACAGTCGTCGCCCACAAAACGGATCAGCCCTTCCTCAACGCCTTCTGCAAATGACATGTATTTTGCGCCTGTCAGGATATCTGTCTTCAGGATCTCGTCGTATACAATAGCCGCTGCATCGTCTGTCATCTGGCATCCGTCCGGCCCATAAGCCTTATATCCGTTGTATTTCGCAGGATTGTGGGAAGCAGTCACCATAATTCCTGCATTGCAGTTATAGTAGCGTGTTGCAAATGAAAGCGCCGGTACAGGCATCAGTGCGTCATAAATTCTTACTTTGATGCCGTTTGCCGCCAGAACTCCTGCTGCATTTTTGGCAAATACATCGCTTTTGATGCGGCTGTCGTAACTGATGGCTACTGTCTGGGTGCCGCCCTGTGTCTTTACCCAGTTTGCAAGTCCCTGCGTAGCCTGACGCACAACATAAATATTCATACGGTTTGTCCCAGCGCCGAGCACCCCTCTCAAACCAGCCGTGCCGAACTTCAGCGCAACCGCAAAACGTTCTTTGATTTCTTCATCATTTCCCTCAATTCTTGACAATTCCGGTTTCAGATCTGGGTCTTCCAGATCGGCTTCCATCCAGCGCTTATACTCTTCCTGATACATTTTTACCACTCCTATTACTTTCCTTATAATTTTTTTGTGAAAAAATCACAATACTTATTAACACTATACCATGTTTACGGGCAGACGGCAATATTAGCACTTGTTTTTTCCTCCGGTTTTGTCTACTCTATCAACAACAGCGGGAATGATTTCGTTTTGATGAATTGTGGCGGATTCATCGCTATGAACAGAAGAAAAAAAGAACAGATCCGATATCTATCCCATCACCACTCTTGATATGATGATTTTTCTTTCCATTTTTATATATAACTTTCCCGCTCTTCTGCTCTGTATTGCCGGATCAGCCGCTCTGCCTCTCCTCTCATCTGCTCCACTACTCCGTCCGGCCCGATAATCTTTGCGCCCTCTCCAAGTGAAAATATCCATCCCAAAAACTGACTGCTGACGCGGACATTTACATTGACTGTAAAATGTCCCTCGTCTGCCGGAATAAGCATCACATCTTTTCCAAACCGGTCAATGATAACTCCTGCCAGACGGTTTTCCATCAAAAGCTTCACCTGCTGATCTTCTCCGCCGAACATGCCGAAGCTTTTCTTTGCATAATCGGCCATATCCAGTTTCCGGAAATGTTCCTTTCCCTCCCTGGCTTCGTCCGACAGGCGGATATGGAGCATCTTGTCAACACGGTAATGTTTGATCATAGCGGCATCCGAATCATATCCTACCAGATAATAATTTTCGTCGTCCCATGAAAGCCCCCATGGACTGATATGATAATACACGCCGCCATGGCGGAGTTCCATCTCCTTTTTCACGTTCCACTGATAATACTGGAATTTTATCTTTCTGTTTTCCGAAATCGCATTGTGGATTGCGTCTACCGTGTAGTAGATGCTCTCGTTCATGGTCTTGATTCTTCCTGACACATATACCTGGCGCTGCAGTTTTGTGGCTTCATATCTGCTGACCAGTTTCTCCAGCTTCCTGATCAAAGCGTTCGTTTTTCTCTCGGTAATAAATTTGGACGCCTGGATGGCATCCACCAGAAGCTTCAGCTCCGGCAGTTCAAAGGGCCGGTTTACAACATGATAATGATAACTCTTTCCCGCAGACTCTCCTTCCACCTCGATCCCGAGATGCTCCAGATCTCTCAGGTCTTCATAAACGCTTTTACGGGCTGCGGTAATTCCCTGCCGCTCAAGCGCGGCTATAATCTCCGGCATGGTAAGATAATGTTCGTCATCTGTATTTTCCAGCATGATCTGAGCCAGACTGTAAAGTTTAAATTTCTGGTTGGTTCCTTTCGCCATAATGTTCTGCCTCCCGATACTATACTCTCAGTATAGCACAGGCGGACGGATTATCGTATACTGCGTAAGCTTATTCTTCTGCGTTTTCACCCGACTTTAATTCTTCGCATACTTCGGAATAACCGGACGCGCCATTTTCCGGCGACAGATCTGGAAGCGGATGTGCGCTCTCATCTGTCTCATTACTTTTCAGCAGACTTTTCTTACATAATTTACATAAAACTCCCTGAGGCGTTACAATGATGACCTTCCCCGCTGCCCGGTCCCCGATCTTATCGTACAGCCGGCCGGCGCTCATGCTGTCGCCGAGTACTGTATAGGGGCTGTTGGCCACATAACCGATCTTTCCAAGTCCTTCAAATTTAACAAGGATGGCTTCTCTGTCATATACATTGTCCGGTTCCTTTTCCAGTCCAAGTTTCATCCCCGGCTCGAGAAACCGGGAACCGAAATAGTGTTTTGTCCCTGTAAGTGTGAAATATATCTTTGCCATTTTCATATCCTCCTTTTTGTGCGGTTGTTTTGTCTGAATACAGGATATGACAAAAGGTGTCCCATAAAAAGGACACCTTCCTGCTGGCTGTTACTGTTCACACATTCGCCGGTTTCACAACTTAACGATTTTCTTGTTATCACTAAAAGTGGACCTGATAAATGAGCAGCTTATCTCCTGATATATCTCTGATTTCTGCTTCTTGGTTTGTCTGGGATCGTCATTTCCACCATTTTCAATGCCATTGCAGGTCCCAGATAATTCTTTCGGAAAGTTTCCTTTGACTTCAGTCCCAGTTTATCCATGATTGCTCTTGATGTATATGGAACGCCAAACTCCATTACTGCAAGCATTTTTTTAACATATTCCGTCAGCGGTTCGCCTTCTTCAGCAGGCTGTCCCGAAATTTCCTCCAGAATATCATCAATCTGCTTTAGCATAAACTCGATAAACGCATCTGAATTTCCCGCTTTATGGCAGTCTGCAATGGCCTTGTAATAGTCGTCCTGAAATTTCTCAATCTGACTTTCAATAGGAATATACACAAAAACCGGTTTCCATTTTGAAAGAATCGCTGTATGCCACAATCTCGCCATTCGGCCATTTCCATCGGCAAAGGGATGGATAAAAACAAACTCATAATGAAATACGGAAGATAAAATCAGCGGATGAACCGTTTTCTGCTCCCGCTCCATCCAGTCAAAAAGGTCTGTCATCAACCCTGGAACCATTCTGGCCGGAGGCGCCATGAAGATGCACTGATCTCCATTGAAAACGCCTTCTTCACCTTTTCTGAAACTCCCGGATTCTTCTACCGTATATCTGGTCATTATTCCATGAAGTCTTTTCAGGTCTTTCAGACTGTAGGGATCAACCTTTTCTAATTCTTGATAAGCCGCGTAAGCATTTTTCACTTCCTGGATTTCTTTTTGCTCTCCCAGAACCAAATGCCCCTCAATTACGTCCCTGACCTGTCCGAGAGACAGAGAATTTGCTTCGATTTTTAAAGATGCGTGCACAGATTTTATCCTGTTGTTTTTACGCAGATGAGGTTTTGCTTCCATATTTTGAAGTATATTGATCTCCCCGACTTTTTCTGAAATAGAAGAGACATACATTAACATCGAATTTGTAATGTGGAAAGGCGGCTGATAAGCTGTCACTTTATATCCTCCCGGCAAATCATACTTATTATCTTGCTTATTATCTTGCTTACTATCTTAGTCATAGTATAGCACAATTTTGTGGAATATTATACAGCTTTTGTATTCTCCGTTGCAGTCCTCCGTTGCAGTCAGATTGAACATCCTCCCTTTCGCTGCGGAAAGCGTAAGCCAGGACGATACCGAAATAGAGAAACAGATCAATACCGTAAAGGAACAGTATGATGCGTTGAACGAATATTAGAATACCCTCATATCAGAGGAAACAGCGAAATAGTATAGTGTCAGATTTATCCCTCTGTTTCCAGCGCGCCGCCAAACGCACATATTAAAGCCGTGGCAAAATCTTGTCCAAATTACCACGGCTTCTTGATGGAACAATCTGCTATTGTATTTTTAATTACTGATTCTAAGTCAATAATGTATGGGCCGCTTATGAAGCAAAAATAGTGGTAAAGATATTCTGTGCCAGATAGTAAATGCTGCCGCCGCTTTGCGATGCCAATGTCCACATGATGAGCATCGAATTAAATGCAGCGCCTACCCAAAGACTGTTTGTCAGTCGGTACATTTTGCGGGTGATATATGCCGTAACCGGTATAAGGAGCATAAAATTGGCGGTATTCCACCATGGGAAGGTAAGCGTACCCTCAAAATGTGTATTCAGTAACACTATCCAAGAAATTCCAAACGTTACCCACGGGCCGATCGAATTGATGAGAACCGTGATAAGGTTAAAGTTGAGTTATAGCGTTACGGTATAAAAAATGATAGTCCTTAGCTGTAGCTCAGGCTCTGTAATTATTCTTCAATTCCGGAACGGAATCAGAAATGCGCTTTCCCGGCTGTCATCCAGTATATTCCTATACTTGTATCCTCAAAGGAGGGCGTAAAATTTTCTGTGTCTATGGGAAAAATTCTTCTTTGATAAGAAACAGATATGTATAATTGTCTTGTCGGAACTTCTGCTTTTTGGCTGTCGAATTACTTATCTGTTTATAGTATTACCCATTT